>JBBRSE010000023.1:0-64816 GCA_038245655.1 Mycobacteriales bacterium | reverse complement strand
GTTGGAGCGTCAAGGTCGGTGAGGTCGTCGCCCTGCCTGACTGTCTGCACGTCGCCAGCGCAAGCGGGTGTGCGGGATGACGATGGTAGGTCGCGTCGCCAATGCTGATCAGGTCGATCGTTGCGCCTTGCCGCTTAAGCGAACCCTGCGCCCCGTCGGCCTAAAGGTCTAGATCAACCATCGTCTTCGCGCCGGAACCCAGTTGCGTACCGGCCACGTGTACTCCGCCGGATGCCAGTAGCGCTGCCGACGCATCCTGCGCCACCTGGTCGACCTTGACGGGGTACGGCTAGCACCTGCCGCAGGCGCTCACGGCCACCGCCGAGCTGGCCACCATGGCGATCGCCGTCAGGCTCGCAAGCCGTGCGCGGAGCATCACACACTCCTTGGGTACGCCGCTCACATCTCTTGCGAGTCACGGTACTAGGTACCTGCACTCGGCCGGGCAGATCTGTCATCCCCCGAGGTCGCCCTGGCCACCCCTCAGCATGACCGAGCCCAGCCAGCCGGGAGCGGGTCGCGCCGAGCGCCTTCGGCTGGTAAGCAGAGCGAGTGAGACAGCTGCTGCCGCGTGCTGCGGACGACGCGCTCGTCGCGGACGTCTACGCCGACCTCGCGAGTCTCCCGCAGGCCGAGGGCTCCCGCCCCTATGTCGTGCTGAACATGGTCTCGTCCGCTGACGGAGCGATCTCGGTCGAGGGGCTTTCGGGCGGCCTGTCGGGCTCGCAGGACAAGGAGGTTTTTTTCTTCCTGCGCAGCGTTGCTGACGTGATCCTGGTGGGCGCCGGCACCGCCCGCGCCGAGAACTACGGCCGTGCCAAGCTGTCCCCCGAGCTCGTCGCCCAGCGCGAAGCCCGCGGTCAGCAGCCGCTGCCGCGCATCGCGCTCGTCTCCAAGTCGATGCGGATGGACTGGTCCGCAAGACTTTTCACCGAGTCGCGCCCGTACATCATCTGCCCGGCCAATGTCCCGGCCGATCAGCTGGCGGCCGCGCGCTCGGTGGCCGAAGTCATCGTGGCAGGCCAAGACGAGGTGGACCTCGCCGCTGGCTTGGCGACGCTCGCCGCCGAAGGGGCCGGCCTCGTGCTGTGCGAAGGCGGGCCGACCCTCAACGGTCAGCTGCTCGCTGACGGGCTGGTCGACGAGCTCTGCCTGACCGTGTCGCCGGCGCTTGTCGGAGGGCTCGGCAAGCGCATCACGGGATGGGCGCAAGCGCGCGAAGCCTTGCCGCTACGGCTCATCAGCGCGGCGGAATCCGCGGACGTCCTCCTGCTTCGTTACGCGGTTGGCGGCGCGAAAGAAGCGCTCCAGGATTGACTCAGGCTTGGGCCGGCGACGGCGCCACTGACCGACAGGCGCAGCGCTCGGCCGTCCAGAGTGAGTTCAGCGAGCGTGTTGCCGAACGCCGGGCCTCGGGTCACCTGCCACGAAAGCCCCGGCGTTGCAGCGTGAGCTCGCTTCGTGAGAAAGCTGCCAACAGCCCGCCCAACGCCCGCTGATGCGATCCGCTCGGCCACCCGCGTCTTCCCATCCAGCGGATTGCGCAGGGGTGAGCAAACTGCCTGCAACACCCGGGTCGGTGACGACGTGCCGCAATCGAGCGTCGCCTCGGCGAGATAGGAGAAATGCACGTCGCCGGACAGGAACGTGATGCTCGCCGGCGGCGTCCCTTTCCGGCCGGCGGCGACCTCGGCGATCACGTCGCGCATCCGGCGGAACGACGTCTCAAAGGCCGCCCAATGCTCGAGATCCGCGCCCTGGCGCACCCTTTCGGCAAGCCGGGCGCCGCGCCGGCCCCACTGCCCTTCCGCGATGGCCTCGTCAAACGCTTCCAGCCCATGAACGCCCGGCGGCAGCAGGTACGGAAGCGACGTGACGATCAGCAGGTGATCCACCCCGCCCGTGCACTGCTGCTCGAACCACGACCATTCCTCATCGCCGACCATCAGCCGTTGCCTGCCGTCGACGACGCGATTGCACCGCGAATCCAGCACGATCAGCCGCACGCTTCCGTAGTCGCGCCGGTACGACCAGCGCACCCCGGGCGCGCCATCGGCCGCCGCATCCGCGCGTTCGGCAAGCTCGCGCAGGATTGCCTCACCGTCGCCCCCACCGGACTGCAATTCGGCGAGCACCGGGTCGTTGTCCAACTCGTCGGGAGATAAGTTGCCGAGGTCTTGATACAGCCAGTACGTCAGCAGCCCGCTGGTGATGCGCTCGTGCCACCACGATGTGGCGCGCATCTTCTTTCGCCACGGTGCAGAGGTGTTCCAGTCGTCGCGGATGTCGTGATCGTCGAAGATCATCGCGCTGGGAAGCGTCGAGAGCAGCCACCTGATCGGCTCCGGTGACCAGGATTCGGCGTAGAGGAACGTGTATTCGTCGACGTTGGCCACCTCATGACCCGCGCCCTCATCCGGCCCGCGGTGCGAGGCGACGTACTTCTTCGTCTCGGGGGAGAGGTTGTCGTCGGCGTAGACCTGGTCACCGACCAGCGCGAGCAGGTCCGGCCAGCCATCGGCCGACGTGTGGCGCATCCGTTCGGCAAGGGCATGCAGCGCGTCGATGCCCCACTCTTCGTCGTCCAGCGGCGCCGCCGCCCGGCAGGAGCCGAAAGCGACCCGTAGCGGTCGGCCGATCGCGTACGGACGCAGCAGGCTGGGCGGCCATCCGCTGCCCTCGATCGGCCAGACCAGCTCGTCGTCAAGCTCCACCGAGTACGCGGCCGCGACCCCGGGCGTGAGGCCGCGGACGATCACGATCGCGTAGTGATGCCCGGCCACGCAAAAGGTGTGCGCGCTCGCCCCGGGCGCACCCTGGGCCCAGACGTACACGGCGCAAGACGCGTCCACCTCAACCCAGATCGTTGCGGAATTCGCGTCGAGGTAGCGCAGCATGGGTCCGACGACGAGCTTGGCCACGGCGGGCGTCAGAACCCTACGACCGGCCTTGGCGAGTACGGCTTTTCCAAGGCGGCGATCTCGTCGGCGGTCAGGTCGAGGTCGATCGCGGCGATGGCGTCGTCAAGATGCTGCGGCTTGGTCGCTCCGATGATCGGTGCGGTGATGCCCGGCTTGGCCAGCACCCAGGCGAGCGCCACCTGCGCGCGCGAGACGCCGCGGGCGTCAGCGACGACCCGGACCGCCTCAATGATGGACGCATCGTCGTCGGTGTAGAGCGAGCGTCCGAACTCATCCGTCTCGCTGCGCGCGGTCGTCGCATCGAGATCGCGGGTCAGGCGGCCGCGAGCCAGCGGGCTCCACGGAATGACGCCGATCCCCTGATCGGCGCACAGCGGCAGCATTTCCCGCTCTTCCTCGCGGTTCAGCAGGTTGTAGTGGTCCTGCATGCTCACGAAGCGCGTCCAGCCGTTGGCGTCAGCCAGGTACTGCGCCTTGCTGAACTGCCACGCATACATCGACGACGCCCCGATGTAGCGCGCCTTGCCGGCCCGGACGATGTCGTGCAGCGCCTCGAGGGTCTCCTCGATCGGGGTGTGGCGGTCCCAGCGATGGATCTGGTACAGGTCGACGTAGTCCGTGCCGAGGCGGGTCAAGCTCGCGTCGATCTCGTGCATGATTGCCTTGCGCGACAGGCCGCCGCCATTGGGCCCTGGCCGCATCCGGCCGCGCACCTTCGTGGCCAGCACGATCTCGTCGCGGCGCGCAAAGTCGGCGAGCGCCTTGCCGACGATTTCCTCGCTGCTTCCGGCGGAGTAGACGTTGGCCGTATCGAAGAAGTTGATGCCCGCTTCGAGCGCCCGCTGGATGTAGGGGCGGCTGCTCTCCTCGTTGAGGGTCCAGGAGTGGGGACCGCCGCGGTCCGGTTCGCCGTAACTCATGCACCCGAGGCAGATGCGGGAGACTTCCAGGCCGGTCGATCCGAGGGGTGCGTAGTCCATGCCACCAATCTTCCCCCTGCGCCCAAAATCACCCGGCCGGGGCGGTGCGTAACTCGTCACCGACGCGCACTGTGCCGCCGCGAAGTATCAGCGCCCCCACCGCGAGCTTCCCGTCGCGCTCGCGATTGATGGTGCGCAAAACGTCGAGATCACGCTCGACCCCTCCGGGCTGCGGGCGGGTCAACAACACGCACCGTCCCAGCCGGCGGCGTACATCGAGCAGCGCTGCGCCCAGCGAAACCTGCTGCCCTACAAGGGTTCCTTCCGTCTGCCGTCCCATGTCGAGCAGCACGTTAGCCCGAAAGCGGCGTGGCTCCCAGTCGCCGATGGTGGCGGTCGCGAGCAGCGAGACGCTCGCGGCAGCCAGGTCGTGAAACGCACCCGGGGAGCCGTTGAACGCGTCCCAGCTGCTCACGTCCTCATGCTCGAAGTCAGCGGGGCTCTCATACCGACGCTCGCCCGGCTCGTCGGCCCGGCGCAGCGTCACCGAGCGTCCCAGCCAGTCTGAAAGGTCGTCGTCACCGGTGCTGATACGCCCGTCGGGGAGGGTGATCCGGGCGGAGCCGTCCGCGCGGAGGGAGGCGACAGCGAAGAGCAGCTCCGGATGGCGCCGCCCGGTGACGCCGAAGCCGGTGGTCTGGTCGAAGATGGCGTAGCGGCGGTCGCCTTCCAGTCCCTCGGTCCCGACTCGTACTGAATCGAGGGCCTCACCTTGCAGTGATTTGACCGGGTAGCGCCACAGGGCCGCGACCGACGTACCTGGGCTCATGCCATCAGGTTATTGGCGTTTCGCTGAGATGGCCTGGCATTTCGCTGGCTTAGGGTGATGGCATGGACGGCTGGCTAATTGAGCCGCGTTTCGCCCCGCTGGCATTGAAGTTCGCGAAGCTGTTCCGCCACCCGAATGACGGCGGCGGCGCGCTCGCGATCTACCACCGGGGCGAGCTCGTGCTCGACATCTGGGCGGGTTACGCCCACCGGGGGCAGCGCTGGCAGCGTGACACGGTCACCCTGTCGTTTTCGACCGGCAAAGGGGTTGCCAGCACCCTGGTCCATCGCCTCGCCGAGCAGGGCTTCATCGACTACGACGCGCCCGTTGCCTCCTACTGGCCCGAGTTCGCGGCCGCCGGCAAGGAAGCCATCACCGTCCGCGAGCTCATGAGCCATCGCGCCGGCTTGCACAGAGTGCAGGGCATCGCCCCGGACGGTCTCGGACTGCTCGATTACGACAAGGTGGTCGCCCGGCTGGCCGCTAACCAAGCTGACCCGAAACGCCTCTCAAATCCGGGCTATCACGGGGTCACGTACGGCTGGCTCGTCGCCGAGCTGGCCGCGCGAGCTGCCGGACGTCCGTTCACCGAGCTCTTGCGTACCGAGGTCGCCGAGCCGCTGGGCGTCGAGGACCTGTGGTTTCACGTTCCGCAGGATCAGCAGCATCGGATCGCTGGCACGTTTCCGCACCTGTTGCCGCTGCGGCTGTCCTGGCCATTTGTGTCCAACAGGCTTGGCGCGATCTCGGTCACCAAAGGCTTCGCCGAGGCCATGATGCCCGAGAAGTTCGACGTTCTCGTACGCCTGCCCGAGGTCCATTCCGCCGTCATGCCCGGGTGGAACGGCGTCTTCAGCGCCAGGGCGCTTGCCCGCATGTACGCCCCGCTGGCCGGTGACGGCACCCTCGACGGCGCGCCGTTCCTCAAGCCCGAGACGATCGCCGAGATGACCACCATCCAGACCCGGGCTCGCGACTACGTGCTGGGATTTCGTCCCAACTGGCGCCTCGGCTACCACCAGGTCTTCGTCGCCGATCGCGCCCGCACCCCGCAGTCGTTCGGCCACTTCGGCCTCGGCGGCAGCGGGGGCTACGCCGATCCGGAGGCCGAGCTGGCGGTGGCCTTCGTCAGCAACCACCTCGGCAACAAGATTTCACCGCTCGGTGATCTGCGGCTGCCGCGGCTGGGTGCGCTCGCCAGGCGCCTGGCCATCGCCGACTAAGCCGCCGACCAAGCCGCCGACCAAGCCGCGGACTGAGCCGCCGCGGCTGATTGCGGCCGCTTTCGGTACTCGCTGTGTCACGGTGTGCGCGTGGTAGTCCCCTTCGGTCCTGATGCCCCTGCGCCCAAACCGCCGGTCGCGTCGGGAATTCGCGCTCTACCCTCGGCCGTCACGCTGTTCGGCGGGACACTCGCGTTGATAGCGCTCGCGGGCGTCGCGGCGCTGGGCGCCAAGCAGACCCTGCTCTTCCCGAGCCTTGGACCCACGGCGATGCTTTTCTTCGCCCGCCCGCTGCCGCCCGAGTGCACCGTTCGCAACGTCATCGTGGGCCACTGGGTGGGCATCGTGGTCGGGCTGGCCGCGCTCGAAGCCTTCGGGCTGCGCGCCCTCCCGTCGGCCGTGACCCACGGGCTCGACGCCCGGCGCGTCATCGCCGCCGCGTTGTCGGTGGCCGTCACTGCCACCGTCCTGCGGCTGATCCGCTCCCCTCACGCTCCCGCCGGGGCGAGCACGCTGATCGTCAGCCTTGGGCTGCTGACCACCAACAAGCAGCTGCTGATGATGGCCGCATCCGTAGCGCTGATCGCTGCCGCGGGGTGGGCGCTCAACCTGCTGACCGGCGTAGCGGTCCCGCTGTGGCGTAAGCCCGGGTCACGGCCGCCGAGCGACGTCGGCGAGGTGATCCCGCCGCCCTGGTATCCGGCGGCGACGGCGATCATGCACCGGCCGGGTCAGCCGCCGAAAGGCTGACGGAAATTTCTCAAGGTCCGCACCGGTCGGCGGGATTCCTCGGCGTGTCGCGACGAAACTTCGAGGCGCAAAACGAACCTTGAGAAATTTCGCCACGCACTCGGCTCAGCCGAAGGTTTCGCCCGCCAGCGCGTAGGAGGTCGAACCGTCCGGACCGACCGGCAGGTCGCCCGCGACCGTGATCCGCTGCATCGAGCGGTGAGCCCCCGGCGGCACGTCGGTGGGGACGATGTGGCAGGTCGCCCGGTTGTCCCAGAACGCGATACTCCCAGCCTCCCAGCGGAAGCGGCAGGTGAAGGTCGGGCTGGCGATGTGCTCGTACAGCATCGCGAGCAGGTGATGTCCCTCCGCCCGGGAGAGCTCGACGATGTGGCTGGTGAAGTTCGGGTTGACGAATAGCGCCTTCTCGCCAGACTCGGGGTGCACGCGTACCACGGGATGTACGGAGCGCATGTCCTGGGACTGGAATTGCTTCTTCAGCGCGCCGGGCAGCTCGCCGCGCGAGATCGGCAGGAAGTTCTGATGCACGGCGTGCAGCTCGTCGCAGAGCCGCTGCAGCGGGGCTGAGAGCCGCTCGTACGCGATCACCAGGTTGGTCCATTGCGTGTCGCCGCCATAGGCGGGCACGACGATGCCGCGCAGGATGGAACCCATCGGCGGGTTGGGCACGAACGTCACGTCCGTGTGCCAGCGGCTCTCGATGCTCGGTCCGGTTCCCGCCCCCCCGCCCTCTTTCTCGCGCTTGATGAACTGCTGGTTGTCCAGCAGCAGGATCTCCGGGTGGTCCGGGAACGCTGCCGGAAGAGTCGGGTGGCCGGGGATGACCTCGCCGAACTGGCGTCCGAAGGCGATGTGTTGGTCCTGCGTCAAGTGCTGATCGCGAAAGAAGACGACCTTCCACTTGATGAGGGTCGTGTTGATCTCGGCGACGACCTCGGGCTCGAGCGGTGACCGCAGGTCGACTCCGAAAATCTCCGCGCCGATGTATCCGGCCAGCGGCCGGATCTCCAGCGCTGCGCGGGGGGCGGGGATGGTCTGCTCGGGCGCCGGCAGTGTGTCGGTCATGCGCTTCTCCGGTCTTGGCACTCTCGTGCGGTGATTTCTCGGGTGGTCTGGTCAGAAACGGGTGCCGCGACCAGGGCGACGGAGGTGTCGACGAGGTCGGCGAGGAAGGCGCCACGGGGTGTACGGACGCGCTGCGGCGCGTGTTGCAGCAGGAGTTCGCGGTCGGCAAGGGCGTGAGTGAGGTGGCCGCTGAAGAGCGCCCAGCGTTCGTCACGCAATGCCTCGGGTACGCCCGCGGCCGCGAGCAGTCGCAGCAGCCGCGTTTGGACGGTGGCGACGCCGCTTGTCCACGGCTGGCCGCTCAGGTCGGTCGGGGGAGTGCCTTCCAGGTAAGCCGCGTGGATGCAGAAACGCAGATACCAGCTTGGTCGTCCGCGCTCGCCGAGCATCTGCGCGAGCGGGTAGAGGAACGCCCCGACGAGCCCGCGTAATTCGTCGCCGCGACCGGCCGCGTCGAGCTCGGCGAGCGTGGCTTCGCGACGCGCGTTGATCGGAACCATGCGGTATTCGAAGACGGCGTTGACCAGCTGCTCTTTGCTGCCGAAGTGGTAGCGCACCGCTCCCGTATTTCGCTGGCCGGCTTCGGCGCCGATCTCGCGCAGCGAGACGCCGTGGACCCCGCGCTCGGCAAAGAGTCGCTCGGCCGTCTCGATCAGCCGGGTCTGGGTCTCGCCGCTCACGACGGGAAGATTAACCCAGTTGAGTTAAGAAAGGAAGGGCCACGCCAGGCAACGCCATGATCTGGGTACTTCAAATGCGTACTTGGCACGGGGCCCGACCTCATGCCAAGGTCACCTTTGTTCCGGCACGTGCCGGAGCCCTGGGTTGCCGCCGAATCCTGCCCCAACCCTGGTCCCCAGTCAGAGGGCAGGAGCGGGGGACCCACATTTCCGCGGGCGCGGTGCAAGCCGCGCCCTGGGGTGAAACCGGGTCACCACGATTGGTGACCGGCCGGGCAGCCAAGCCCGAACCCGACAGCTCACCTCGAAGGCGTCAGAGACGGCAGCCTTCATGTTTGGTGTGTCCGGTGCCCGTTTGCGCTCCCTCGTTCGACTCGTCCGCTGGCCACTCGCGCTGGCAGCGGCGACGTCGTTCACCGTGGTGGGGTGCTCTCCCGTGTCGTCGACGATCGTCTTCCCGGTCTCGCCGAGAAGCAGCGCCTTCCCGCCCGGGACCTGGTCGCAGGATCAGGGCGTCGACATCACCGCACCTTGCGGCACCCATCTGCTCGCGGCGGCTTCCGGGCGAATCATCGGGGAGGGCGGCTTCGTGATGAACGGCTTCGGTCCTTACGCGACGCGACTGCTCGTCGATTCCGGACCGTTGCGCGGACGGATGATCTATTACGGCCACGTCCAGCGCGATTACGTCCGGGTGGGCAGCCACGTCAACGCCGGCCAGGTGATCGCCGACGTCGGCACGCTCGGTCTCAGCTACGGCTGCCACGTCGAGATCGGGATCAGCGTGCCTGGTTCAACGGCACCGGCGGGCTGGAACCGGACGTCAGCGGAGATGCTGCGACTGCTGGATCTCGCCTACGTTAAGTGAGGGCCACATGGGACCGAAACGCTGCGCTCACAAGGGTGCGCCGTCAGGGACTTGAACCCCGAACCCGTTGATTAAGAGTCAACTGCTCTGCCAATTGAGCTAACGGCGCGCGACCGAAAACCTATCACGCAGGCTGTCTGCGGGTGCCCGAGCTGGCAGCCGGCGCGGTTCGCGCTGACCGTCGCCGGGGCCTGCGGTTCGCCGAGTTCAGGCGAAACCCGCGGCGGCTGCGGCAGAGTGGCACCTGTGCTTCCCGCGGCGGTCGTGGCGCTGATCTCGGCGACCTTCTTCGCGATCGGCGCGGTGGGTCAGCACCATGTGGCGTCGCTGGCGCCGACCTCCGGCGCCGGCAATCCGAAGATTTTCCTGCATCTGGCGCGCTCACCGATGTGGTGGTCGGCATCATTCGGCGACCTGTTCGGATTCGTATTGCAAGCCGTTGCGCTGGGCCTCGGCGCGGTGTCGGTCGTGCAGCCGCTGCTTGTGACCGGCCTGCTGCTGGCAATTCCCATCTCGGCGGCGATCGATCACCGCAAGGTCAGCCGCGCTGAGATCCTGGGGGCGCTGCTGTGCTGTGCGGGCCTCGGAGCGTTCCTGCTGGCGGCGCAACCGGCAGCCGGCAACGTCAAGGTCAGCGGTCACGACGGGCTGGTCCTGCTGGCCACCGTCGGGCCGATCGTCACCGTGCTGTTTCTGGGCACCTTGCGTACGTCCGGGGTGCTGCGCTCGGTTGCCCTGGCCTTGTGCGCCGCGACGCTCTTCGGGGTCTGCTCGCCGCTGCTCAGCGACATCGTTCGCGACCTGCACCACCCCTTCGGATGGCCGCTCGCCACCGTCGCGGTGTGCGGGATCACCGGCTTCCTGCTGACCCAAAACGCTTACCAGGCGGGCTCTCTGCCGGCCCCCCTTGCGTGTCTCACCATCACCGAACCGATCGTCGCCGTCACCCTCGGAGTGACCCTGCTGCATGAGCATCTCGACGCGAGCCCCGCGGCCATCGCGGTGGTCGTGGCGTCCGTAGCTGCGGTCACTGCGGGGGTTGCGGTGGTCGCCGCCCACGCACCGGAGGCGCAGCGATCCGCGAGCCGGGCGGCGCGGACGAAAGCGGCTTCGGGAGCCACCTGACGAGTGGTGGAAGCACCCGGCGTACGTTCGCTCTGGTTCGTCCCCAGACCGCTGAGCCCAAGGGAGCAACAGACGCATCGTGGACCCCGATCTCGAAGTCGCCCTTTCGTTGCTCCCACCGGATCTGGCGAACCCGGCCGTTGCCTTCGCCGATCCGCCGACCCTGCGCGCCCGGCTGGCGGAATTGGGCCAGCAGATGGTGGCCGCTGGGCTCGCTCCGCTGCCCGACGAGCGGGTCACGCGCCGCGATCTCACGGCCCCGGGGGCGCAGGGCGATCCTGTCGTGCCGGTACGCGTATACGAGCCTGCGGGCTGCGCGCCCGGCGGGCCCGTGATCCTGCACATCCACGGCGGCGCGTTCGTCATCGGCAACATCGATCAGGACGACGCTTCCTGCGAGCGGCTCGCCGTGGGCAGCGGATGTCCAGTCGTCTCGGTCGAATACCGGCTCGCCCCCGAGCATCCCCACCCGGCTCCGGTCACCGACTGTTTCGCCGTGTACCAATGGCTGACCGGCGGGGGCAGCGGGCTGGACGTCGACCCAGAGCGCGTTGTCGTGACCGGCGTGTCTGCTGGCGGCGGGCTGGCGGCCGGCGTCGCGCTCATGGCTCGCGATGCGGGCGGGGTGCAGCCGATGTACCAGCTGCTGCTGTGGCCGGTATTGGACGACCGCATGACCACCCCGTCCATGCGGGCACTCGTCGAGCAACCGCTGTGGAACTCGCACAGCACTGTCCACATGTGGCGCCACTACCTCGGGCCTGACGCTGACGGCAGCACATCCCCCTACGCGGCCCCCGCTCGCGCAGCACAGCTCAGCGGCCTACCTCCGACGGCCATCACCACCGGTGAGTTCGACCCGCTCCGGGACGAGGCGATCGAGTACGCGCGGCGCCTGATGGAAGCCGGCGTGCCGACCGAACTGCACGTCATCCCGGCCGTCATCCATGCGTTCGACGGACTCACCCCCGACAGCCCGCTTTCCACCCGCATCCGGGAGAGCCGCCACACCGCCCTCACGACGGTGCTCTCCCGCAAACCCGCCGAATCGCTGCCCGCCGCAGGCGAGCGCTGGCTCGATCCCGACGTCGCGGCGCTGGTGCCGTTCCTGCCCGTGGCCGGCGCCGGCGCGGACGACGACATTGTCGCCGGACGCAAGCTGCTCGAAGAGATGCTTGGCGGCGGGGACGGGCCCTTGTCTGATGATGAGTCGCTGACCATCACGGAGCGGCAGATCCCAGGTCCTGATGGCGCTCCCGACGTGCCGGTGATCGTCTACGCGCCGCGCGATGCCACCGGTCCGGTGCCCTGCCTGCTCGACTACCACGGCGGCGCGTTCATCTATGGCAGCGCACGCATGGACCACCCGGCCAACCTGGGGATCGCTGCTGCCCTCGGCATCGTCGTCGTGTCGGTGGACTACCGGCTGGCCCCGGAGCATCCCTTCCCGGCCGGGGTGGACGACTGCTACGCCGCCCTGCTCTGGGCTCACGCGAATGCCGCCGAACTCGGCATCGACCCGCAGCGCATCGCGGTCAGTGGTGGGAGCGCGGGCGGCGCCCTCGCGGCGGCGGTGGCGCTGATGGCCCGTGACCGCGGCGGGCCGGCGATCTGCTTGCAGGTGTTGCAGATCCCGGTGGCCGACGAGCGCCTGACGACCTGGTCCTCACGGATGTTCCGGGACACGCACCTGTTCAACCGCCCCGCTGCTGAACGCATGTGGGAGCTCTACCTGGGCACCGGGTATGAGGGACGGGAGACGTCGCCGTACGCCGCCCCGGCCCGCGCCGCCGATCTGGCGGGGCTGCCGCCGGCGTATGTACAGACGGCGGAGCTCGATCCCTTGCGCGATGAGGGGATCGAATACGCGCAGCGTCTCCTGCAATCGGGCGTGCCGGTGGAACTGCACTGCTACCCCGGAACGTTCCACGGCTCCGGCATCGCCACTGAGGCGGTGGTCAGCCAGCGGGCGGGGCGCGAGATGCTCGACATCATCGGTCTGGCGCTGGGAGTTGCCCGATGACGATGCCGGGTGAGCGTTTCCGTGGCCGGCGTGCACTCGTCACGGGGGCCAGCCGCGGGATCGGGGCTGCGGTCGCTATGCAGTTGGCCACCGATGGCGCCGACGTCGCGATCGTCGCCCGGACCGCCGAGCAGCACCCGACCCTCGCCGGCAGCCTGGCCTCTACGGCGGATCAGATGAAAGCGATGGGCCGGCCCGGTCAGCGGGTGGCCGCGATCGTCGCCGATCTGGCCTCGGAGACCGACCGCGAGACGATCGTGTCAGCGGCGGAGCTCGCTCTCGGCGGGCCCATCGAGATCCTGGTCAACAATGCGGCCGCCGCGATTTACCAGCCGCTCAGCGGGTATCCGCTGCGCCGCCGGCGGCTCACCTTCGAGGTCAATGTCCACGCTCCGCTGGACCTCGCCCAGGGCGTCATCCCGGGGATGCGGGCTGCGGGGGAGGGCTGGATCGTCAACCTTTCCAGCGCTACCGGGCAGATGTCCTTCACCCCCGACACCTCGCGACTCGGCATCTACGGGGCTAGCAAGGCGGCCCTGAACCAGCTCACCCGCGCGCTAGCTGCGGAGCTCGCCGGGGACGGCATTCGCGTCAATACGGTGGAGCCGCGCGCCGGCGTCCTCAGCGAAGGCGCCGCGGCGCTCGTCAACCTCACCGAAGACCAGCTCGAACCCATGGAGTCGATGGTCGCGGGCGTCCTCGCCCTCTGCGATGCGCCGCCCGAGCTGACCGGCGGGATTCACGTCAGCCTTGACCTGATCGGGCAGCGCGCCGCACGCTGATCGCTGGGTCAGCCCTCCAAGGCGAGCGCCGCGACCGCCTTACGGTCGAGCTTGTCCATGCTGGTCAGCGGGAGAGCGTCGACCAGCAGGATCGCCTCCGGCAGCTTGTACGCGGCTAGCCGCTCGGCCGCGAACACCCGCAGGCCCTCCAAGGTCGGCGCCGTCCCCGGACGTGGTACGACGACCGCCACGCCGATCTCGCCCATCACGTCACTCGGGCGCGAGCTGACCGCCACCGAAGCGACTGCCGGATGCTCGAGCAGGACGGCCTCGACCTCCAGCGGAAAGACGTTGTAACCGCCGCGGATGTACATCTCTCCGATGCGTCCGGTGATGCGCAGCAGTCCATCGGTGCCGATGAACCCGAGGTCGCCGGTACGCAGCCAGCCGTCGCTGTCGAGCGCCGCAGCGGTTCCCTCCGGATCCCGCCAGTAGCCCGCCATGACGGCCGGGGAGCGCATGCAGACCCGGCCGATGGCGCCGGCCTCGAGGCCCGCGTCGGAATCCGGATCTCGGATCTCCAAGTCGGTCCCCGGACGAGGGCGGCCCACGGTCCCAAGCGTCTCGGAATCCGGTGCGTCGAACGCGGTGAGGGTGCCGAGGCCGCCGGACTCGGTCAACGAGTAACGCACCGAGTACCCGGCGCCGAACCTTTCCCGCGCCTCGCGTACGAGCGCGCCGGGGCTGGGACCGGCGCCGACGATGAGTCCCTTGACGGCTGACCAGTCATAGCTGGGGAAGTCGGCGTGGTTCATCAGGAGCGAGATCTGGGCGGCGACCCCGCCGATGAAGGGGACGTGCTGGGTCGCCAGCACGCGCAGCGCATCGCCCGCCCGCCAGCGATCGAGGATGTGCAGCGTCGCCCCGAGCTGGACGTAGCCGGCCAGCTTGGTCATGAAGCCGATGTGCGGCAGGCCCGTCGCGACCAGCTGCGCGCTGCCGGAGCCCCACAAGCCGCCGGTGTCGAACTGGGCGATGGCGGCGATCTGCCGGCCGTTGAACAGCGCGCCCTTCGGCAGCCCGGTGGTGCCGGAGGTGAAGACGACCGTCTCCGGCAGGTCGAGGTCGGCGCTGTCGCTGCCCGCGGGCGGCTTTGCGCCGGGCACGCGTATCGCACTCCAGACGTCCGCGGCGGGCGCTCCGATCGGGCATTCCAGGGCGGCGATCCCCGCCGGAATCTCGGTGGTCGCCCCCGGCTCGAGGAGGATCAGCTCCGGCCCGGCGCGCTCGATGACTTTGGTGCGCTCGGCTGCGGTGTAGCGCGGGTTCAGGCCGGTCGTCACGGCGTCCAGCCGGGCGAGCGCGGTGAACGCGAGAACGTATTCGATCCCGCCGGTCAGCATCAGCGCGACGAGTTGCCCGGCGCGTACCCCTTCCGCGAAAAGGCCGGCGGCGAGCTCGTCGGTCATCCGGTCGACGTCCGCGTACGTGAGCTCTCGGCCGTTGTGGACCAGCGCCGTGCGTTCCCCGAACTGACTGGCCGCCGCGCGAAGGGTGCGTCCGAGCACGCTCACGTACGAAACCTCCAGCGCAGGTGTTCGCGCCGGGTGTCGATCTGCGCGGCGCGACCGGCCTCGTCCAGCCGCGGTGCCGCGTCACCCAACACCGCTTCGAGCTGATCGAGCCGCACGACCTCGGCACTCGCTTGCGGTGCCGGCGCGCTTAGCCAGGCGCCCCGGAAGGTCAGCAATCCTGCTTCGCGGCCGTCGGTGTCCAGCCAGTTGGCGAGCCCCGGGTCAGTCGCGGAAAGGACCGCCGTCACCATGCCGTCGGAAGCCGTCACCGCCTGGCGCTGGTTCAGGCTGGTCGGCTTTGCGATGTCGAGCGACTCGAACCAGCCCAGCTGGTAGAGCTGCAGGCTCCAGTAGCGCGCCACGGGCTCGGCGAGACGAACGACGAGCGCTTCATCCGGCTGCAGCGACCAGAAGCAGAAGCTGTAGTGCATCGTCTGCAAGCCGCGGGGTTCGCGTCGCGGGGCGATGAAAGTGTTGTCTGCACCGCGCCCGCGTGCGGTCTGCATGTATTCGCTCCAGTACGTGAGTGAGCGGGTCAGCTGCTCGGCCGCCTCGTCGAGCGCGCCCACCACGCCGCCGCCAGGAGCCGGTCCGTCCAGCCGCTCGAACATCAGCGTCGCCGGCTCGAGCGGCCGCCAGTCGTAGTAGTACTCGCGGATCGCGATCATCCGCGTGCCTGGCGGGATCGCGATGCCGCCCTCACCGGAGGGGCTAAAGCTCAGGTCGACGTCGTGGTCGGGACCCAACCCGAGCTCGGTCGCCGTCGCTTCGCCCAGCGTGCCGTTGTGCTTCGCGTGGAGGTTGTCGATCCGCAGGGCCAGCAGGAACTCCTCGCAGCTGTGCAGGTTGCCGTGCAGCCGGTAGGTGCCCTGGTCGTCGACGCGGGCGTAGTGGTAGATGTTGTCCGCGTTGGGGCCGCCCCACGGCGTCAGCAGGTCATTGAGCCGGTACATCCCGAGGTCCTGCTCGGCCGCGAACGCGCCGGCGAGCCAGCAGGCCGTCTGGGTCGCGAGATGCCTGACGGCCTCGGTGATATCCGGGTTGTCCGCCGGCAGGCCCGGCTCGAGCAACCGCTCGCCCATGGCGGAGAGGGTCTGGCAGAACTCGCGCCATGCCATCAGCTCCGCGGGCGCCTCATTCATCACAGCGCAGCAAGCTATAGGACGGTGCGTCAGCCGCGCGGCACCGCGTCCGGTGCGGGGCGCGCGGATCGCTATGTTCGGCCAGTGACCTGGATGCCTGCTGAGCGACCCGCCTGGGTGCAGCTGGTGAATGGCGGCGGGGTCCCGGCGATCGCCGACGTCGCCCGGTTGCCCTTCACGGTGCGCGCGCTGCTCGCTGAGGTACGCGCCGAAGCCGGCCTTGACGACGGGGGCGACGCGGATTTCGGGGCGGACTTTCGCGAGCCCCTCGAGATCCTGCTGCCCGCACTGGAGGACGAGGCCGACCTGACCGTGCTCGGCCGCTTCCTGGCGCGTCGCCAGTTGCTGCGATTGCTACGCGTGCGGCTGCAGGTGACCCGGTACCTGCGAGACGATCCGGGCGCGGTCGACGAGCCGGTCGAGCGGCCGCTGGTGGTCACCGGTGCGCCCCGCACGGGGACGACGGTCCTGCACGCGCTGCTGGCGGCGGACCCCGGTTTACGTGCTCCGCTCGGCTGGGAGCTGCTGCTGCCGGTGCCGCCGCCCGTTCCGGGGGCCGACGGGGAGGCGCGTGTCGCGCTTGCCGAGACAGAGCTACGTGGCTTCGCCGGCGCCGATCCGGGCCTCGACGCGATCCACGAGTACGGCGCGCGCAATCCCAAGGAGTGCCTGTCGGCGATGTCGTTCGCCTTCCGCTCGGAGGAGTTCGTCGTGCGCTACGGGGTGCCCAGCTACACACGCTGGCTGGCCGGCTGCGACATGCGTCCCGCGTACGACTACCACCGCCTGGTGCTTGCCCTCCTGCAGCGGCGTTCTCCGCGGCCGCAGTGGGTGTTGAAATCGCCGGTGCATCTGCACTCGCTGCCGACGCTGCTCGACGTGTACCCCGACGCGCGTATCGCCGTGACCCACCGCGACCCGCTCGCCGTGCTCGGTTCCGTCAGCAGCCTGGTGGCCCATCTGCGCTGGGTGCACAGCGATAGCGTCGACCTCGCCGGCATCGGCAGCTACCACGCAGAGCTTTACGCGCGCTCGCTGAATGCCCTCGCGACGGTCCCCGACCCGCGCCTGGCAGAGCCCGGCCGCTTGCACTCCGGGAGCTTCGCCGAGCTCTCCGCCGACCCGATCGGCGCCGCGCAGGCGTGCTACGACACCTGGCGGCAGCCGATGTCCGGGCCGGCTCGGGAGAAGATGCAGGAGTACGTCAGCGCGCGTCCCCGCGGCCGTCACGGCAGCCACGAATACGCGTTCGCCGAACTCGGCCTCGACGTCGCCGCCGAGCGGATCCGTTTTGCCCCGTACACCAGCCGCTTTGACGTCCCTGACGAGGTGCAGTGATAGCCGAGTGAGTTTCCAGCCCACCGCAGCAGACTGGATCCGTTCGATGCCCGATTCCCTGCTGTCCGCCGATCAGCTCCCGCCCGAGGCGTTCACGCTGGTCGAGGCGGTACGCGACCTGGCGGAGGCGACGCTCATGACCGACGTCGCCGCGGCCGAGCGGGCGGCGATCACCGCCGAGATCGCCGCGCTGACCGAGCGACTCGCCGCACTCGTACGCACCGATCCGGTCCTGCTCGTGCGCCACTCGGACGGCAGTTTTGAACACCTCACGCAGGCCGGGACCGGGCGGTTGAACCCGCAGGCGCCGCGCCTGCATTGGCTGACCCCAACAGGTGAGATGGCGTACGACGCCTCGCCCGATGAGACCGGCGAGGTGCTGGCCCGCTGCGTCCTCTCGCGCGCCCACATCGGACCGCCCGGGCGCGCTCACGGAGGCGTCGTCGCCACCATCCTCGACCAGGTCGTCGGGTTCGCCGCCGCTGCCGTCGGCAAGGCGGGTATGACGGCCGGTCTCGACATCCGCTACAAGGGCGCCACCCCGCTCCAGGTGCCGCTCATGGTTCACGCGCGCTACACGCATTCCGAAGGTCGCAAGCATTTCGCGACCGGTGAGGTCCGCGCCGACGGCGTCATTACGGCCTCGGCGCTGGGCGTCTTCATCGGCCACCCGCAGCGTTCGGAGTCCCAGTAACGCGTCAGGGCCAGAGCGGCTCGGAGATCTCGAAGCCGAACGGGCCGTCCCAGGTGTTGCGGAACGCGACCTCGTGGACGGGCCGGCGGGCGGCGACGCCCCACTTGCCGGTGGGGTAGCCGAACGTCACGCAGCAGGACATGTGCCATTGCCCCGCTTCGGGAACCCCGAGCAGCTTCAACACGGCGGGCAACTCGAAGACGAGCGCCTGCGTGAGCGACGTCCCGACGCCTTCCGCGCGCGCCGCCAGTTGCGCGCTCCACACGGCGGGAAAGATCGAGCCGCCCGACGGGTCGCCCTCCACGAAGGCGAACAGCAGCAGCGGGACGTCGGCGAAGTGGTCGGCGAGGTGCTGCGCCGAACGCACCATTTTCAGATCGGCGACGCTCTCGGCTTTCTCCGGATTGGCTTCGGCGCGGGCGATGCGGTCCTTGTAGTAGTGGCTCCACAGCTGGGAGATACAGCGCTGGTAGATCGGAGCGATCTCGTTGATCAGGTCGCGGTCGTCCACCAGCAGGAAGCGCCAGTTCTGGGTGTTGCCGCCGGTGGGCGCCCGGATGGCCGCATCCATGATCTTGGCCTGCACGTCGGCGGGGATGGGGTCGCTTTTCAACCGCCGCATGGCGCGCGTCGTGTACAGCGCTTCGTAGACGTCCACTTTTTCTCCTCAATGTGGCGGTGGGCGGGACCCGGCTCGCCCCTTAGTCTGGGCTCTTCTGAGGAGGAGCCTGACATGCGCGAGGCAGTCATCTGCGAGCCGGTCCGCACGCCCGTCGGTCGCTACGGCGGCGTCTTTCGAGACGTCCCCGCGGCGACCCTCGCGGCAACCGTGATCCGCGGGCTGCTGGAGCGCACTGGATTGCCCGGCGAAGCCGTCGACGACGTGCTTTTCGGCCAGTGCTACCCCAACGGCGAGGCGCCAGCGATCGGCCGCGTCGCGGCCCTCGATGCGGGGTTGCCCATCGAGGTCGGCGGCCTGCAGCTCGACCGGCGCTGCGGGTCAGGCTTGCAAGCCATCACGTTTGCCGCCATGTGCGTACAGACCGGTGCTCACGACCTGGTGCTCGCCGGCGGCGCCGAGAGCATGTCGCAGGCAGAGTTCTACGGGCTGATTCGCTGGGGTGCCAAGGGCGACGGGGTCATGCTGTCCGACCGGCTGGCCCGCGGCCGGGTCACGGCAGGCGGGGAGAACTATCCCGTTCCCGGCGGGATGCTCGAGACCGCGGAAAACCTGCGGCGCGAGTACGCGATCGGCCGCGCCGAGCAGGACGAGCTGGCTCTCGGGTCGCACCAGCGCGCGGTGGCAGCCCAGCAGGACGGTCGCTTCGCGGAGGAGATCATCCCGGTGACGATCAGCTCACGTAAGGGCGACACCATCGTCGACACCGATGAGCATCCGCGCGCTGACACCACCCTCGAGAAGCTCGCCTCACTGAAGCCGGTCATGGCGAAGCAGGATGCCCAATCCACTGTGACCGCGGGCAATTCGAGCGGTCAGAACGACGGCGCTGCGGTGTGCATCGTGACCACCCCCGAGCAGGCTCAGCGCTACGGCCTGCGCCCGCTCGCTCGGCTGGTGAGCTGGGCGGTGGCTGGGGTGCCGCCGCGCACCATGGGCATCGGCCCGGTGCCGTCGACCGCCAAGGCCCTGGACCGCGCCGGCCTCAAGCTCGCCGACATCGATCTGATCGAGCTCAACGAGGCCTTCGCCGCACAGGTGCTCGCCGTGACCCGTGAGTGGGGCTTCGGACCACAGGACTTCGAGCGTACGAATGTCAACGGTTCCGGCATCTCGCTCGGCCACCCGGTGGGCGCAACCGGCGGGCGCATCCTGGCGACCCTGCTGCGTGAGATGGATCGCCGCGGCGCCCGCTACGGGCTGGAGACCATGTGCATCGGTGGCGGGCAGGGGATGAGCGCCGTCTTCGAGCGCGTCGGCTAGCCCTGCCGGCCGCGCCGGTGGCTGGTCTGGAGCGACACCTCATCGAGGCCGCCGGGCCGCAGCGGGGGCGATTGCAACGCGGCGTCGGTGGGACGCAGGCCCAGCAGCAGGACCTCGAGCGTGCGCCGCCAGAGGTCGGGTTGAACGTCGCGCACTGACTCGACAACGCCCGCCAGCGACCACAGGACCATCGCGACGTCTTCGTACGTGAGGTCGTCGCGCACGGCCCCGCACTCCCGCCCTCGCACGAGCACGCGCTGGACGCCCTGGCGCAGATCACCGCGGATCTCGTCGCTCTCCGGTCCGCTCGACCAGAGCTGCCAGAGGCATCCGGCGTGGCGGGCCTGCAGATCTCCAGCCCCAGCAAGGAACGTCGCCAGTCCTTCGGCCGCGGGCACGTCCAGTGCGCGCCGGGCGAGTACGAGCAGATCGCGTAGCAGCTGCGCGGTGATGGCTTGTACGAGAGCTTCCTTGGTGGGGAAGCGGCGGTACACGGTTCCCACTCCGACGCCGGCTTTGCGCGCGATCTCATCGATCCCCGCGTCGGCGCCGGACGTGCTGAAGACGTCGATCGCAGCGGCCAGGATGCGCTCACGATTGGCGGCGGCATCGCGGCGCAGCGGCGCGGCGGCCGTCATGCGAGCGCGCCCTGGTGGTGCTTGTCGGGGATGCCGCCGCCGAGGAAGTCGGCGAGCGCCTCCGGGTCATCGACGTGGCCGTGGTTGTGGTGGCTTCCGGTGAGTGTCGGCTTCGGGATGAACACCGCGGCAAGCGCCGCGAGCAGCGAGACGACGGCCAGGAAGATGAACGCGGCGACGTAGCCCGACTCTTTCGGCAGCGCGCTGCCGACGACGTTCGCGGCGATCAGGCTGCCGCAGACCTGGCTGCCGATCGAGCCGCCGATGGTGCGGATGTTGGCGTTCATGCCGCTGGCGACACCGGTCTGGTGGTCAGGCACCGATTCGACGACGAGGTTGGACAGCGCGGAGAACGCCGCTCCGACCCCGAGGCCCATCAGGCCCGTTTCGACCGCCATCTCCCAGGCCGCGCCGTGCGCCTCGGCCATGAGCAGGAACGTGAGAGCGGCAATGACGGAGCCGCCGACGACGGGCAGCTTGGATCCGTATCGGCCTGCAATCCGACCGGAGGCGAGCCCGATGACGAACATCGTGATGCTCGAGGGCAGCATGATGACTCCGGAGTCGACGATGCTGGCGCCGAAGCCGTAGCCGGCCCGGGTCGGTGTCTGGAAGAACGCCGGCAGGAAGGCCATGACCGAATACATGGCCACCCCGAGCAGCAGCGCGGTGAGGTTGGTCGTCCAGACGGCGGGCTGGCGCATCATCTGCATGTCGATGAGCGGTGACTTGGCACGCGACTCCACGCGAACCCAGATGGCGGCAATGATCGCAGCGGCGACGAAGAGCGCGTCGGTGCGCAGCGAGAGCCAGCCCCAGTTCGAGCCCTGGCTGATGCCGAGCAGCAGGGCGACCAGCCAGCCGGACAGCAGGAGGGCTCCCCGCACGCTGACTCCACCCGCCGTCCGCACCGGCGATTCCGGCACGAGTACGTGAGTGGCGATGGCCGCTGGGATGATCAGGATGAGCGGGATGATGAAAAGCCAGTGGTAGTTCAGGTGCGACACGATCGGACCCGCGACCGTGATGCCGAGGCCGCTGCCGACCGCGATCATGGCCGCGGACAGGCCGATCGCCCCGGCCACCTTCTCCCGTGGGAACTCATCGCGGATGATCCCGAACGCGAGCGGCAGCACGCCGCCTCCGGCGCCCTGGATCAGCCGGGCGACGATCAGCAAGGCGATCGAATTGGAGACGGCGGCGAGCGCGGTGCCGGCGGCGAGCGCGCCAAGCGTCACCACGAGCATCCGTTCCTTGCCGAAAACATCGCCGATGCGTCCGAGGATCGGGGTGCAGACAGAGGCGGACAGCAGGTACCCGGTGATCAGCCAGGTGGTTGCGGTCTGCGTGGTGTGCAGATCGTGCTGGATCGTCGGCAGGGCCGGAATGACGAGCGACTGCAGCAGCGCGTATGCCATGACCCCGCTGATGAGCACCAGGAACGTCACTTGATACGACGTTCGCTTGGTCGCACCCATGGGCGTTGCTGTCCCCTCAAAGTCGCAAGCGGAACCAACGTTCCGCTTGACTGAGGTTAACCGACCGCCTCCCCGATTGCCGATACGAGACGGGCGAGACGCTCGTCACTCATCTCATAGCCGGGGAAGTAGAGGCAGACGCGATCGGCCGCGCTGCCGAAGCGCCGCACCAGCTCCCGAGCACACTCGTCAGGACGTCCGCGGACGGCGATCGTGTCGACCATCTCGTCCGTGATCAGGCCCGACATGGCGGTCCACTCGCCGCGCTTGGACATGGCGTTGAGCTCCGGTTGAACGTCGCCCCAGCCCTCGACGTCGAGCACGGGACGGTAGGACGGGGTCGAGCCGTAGAAGGACAGCAGCCCGCGTACGCCCCTGCTCGCCGCTTCGACCTGCTCGTCCGTCTCGCCGACGGCCATGATCGCCTCGACAACGATCTCGAGGTCGTCCCGCGTGCGCCCCGCCGTGGCCAGGCCGCGGTCCATCGCCGGCAAGGTGCGTTCGGCGAAGTGGCGGGCGCTGTTGAACGGCATGACCAGGATCCCGTCGGCGACCTCCGCCGTCATCTCGGTCATCTTCGGGCCGAGCGCCCCGACGTGGATCTTGGGGACGCCGAACGGGTTGGGCCCGGGATTGAAGTTCGGGGTCATCAACGTATGGGTGGTGTACTCACCGCGAAATTCCAGCGGGCCGTTGCCCTCCCAGTGTTCGAGGATCGCCTTGGTGGCCAGGACGCACTCGCGCATCTGGGCGACCGGCCTTTCCCACCGGCTGCCGTAGCGGCGCTGGATCGCCGGCTTGACCTGCGATCCGAGCCCGAGCCGAAAGCGCCCGCCGGAGAGCGCCTGCAGGTCATAGGCGGCATACGCCAGATGCATGGGGCTGCGCGGAAACGCGATCGCGACGTTGGTCATCAGGTCGACGTCTAGTGGGCCGCTTGCGCAGGCCGCGACCAGCGGGAAGAAGACATCGTGCTGACCCTCGAACGTGAAAAGGCCGTCGACGCCGGTCGCCGCAGTCTCGCGGGCCCGCCGCGGGGCATCGGCCAGGGTCTGCGTCCGGTCCAGCGGAAGCAGGACGTCGATCGCGAGGCGGCGGGCGGCTGCGGGCCGGTTCGGGGAGGTCCCCGGGGATATCTCGGTGGTGGTCACCTCGACATCCTGGCGCGTGGCGGAATCGGACCTGTCGCAGGCCCGCCCGCCACGCGCCAGTCGCGCTCAGGTGATGACGAAATGCTTGTCGGTGACGAACGTGACGTGCAGCGTCCTGTCCTGCCCGTTCACCGTCGCCGTGCAGTCGTAGCTGTGGCCCTGGCCGGTGTTGATGTCATTGGGGCAGTGCACATTCGAGACGCTGCTGCCGTTGTTCTTCAACACCTCTTTGATCTTCGACTCGAGGGCGTACTTGTTGCCGTTGACGAGCGCGACGATGACGACCAGCAGGACCAGCGCCGCGATGACAATGACGAGCCAGACCCACCACCGCTGATACCAGCGCTTGGACGGAGCGCCCGGAGGGACGCCGTAGCCCGGCGAACCGTAGGGGGTGCCGTACGCCGGCTGCCCGTAGCCGCCGGGCGCCTGCCCGTAGCCGCCGGCGCCCTGCGGGTATCCGCCGCCCGGCCCCTGCGGATATCCGGGCGGGCCCTGCGGGTACTGGCCGGGTTGGCCGGGTTGCCCCGGGCCCTGACCCGGGGGCGGACCATATGGCGGCTGGCCGCCACCCTGCGGTGGGTACGGCGGCGGGTTGTTTGACATTCGGTTTCCCGGATCCCCTCGGTCGAGCCTTGCCGTCGGCATAGGTGTTCCGTCAGATTGCCGCAGCGGCCGCGGTGTGGCGAGCATTTGGCCGGACTCGTCGCGTGCCAACTTTTGCGGTAGTGCGACGGGCGGTCGCCGCCGGGACCGCTTCGGGCGTGGATTGACCTCCGGAGCGGCCAGGCCGGCTGGCCATGGCCGTCACTCTATGTGATCGAAGACGCCAGGCGGGTCTTGCGTTGGCAGGTCAGCGCCGAGCCCCTATATGCGTTTGGCCTGCAGAGTTAACCCAGAGTGATTTGCCTTGCTATTCCTGTGATGGGAGAGTTGAATTCAAGTGTACGCCAGATGGTTACAATGAGTGACCATCTGACCTCTATTTGTGGGAGCTGAACGTGAGCCACTGGTCCTGGGAATGAGCTTCCGGCGGTTAACCCATTTGGGTTACCCGCAACGGATTCAGCTAGTTCCGTCCCGGCGGTGTCCGCCGAGTGTGCCGGCGCGCAGCGGCAATTGGCGTCGCGGTCGGTCCCCTTGAGCGCGACGGGCCGCGGCCGGCGCGCCACGAGTCAGTCCTGACCGGGTTTTCAGAGAAGGGAATCCACATGCGTCACGTGACCTGGGGCTAAGCTCCCACGATTCACCCGAGCGGCTATGCTCCGAGACGCCCGAAGTCGGTAATACTGTGCTGCAATAAGGCTGGTATCAAGTCGACGACTAAGTCAGGACTCAGCGGCCGGTGAGCAAGTCCGTCAGCTTTGATGCGCGACGGCGCACTTTGTTGTGCGTTGCTATCACAGTCGCGCTCGGTGCTCTTGTGCTCCTGATCGCGCTCTGGAACCGCGGCGCCGCCCCTGCTGCCTGGCGTTTGGGCGTCGTGGCGCTGCTGGTGGTGCTCAGCGAATTGCTGAAGCTGCCGTTCTGGCATCGCGGCGAGCGGCTCTCGATCGGCTGGGGTGAGGCTGCCGTTCTCGCCAGCTGCGGGCTGGTACACGCGCCCTGGCTCATCCTCGGCAGTTTCGCCGGCCAGGTGGTCGCTTACGCGTTGGCGCGCAAGCCGCTGCTGAAGGCCGTGTTCAACGTCTTCGACTTCACGGCCGCGACGGGAATCGTCGCGCTGTGCGTCTGGCCGTGGGCGGGCAACCTCGAGAAGCTGGCCGAGCCGCAGCATCTCGCGTTGCTCGCCGTGTCCGGGCTGGCGTTCTCGCAATTCACCGGCGTTGCCGTGTCGGCAGTGGTGGCGGCGTCGACGGGTAGCGGCTGGCGCCAGGCGATGCGCAGCGGTCTTGGCATCCGGATGCTCACGACCCTCGGAAATGTCGTGTTCGCCGCAGCCGTCGTCTGGCTTGCCTGGTGGAGCCCGCGCAGCCTGATCGTGCTGCCGCCGGTCATCGTGGCGCTGCACATCATTTACACCGGCTATCAGCGGGTGCAGCAGGACCGTGACGCGTGGCGCATGCTCGACGCCGCGAATGGCGATCTCAACCGCGGCGACGAGGAGTTGGTCGTGCGCGCGGCGCTGGCGTGGGCCGAGCGGATGTTCCGTACCACTGGTGCCACGCTCTGGCTGCGTGACGAATCCGTGGAATGGTCCCCCCGGACCGATGGCTTGGTCAGCGAGCTGTCCGGCGGCTGGATGTGCTGGCGCCGCGAACTTGGCGAGGCGTCGCATGTCTTGCGCAGCTCGCCGACCGAGCTGATGGGCGGCGCCCGCGAGCTGCTCAAGGTGCGCGAAGGCATGCTCGGCATGCTGGACATCGCGTTGCCGATCGGCGAGACGCTGAGCGAGCGTGAGCGCCACCTCTTCACCGCTTTCGCCGACGCGGTGTGCAGTCATCTGATCAATGCACGGCTACTCTCGCGGCAGGTCCACGAGGCCACCCACGACGGGCTCACCGGTCTGGGCAACCGCACACTGCTGCTCCGCCGTTGCGCGGCCGCGCTCGGGCAGCGCGCCGAGGACCAGCTCGTCGCCCTCCTGCTGCTTGATCTCGACCGCTTCAAGCAGGTCAACGACACGCTCGGTCACGCCGCCGGCGATGTACTGCTGCAGCAGGTGGCGGGTCGGCTGACCGATCAGGTCCGTCGCGAGGACCTCGTCGCGCGCCTCGGCGGCGATGAGTTCGGCGTGCTGCTCACCGGTATTGCGACTCCCGCAGATGTCGATGCGGTCGCGGACTCCCTGCTCGGCGCGCTCCGCGAGCCCTTCCTGCTGGAGGGGCTGCGGGTGTCGGTCGGCGGCAGTATCGGGGTGGCGGTCTGCCCGACCGACTCCGACCACGTCGAGGGGCTACTGCGCAACGCCGACATGGCCATGTACGAGGCCAAGGTGCGGCCCGGCTCGGCCGCCCGCTATCGCGGCGAGCGTGACCGCGGCAGCGCCGAGCGGCTCATCGTCCTGACGGAGCTGCAGAGCGCGGTCGATGAGTGCCAGCTGGTCCTCTACTACCAGCCGAAGCTAACCCTCGATACGGGCGTGACCGTCGGCTATGAAGCGCTGGTGCGCTGGCAGCATCCGCGGCGGGGGTTGCTGTGGCCCACCCACATCATCCCGGTCGTCGAGCAGTCGCCGCTGGTACGCGACTTCACCCTGCGCGTACTCGACATGGCGTGCGCCGCCGCGGCCGGCCTCGCACAGCGCCACCCCGACGCGCCGCCGACCATGGCGGTCAACCTTTCCGCGCGCAACCTCATGGATGCCCGGCTCATCGAAGACGTCATGGAGATCCTCGATCGCTACTCGCTGCCGCCGTCCCAGCTGATCCTGGAGATCACTGAGACCGTCATCGTGAGCGAGCTGGAAGTCGTCGAGCAGGTGTTGAGCGGGCTGCGCGCCCGCGGTGTGCAACTGTCGGTCGACGACTTCGGCACCGGCTTCTCGTCGCTGTCGTTCCTGCAGCGCTTCGCGGTGAACGAGATCAAGGTGGATCGGCGTTTCGTCCAGGGGATCGCGGCTGACACCGGCGACGCCGCCATCGTGCGCTCGACCGTGCACCTCGCCTCAGGGCTCGGACTGCGGGTCGTGGCTGAAGGTGTGGAGAACGAGGAGCAGCTGATGCGGCTGCGCGAGTACGGCTGCGGCCTCGGTCAGGGCTATCTCCTCGGCCGTCCCGCGCCGCTGTCGCAGCTGCTGAGCGAGATCTCGGTCGAGGTCTGATCTGCCCGCTTTTGCGGGGAGATGGTCCAGGGGGGCCAACCGGTACCGAAGTCGTGCACTGTGGGGGATGCGCGTTACCTCATGCGCCAGTCGGGACCGCCGAATGAATAGGCATGGCGGCCTCACACCGTGCAGCGCGACGCGCAGGGCCGCTGCGTCGGGTCGCCCTCACGTGTGTCCTCGCCCTGCTGGCCATCGGCGGCGGCGGAGCCTGGGCCACCGGGCTGTACCCGGGCCGGGGGGCGCCCGCCGCGGCAGCGCCCGCCGCGGCAGCGCCCGCGAAAGCCTCGGCGAAGGCGGTATTGGCGGCCGTGTCGCCCTGGCGTACGGGATGGGCGCTGAGCCTCGCCCACCCCGGTGAGATCCAAGGCAGCGACCTGACCTGCCGTCTGGTGGCGCGCGTGGGCCTCGATGGCTCGCAGGTGCGCTTCCGCCTCGTCAACTACCCGGCCACCTCGCCCGTCACCTTCACACACCTCGTAGCTGCTGTACGCACCCAGGGTCTGGACGTCGATCCGGCCAGCCGGCGTGCGGTGACCGTGGGCGGACGGGCGGTTGTGACCCTCGCCGCCGGCGCCGAGGTGTTGACCGACCCGATCCCGATGCCGGTCCATCGGGGGCAGGACCTTACGCTGAGCCTCGCGGTCGGAGCCGGCGTCTCGGCTCCGTGGCACTTCTGGAGCCCCCAGTCAAGCGGCTGCACGACGGTGGGGGGCGGCGACACGTCGACCCAGGCCTCGGGTGCGAGCTTCAGCCAGCGAAGCGAGGACCGCTGGCTGGATGAGGTCCGGGTGCTTCCCAAGGCGCCGGTGCCGACCGTTGCGGTCTACGGCGACTCGCTGACGGATGGGCTCTTCCTCCCGGTCGACACCGAGGCCCGCTGGACCGACCTGCTGCAGGCCCGGATCCAAGGCCGGCTCGTCGCGCTGAACTTCGGTGTCGCCGGCGACCAGATCACCGGCCGGGCCCCGCTTGGGCAGTTACCCTCGCGCGTCGCCTCCGACGTGATGGCGCCCGCCGGAGTGTCGGCGGTTGTCGTCGAGATGGGTAGCAACGACGTCAAGGCCGGAGCAAGCGCGCAGGCGATCCTCGCGCAGTACCGGCTGATCGCGATCCTGGTCGCCAAGGCCCACGAGACGCTGATCGTGGCGACGGTCCCGGGACGCGGCGACGACCTGCCCGCAGCGGCCGAACACCAGCGGCAGCTGCTTAATGCGGGGCTACGCGCGTACCCGATCGTCGCCGACCTCGACGCCGGCCTGACCGACCCGCAGACTCACGTGTTGCGCGGCGCCTACGACATCGGTGACCACGTTCATCCGAATACCGCCGGGGTCGACGTGATGACGCGGATCATGCGCGACGCGATCGGCCGGGTGCCGGGCGCTCTCGGGGTTGCCGCAGCCCGCTGAGCGCCGCCCTGTCCGGCCTGTGCCAGGATCGCGCTGTGAAAGTCGGAGTCCAGCTTGGCTATTGGGGTCGCACCCCACCCGCAGATCTCCCGGACACGCTCGCTGCGGTCGATGACCTCGGTCTGGACTCGGTGTGGGTGGCGGAGTCGTGGGGCAATGACGCGTTTACGTATGCGGCTTGGGTCGCGGCCCACACCAAGCGCGTTCGGGTTGGCACCGGCATCGTTCAAATGGCGGCTCGTACCCCCAGTGCTACGGCCATGGCGGCCATCACCGTCGACCATCTGTCCGGCGGGCGTTTCATCCTGGGCCTCGGGGCGTCGGGCCCACAGGTCGTGGAGGGTTGGTACGGCCAGCCGAGCGCGCGCCCGCTTGCCCGTACCCGCGAATACGTCGAGATCATTCGCCGGATCCTGCGCCGCGAGGACAAGGTCACCTTCGACGGTGAGTTCTACCAATTGCCGTACACCGGTCCCGGCAGCATCGGGCTCGGCAAGCCGCTGAGCGTGATGACCCATCCGCTCCGGGCCGACCTGCCGATCGTGCTTGGTGCCGAGGGTCCGAAGAACGTCACCCAAACCGCTGAGATCGCTGACGGTTGGCTCCCGCTCTACTACTCACCCTTTCGCCAGGAGGTCTACGCCGACCAACTCGTCGGAGCGAAGCCCGGCTTCGAAATCCCCGCGCTGGTCAATGTCAGCATCACCGAAGACAGCCCCGAAGCCATCAAGGCCGGCCTCTTTCCCGTCAAGGCGGCGCTGGGCTTCTACATCGGCGGAATGGGCGCGAAGGGGCAGAATTACCACACGAAACTCATGCAGCGGATGGGTTATGAGGAAGAGGCGCTGCACGTGCAGGAACTCTTCTTCGCCGGCGATCGGGAAGCGGCCATCGCCGCCGTGCCGGACGCTTTCGCCGACGAGATCTCGCTGATCGGTCCGCCGGCCCGCATCAAAGAGCGGCTCGACGAGTGGCGCAAGAGCCCGGTGACGACCCTGCTCGTCGGCACCAAGGACCCGGCGCTGCTGCGTCAGATTGTCGACCTCGCGCGGGACTGATCTGCGTCCGGCCGCTTTGACAGCCGGTTGCTGACCGCTTGACGGTGCCTTCCTAGCGCCCGTCGGCAACGTTGCTGTTGGCGGACACGGTGGTGTGTCCCGACGAACAGGAGCGAATCATGTCCCAAGATACGAACTTCGAAGCGGCCCCCCGTCGCAAACGCCGGATGGCGGGCGTCGGGCTGCTGGCCGCCGGTGTCATCGCCGGCGGCGTCCTCGCGGGCACGCTGGGAGCGTCCGCGGCGACGAGCAATCCCACCGCAACCAGCACCTCGATCGGCACTTCGACAGCTGCCACCCCGCCGGCCAACAAGCACTCGTCAACCCCGGTCCGCAGCGACGAGAAGGCGGTCTCCGCTTCGCTCACCGCGACCCTCACAAAGCAGGCGCTGGCAGCGGTACCGGGCGGAACCGTCTACCGCGTAGAGACCGATTCCGGCGATGCGGCGTACGAGGCCCACATGACGAAGGCCGACGGCACTGAGGTGACCGTGAAGTTCGACAAGAACCTGAATGTCACCGGCACCGAAACCGGCATGGGCAAGGGCGGCCCGGCCATGGGCAGCACCGGCGGCGCCGGCCGGATCGGCGGTTACGGCGGGACGCAGCGGGGCTAGCCCGTAGCCGACGGGGTCCGCTTCGCCATCCCCCCATCCGGCTGCTCCCGAGCGAATACCCCCGGAACCCGCTCGGGAGCGGCCGCCTGCTTCGATGACACGGCATCCCTTTCCCCGGGCGTGCATCCCAGCGCGAAAGGGTTCAGTCGTGACCGACGTCATCGCCTCGACCAAAGCCGGAGCCGTACGCGGACTCACCGGCGAGGATCAGCTGACCCGCTTTCTCGGCATTCCGTACGGCCGGCCACCCTTCGGTGAGCTGCGCTTCGCGCCGCCTCAGCCGGCGCAGAGCTGGGATGGGGTACGCGATGCGACCGCTTTCGGCCCGACCGCACCCAAGCCGGACGCCGAGCATTCCCAGAGCCAGCTGGACTTCCTCGAGGACGGCCAGATCCCCGGCGACGACTGCTTGAACCTCAACGTGTGGACCCCGGATCCCACGGGATCCGGGCTTGCCGTCATGGTCTGGATCCACGGCGGCGCCTACCTCGCGGGAAGCTCTGCGCAGCCGCTTTATGACGGCTCCCACTTCGCGCGCGACGGAGTCGTTTTCGTCTCGATGAACTACCGGCTCGGCGTTGAAGGATTTTCGGTCGTGCCGGACGCCCCCTCTAACCGCGGGGTGCTCGACATCCTGCTGGCACTCGAGTGGGTTCGCGACAACATCGCCGCGTTCGGCGGTGACCCGGGCAAGGTCACGGTGTTCGGCGAGTCCGCCGGCGCCGGACTCGTACTGGCGCTGCTCGCGCTCGATCCCGGAACGTTTCAGCGGGCGGCCGTCTCCAGTGCCGCGTTGACGGCGTCGCTCGATCCCGCCGACGCGGCCCTCGTGACCGCCGAGATCGCCCGCGGCGCAGGCGCCGAGCCGACCGCCGCGGCGTTTCGCGAGGTCGACCCGCAGACGCTGGCCAACCTCGCCAAATTGGCCTTCCTGGCGATGGCGGCGAAGCCGGATCCGGACCACTGGGGTGCCTCGACGGTGGCTGCCGGTATGCCGTTCACCACCTGCCATGACGGTGCGCTCCTGGCGCGCCGGCCGGTCGATCTCGTTGTCGACGGAGCCGCGAGCGGCGTCGACCTGCTGCTCGGCTGGACCGCCGACGAGATGCTCGCACTCGTCGCCTCCGGTGGCCCCGGTGACGCCTCGACAGCCGACCGGGCGCGCAAGTATCTGGCCTACAACGGCGCCGTTTCCGATGCGTACGAGGTCTACGAGAAGCGGTGCGAGGTGCCCTCGGCGGTGCTCGGCGCGGCGATGAGCGACGCGCTCTTTCGCATCCCGGCGCTGCGCATCGCTGACTCACGCGGGGGTGCGGCCACGTTCCTTTACGAATTCGGGTGGGCCTCGCCGATTCCCGGCCTCGGCGCGGCGCACGGGCTCGACCTCGGTTTCCTGTTCGACAATCTCGGCCACTCGCCGATCGAGGGCCCGGATCCATCGAAGGCGGTGGCCGCCGCCGTCCACGGCGCCTGGGTCGCGTTCGCCAAGACGGGCAACCCGGGCTGGCAGCCGTATGAGAGCTCGACCCGGCCCGTGATGACGTTCAACAAGGAGTCGGGCGTGGTCAGCGACCCGCGTGCCGATGAGCGGCAGATCTGGGCTGCCAGCTGAGCACCGGCGTACGCTCTTAAGAACCTGGGCATATCGCGTGCCGCCGGTCATGGCGGTGCCGCCTTGGGCGAACGACATCTGGGAGCTTTGAGGTCCCTGTTGGGAGCCCGCCGTGGTCGCGTTGACCTCACTCCAGGAGGACGGTCAAATCGGCCTCGCGGCGGCCTATACCGAGCTGCAAAATCTGCTTCTCGAAGGACCGCAGGTCGCCGAGTTCATGCAGCAGATGGCGCAACTCGCGGCCGCGGTCGTTCCGGCTGCGGCCTGCGGCGTGACGATGCGGCGGGACAAGGAAGTGACTAGCGTCGCCAGCAGCAGCGACCTGGCCCGTCACGTCGATGAGATCCAATATGGCACCGGCCAGGGCCCGTGCCTGACGGCGATGCTGGCCAGCGAGACGGTCACCATCACCGACCTCGCCGAGGACACTCGATGGCCCGACTACCGTGACCGGGCACTCGTCGCAGGCATCCGAAGCTCGCTGTCGCTCCCGCTGGTGACCCAGGGTCGAAGCGTCGGGGCGCTGAACCTCTACCAGACCGAGCCGGGGGCGTTCACACCCGATCAGATCCTCATCGCATGGGCCTTCGCCCGGCAGGCGATGTCGGCGTTGACGCTGGTGCTTCGCCAGACGGAGCAAATGACGGTCGAGACGCAGTTGCGGCATGCGTTGGCGTCACGGGCGCTGATCGATCAGGCGATCGGCATACTCATGGGGCAGCGCCGGTGTGACGCGATCGAGGCGTTCGACATCCTGCGCGAAACTTCGCAACACCTCAACCGTAAGCTGCGCGACGTTGCCGTGGACACCATTTCCGCGGCGACGGGGCAACCGCCGGCCGCGCCGCGCCCCTTCGTCAAGCGCAAGCCTGTCTGATTGAAATTTCTCAAGGTCTGATTCGTGGCACGGCGAGTCGCGCGGACACGCCGGGTTCAGTGATCATCCCCAGCCAACCTTGTGCAATTTCGCCACTCGCTCAGTGATGGGACTGCTCATGGAGCGCGCCGTCGTTCGCGGCCTGCGCAGCTTGCGCTCATGGTCGCTCGCGATCGCGTTTCTTATCGTGTCCTTCGTGCTGTTGGCGCACTGGCTGACCGCGAGTAACTCCCGGCCGAACGTGGTGATCTACGGCGACAGCCTCACCGTGCAATCCGAAGGTGCAGCTCGCCTCCTGGCTCCCAATCCCCATGAGGCGCTGATCTTCCGGGCCAGGGCGGGCACGGCCATGTGTGACTGGATCAACCAGGCCTCCTTCGATCATCTCGCGCTGCATCCGACGCGGGTCGTGCTCGCGTTCACCGGAAATACCGCGTCGTGCGCCAACGACGTGTTTCGCACGCAAGCTGTGGCCGGCACGGTCGCGTTGTATGAGCATTCGTTACGCGAAATGCGGTCAATCTTCGCATCCGTGCCCATCACGATCGTGATCCCGCCCGCGATGCACAACCTTCCCCAAGGGTGGTTTCCGTTCAACGGCAACCCGGCTCTCGTTGCCATGTACAAGCGGGTCGGCGCTGAGTTGCACATGACGATCGACACCGCCGCCGACGATTGGCTCACGCCGGGTCACGTCTACACGCGCCAGCGGCCCGCCTACCCGAACGGACCATTGGTCGACGTCCGGCTTTCCGACGGCGTGCACCTGTCACCCGCCGGCGAGATCTGGTACGGCGCGGCGCTCGTCCAGCAGCCAGGGACGAGTCCGGGGCCGCCGCCGAATGCGCTAACGGTCCGGCCCTAGCTCCCGGCGGCGGTCGCGTAGTCCGGCCTGGATACGAGGGTGGTGCCCGCCGCCCGCGCTGCGCGCCGCAGCGAGAAGTCCACAGGCCCGTTGGCGGCGAGGTCGGCGGTGACGCGCTCGAGCAGCACCTGGCTCGCCGGGCTTGGATCCGGTGGACCGCCGGTAGCCCGCGGTCGCCCGCGCGGCATCCGGTTCGCTGAGGTCCACAACGACAGCATCGCAGGCACCATGGACAGTGCCGATGACTGAGCAGCTGACACCACCCATGACGCCGTGGGGGACCCTCGCCGACCGGATCCCCGCTGACCCGACTCCCGATGCCCTCCTGGATGCCTTTACCGACTGGGTGGGAGAGCAGGGTATGACGCTCTACTCCGCGCAGGAGGAGGCGCTGCTCGAGGTGCTGGCCGGGTCGAACGTGATCCTCTCGACCCCTACCGGCTCCGGGAAGAGCCTGGTGGCCGTGGGGGTGCATTTCGCGGCCCTGGCTCGCGGCGAGCGCAGCTTCTACTCGGCGCCCATCAAAGCCCTCGTCTCGGAGAAGTTCTTCGCGCTGTGCGTCACATTCGGTGCCGAAAGCGTCGGGATGCTCACCGGCGACGCGAGCGTCAACCCGGGCGCCCCGATCATCTGCTGCACCGCCGAGGTATTGGCCAATATCGCGCTTCGTCGCGGCCGCGAATCCGACGCCGGCGCCGTCGTCATGGATGAATTCCATTTCTACGCCGACCCTGACCGTGGCTGGGCCTGGCAGGTCCCGCTGCTCGAGCTGCCCGACACCCAGTTCGTCCTCATGTCGGCGACCCTCGGAGACGTCAGCCAGTTACTCACCGACCTTCGCGAACGGACCGGGCGCGAGACCGTGTTGGTTTCCGGGGTCGAGCGGCCGGTCCCGCTCTCTTACACGTACGCGCTGACCCCGCTGCACGAGACGATCGAGGATCTGCTGGCCACCCACGAGGCGCCGATTTACGTCGTGCACTTCACCCAGGCGTCCGCCGTTGAACGCGCGCAGGCGCTGATGAGCGTGAACGTTTGCAGCCGCGCTGAGAAGGACGCGATCGCCGAGCTCATCGGCGGTTTTCGCTTCACGACCGGATTCGGGCCGACGCTCTCACGGCTCGTCCGCCACGGGATCGGAGTTCACCATGCCGGGATGCTGCCGAAGTACCGGCGGCTGGTCGAGCTGCTGGCCCAAGCCGGTCTGCTCAAAGTCATTTGCGGCACCGACACCCTCGGCGTCGGTATCAACGTGCCCATCCGCACGGTCGTCCTCACCGCGCTGAGCAAGTACGACGGTGAGAAGGTCCGTCATCTCAAGGTCCGCGAGTTTCACCAGATTGCCGGGCGTGCGGGCCGGGCCGGATTCGACGTCGCCGGTACCGTCGTCGTCCAAGCGCCGGACCACGTGATCGAAAACGAGCGAGCCGTCGCCAAAGCCGGTGATGACCCGAAGAAGCGTCGCAAGCTCGTACGCAAGACGCCTCCTGCGGGGTTCGTGTCGTGGGGCAGGCCGACGTATTCACGGCTCATCGAGTCGGCGCCCGAGACGCTCACCTCGAGCTTCGCAGTGAGCCACGCGATGGTGCTCAACGTGTTGGCCCGCCCGGGCGACGGCGAGGCCGCGCTGCGGACGCTGGTGGCGTCGACCCACGAGCCCGCGGAGGTCCAGGAGCGTTTGATCGAACAGGTCGAAGCCATCATCGAGGCGCTCATCGCCGGTGAGGTCGTGGAGCGGCTGGACGTCCCGGACGACGCCGGTCGTCAGCTGCGCCTCACTGTCGATCTGCAGCCGGACTTCGCACTGAACCAGCCGCTGTCGACGTTTGCGCTTGCCGCGCTCGCGTTGCTCGATCGCGAGTCGCCGACCTATGCGCTGGACGTGCTCTCGGTCATGGAAGCCACGCTCGAGGCCCCTCGCCAGGTGCTCGGCGCCCAGCTGAACAAGGCCAAGGGTGAAGCGGTCGCGCAGATGAAAGCCGACGGGATCGAGTACGAGGAGCGGATGGAGCTGCTCGAAGACGTCACGTATCCCAAGCCGCTGCAGGACTTGCTCGGGGCCGCGTACGAGATCTACCAGCGCAGCCAGCCGTGGGTCGCTGATCACGAGCTGACCCCGAAATCGGTGGCACGTGACATGTACGAGCGGGCCATGACCTTCATCGAATACGTCAGCTTCTACGGCCTGGCGCGCTCGGAAGGGCTCGTCTTGCGCTACCTGTCCGACGCCTACAAGGCGATGGACCGCACGGTGCCCGACGAGGTCAAGACCGATGAGGTCACCGATCTCACGGAGTGGCTCGGCGAGGTCGTACGCCAGACCGACTCGAGCCTGCTCGACGAGTGGGAACGGCTGCAGAATCCGGACGAGGCGGTCGAGGTACGGCCGGGTGTGGTGGACGACGGGGCGCCGCGGGTCACCAGCAACGAGCGGGCTTTTCGGGTCCTGGTACGCAACCAGCTCTTCCGCCGCGTCGAGCTGGCCGCGATCCGCCGCTACGACCTGCTTGGCGAGCTCGACGCTGCCTGCGGGTTCGACGCGGCGGCGTGGGCGGCGGCGCTGGAGCCGTACTGGGCCGAGTACGACGAGATGGGCACCGGAATGTCGGCCCGCAGCGCGGCGCTGCTGATGATCGACGTCGAGCCGACCCGCTGGCTGGTCCGCCAGATCTTCGAGGACCCGGCCGGTGACCATGACTGGGGCATCAGCGGCGAGGTCGATCTGGAGGAGTCGGACGAGGTGGGTGCCGCGGTCTTACGCGTGACGCGCGTCGACCAGCTCTGATAACGCGACCCTGTCCCGGCCGGCGGCAGCGGTGATGACGGCGGCTATGGCTGCGGGATCGTCGGCCATCGGGACGTGGCCGCAGCGGGGGAGGGTCGTGAGGCGAGAGTTGGGCGGCAACTGGTCGACGTGTCGAGACTGGCGCGGCCGTAGCAGCCAGTCGCGGGAGCCGAAGGCGAGCGTCACGGGAGTCTCGATGGGTGCGCCGGCCTCGTAGCGGCGATGGAGCGTCGCCTCCAGCGTGGCGTGAAATCCCGGGCAGGAAGCCAGGTCACGGATGGCGGCTCGCGCGTGCTCAGGCTCGATCCGGAGGGGACGGCCGAGTACCTGACCCAGGACCAGCAGCCTTCCGAGGCGGTGGTTCACCAGGCGGGCAAGGACCGTCGTGGCGTGCGCAGCCAGCCAGCGCGAGGTCCGCAGGCTGACCCGGCAGTAGTACGGCGTGTGTTTCCTCCAGAGCCCGGCCGGTGACAGCAGCGTCAGTGATGCGGCCGGGACGAGCTGGGCGAGTTCCAGGGCGACCCAGCCTCCGAGGGAGTTTCCGGCGAGGTGCGGGTTGATGATGCTCAACTCGTCGAGCAGGTCGGCGACGCTTACCGCGAGGGTCGCGGGGAGCGGCTCGACGCCAGCAGGCAGGGAGGGTGAGTCACCAAAGCCGGGAAGGTCGATGGCGATGATGTCGAAGTGCTCCGAAAGTGCTGGAATCACGGGGTTCCAGGCTTGGCGGGATGACCCCAGGCCGTGCAGCAGAACGAGGGTCGCTCCCTTACCGCGGCGGGAGTAGGCGAGCGTGGTCATGACGTATTGTCACTCCGATTCCGGCGCCGCAGGTTGGCGCCTACTGAGAGGACTACACAGGCGCTTGCGGTGTGACATGGCGAGCCCTCCGGCTGTCATATTTCTCCGGCAGGCACTAGGCAGCGTCATGGAAGACGAGTCCCAGCGCGCATTGACGGCCCGAACGCTGGCCGACGCCGAACTCCAAACGCAGCTCTGGGCGCCCCGCGCGCTGCAGCCCGCGACTGCCCGACCCAGATCGCTGGCCTCGGCCATGAGCGTGCAAGTTTGCCCAATCCGAAGATCATCTGGGCGACACGCGTCTGAACCCGGGCAACCAAAGGTCGTCCGCGTCCGCGTGCCCGAGGTTTGCTCGACAGACCCGGAGCACGCCGAATGCCGTTACTCCGGCCAGTGCCCGCGAAGTTGGTCGAGCTTCTCCTGGGCAACGGCGGCCCAGTCGCGTGAAGCGTCGTCGGTTTCGCTGGACGATTCGGCGTTGGCGTCGCGAAAGCGGGTGACCGCTAGCTCGTAGCCGGCGACCGCCTCGTCATACCTTCCCAGCGCCACCAGCGTGTCTGCCCGGAACACCATCGCCGCCGCCGCTCGGGACGCCAGGGGGAATGACCAGTCGTAGTACGCGTGGTCCACCTGGGCGCAGGCCGCTTCATAGCTGTCGACGACGCTCGCGTAGGTGGCGAGTGCCGCTTCATGTTCGCCAACTACGCGCAACATGTCCGCTGCCTTCAGCCGTGAATCCAGTTGCGCAGGCTCTGCGTGCACTACAGGCTCCGGAGCCGGCTTGGTCGTGGGTGGCGCCGGGGCTTCTGCGACGCGTCGCCACAGGCGGCGAAGCGGGCCACCGACCGACATACGACCTCCTGTGGGCGCGACGACGTTGACAGCATGCACGGCGCGACGGGCGGGTCGGGTGGTCTTGACTATAGGTCGTGGGTGCAAGAAGACAATCGCCGCCTGGGGATGGGGCGGAAGTCTCAGGGGCAGATCAGCGGCCGTGGTTGAACTGCTTGCGGACGCCCATTGCCTTGGTCACACCTCGGGCGGTGAGCCTCGGCACCCGCTTTACGTGCCGGCCAGCACGCACCTCGTGCCGGTCAGTTGACCGTCGTGGGTACCGAGCCGTTCATCCTGGCGACGCCGGCCGACTGAGCCGTCCACTCGGCCGCTAGGGTCTGGACGATGACAGCGCTGTCAGCCCGCAACCCGCACGCCGGAGAGCCGTTCACCGACGACGATGACGCGATCGCCGCGGCGCTCGAGGACGTCAGCGTCCCGACGCTGCTGTGCTCGCTCGTCCATATGACGGGCGATCCGTCGTGGATCCGGGGGGACCTGAGACCGCGACTCGCTTCGTCTTTGGACTTCCAGAGCGGGATGCCGCCTGAGGACCTCGCCGAGGCGCGGCGGCGCGCCGCACCGGCGATCGCGGCCTATCGGGATGGCGGCTGCGAGCCGCACCCGCTGACACACGAGCTGCTCCGGGAAATGATGGAGTTCCAAGGTTGCCAGCCCGTCCACGGCGCCCTCGAAGGGATGTTCTTCGACGACCTGCAATTCGCCGGCGGCGACAGCGGCGCGATCACCTGGGGCCGCGACGTTCCGGCGCAGGCCCGGGCAGCGTCTCCCGTCGTCGTGATCGGCTGCGGGGAGTCAGGGATCCTGGCTGGCGTTCGGCTCACCCAGGCCGGGCTGCCGTTCACCATCATCGACAAGAACGACGGCCCCGGCGGAACTTGGTGGGAGAACAGCTATCCGGGCGCCAGGGTCGATGTCGGCAGCCATCAGTACTGCTATTCGTTCGAGCCGGCCGATCACTGGAGCGAGTACTACTGCCAGCAGCCGGAGCTGCGCGCCTACTTCGCCGGCGTTGTCGAGAAGTACAACCTCGGCCCGCATTGCCGCTTCGGTACAACGGTTCTGTCGCTCACCTGGGACGAGTCGGCGGGCCTGTGGCGGATCACGATGCGCACGCCGGCCGGTGCCGAGGAGACGCTTGAAGCGCGGTTTGTCATCAGCGCGGTCGGCGCGCTCAACCTGCCGAACCTGCCGCAGATTGCGGGGATGGACTCGTTCGCCGGACCCTCGTTCCACTCGGCCCGGTGGCCGGCCGACCTGGACGTGACGGGCTCCCGGTTCGCGCTCCTCGGCGCAGGCGCGAGCGGGTTCCAAATCGCTCCGACCATCGCCGACCGGGTCGAGTCTCTGGCGATCTTTCAGCGGACGCCGCAATGGATCATCCCGAATATGCACTACCACGCCAGCGTGGCACCGGGTGACCAGTGGGCGCAGCGTCATTTGCCCTTCTACGGCAGGTGGTTTCGCTTCCTGGTGACGTTCCCCGGAATCGCGATGGGGATGGACCAGTACCGGGTGGACCCGCAATACCAGGCCGCTACCGGCACGGCGGTCAATCCCATCAACGATCAGCGCGGGCAGCTCCTTTCACGCTGGATGCGCTCGCTGCTTGCTGATCGTCCCGACCTGATCGAGCTGTCGACGCCCGACTATCCGCCCATGGGCAAGCGGGTTCTGCAGGACAACGGTTCATGGCTGCGGTGCTTGATGAAGCCGAACGTGGAGCTGCTCCGCACTGCCATCGACCGGATCGTTCCGGAGGGTGTGGTGACCGCCGACGGTGTTGTCCACGAGGTCGATGTCATCTGCTACGCCACCGGGTTTCGGCACAGCGATTTCCTCGCGACGATGAACGTCAGGGGACGCGGTGGGGTATCCCTGCGCGAGCAGTGGGGCGACGCGGCGACCGCCTATCTCGGCATCACCATGCCGAACTTCCCGAACCTGTTCTGCGTGTACGGACCGGGGACCAACCTGGCCGCCGGAGCTGGCCTCTTTTACCACTCGGAGTTCCAGGTCCACTACGCGATGGACGCGATCCGCCAGGTTCTCACCACGGGCGCACGCACGATCGAGATCAGCCAGCAGGCGCATGACGACTACGCCGGGCGCTATCAGAAAGAGATCGGCGGCCTCGTCTGGGCGCATCCGTCCATTGCTCACAGCCATTACAAGAATTCGCAGGGCAAGGTCTTCACGCTGAGTCCCTGGCCGCTCTACCAGTACTGGGAGTGGACTCGCGCCGTCGACACCGCCGACTACGTCATCGCCTGAGTCGCCAGTACGGCAACACGTGGGCCGGACCGGCTGAGCCGGGAGAGTCGTGGCCGTGCAGATGGGGGGTGGCTACGGCTTCGTCCCTTGCCGCCAGGTAGGCGACACGCCGAGGCGGGTGTACCGAACGGCAAGCGTCAGGCGCCACCACCGAGTCGCCGCCGGCCGGACAACCCGGCCGGGCGCCTCAGGGGCAAGGTTTGCGCTGGAATAGCGCACAGCTGGTCAGCTTGCTGCCGTGGTCACTGGACGGCGAGCATCAGCTTCCCCGACGTTCTCGCCCGCGAACAGCTTCCGCAGCGCATCCGGAAAGGCGCCGACCCCGCCCGTGGGGACGTCTTCGCGCGAGACCAGATAAATCGCCGCCTCGAAGCCGAGTTGCTCGGTGATCCATTTGCACTTCTCGGGCTGTCCCGCGACTCCGATGGTGCGGCACCCCTTGATCCTTGCAACCTGAGGTCATTGCCGCGGCAGTTTTTCCCAGCGGCCAAACCGTACCGGGAGACCGGGGGAGTAGAGCACGCTGGCGGGTTGCCCCCGGCCGGCTTGCGGCAGGCCGGCGGCGGCCACCAGATTCTCGTCGAGGTTGAGCAGTTCCGCTGAGTGCAGCGGCCACGGCGGGTGCTCGTTGGGCCAGCGGACGGTGTGCCTGCCGTGCAATCCGATCCGGGATGTGTGCAGGGCCCAGCGTGCGGTGAGGAAGTGTTCGAGCGGGCTCGGCGCTGCGAGGGCGTCCCCGATGCGGATCAACGTCTGCGAGTGGACTCCCTTGGGGCCTGGCCAGCGCCGGATAGTCTGGTACTGCAGCGTTTCTGCGGTCTTGCGGACCTGGCTCGGGGCCCAGTTGTACGGCAGTGCCGCCAGGGTGCGGGCCGCAAATACGGGTAGTGCGCGGTCAGCGTCCAGGCAGCAGAAGACGACTCCGCGCCGGCCCTCGTTGTCAACGGAGTACAGCCGGACGTTCGTCTCGGCAAAGTCGCCGAGCCAGGGCAGCCGGGGGAGGCGTCCGAGTCCGAGCCGTTGCATGCGGAAATGGACAAGGCCGACCCAGCTCGTCCCATCGTACTGGTCGGGACGGACGCCGGCGGGCAATAGCGGAGCGACGTCGGACGCGGGGACCGGCCAGTGCAGGAACACGACATCGGCCCAGTACTGGTGCAGCAGTTGGCCCCCCGCCAGGCCTGGGGCGAGCGGGCTCACCGGCTCCGGCGTGGCGTCACGCACCGCTACCAACCGCCGGTGCCCGGCGCACCTTTGAACGGACCGACGACTTTGGACGTTCGCCAGCCTCCGTAGAAGTCTCCCGGCTGGGCCTGCACCTGTTCGCCGTCGAGCCAGCAGCCGTCCATGCGGCCGGGATAGAACGCGACATGACCGAGCAGGGCTGCAAAGCTCGTCACGGGCGCCGGGTACGTCCAGGCAGCGGCTGCTTCGATGCGGCCGCCGCCGGCCACATCGAAGTAGTCGGCTTCGCCTTTCCACTCACACCACGAGTGCCGCTCTGACGGGGTGAGCATTCCCGGCGCCACATCGGCGATCGGCACGTAATGCACCGGCGGATGGCTGGTTTCCAACACTCGTAACGACGAGGTGGTGCGGACCAGCACCTGCCCGCCGAACGTGATCTCGACCAAGGTCGACGATCGCTCCAATCGCGGGGGCCGCGGGTAGTCCCACACCGACTCCTGCCCGGGGCCGGGTCGCTCAGGCTTCGGCGTGCGGGTCCAGTCGGATCTGCTCACTGTTAACGCATACCTGAAGCGAGCATTTACCGCACCTCAACTTGCCTCGTTCGAAACGGCGTTCCCGGCGTTCGCGGCCCTTTCCGCGGCGACGAACGGTGAGGGAGCGCGCCGCCACCTACGGTCTGCCACGACCCATTCGGCGCCTCCGCGACAGACCTTCAGGTTAGCGGCTTCGCCATGCGCGCAGGACGGCCGGACGCCGTTCAGCGTCCCGTTGCAGGAGATTTTGATGAGCGAAACGCGCGCCCGCCGGGCGTCCGGCGGTGGCTGGCCCTGACGGCTGTGCTGCTCGGCGTCGTGATGACGAGCCTGGACAACACGGTCGTCAACGTCGCGCTGCCGTCGATCTCTCGCGACCTCAACGCCGGGGTCGCAGGCACGGCCTGGGTGGTGGATGCCTAGCTGCTCAGTTTTGCCAGCTTCCTGCTGACTGGTGGACGGCTTGCCGACACCGGCGCGGCTCTACTCACGCCGCCCACTCTGGCGATGGGACTGTGGGGATCGATAGGTGCGATCGCCTCGCCGTCGGTCCTCTCGTGGGCGGAGTGTTGACGCAGGCACTGAATTGGCGCTGGGCACTGCTCATCAACGTGCCTGCCGGCGTGCTGGCGATCGTGCTGGCGCGGCATTTCGTCCCCGAATCGCGTGACCCGTCAGCGGACCGGCGTCTTGATATCGCCGGACTCTGCCGCGCCGCCGTGGCGCTCTTCGCGCTGACGTTCGCCTTCACTCGAGGGCCGGACTACGGCTGGACGTCCACCGCCGTCGTGGGTCCGCTGCTGGTTGCCGCCGTGTCGGTCGTCGGCTTCGTGCGGATGGAGCAGCGTGCGCAGACACCGCTGTTCGACCCGGCGCTGTTTCGGGGAAATTTCGCGGCCGCCAACCTGGTCACGTTCGCCATTGGCGTCGCCTGGTTCGGTGCGTTCTAGTTCACGTCACTCTTCTTGCAACAGGTCTGCGGCGCCTCGCCGCTGCAGGCTGCGACCGCGCTTTTGCCGTGGGTGTTGATGATTCTGCTGGTTGCCCCGCTGACCGGCGTCCTGTGCGCTATGTGCCGGCCCGACTCATCGTCGTCGGCGGTCTCGTGTTGCCTGCGTGCGCGTTCCTGATGCTGTCCCGCGTCGACGAATCCAGCAGCTACCTGGCGATGCTGCCGGGGATGTTGCTCGGTGGGACGGGCGCCGCCCTGACGATCCCCCTGACGGCATCGCGCTGGCCGCCGTCCCCGATGCAAAGGCCGGCGTCGCCTCGGGAATCTTCAACACGGCCCGGGAGACCGGGGGTTGCGTCGGGGTGGCACTCACCAGCGCCGTGGTCTCGTTCGGCCAGCACGGGGCGCCGGGCTTAGGGTCCCAGGAGCATGCGTTCGCTTCTGGGTACTCGGATGCCTGCTGGTTGCTGGGATCCTGAGTACATCGCGCTGACGCGGCGGCTCAAATGCAGACTGCGGTTCGCCGGGGCGCCTTCGAAGGCATAGCATTTGCGTATGCACGCAAATCTCGATGACTTCGCCATGCCTGATCCGGCGATCGTCGAGGTTGTCGCGAACCGGCTGCGGTTGCTCGCCGATCCGACCCGGTTGAAGATCGTCTGCGCTCTGGCGCAGGGCGAATCGAACCCTAGCTGCCTCGCTAAACTCGCGGGGGTCAGCGTTGCCGCGACTAGTCAGCATCTGGCGAAGCTGCGTTTGGCCGGTTTGTGCCGCGCGCAGCGTGACGGGCAGCGGGTCTGGTATGAGCTGGTCGACACCGGCGTTCGGGATCTGGTCCGTCAGTTGCTCGACCAACCAGCTTCGCCGACTGCCTCCCGAGTGCTGTCGACGGCGGAGGCGCAGATATGAGCCACACCTCGACCTGCGAGCGTGATGGTCACACCGACCCGCCGGTCATCGTCCGTGCGAACAACGACATCGAAGACTGGGAGCGCCCACCGTCGTCGGTTGATCGGACCGAGTTGTCAGGGATCGCGAATGCGTTGGACCCGTCTGGGGCCAGCGCCGCCGCGCGCAGCCGCCGAGTGGCCTCGTTCCTCGGCCTGCCGGAGGTGCGTTGGGCGGCGTTGTCACTGGTCGCGTTCCTGCTTGTCCTGCTGGCGCGTGCGGTGGGTGCTCCTGACGCCGTTGTCGCGGCGCTCTTCGTCGCCTGCTACGCCGCCGGGGGCTGGCAGCCGGCGGTGGCCGGGTTGGCGGCGCTACGGCATAGAACCCTCGACGTCGACATCCTCATGATCGTCGCGGCGCTGGTGGCCGCCGGCATCGGTCAGGCCCTGGACGGTGGGCTTCTCATCGTCATCTTTTCCACCTCGGGCACGCTGGAAGCCGTCGCCGCGAAACGAACCCGGGACTCGGTGCGCTCGCTGCTCACCCTTGCTCCGGAGCAGGCGAGCCGGCTGGCCGACGGTCGCGAGGAAATGGTCGACACCGCCCTGCTTGTCCCGGGCGACCTGGTATTCGTGCGTCCCGGCGAGCGGGTCGGTGCCGATGGCCGTGTCGAAGAAGGCGCGAGCGATGTCGATCAAGCGTCCATCACCGGGGAGCCACTGCCGGTGACTAAGACCGTGGGCGACGAGGTGTTTGCCGGAACGGTCAATGGCACCGGAGCACTGCGGGTTCGCGTCCAACGGCCCGCCGCCGACAGCGTGGTGGCGCGCATCGTCCGGCAGGTCGAGTCAGCGTCTGCGACCAAGGCGCGCACCCAGCTGTTCATCGAGAAGGTGGAGCGGCGGTACTCGGTCGGCGTTGTCCTAGCGACCCTGGCCCTGCTGGCATTGCCGCTGGCGTTCGGGTCAGCGCTGGCGCCGAGCTTGCTCCGGGCGATGACGTTCATGATCGTCGCCTCGCCTTGCGCGGTGGTGCTTGCCACGATGCCTCCATTGCTGTCAGCGATAGCCACCGCGGGGCGTCACGGGGTCCTGGTCAAGTCAGCAGTGGTCATGGAACAGCTCGGTCACACCAGCGTGATCGCCTTCGACAAAACCGGCACGCTGACAGCGGGAGCGCCGCGCGTCACCGAGGTTCGCCTGCTGGCGCCGGCCAGCCTCGGCGAGGAGGAACTGCTCGCGCTCGCCGCGGCCGCAGAAGGACCGAGCGAACACCCTCTCGCCCGCGCCGTCGTGGCCGCAGCCCACGACCGCGGCATAGGCATCCCAGCCGTGACCGGCTTCGACTCACAACCGGGACGCGGGGTCACCGCAACGGTCGGCCACCGCCTCGTCTCGGTTGGCAGCCCGCTGCTGCTCGATGAGACCCATACCGATTGCGCTACCGCCGCGGTCATCCGCGAGTTGCAGACCGCTGGGCGGACAGCGGTCATCGTCACGGTCGAGGGCACGCCTGCCGGGGTACTCGGCTTCGCCGACCGGATCAGGCCAGCCGCCGCCGCGACGGTTGGCCAGCTCACCGCCGTCACCGGTCGCCGTCCGGTCCTGCTGACCGGGGATAACGCCGCCGCTGCCCGCCAGCTGGCGGCAGAGGTCGGCCTGACTGATGTGCGTGCAGAGCTGTTGCCCGAGGACAAGGTGGCCGCGGTGAGGTCGCTGGCGCGGGACGAGGCGCACGTGATGGTCGTCGGCGATGGAGTCAACGACGCGCCGGCCCTGGCTGCCGCTAGCACTGGCGTCGCTATGGGCCGCCACGGCGCCGACCTGGCCCTCGATACCGCCGACGTGGTCCTCGTCCAGGACGATCTCGCGACCCTGCCCGCGGTCATTGCTATTTCCCGCCGGGCTCGCCGCGTGGTGATGCAGAACCTCGTGATCGCTGCGCTGGTCATCACCACGCTGGTCATCATCGATCTGGCCGGACACTTGCCGCTGCCACTCGGTGTCGCAGGGCATGAGGGTTCCACCGTGCTCGTCGGCTTGAATGGGCTGCGGCTGCTTTCGCGCCGCGCGTGGTCAGGCGACGCCGGCTCTCGGTCGCTCGCCTGAGGTCGGACGCCAGCACCGAGAGCGTCACGAGCAGCACTCGGCCGACCCGCGTGCCCCGTTTGGCAAAACCCAGGTTCTACGACAGCCTGGGACGCGGCCTGCGGACCCTCCAGCCGGCGATCGGATCGGTAGGCTCCTGAAATGCTGCCCGAGCCGGTGAAACGCTCGCAACTGGTGGCGACGTTATCGCTGGTCTCGGACCTCGGCATGGGCCAGCCGATGGAGCGGGTCCTTCGCCAGACCGTGATCGCCATGCGGCTCGCCGATGCGGCCGGCGTTGCCCCCGAGGTCAAGGCGGCGACGTACTACACCTCGCTGCTCACCTGGGTTGGATGTGCCACCGACACGAGCGAGTTGGCCGAACTCTTCGGTGACGAGACGCACCTTTACGCGGAGAGCCACGATGGCGACCTTGCCGGTGCCTCGATGGCGCCAGGTTGCCGGCGTCCCGGCGGTCCTCGAATACACCACCGGTGGCGCGCTCGTCTTCAACTACTGACGGGCACCCGTGGCGTCGAAGAGCCGACCGGCCATATCGGAGTGTAGCGAGGCCGTCGCTGGCTTCAAGGCAACGGGCCATGAGCAACGACATTGTCGAACTCCGGGGCAGCAGACGCTCCTGGCCTGTTGGGGTGCATCGGCAGAATGGATTTGGCAGTGAGCGCAGCCATGCTCCGCGCGGAGACGACGCCTACACGGCTCACCGGTACTCGGGGTTCTCGTAGTCGAACCGGCATCCGGCGTCCCACTCGGAACGCTGGTTACCGAACGCGGGGATCCCTCCGGCGTCCTTGAGGATTCTCGCCAGGTGAATGAGGTTCCAGGTCATGAATGTCGTATTGCGGTTGGTGAAATCGTTCTCCGGACCACCGGAGTCCGGGTCGAGGTAGGACGGGCCCGGTCCGGCTTCGCCGATCCAGCCAGCGTCAGCCTGAGGCGGGATCGTGTAGCCGATGTGCTGCAGCGTGTAGAGCACGTTCTGCGCGCAGTGTTTGATGCCGTCCTCGTTGCCGGTGATGAAGCAGCCGGCCACGCGTCCGTAGTACAGGTACTGGCCAGCGTCGTTGAGCAGATGCGAGCCGCCGTAGAGCCGCTCATGCACCTGCTTCATCACCGAGCTGTTGTCACCAAGCCAGATCGGGCCGGCGAGCACGAGGATGTCGGCCGCGAGCACCTGCTCGAAAATGGGCGGCCAGCCGTCGGTCGCACAGCCGTGCTCGCGCATGTCTGGCCAGACGCCGGTGGCGATGTCGTGGTCGATCGCCCGGACGACCTCGACCGTGACTCCGTGGGACCGCATGATGTGTGCGCTCGCGTCGACGAGGCCCTGCGTGTTGCTGATCTCCGGCGAGCGTTTCAACGTGCAGTTGATGAAAAGCGCACGAAGATCGTTGTAGGCCGCGGGCGGGCTCGTCATGGATTCCCTTTCACCAGTCAAAGAAGTTGGGCGTCTTGTTGCACGCACAGTAGGGCGGGTCCCTCGGCGGCGAACAGTGCCGCCAACGCCTCATCAAGCTGCTCCCGACGATCGACCCGAATGCCCTTGGCGCCACAGAGTTCCGCGTAGGCGGCCCAGTCCGGGTTGTGCAGCGATGTGTGCCAGACGGGCACTCCAGCTGCGAGCTGCTCCTTGCTGATCTTGCCCAGCGATTTGTTGTCGAGCAGCAGGTGCTTGATGGGTATGCCGTACTTGACCGCGGTGAGCAGCTCGGCGCTGTACTGGCCGAATCCGCCATCACCCGTGACCGCGAGAATCGGGCGACCGGGAGCGGCGGCCCACGCGCCCAGCGCAGCCGGATAGCCGAAACCGATGGAGCCCAGGTAGCCCGACATCAGCACCGGCTGCCCCGCCGACTCCAGGTAGCGGCCTAGTGAATACGCATGATTGCCGACGTCCACCGTGACAACGGCGTCGACGGGGAGGTGACGGCCGAGGGCGTCGAAGACTGCCGCGGCGGACACCCCCGCTCCGCGGTCGTCGGCCACTCGTCGCGCCTTCTCGGCCCGCCAGATCGTCCAGCGCTCCGCGACGTCAGCCGTCTGGTCATCGGCGTTCGCGTCACCGATGCGGTCATCCAAGGCTGCAACGGTGAGTGCCGCGTCACCGAGTAGATGCGCTGCGACGGCGTTGAACCGGCCGATCGCGGTGTGCGCGTCGTCGATCTGGATGACCGGCTTATACGCCGGGATGCCGGTGTGGTTCGAGAACGAAGCGCCGACCACGATCAGCAGGTCCGATTCGTTCATCAACCAACTGGCGACCGGGGTTCCGCTCCGGCCGAGAACCCCGGCCCCCAGCGGATGGGTGTCAGGAATCAGTCCTTTGGCTTTGAAGGTCGTGAGCACGGGCGTACCGAGGCGTTCAGCGAGAAGTTCGATCTGCGCACAGGCGGTTCGAGCGCCGTGGCCGACGATGAGGACCGGGCGGCGGGCCTCCCGCACCAAGTCGGCTGCGCGCTCGAGGGAATGCTCGTCCGGGAGGATCCGGCGGCTGGTGAAGCGTCCAGCGGGTTTGGCGGCCGGCTGCTCCGAGCCGAGCACCTGGACCTCATCGGGTAGTACAAGGTGCGCTACCCCGCGCCCGTCGATGGCCCGTTTGACCGCGAGCGCGGCGAGTTCGGCATGGTCGCTGCCAGCGAGCACGACCTGCGAGGAGACGGCGACGTCGGAGAACACCGAGGACAGGTCGAGGTCCTGGAACGCGCCGCGGCCTCGGTCCTTCGACGGCACTTGGCCGGAGACGGCGACGACAGGTGAGCCATCGAGTTTCGCGTCGTACAGGCCAGTGAGCAGGTTCGTCGAGCCGGGACCGGCAATCGCGAAGCACACCGCCGGCCGGCCCGTGAGCTTCCCGTACGCGCTCGCGGCGAATGCGGCCGCGCCCTCATGCCGGATTCCGATGTAGGTGATCTCGCCGCGTTCCTCTGCCCTGCGCAGAGCGTCAGCAAATCCGAGGTTCGAGTGTCCGACCATCCCGAAAACGTGCGTAATGCCAAAAGCGACGAGAGTCTCCACCAAAGCGTCACCTACGGTGCGCGCCGGCGGTGGTGCGTCTGGCAGCTCAACGAAGACGCCATCCGGCCGCTCTTCGACGGGGTAACTCGGCACGGTGTCGTTGAATCCGCCGGCCGCCTCTCCGGTGATGGGGTCGTAGTCATAGCCGTGCCATGGACAGCGCAGCAGACCCTTCTCGATGGAGCCCTCGCCGAGCGGCCCACCCTGGTGTGGGCAATGGTTCTCAAGTGCCCCCAGCCGCGCCCCGCATCGAGCCATCGCGACACTTCGCCCACCGACCTCGACGCTGCGCACGCGTCCGTCGCCTGGAACGTCGGTGTCATCAACCCGATGCCACGTCGCCGTCACCACCACCTCCGGTCAGCTCGACGCCTTCTTGCACAGTGCGTCGAACGGCCGCAATCGTAACGGTCAGCTAGCCGGCTCGGGCGAGCGTTACTGAGAGTTCAGCCGCGCGGTCGATCCTGCTTTCGATCAGGTTGCATCTCGAGCTTCGGGAATGCACCTCCGGGTCGCTCGGGGGCTCGACGACGTCTGGCACGCCGTACCCTCCTTCCCGACGGTCAGCGAAGTCTGGCGGCGGCTACTGGAGGAGTCCGGGTTATGAAGTCCGGCGACCTCGCGGCGACTCGTGACGCGCTGCACGCCGTCTGCGAGCACGTGCTCGCCGCGGCGCTATACGCCGAGACGCGCCGCATCGGACTGCACGTCACCCCGGGCGGGTTCGCCACTCCTGCGTTCGGCCCCGACGATCGCGTCATCACGCTCGGCGCCGAGCACCTGACGGTCACCGATCGGACCGGCACGCGTGCGGGCCCGTACCGCACCTTGCGCGCCGCCGCGGACCTGGTGGGAATCGCGCCGGGAGCTCCCGAAGGCGTCTACCCGACAGCCACCCCGCTGCTTCCCGACGCTCCGCTGCCGGTAGATACCACCGCTGCAGGAGCCATTATCGACTGGTACACGAGGGTTTCTGAGGCACTGTCGACCTTCGCACCGGACAGCAAGCAGACCCTATGGCCCGAGCATCTCGACGTCGCCATCCGCCGGGATAATTGCAACTTCGGCGGGCTGGCCGGTGACGGAACGATCGCTGATCCGTACGTCTACGTCGGGCCGGCATCCGTTCCCGCAGCTGATCCGTTCTTCACCGAACCGTTCGGTGCCGTCCGCACCTGGACCCAGACGCCGACCGTCAGTCTCGTCGCGGCGTTCTTTGCCGACGGCGCACAGCGGGCCGCTGAACTCGGAGCCGCGAGCGCGTAACGGCGGCGCTTCGGTGCCGCGTGCCGAGCACGGACTGTCGCCTCAGAAGCGACACCCGCCACTGTGGGTGGCTGGATTGTCGGGTCGCCGAACCGCGTTCACGCGAGCCCGGCCAGTCACCCTCTATTCTCAGTCGAGCCGGTCGTTGGCGGCCCATATCGCTGAGCCATCGCAAGAGAGGAGCCCCGGTCTTTGAACCGCAGCCTCCACCGAGTTCCAGTTTGCGAATGGTCGCGAGATCAACGCCCGTTTGCTCTTGAACTTGGCGCAGCGAGAGCCCTCGTCGCGTTCGCATTTGATGCACGAGTTCGCCCAGAGGCGGGTTCATGGCGGACGGAATCGCAAATCCCGTTGATTGCCTTCGTGCTGCGTGTGGGCTCTGCCCACTGAGGCTCAGCGTGCCCCTTCCAGAACCTGCTTGAGGCTGTTGAGATCTTTACGGTTGGCGCGGCGCATCGACACGGCCATCAATGGTGCTAACCAGCGGGAGAAGCCCGTCGGTTCTCCTCGATTCCGCAGTCTCATGCGGGTTCCGCCGTCTGCTGTGTCGTCCCACTCGTAAGTGGTCTCCATGGGGAACGGGCCTGCACTGGTGCTCATTACGAACCGTCTGGCTGGCACCCAATCCCGGACCTCATACGTGTAAGCGAGGCGGCGGCCAAGGAACTGCGCCGTGAAGGCGAGCTTGGATCCGACTACGAGCGGCCGCTCTGACTTCCACTCGACCGACTTGATGTTTGCGTACCAGGCGGTGGCGTTGTCCGGGTCGGCGGCGAAACGCGCCACCCGATCTCGGGGGAGCGCGATGTCCACTTCGGTTTGAACGTCCACTGGCACGACGTGCAGCGTAGCCGGCACGTGTGTTGGTCGGCAGCTCGCCGTCGCGGCCCTTGGCAGCGCATCCCGGCTGCTCGGGCTGAGCCTTGACCCGACGAGTTCGTTTCAGAATTCTCTCTACTGAGTACTTACTGAAGTGAGGTCACCGTGCAGACCGATCCTGTGCTGCCCTCGGCTTCGAATGAGCTTGCTGAGGCATGCGTCGCAATGTTCCTTCCGGACATGCCGGAAATGAGTAGGGCGGGGGGCATTGTCGGTCCGGAGGTGGTGGTTCCGGCTGGCGCCTCCGCACATGGCCGGCTGCTGGGCGCGATGGGGCGGCGCCCCCAGCTGCTCACCATGACAGGTGCGAAGAAGACTGTGGTGCCGTCATGGCAGAGGCTCGCGAAGGAGTCGAGATCGGCCTGTTGGACGAGCCTTTCGGCGAGCAGGGCGGGACCGAGTTGGGCGACGAGGAGTTCCCATTGCGGGACCCCGCGTCGGGGGTCGGCGTAGACCGGCCTGGCTTGAGCGTGGGTGCCGATGTCGACGAGACCGGCCTGGGCGAGCGCGCGAGGCAGGCGCCGGCCGAACTCGGGGTCCACCTCAAGCCGCTGCGGGAGATGCTCGAGCAGCAACCGGGCGTGGATGAGGTTGAACGGCCCATCCGGCAGACCCGCTGTGACGTCGGCTGTTCGACACGAAGGGCGCGGTCGGCGAGCGGTTCGAGAAAGCGGATATCCGTATCCGTGTCGATCACCAGGCCGCCCGGCATTACGCGTTCGGCGAGTGCCTCGGCGACGGTGCCGGTGCCGGCGCCGAGTTCGAGGCAGTGTGCCCCCGGGCCGATGTTCAACTGCTGGCACAGCCAGAGCGTGGTGTCGTCGTAGAGGCGCGTCAGGCTGGCGAGCCGTTCACGTTCGGCGCGCCAGCCAGTGTCGAGGGAGTAGCTGGACGGGGACTGGATGCGGCTGGTGGTGGTCATCGTCCGGCCACCGTGACCGTGAGGGACTGGGTGGCGTGAGCGTACGGACGAGAGGTATCTGTGACGCAGACCGTAAACGTCCAGCGGCCGCTGTGACGCGGTGTTCCGGCGATGGTGCCGTCGCGTTGCAGCCACAGGCCGGGCGCCAGCCCTCCTCGTGCCAGAGTCCAGACGTAGGGGCTGGTGCCCTGCCCCGCCTGTAAATCGACGCGGTAGCCGTGGCCGACCCGCGCCGAGGGCAGGCTGTGAGTGAGCACTGAGAGCGGCGGGGTAACGGCGATAGCACCCGGTCCGGCAAGGCCGGTGTTGCCGCCGGCGATGGTGGCCAGCGGGGTCACGTTGCCGTTGGCGGTCGCGGGGTAGCTGGTGATGTCGTTGTCGAACTGGTTGGCCACGTAGATCCGGCCGCTGCTGTCGACGTCGATGCCGTCCGGGAAGCTCAGCCCGGTCGACGACCCTGAGATGGTGCGGATCGGAGCGACGTTCGGACTGCTGGTTGCTCCGATCGAAGCGGTCGCGTAAGCGGTGACCGACTCGCCGAAAGTGTTGACGGCCAGCAGGTTGCCGCTCGCGTCCTCAGCAAGTCCCTGCGGCTCGTTGAGTCCGGTAGCTGACCCGAAGATCCGGGCGACCGGCTTGACGCCGCCGGCCGCGTAGGCGGTGAGGCTGTTGCCACTCGCGTTGGCGACCCAGAGCCGGCCGCTCCCGTCGATCGCGACCGCAGCGGGGCTGGAGAGCGCGGTATCCGGTCCCGCAAGGGTGAGCAGCGGGGCCACATTTCCACTTGCGCCGGCGGCGTAAATGGTGACGCTGTTGGAGGCCCGGTTGGCGACGAACAGCCGGCCGGCGCCATCGAGGGTCAGTCCTGCTGGTGATGCGAGACCCGTGTTGGAGCCGCTGATCGTGACGGTGGGTGTGGTCGCGCCGCGGTCGTACTCGGTGATGGCGTTGGTGCCGCTGTCGGCGACGAAGAGCCTGCCTGCGTCGTTGAGGACAACACCGTCGGGACCGGAAAGGCCCTGGGCCGTCCCGGAGAGCAGGGTGGCCGGTGTCAGGTTGCCGGTGCCCAGCGGGTAGGAGGTGACGGAGTTGTTGCCGCCATTGGTGGCGTAAACAGCTGGCACGATCCCCTTGGAGGTCAGGCTCAATGCCTTGATCGCGGTGCGCCGGGTGGGGCTGGTGGAGTCCGTGACCTTGACGGTGAAGCCGGTCGTCCCGGCCGTGGTGGGCGTGCCGCTGAGCACTCCAGTCGCCGCGTTCAAGATGATTCCCTTCGGGAGTGGGCCGCTGACCAGAGTCCAGGTGTACGAAGGGGTTCCTCCCTGGCTCGTGAGGGTCGCCGTGTACGCCTGGCCGACGAAGGCGGGTGGCAGGGTGCTCGCCGTCACCGACAGCGGGTTGAGGGTGACGGTCAGGGTGAGCGTTTGCTGCACCACCGCGTTGACGATGCTCGCCGCAATCAGCGAGATGGAGAAAGTGCCTGCCGCTACAGGGGTTCCGGCCAGCGTGGCCGTGCCGTCGCCGTGGTCGGTCAGCGTCAAGCCGTCGAGCTTGCCATGCGCCAACAATCCGGGCGGCGGGAATCCGGTCGTGCGCACGGTGAACGACAGCGGGACACCGACCACTCCTGACAGCCTGGCCCTACTCGTGAAGACGATGGGCGCTGCGACTTCTTGGCTAAGGGGATCGGAGGTGCTGCCGGCATAGACGGTGTCGCCGTTGTAGGCCGCGGTGATGCTGTGCTGGCCGGGCGCCAAGGTCGAGGTCGAGAACACGGCGACATCCTGGCCCGCTGCATTCAGCCGCAGCGGCGTGTTGCCGAGGAGCCTTGCGCCGTCAAAGAAACCGACGGTGCCGGTACCGACGGGCTCCCCGGCGACGGGCGTCCCGGGACCTACGATCGCGGTGAAGGTGGCCGGTTCTCCCGCCCGGGAGAAGCCGGTCCCCTGCAAGGTGGTGGTCGTGGGCGGCTGATCCCAAGTGATGAAGACACTTCCGTTGCCGAACCCTCTGGCGGTGGCGAAATGCACGGCGGACGCGGTCGCCTCGGCCGAGGACGCGCCCGCGCCGCCGCCACCCCCGCCGCCGTTGCCGAAGGTATTCCCGGCCAGCGACGATTTCCCTCCGGCGCCGCCGCCGGTCTGGCCGCCGGGGATGTTCCACCCGGCGCCGCCGCCGCCCCCTCCAGCGGCGAGGTCCAGCCTGTCCTGGCCCACCTGACCACTGACGCCAAACCCAGTTTGCGCGCCGCGACCTCCCGGGCCGGGCACCGGGCCGTCGCCGTCGCGGCCGTTCCCGGCGGGATTGCCGCCGGCCCCGCCGGCGCCACCGGCGGCGGTCGCTTCGGCGCCACCGCCACCGCCACCGCCCCCGCCGCCGGCGGCCAGCAGCGCCGTCGAGCCTGCGGTGATGACGGTCGTACCGCCGCCCCCGCCCCCGGCACCGAGAACTGCCTGGTCACCGGCACCGCCGTCGCCGCCGTCGACGAATGCCCCGGCCACACTCAGGTGGCTGCTGGCGCCGCCGGCTCCCCTTGAGTTGCTCGTGGCAGCCGCCCCGGCGTCGCCGATGTAGATGTTCAGCGTCTGACCCGGGGTGACCGCAAGCGCGGCCGTGACCGAACCAGCGGCGCCACCGCTTCCACCGGAGAAACTCCCCCGCGAAGCTCCTGGACCTCCCGATCCGCCGATGGCGGAGACGAAGATGCGCGAGACCGCCGTGGGGACCACAAATGGCTGGACGGTTCCACCGTGGGCGGTGAAGTACGCCTGGGTGCCGGCGGCTTCTGCTGGGCTCGCGATGACCACCGGTGCAGCGATTGCGGCCACCGCGGCGGTGATGGCCACGGCGGCAATCGGGCGCCGGCCGTTGAGCAGTTTCAACGTGTTCTCCTTGAACGGTCGGGGTGCTGGGGTGATGCGGCAGCCGCGGCAAGAGCGGTGCGCACGGCGTGGGTCAAGCCGACCCAGCCGGTGAACTGATGGCAGGTGTGGCTTTCGTCGAGCAGCCGGCCCGCTATCGGGGCGGCATCGAGCTCGAACTCGATCGTCAGAACGGTGACGGGACGCTTGATCACGGCCGTAATGTTCAGCCCTGAGGCCTACCGCTGGCGCCGGGGTGCAGCCCCGGGGTTAGGCGCGGGCCACCCCGGGATTTGGCGTACCGAACCCGCGTCGGACTGCGAGGATGCAGGCGTTCGGGATAGCGAGGTAGGCCGCCGGAAGGGATGCTGCGCCGGATGCATGAGGGGCTCTGGGAACGCGAGCAGGAGCTAGCCGCGTTGCAGGACAGCCTGACTGCCCTGAGCGCCGGCAACGGGCGGCTGATGGTGATCGAAGGCCCCGCCGGTGTGGGGAAGTCGCAGCTCTTGCGGACGGCCCGACGGCAAGCCGAGGCACGCAGCATGACCACGCTCGCTGCACGCGGGATGGAACTCGAACGCGGCGTGCCCTTCGGGTTGGCCCGCCAGCTTTTCGTGCCCCACCTGCTTCGCGCCACGCACGATGAGCGAGCGCGGCTACTCACCGGGCCCGCCGCGCTCGCCGGCTCGCTCCTTGGCGATTCCCCGACGACCGGTCCGGAGGCCGGGATGGGCGAGGGGCAGGCGGGCGCGCTCGTCGAAGGCCTGTACTGGCTCGCGGTCAACCTCGCCCGCGCAGCAGTCTCAGACTCAGGCCAGCCCGGCCTGCTCCTCGTGGTCGATGACGCGCAATGGGCCGACCGCTCATCGCTGCGCTTCCTGGTCCAAGCCGTCGGCCAGCTCGCCGAGGTGACCCTCGGAGTGCTGCTCGCAATACGCACTGGCGAACCCGATACGCCCACGGATCTGCTGGGACGCCTGAGATCCCATCCCGGATCAGTGCGCCTGCGGCCCGCCGCGCTGAGCGAGCGAGCCGTCGCCGAAATCGTTAAGGCGCAGGGATTTCCCGCAGCAGAGGCTGAGTTCTGCCAGGCGTGCGCCCACGTCACCGGCGGCAATCCGTTCCTCCTGGAGGAGCTGCTCACCGTGCTTCGGGCCGACGGGATCGCCCCCACTGCCGCCGCCGCCCATCGGGTGGGCGAGCTCGTGCCGGACTCCGTCCTCGACGCCGTCGTCATCAGCCTGGGACGGCTTCCTGAGCCGGCATCGCGGCTGGCATCAGCGGTAGCGGTGCTGGACGAGGCGGCCTTACCAGTCGCAGCGGAGCTGGCAGGACTCGCGATCGGCGCCGCCGAGGACGCCGCCGACGCATTGACCGAGGCTCACCTGCTGAACGCCGGTGAGCCGCTTTCCATCGTGCATCCGCTGATCGCCGCCGCGGTGCTGGCCGACCTCCCTGAAAGGGCACGTGCCCGCGCCCACCGCCAAGCAGCGCGGCTACTTGCCGCCCACGGCGCAGAGGTCGGCCGGGTCGCCGTACACCTGCTCAAGACCCGACCCGCAGGCGACCCATGGGCGAGCGCGACGCTTCGTGCTGCCGGCCGGGAGTGCCTGATCCACTCGGAGAATCGAAGCGCCGTACGGCTGCTGCGCCGCGCCATGGAGGAACCGCCTCCGCCGGAACTGCGGGCGGCGACCCTCGTCGAACTTGCTCACGCCGAGGCCGCGGACAACTCGCCACAGGCCGTCAACCGGCTCGTTGAGGCGCTGGACAGCGCGCAGGATCCCCGGCAACATGCCGAGGCCTACAACCAGCTCGCCCGGCTGCTGTTCTTCAAGGGCGACTTCGCCCAAGCCGCCGAGGCCGCCGAACGGGGGCTCTCGGAGCTGGCTCCCGGCGACCCCATGGCCAGCCAGCTCCTTTCCGCCCAGCTCACCGCCGCCACCTTCGACACCCGCCTGCGACCCGAAGTCACAGATCGGCTGGCGCCCTACCTGCCGCCCGCCCGCGCCGGAAAGCCGCCGTCGGATCCGCTGATCTGCGCACACCTGTGTGCCCGCATGGCAATCCAGGGAGACCCGGCGTCGCTGGTCCTGCCCGTGACCGAAGGCGCATTCGCCCGCCACCCCCTCGTCGATGGATCAGCGCACGGGGTCGTGCTCGCGTTTCCCATCGTGGCGCTGGTGATGATCGACGAGCTGCAGCTCGCCTCAGCTGCACTCGACCGCGCCTTGCGCTCGGAGCGGGCGCAGAACTCCCTGATCCTGCTGACCGTCGCTCACCACTGGCGGTCGGTCGTGGACTTCCGCAGCGGCGAGCTCGTCGACGCCCAGGCTCACGGCCAACGAGCACTCGCGAGCATGGGCTCCGAGGACTGGGATCTCTACGGTCCCTGGATCGACGCCAACCTGGCCATGATCGCCTTGGAACGCGGCGACATCGAGGGCGCCCGCGCCGTTCTGGGACCGTCACCGGCGGCCGGCGTCGACCCCATCGGTCATTGCCTGCAGCTGGAATCGCACGGCCGGCTGGCGGTCGCCGGCGGTGATGCGCAGCTGGCGTTGGAGCACTTCACCGCCGCCGGACGGGCCCTTGACGCTATGGGCTTGCGCAGCTCGGGCTTCATCAGCTGGCGCTCCGGCGCTGCGCAGGCAGCAGCACGACTCGGCGAGCTCGGGCTGGCGGCTGAACTCGGCCAACAGGAGCTCGACCTAGCCCTCCATACCGGCGTTCCCCGCGCCGTCGGCATCACCTTGCGCACCCAGGCCCTCACCGCAGGAGCGCAAGAGCGCATCGCATGGCTGACCGAATCCTGCGATGTCCTGCAGAAGTCAGCGAGCCGTCTTGAGCTCGCCCGCTCCCAGCTCGAACTCGGCGCCTCGTTGCGTAGCAGCGGCCAGCGCACCGCCGCACGCGCCCCGCTGCGCCAGGCGCTGGACATCGCCTCTCGAGCCGGTGCCGAGCCTCTCGTGCAACAGATCCGTGAGGAGCTCGCTGCAGCTGGCGGCAGGCCGCGACGAACATCGCTCACCGGGCTTGACGCGCTGACGCCGACCGAGCGTCGCATCGCCCAGCTGGCCGCCGCCGACCGCAGCAACGTCCAGATCGCCCACGATCTCTACGTCACCAGCAAAACCGTCGAGTGGCACCTCGGCAACGTGTTCCGCAAGCTTCGGGTCACCAACCGCAGCGAGCTGGCCGCAGCGGTACGCGCGGGCTAAGTCAGCTGCCTGGCCATCGCCATGGCCACCTTCGCCGCCGCCGCGGAACTATGGCACGACATCGCAACGAAGATCCCGTAGCGCAGCAGTTCATGGTGGTGCCCGGCCGAGGGCGCACGCGAAGACGAGCGCATCCCCGCGGGCTGAGCCGCGGAGCACAATGGCAATCAGAAGTAGAGAGGAGTCCTCACTCATGACCAGTGCCGGCGGCCCGCCCACGGATGCCGAGGCGGGTGCCTTTCCTGCTGACCAGTGGCTTGAGGTGGGGCGCTCCCGACGCGATCTGCACACGGAAGACCGCGTCCTGGTCAACGTCGGGGTACAGGTGTTCGGGGTCTTCGACGGGGTAGGCAGCGGAGGCCACGGTGCCCAGGCCGCCCGACTAGCGCTCGATGCCGTGGAGGCTGCGGCGGCTCGTCATCCCGTCCCGCCCACCACCGTGAGGCAGGCGCAGCGACTGTTGGCTCAAGCATTAGCGGAAGCCGATGAGGCGATCGCAGAGATGAACCGCCAGCACGTCGGTGAACGATCCGACGCCACGACAGCAGCGATTGCACTCATCTTCCGCCCAGTCCGGCTCGCTCACCCAGGTTATGTCGCCGTGCTGGCCACCCTGGGCGACAGCCGGGTTCAACTGTTACGCGACGGGCACCTTCACACCCTGACGCTCGATCACTCCGCCATCGGCGACCCGGACCCCGCTTCAGCCAAAGACAGGCAAGACCGGCTCGACGAAGCCCAATCCTGGGACGACTTGCTCACCCCGCTGGACAAGGCTGCCTTCACCCAACGCCATCTGATCTGTTGCGCCCTCGACGGCACCGGGCATGACGATGCAAGGTTCTACGCCTTGCGCCTGGTTGCCGGGGACCGGCTGCTCATCGACAGCGATGGCGTCCACGACAACCTGCGCGGCAACGAACTGGCAGCATTGGCCGCCAGTGCCTCCTCGCCGCAACAGGCTGCGGACTCCGTCGCGGATGCCGCCTGGGAGCGCAGCAATCAGGACCCCCAATCTGAGCCCCGAGCGAAACCCGATGACGTGAGCATCGTCGTCATCGACGTGAACGCCGGGTAGAAGCGTGGTCGGCTTGGCGACTGCGCCACCCAGCATCGAGCAGCTCATCGGCTGCTGTCACGTCCCTCCGGACACCGCTGGTGCCCACTCAGCCCTGGCCGGAGCGGACCGCGGAAGCTGCGGCGACGACCTCTATGGCCGGTGGCCGGTCGTCGGGTGATCTCGGTCGCCACAGCGCGACGACGGTCCCGCCCCGCAGGACCGCGTCACCGCCGAGTTGGCGGGTGTCCTCGACGGGCCGGCTGAGCTTCTCGCCGCCGGCGACGGCTCGCGCGTAGGTGGCCAGGGTGCCCGGCGAGTAGATCCGGCGCAGCGGCGCCCGACCCAGCCCGAGACGCTGGTAGAGGCGCCGGTCCGGGTCGGACAGCACCCGGCCGGGCCAGTGCAGGTGCCGGGTGAGGGCGGCGAGCCGGTCGGCCGGGCTGAAGCCGACGACGACGAGCCCGACCTCGGGGTCTGTGTGGGCTTCGGACACCTGGACCAGGTGCTGTTGGCAGGGCAGTCAATGCCGGTGGCGCAGCAGCACCATCAGCTGGACGCCCTTCATCGCGGCGAGATGGGCCGGGTCGCCGGTGGTCGCGTCGATGACGGTCAGGTCACCGACGCCGATCGTGACGTGCTGCACGGTGGCCATGTCAACTCCGAGTGTCGGCGGGCGCGAGAGCGTCGCGGGTGGTGACCCGCAGCAAGTCCGAGCTTCGCATCCGGGTCAGCTGCCCTTCACGGCGCCGGTCAGGTGCCGGCGGAACCGTTCCTGCCAGCGGCCTGGTGCCGGGAGGGGGTATCCGCCGGCGATGAGCAGGGATTGCAGCTGCCGCCAGGACGGGTTGACGTACGGGTCGCCGGCGACGATCACGGTCGGGACGGTTTCGTTACCGCCGGCGACCGACCGGACGAAGGCGGCCGCGGCCGGGTCGTCCCAGATGTTGCGCCACTCGGCGGGCACCTCGCTGCGGGACAGCCGGCGTCGCAGCCCTGAGCAGTACGGGCAGCCGGGCCGCCAGTACACGATCAACCCGCCTGGACCGTCGGAGGCCGCGCCGCCGGCTTGCGTCGCTGCCCGGACAGGCGGGCGGGCGAGGTGATCGTCGGACATGCACGGGCCTTTCGCTGACGGGCGGCTGGGTGGGGAACCCGCCGGGCTAACGGGTTCCTTCCCGGTACGCGGCGGGAATCGAGGACGGCCCGGGAGCGCCGCTGGTGCTGTCGTGCAACAGCTGGACCCCGGCGACGACGCGTTGCACCGCCGTGACGGCGACGGCGGTCGCGAAGGCCCACGCGATAACGGTCGCATGACTGGGGAACAGGCAGAACGCGACGTAGACCAGCACGGTCTCGGTGCCCTCGGCGAAACCCCCGACGAACCGCATCGACCGGTCGTCACCGAAAGGTTGCCGGCGGCGTTCCAGCAGCGAGGACAGCGCCAGGAACGCGGTGCCGGACGCGTAGTAGGTGGCCAGCAGCACCACGCACGCTAGCCGCGCGTCCGGGACGGCGACCGCGACGCCGACGACGAACCCGGCGTACACGGTGAAGTCCGCGACGATGTCCAGGAAAGCCCCGGTGTCGGACGGGACACCGGCGCGGGCGATCGGCCCGTCCAGCCCGTCCGCGAGCCGGTTCGCCAGCCAGAGCCCGAGCGCGAGCGGCCACACCCCCGCTCCGGCCGCGACGCAGGCACCGAGGCCGAGCAGCCACCCGGCACCGGTGACGGCACCCGCGGGGACTCCCCGGGCCGCTAACTGCCGCCCCGCCGCACCGAGGGCGGGCGCGAGGACCGTGCGCACCGGCCGGTCGAGCACGCCCGGTCAGCTCCCCACGGCGGTCGAGTAAGGGCCAGGGGTCTTCACCAGGACCGGCAGTCCGTCCCACCTGGCCGTCATCGCCGCGAGGAACTCCGGGTCGTTTGGGCGGGTCGCACGCACTGCGCGCCGCAGCAGGTCCACCAACACGCTCCCTTCGGTCGAACGCGCTTCGGTCGAACGGACAGCAATGGCAGTGGCGACGCTGAGCGGAAACCCGCTCGCGTCATCGGATCCTTCCCCGACGATCACCATTCTCGCGCAACGCGCTCAGCGGGAGCGCTGCCGGTTCGGGTCGGCTGACGGCGGCCGGGCGCGGCGGCCACCGATCTCGAAGAAGAACTGCGCGTTGGCCTGCTGCACCGCGACCGACCAGGTCGGGTATGCAATTGCCGGGAAGGCGACGACGCGGTCACCGGGTTCCCACTTGCGAACGGTCGCGACGAACGGTCTGCGGCCCGCATAATCAGGAGGCGGCAGCGCGTGACCCCAGCTGTGGAGTACCAGGCCCGCTTCAACGGGACCGTCATCGCCAGCACCAGCAACCCCGTCCTGCGCCTGCGCCCACCCGGCCGTGAGGGGGCGTGCCGTCCGATCGGTAAGAATCACCGGGCGCTGTCTTGCGATCCGCGGAGGGCGATCATGACGTGAACGGGTTTCCCCGTCGTGGGTGAGGTCGCCATCGAAGCGCAGACGCGCCGCCGCGAGCTGTACACCCGATTCGTGCTGCTCGAAGTCGACGTGCTGCTGCGGGTCGCGGTGTCGATGACCGTCCAGCACGCCGACGCCGAAGACCTCGTGCAGGACACCCTCCTGCGCTCCTGGCGTTCCCTCGACAGCTTCGACGGCAGGCACCCCCGCGCCGGCTGCTCACCATCCAGCGCAACGCGCTGATGAACCGGCATCGCCGGCGCCGACCTGAACTGCTCGACGACCCCGACCTCACCTTCGAACACGAACTCGCCGCCGGCCCGCAACACGCATCCGCCGAAGACGTCGTCGTCAACCGGACGTTCGACGGCGCGGTCGGTGGCTCGACGACCTGCTCGGCGTCCCAGAGGGGACCGTCACCAGCCGGCCGCGCCGGGTCCGCAAACGGGTCCGTGACGAACTTGCCGCAACAGACCTCGCGCCCGGAAGGAGGCAGTCCTACCTCGACGGGCAGACCTACCCGAGTACCGCCCAGCGCGTCAGCCGGCGCATCGAAGCCTGCCGGCGCTGCGGACTGGAAGCGACCGCCTACCAGCAAATCAAGGAGGTCGTCGCCCACCGCCAAGCCCACCTCCCGGACCCCAGCGCCGTCGTCCGGCTCGAGGCGTTCGCCGGCCACCTCCTCGACGGTGCGTGACTTCACGGGCTACCTTCTGTCCGGTTGCCGAGGGTGTCTCGCTAGACGGGGTCGCCGGGATCAGGGTCGGTGTGGAAGGCGGCCACACTCCCCGGCCGCGGCCGTGGGGGATCGAGAATCTGGTAGGCCAGGAGTTTGATGCGGTCGCTGGCCAGGGCCCAAATGATGGCGTAGCCCCAGACGAATGCGGCCCAGCCCCAGCCGAGGGGGTGCATGAACAGTCCGTAGACGGCGATCAGGGTGGCGAGCACTTGGGTGCCCAGGACGGCGATCACCAGGATGCGGGCGGGGCGGATCGACCAGAACGGTCCCCGGGTCCGGGTCAGGAAGATCGTAAGGTGTCCGGCGACGGAAAGCATCAGGTACATCAGCGTCTGCAACCGTGGGTGGCCGAGGTCGAAGACGCGGTCGCCGAGATAGAACAGCCCGAACGCCGCGATCGGTCCGACGACTCCGAGCACCGTGGCGATCCCGAGGACGAGGCGCATGTTCCAGGCTTCGGGCTCGTCGCGGTAGTGCACGTTGTCGTAGGCGATCGACAGGATCGCACCGTCGTTCAGCAGAGCCAGCATCACGATCATGATGGCTGTGACGGGATAGAAGTTGAAAACGAGGATGGTCAAGGTGACGAACAGCAGTACGCGCAGCGTTTCGGCGATGCGATAGACCGCGTAGCTGTTCATCCGCTGGAAGATTTTGCGGCTTTCCTTGACCGCGTCGATGATCACCGACAGCCCGGGAGTCAGCAACACGATCGCAGCAGCGGCGCGGGCCGCGTCGGTCGCGCCGGAGACGGCGATGCCGCAGTCGGCCTTCTTCAGAGCTGGTGCGTCGTTGACGCCGTCGCCGGTCATGCCGACGATGTGGCCGCGCTGCTGCAGGACGTCGACGATGTGGTACTTGTGCTCCGGGAAGACTTGGGCGAACCCGTCGGCCGCTTCGATGGACTCGGCGACTTCGGCGACTTCGGTCTTCTTGACGTCACCGAGGCCGGCGGCGTCCAGGATGTCAGTGCCTAGACCGACTTTGGCGGCGGTTTCCTTCGCGATCGCCAAGGCGTCGCCGGTGACCATCTTCACCGTCACGCCCATGTCTCGGGCGGTGGCGATCGTGGACGCGGCATCCTCGCGGGGCGGGTCGAACAGTGGCAGCACCCCAAGGAACTGCCAGGCGCCGTCGCCTTCGGCGCAAGCCACGCCGAGGGATCGGAAGCCGCGGGCAGCGAAGTTGTTGACCGCCGCGTCAACGGCGGGCTTGACTTTCGGGTTGTGCGCGGCCAGGGCCAGGATGACCTGCGGAGCGCCTTTGCTGACCTTGAACGTTGCCGCGCCGTCGGCTGTGCCGGTGACGGTGGCCTCGGTACGTTTGTGGACCGGGTCGAACGGTTGGAAGTGCGACACGGTGTAGCGGTGCAGGTCGCTCGGGTCGCTGAGCCCGCCAAGAACGGCCAGGTCGATGGGGTCGTCGTTGTCCGCCCGGGAGGCCAGCGCGCCGGCCAGGATCACGTCCGCCGCGGTGACGTCCTGAACGCTGAACGGGTCGCCCAAAGTAAGGGAGTTCTGGGTCAGGGTGCCGGTCTTGTCTGCGCACAGCACGTCGACGCCGGCGAGTTCCTCGATGGCGACCAGCTTGCTGACGATCGCCTGTTTCTTGGCGAGCAACCGGGCACCGACAGCCATCGTCACCGACAGCACAGTGGGCATGGCGACAGGTATGGCCGCAACGGTGAGGACGAGCGCGAACTGCAGGGTCGTCAGGATCCGGTCGCCGCGCAGCATGGAGGCGACGACGATGACAGCCACGAAGGCGACGGCCAGCACAATGAGGTAGTTGCCGATCTTGAGCACAGCCTTTTGGAAGTGGCTGACGGTGTGGGCGTCCTGCACCAGTTCGGCGGTCTTGCCGAAGTAGGTGTGGGTGCCGGTGGCGTAGACCAGGGCGCCGATCTCGCCGCGGCGGATGATCGATCCGGAGTACACGGCATCGCCCGACGCGCGCGTGGCCGGCAGTGACTCGCCGGTGAGGGCGGACTGGTCGACCTCGATCTCGTCGCCGTCAAGAAGGCGGGCATCGGCCGGGACGATGTCTCCTAGCCGCAGCCGGATGACATCGCCGGGTACCAGGTCGCGGGCGGCGGGAGTAACCCATTTGCCGTCGCGTTTGACCCGGGCATTGATGGCGAGCTTGGCTTTCAAGGCGTCGATGGCACTTCCGGCCTGGCGTTCCTCGCTGTAGCCGACCAGGGCATTGGCCAGCAGTAGCACCAGGATGATGAAGAAGTCTGGCCAGTGACCGACCGCTCCCGACAAGATCACCGCGACCTCAATCATCCAGGGAATCGGGCCCCAGAAGTAGGACAGGAACTTCAGCAGCGCGTTCGTCTTGTGCTCGGCGATCTCGTTCGGCCCGTACCGCTCCAGTCGCTTGCTCGCCTCCGCTTGGCTCAGGCCGTCCGCCGAGGTCGCGAGCTGCTCCTGCACCTCCGACATCGGCAGCGTCTTCAGATCGTGCTGGTGGTCATCCGGCGTCGCGGTACGGGCCGAAATGGGTTGCGTCGCGTCAGTTGCCATCGGGCTTGCCTCTAATTCCAGGTCCAGTTGCGGATCTCGGGTAGGTCCTGGCCGTGCTTGTTGATGTAGAGGTTGTGTTCGACGAGCTTGTCGGCCATCGTCTGCTTGAGGTAGTCGCCGGTGGCTCCGAGTTGCGGGAGACGTTCGATGACGTCTTGGACGAGGTGGAAGCGGTCGAGCCGG
>JBBRSE010000022.1:0-69483 GCA_038245655.1 Mycobacteriales bacterium | reverse complement strand
TCCCGACGCAACCCCGGACCGCTCATCGATGCCCTCGACGCGTGGCTGCGCGCAGCGGATATCAACGTGCCGCCCCTCGAGGATTGGCTCCAGCGCGTCTGACAGACCCGGGGTGCGCAGTGACCTGTGGGGTCTCAAAAGGGCACCGTTGCGTTGGCCGATCAGCTACTCAAGGAGACGGGTCGGGTGACTGCTGGCCGTTCGTCAGCGTTGGCCGGGTTTCGGTTTCCCCGTGAGGGGATCGCGGTGGCGGTCCGCTGGTACCTGCGCTACGGACTGTCCTATCGAGACGTGGAAGAGCTGCTCGCCGAACGCGGCATCCAGGTCGACCACGTCACCGTCTACCGATGGGTGCAGCGCTTCACCGCCGAGTTCATCGAAGCTGCCCGGCCATGCCGCCGGCTACCGGGCGACCGGTGGAATGTCGACGAGACCTACATCAAGGTGGCCGGCCGGTGGACCTACCTGTATCGGGCGATCGACCAGCACGGCCAGGTCATCGACGTCATGCTCTCGGTCCGCCGCGACCTGGCGGCTGCCAGGACCTTCTTTCAGCAGGCGCTGGCCGTTGGTGTTCGCCCGATCGAGGTGACGACCGACCGAGCGCCCGCGTATCCGCGGGTGCTCGATGAGCAGCTCCCTGCAGCGCTGCACGTGGTCGAGCGGTATGCAAACAATCCGATCGAAGCTGACCACAGCCGGCTCAAAGCACGGCTTCGCCCGATGCGCGGACTGCAGCGACTTCGATCCGCGCAAACTGTCTCGGCCGGACACGCCTTCGGTCAGAACATCCGCCGCGGCCACTACGAAATCGCCACCGACGAGCAACCCCTCGACCGGCTTTGCGTCGCTTTCACCCTGCTCGCCGCGGTCGCCTAAACGCGGCATGAGTGAGCTCTCGCACGGTCCCGATCAGCTAACGCAACAGCGCCCGATCCGTACGTCATCACCGCGCAGGCTCCGCCCTCTGGCTCCCAGGTCTACCGCTACGACAGCGTCATCGTGCAATACGTGAGGCCAAACGACAGCCCGACAGGTGGGCACGCTGACGGGACCTTCGGTGATCGGGAGCCACGACGACCACCTGCAGCATCGGATCAGCCAGGGGTGTCCGCGTTGCCGCCGCACCTGCGCGCCTGGCCCCGCTCGCCCGAACCAGCGGCAGCCCGATGAAACCACCGCGACCAGCCGGGCACTTCAGTGCCGCACTGGCCGACGAGCGCTTTGACCGCATCGCCAGCCCACTGGTTACTTTAACCTAGGTGCAGCAGCAGCGCCAACCAGGGTGAGAAGGAACCGCCATGCACAAGCACGGACTACTCACGCTTTCCGTTTTCGGGCTCGTGCTCACCGGTTGCGGCGATTCGGGCCACTCGGGCGGTACCGCCCTGCCGACCACGACCGTCACGAGGTCGGCAGGAGCCATGCCCGGCGCTACGACCGCCCCGGCGGCGACCGCCAGTCCTGGCCCCGTGGACGGCGAAATCCTGGGAGCCGGCTTACTCGCCCTGGCCTGCACAGGAACAGGACTGCAGCTGCAGCGCATCGACCTCATTACCGGCCGGGTGCTTGGCCGGAGGCAGCTTCCTGAAGCCGTACCGGGAACCCTTGCACCCGAACCGCTGTTAGGGGGGCCCGGCTGTCTGCAAGTCAGCGGCGGGCTAGGTGGACGGCCGAGCGGGCTGTTCCTGCGTCAGCGCCTCGATCACGACCTCCGGCGGGTGACCGCAGAGCATTCGGTGCAACCCGACAACGCGCGGCACATCGGCTACATCGACATGTCCAACGGTCACTTCACCGACTTGAGCGCTCCCGGCAATAGCGGCTTCTCGGCCCATACCGTCGGCGACAGCCAAGGCGTCTTCTCCCCTAATGACGGGCAGCTGTGGTTCATCACCGAGTCGAACACCTTCACCTCGGTGGACGTCAACACCGGCGTGCGTCGAACACGCGGAAAAGCACCCGCGTCCGCATCCTTCGCTGTCGCCGCCGGAAGTGACCTACCCGTGCTCGCTGGCCGGCTGCCTAACCCGGCCGGCACGATGGCGGTCTCCGAAGGCAATTCCCAGGGGCTGCTGAGGCTGTTCACTGGAGCAGACATGGCCAGCAGCACGGCTCCAATCCGGTACAGCGGCGGCGGCAGTGGGGACTGCACTCCCACGACCTGGGTCAGCAGCACGGTCGTGCTCTGCGAACGTACCGGCATCAACGAGCCGCCTCCGCCGCTGCTCATCGATGTGACGGGGAAGGCAAAGCCCGTCCCGGCGCTACCCGCCAACTCGCGCGACAACGAGCGCTTCGTCGCCGACCCGAAGACCGGCCAGATCGCGTTCATCTCCACCCTGGGAACCGCAGTGGCGCTTTACCGCGCTGATGCACATCGACCCGGCGACCAGCCAACCAAAGTCAAAGACCTTGAGGACAGCACCTCGTCGACCTACATCACCTCATTGCTGTCGCTGACAAGCTGAACCCCCTGCCTACCGGCCACGCAAGAAGCCAGCCGTGCGATCACGGCGCGGTGACCGACTCCGCGCCCGGCCGCGGGCGGCAGCCCGAGCTGTTGAACAATAGGTGCCAGGTCGCGTGCACGAGAGTCGTCTACTGGGCCCTCGGCAGGCTTCGCTTGACCTATGCAGACGAGTCCACGTGGCTGGCGGCTTGGGTATACCGGCTTCGGCTAGGAGAAAGCGGTGATAACGGCGACGGCGCTGGCTTGCGGGCTGGCGTTTGCGGTGGCTGCCTGCTCCTGCACAGTCCACGTCGGCCTGCTGCGATCGGGTGCGGTGGTTACGACGCCGGTCGCCCCGCAGAAGTAGGGGGTGGACACGTTGTTGGTTCCGTAGCCGGAAAGGTTGCAGTGTTTGCCGTCGGCCAGGACGAGATACCACGGTAACGCGTTGGGGTCACTATTGTTCGCCAGTTGGACGGGAACGGGGCTGGTTGCTGCGAGCTGAGTGAGCTGATTGCTGGTGGGGTCTGACGAACACAGCAGTGGGCCGCCGGGGTCTCCGGAGATGGTGTTCGGGAAACAGGGGGTCCCGTTGCCGGGCGGGGTACACCGATAGGCATCCGCCCGGCCTGGATCGTCGCTGGAGCCGCTGTCGCAACTGCCCGATGTGTCGGTTATAACGGCTCCGGCGAACGGGCTGCCGCGTCCCGTGGAGGGGTCTGGCACCCACGGTTGGAAAGTCCGTAGTTGGGTGGCGGCCGAGGCTGTCGGCGGGGTGGTGGCCGCGGATGGGGGCGACGGCGTTGACGAGGTAGGAACGGGGTTGGGCAGCTCCTTACTCCAGATTTCCTTATCAAGTTTGAGGACAGTCACGCTTTTCTCGAAGCCGTGGCCAAAAAGTTGAAGCTCCAGGCCCACATCGGTATGAACGCCGCCGGTGAGACTGATCTTCGTCGTGGACTCGTTTGCTTTCGCTGTTGCGCCAGCAGCTAGGCTTTCGCTGATGCTAGGACCGGCGAAGTCGTACGCTTTGAGCGCGATCTGCGGGCCGGCTTTGACTTCCGCCTCAATCGACACCTCCGGGGTGATGGGATGAGTGAAGTCGTAACGGGAATTGTTCAGCCCGTTGAAATTGCCGTCTTTGTACTCCAGCCCCACGTCCAAACGAAGATGCTGAGTAACCCTGAATTCCGCCTGCGCCTTAACAGATACACTCGCCTCCTCTACGAATCTGTAGGCAGGAGTCAGCACAAGTAGGATTGGGCCGACTGGAAACACTAAAGTATCGAGCTCTACTTCGGGTGATTTATCCTTTATCGTGCAGCCGGCCAAAGCGGCTTTAACGGTGACTGATGCACTCGCTTTCTCGTCCATCGTCACACCGAAGTGCGCGAACAGTCCCGAAAAGAACCCCCAGTCGGCGTTCCAGTGCAACTGAGGGCCACCCGCATCCAGCGAAAGCATGGGGCTCGCCAGGCCAGGCACGCCGCCCGGCTTACAGCCGCTCGTTCGCTGACCGTTGTCTTTCTCAGACTCGCCGAAGGCCTGGCTCAGGTCCCCTAAGTTGAACGGTTCCGTCGCGGCGACCAGCCGAACGCCCACATCCGGAGCACGGCGCGACGATAATGGGCGCGCTGCACTGGCAGTGACGATTCGGGCGGCGCTTTTTCCTAAGGCGACTCTTACGTCGAACTTTCCGCGGCGTAAAGCCTCGGTGAGGGCGGCCTGCCGGGTGACGAGCTCGAGGCGGTCACCGACCTGACGTATCCCGACGACCTTTCGCAGGAAGCCGTGCGGCGTGCCGGGCCCAATTCCAGCGTTGATAACGTCTCCGACCTTTAACTGCCCGACGCCAGGGGAATTAGCCCTCAGCACCAGCGACGCGGTCTTTTCGAAGCTGGCCGGAGCGACGGGCGCCAGCAGCTGCAAGCGCCCAGCATCCAACAGGTGCGTGGTCGGAGGGAGAACATCTGCATAGTCGGCGATCGCATGGCCTGTTGACCCACGTCGAACCGTCACGCCGATACGCGGCAAAGGCGTGTAGTACCGGTCCGCGCCGACCTGAAGAGGACGGCTCACCAGCTCGTAACTGCCCGGAGCAATATCGAAAGTCGCGCTGGAACTCACATGCCGGATGTAGCCATTCGGGCCAGTGACCGTCACATCACCCGAAGCACCAACAGGCAGATCCGTCACTGCGACGGCCAATTTCGTGCCGGCTGCCGAGGACGTAAAAAGGTAGACACCGCCAACCACCAGCAGCAACATCACTACTGGCCCGGCCGCCACGGCGGCCCACCCCGGTCTACGCATCACTATCGCTCCCCTATCCGCCGCACCGTTCAGCCGAGGCCGACGAAGCGATATCAGGCAGTCTGCACCGTTGAAGCGTTCTAGCCCGAGGCTTTCATGACGTTTCTGCGTCGCATGTGACTATTTTTCAGGGCGCCATGGCCCAGCCTTCAGAAGCGCGACAGTCAGGCCATGCCGATCCACGGATTACGCAGGTCGAGCCCAAGACGTTCGAAATCGTTAGTGTTGCGGGTTGCAAGTGCCGCGAGATGACTACGGCAGGTCGCGGCGATCTGGGCGTCGAAACCACTGATCGGTACGCCGGCACGTTCCCGCTCGACAACGACGTCGGCGTAGTGCCGCGCCGCATCTACATCGAAAGGTAAAACGTATTCGGCGAAAGCTGCGAACACCTCATCCGCGGCAGTACGTAGCAAGGTCTGACGTCGACCCGCGGCCAGTCGTTCGATGCCATAACGGATTTCGGCTCGACGGCGAGCGGGGTGAGGGTGTCGAGCAGCAGTTCGGCGACGTCGTGGTCGAGTTGGGCGCCGGGGATGTCCTGGCAGATTCGGGTGGCGTTTTCGATGCCGTCGCGTTGACAGACGTAGTCAGGGATTTCGCGGCCGCGCCGCTGGTGGTAGCGCACGGTCATGCGTCGTCCGCAGCGGCCGCAGACGATGACGCCTTGCAGCAGCGCTGCCCCTTCCCGGGGTGGGCCGGCGGTGCGGTCGGCGCCGTGTGCGGCGGCGTTGCCTGCCAGCCGGGTTTGGTTGGTTTCGAATTGTTCGGCGGGATGTATCCGGGGTGGGCGCCGGGGATGAACGCGGTCCATTGCTCGCGCGGCAGCAGGGTGGTGCTCGAGCGTCCGTCGGGCAGTTTGTGCAGTGGTGCCGGCCGAAGCTGAACACGCCGGCGTAGCGGGGGTTGTGCAGCACCCGAAGCACGCTGTGATGGTGCAACGGTTTCCAGTCCAGTTCGCCTTTGTGGGGTCCGCTGCGGTGCCGACACGGGAAGTTGAGCTGCGCGTCGTGGAACGCTTTGATGCAGCCGAACGCCGAGCCGGTGGCGGTAAACGTGGCAAACAGGTGGCCGATCGCCTTCTGGACGGCGGTATCGGGGTCGAGCACGTCACGGTCGGTGGCGTCGTAGACCAGCCCGACGGGTAGTGCGGTGCGTAGTTCACCACGGCGTGCCTTGGACAGCAAACCGCCGCGTAGCCGGGCCTTGATGAAGTGCAGTTCAGCTTCTTATGGCCACCCCGCCGTTATGCCGACCAGACGCCGAAAACCCTTCATTGGAAAGGTATACGGCGCCGGTCATCGGCATAATCTAGAGGCTGTCGAGGAATGCCAGGATGGTGTCGGGGGGCTGGTAGCGGCCCGGCGGTGCGTCTTTGGGCGCGGTTCGCGCCAGCGCTTGTTCCTTGAGCGCCAGATCGGCTCTGGCGGAGTCGGATATTGCAACCCTCGGAATAGCTTTCACTGGAGGCTGCCGTGGTGATCGTTGTCGACTGTCAGGCAGGCGTGTTGGCGGCGGCTGTAGTCGGCTGCGTAGTTGGTCCAGTCGCCGCTGCTGGCGCGTTGCCACGCGACCGCAACGCCGATGTGGATGCCGAGGAGTCTGGCGAGCACGGCTGCGGGGAGTTCGGCGGCGGGGCTGAACACGTCAGCGTCAACGTCCACTCATCCACATGCGCCAGACCCCACCGCCACGGGAACTCGTTGGTGAACGCCACGAACCGGCGCACCGGCCGCTCCCGGTGGGAAGCCGTGTCCGCCCGCAGGCCACGGGCGCTCTGCTGCGCCGCCCAGCCGTGCAGCATCGCCTCGACCGTCGCGTCCTCCGGCCGCAACTGACGCACCCCGCCGACGAGCTCAGCGCTCGCCGCGCGTCACGCCATCCTCCTGACCCGGCAGGCGGAATCGCTGCCCGCAACCAGCCTGCGAAACGCGCCGGAGCTCCTCGGCCTTCGTCTTCCCGGCGGCCTTTCGCGCGCATACCCGCTCCTCGACACCCACTCGCAGGTGGGGAGCCCGATATTGGCCCGAAGAGCAGTCGTGCGAGAGGCGGCGCTCGCTGCTAAGGCCTAGTTATCTGCCACGGAATGGTCGGCCCAACCGACTCCCGTGCTGCGGTCGCGAAGGCGAGCGGGTCTTCGGCAGCTGGTCCGGGCTCGTCAAGATGCGCAGACGAAGGACAGCCGACTCAGGTCCACGCCTGGCCCTGTGGGAACGGCATGCGCCAACGAGATCGTGCTGAAAAGCAGTCGGATGATCTCTCGGCGCTGCGGCATCGACCAGTCACCCCAGGCCGCTTCGGGATCGATCAGCGGCTGCTCCCGGAATCGGTGGCAGTCTCCGCCGCCAAGGAACGGTGCCAACGTGGTTGCCAGTGGCCCGATTTCGCCCCTGTTCGCGATCATCCGCCGATGGTCGCTCATGCGTGTGTGCTGAGCTGCAGAAACGTACACCAGCGAATACCCGCGGACCCCATCCTAGGGCACTTTCAATCCGCGGGTTCGCCGCGCAACGGATACGAACCCGAACACTTATCGCCGCTCCCACCACCGGTTTCCGGGAGTGACGTCATCAGCCTTCACAAGGGCCCGGCTCCCGCGCTGCCGACGACCCCGAGCACCGGTGATGGACTCCAGCAGGAGCCCGTCAGCCTCTAATCCGGGCCTGTTCTTCGCCGGCGGCGGGTCCCCGCTCCCGGCGCTAACGGGCGCCCTGTCCGTTGTTGTCCGTGGCTAAGTCCACGCGAAGTCCACGGGGAGATCTTTAAGCCCATTTTTAGGCTCCCTCGCGAGGCCCGAAAAGCTGCATACCTGCAGGTAGCGGAGGCGGAGGGGAATCGAACCCCCCTGACCGAGGTCCTCGGTCACAACGGTTTTGAAGCTTGAGACTCCGAAAGTCGGGCCAGCGAGCTGACCTGCGGATATAGCCGCTACGCTGCCAGGACGCCGCACTTCAGGGACCCAGCGTCTGACCGCCGCACTCCCCTATTGACCGTCGTAGTCCGGGGCTAAGTCCACGCGAAGTCCACGACGCCAGCCCGTTGGGTGGTCGCCGAGTGCAATGACCGGAGCCGCCGTGTCGCCACCTCGGTCGGAGAACGACGTAGGCCGCGCCAGAGGTGCCGCCCGCGACTTGATGCACGGCGTCGCTGGGCTTCTCCATCGCAAGTCCAGCAGCCGGCACTGGCTCACCGACAACCACCCTTGCACCGCCCGTTCGCCGTTGGTCCCGCAGCCGATCCTGCATATCGGCGCGTCAACTTCTGGCACGCCATGGGAGTTTCCCGTGGCGGACTGCTGCCCGAGTCGGCAAGTTAGCTTGCCTTCACCTTGTCCACAAGCTAACTTGGTGGCGTGGGCGGCGACCCGATCATCGCGGAAAGCGCACGCAAACATGGAGTAAGTGACGACGACATCCTCCACGCGTATGCGAACCCGATCCGGGTCTTCGACCTCGACGATGGATTCACGATGATCATCGGAGCCAATGCAGCCGCGATCGTCTACGAGATCGGTGTCGTGGACGGCATCCCAGCTCCCGTCATCGTCCACGCCATGAGAGCACGCGAGAAGTTCCTGAGGTGATGACCATGCCCCGCACCGTGCAAGACATCCTCGACCACGCCGACGAACTCGCAGCCCGGTTCGAGGACTACGAACCAGCCCCGGGCGACGAACGAGACCCCGCCGCCTTCACCGCGCTACGCCAAGCCGTGCTGGCCAGATCCCACGCCGAACGAGCGGTCAAAGACGCCGTCGATCAAGCCCGTCAGCATGGCTACTCCTGGGCCTTCATCGGCACCCTGATAGGCACCTCAGGCGAAGCCGCACGACAGCGCTATGGACATAAGCAAGACGCCTGACTCGGCCGCCACGGCGTTGCGTTTGCCGATCGCGTCGACGTCGTCGATCGCCTTCGGCGTTCATCCGACGGTCCCGACCCGGAGTCCTCGGGCTAAGATGGGCTCCCGATCCGACCTCGGAGGAACGTGACGCAGGATCAGGGTCCTGACCAGCACAGTGAAACGGCGCTGTGCCCGTTCTCAGACCACGAGTTCAACGAGGGTGTCTGTGTCCGCTGCGGATACGTTTGCGATCACGATTGGACCGGGTGGACAGGTTCGACGTGGCACGGACACAACGAGCGCACCTGTCGACGATGTGGATCGGCGGAGATGGAGTAGTCCCTTTCAGTTCGCGCCCGAGGGTCGAAGCTGCCACCCTCATTCGTAGTGCCGTTGCGGCTTTAGCGCAGATTGGTGACTCCCGTTCCATTGCCCTGCTGATCGAGACGTTCGCTGAGAACGCTCGCGGCGTGTTCGGCTTCGACCCCGAACGGAAACTTGGTCAGCAGCCTCTGGAACCGGCTGCGCTTGCGAAGTTCGGGCCGTCCGCCGTCGAACCGCTGCTTGACGTGCTCCGGCAGGGGCACACAAGTGCAGACCATTGCGGCTGTCGCTCTGGGTCTCATCGGAGATTCGCGCGCCGTCGAACCGTTGATCGCCATCCTGCGCTCCTCCGAATACCACACTAGGGAGCTCGGCCAAGCCTGTGGGGCTCAAGAACGTCGGCACCGCCTTTGCCGGACACATCTTTAGGCGGCCAGATGGTATTCGTTGATCAGACCGCTCAGTACCCCGGTTCGCTGTACGACGCTCGTCGAGTTCGTCGGACCTGCGTCCGCCATGGCGGTCGGAGGCTGTTGGTCCAGGGCTCGATGTGGCCGGTGACTGTTGTAGTGGGTCTCGTACTCGCCGAGCACCCGCGATAATTGCCGCTCGCTGAAAATCAGCATGCGGTCCAGGCATTCGCGACGGATCGTGCCAACCCACCGTTCGGCGTAGGCGTTGGCCTTCGGAGCGCGTGGCGGACTGCACAGCACGGTGATGCCGGCGTCAGCGAACACCGCGTCGAAGCCGACGGTGAACGTGGTATCGCGATCCCGGATCAAGAACCGATAGCCCTCGACCTGCTGCCCTGCTCCGAGCATGAAGTTGCGGGCCTGCTGGCTCACCCACTCCCCCCGTCGGGTGGCTTGTGATCCCGAGCATGTGGACCCGCCGGGTCCCGATCTCGAGGACGAAGAAGACGTAGATCCGGAACAATAACACCGTGTCTACGGTGAAGAAGTCACACGCCCGCATCGTCTGGGCCTGTGCTCGGCAAAACTTCCGCCACGTCGGGCCCGTCCGGCGCGGAGCGGGGTCGACACCGGCCCGCCGAAGAATGTTCCAGACCGTTGCGGCAGCCACCCGATACCCGAGGCCGACAAGTTCGCCGTGGATGCGGCGATGGCCTGTGGGGCTCAATAAGGTTGGGCCGCCGCGCTAAGGCGTCGATTCAGGCGGCGCGCCGGTATTCGTTGATCAGGCCACCAAGGATCTCGGTGCGGCCGACGGCTCCATTGCCGTCAGGACGATCCGGGCCCACGTCAGCAGTGGGCGGCAACTGCTCCAACGAGCGGTGCGGCCGGTGGGTGTTGTAGTGGTTCTCGTACTCGGCCAGCACCCGCCGGAGCTGACGCTCACCGAAAGTCAGCAGCCGGTCCAGGCATTCGCGACGGATGGTGCCTACCCAGCGTTCGGCGTAAGCGTTTGCCTTCGGGGCTTGCGGCGGACTACGCAGAACCGCTATCCCAATGTCAGCGAACACCGCATCGAAGCCGGCAGTGAACTTGGTGTCGCGATCGCGAATCAAGAACCGGAAACCGCCGACCCGCTCGCCTACTGCCATCATGAAGTTGCGCGCCTGCTGAGTCACCCACTCTCCCGTCGGGTGCCGCGTCACTCCCAGAATGTGGACCCGCCGGGTGCCGACTTCGATGACGAAGAAGACGTAGATCCGTCGAAGCAGCACCGTGTCGACGGTGAAGAAGTCGCATGCCAGCATCGTCTTGGCCTGCGTCCGGCAGAACTCGGGCCACGACGGGCCGGTGCGCCGCGGTGCGGGGTCAAGACCCGCCCGCCGCAGGATGTTCCAGACCGTCGCCGGCGCCACCCGACAATCACGTCGGGTCACCGCCTGCTGAGGTGAAATTCCCCCTCAAGTTCGAAGAGCCGTTATAAGGGGCGACGCAGTCGACAGCGCGGCCAGAAAGCTTGCTATATCGACAAGCTCCAACGGCCGCCGAACCAGGACCGTCGCTGGCACGCGGTTTCGTCCACGAGCCACCAATCGCCGGGTCGTGCGACATGGGTCGTGAGCCGGGCTGAGCTAAATCTCACGACGTCGTTACAGGGTCAGTTTTCGAGCGGCGATGACAGCGGCACGTGCCACGTCTGTACCGGGCGCCGACGATTTGCTCGGCTAGCAGGCCGAGCAGAGCTACCGCCAACAGGTTGAGTTAGTCGCTGCGCAGGTTGACTACGCGCGGTCCTCATCGCGGATCGGGGACCACAGCGCATGTGCGTCGAGCGCCATGTCCAACGCCGACCGCCGCATCACATCACCCGCCAGCGGGAAGCCGAGGTGGGGCTCGACCATGCCCATGCTCAGGCCTGTGTCATCAACGCCAGACCAGCGGGCCTGGTTCCTGCAACCAGCCCTAGCCCGACGCGGCCTGATGGCGCAGACCTGACCGGCGCTCCGGAGCAACCACTGCGGGTGCGACTAGGCCAGGTGGACGGGGGCACCGTCCAGCCGACGTCGGCTGGACACGATTCGGCGTTTACCCTACGGAAGTCGGCATCTGGTCCGAGCCGCAGTACTTGCACTTGGTCGCCGCCGCCGGAATGTCGTTCGACAGGCACGACTGGCACGTCTTAACCGAGGGTCCTTCGCCGAAGACGGACGCCCCCTTACGGGCCATGATCCGCTTGTAAGGGGTGACGATCAGGAAGTACACGACTGCCATGAAGACAGCGAAGTAGACGAGCGCTGAGATGAATGACCCGATGTCAAGGAATGTCTTTTGATTGCCACTGTCACCGAGCTGGACGCCAAGCCCGACGGCGTGACCGCCCTGGAAACGGTTGATGATCGGGTTGATGATGAAGTCGGTGAACGCCTTAATCAGGGTGCTGAACGCCAGCGCGACGATCAGGCCGATCGCGACCACGACCACGTCGCCGCGCATCAGAAAGTTCTTGAATCCTTTGAACATCGTGCGGACCCACCTCCACTTCCGTCACCGGCTAGGCGCCGGTATTCATTGGGCCGATCAAGGCACAACGTCGCTATAAAGTCCACACCGACGCGCCCAATTCGTCTTGCCAGGTCGTGGGCCAATTACGGTTCCTTTCGGCTGCAACCAGGCGGACCGTTCGGGAAGGGACACGCGGGACTCCCGAGTTCAACGCCTGCGTCGTGCGGTCCCGAACAGCGATCTGGTGATTTGGCAGTGGCCTTGACCAGCAAGGGGTACCCCAGATCGGCGGCAGCCGCCTCGTCGTCCTCCAGTCGGTCAACTGGGCCACCGCTCCATGGGACGACAGCGACACCGGCGGACTCCGCCAGTCGTTTCGAGGAGATCTTGTCGCCCAGGCGCCGGATGGCGTCGGCGGACGGGCCGACGAAGACGATGCCCAGTCGCTTGCAGAGCTGGCGAACTCGGCGTGCTCGGCCACGAACCCAGGCGACCCACGCCGCCTCCGCCCCGCATGACACCAGCGTCCGTTCCAGCCCTTTCGGCGGGACGGGCACCGGGAACGTGATAGTTCACCGGACCATGATCACCTCACGCGGGAAACGGAAGCCGGCGAACCCTGACGACGGCTCGGCCGCAGTCACCCTCGCCACTCGGCTCGAGCAGCTATCGGCCAACGCAACACCGCCGATTCCGTCGGCGGGGCCTTGCTACTTGCTCTGCTTGGCGGCTAATGCCTCGATGTTCTCAAACATCTCGGGTACGCCCAACTTCTCACGGCTCTTGAGGGCTGCGGGGCCGACCTTGGCCCAGATGCCGGCGATCCAAAGCCAGTCAAGGACGAGGTCAGTGTCGAGTAGTCCGTTCTTGGTGAGCGTGCTGATCGTTTCGCCGTTGTTCAGCAACGTCCGGACGGCCTTGTCTCTCACTGATGCTGCTTCGGGGTCGAAGTCGTCATCCATGATCGTCCCGATCGCATCCTCTATCCCGATGCTGCTGCCCCACTGTGCGAGTTGAATGATCAACGTCGCGTCTGCCTTATCAGCCATTGCAGTCACTTCCTGCCGGTGCCGGCGCGTTGTTGCGCAAGATGATCGTGGGCTGGTGCGGCCGTGTTGTCGACACCGCCGCTCCAGCGAAGCCAATAAGAACGTGTGGACCGGCCACCAGCGTTATCGGGCTGGTCTACGTAAGTCGGTCGTACGTTCCGCTCGGTTGGCAAAGAACGTGATCGCGACTTGCCCGCTTTTCAGTGCCTAAAGGTTGGACTTCGATACGCTTACGCTGACCGCTCAAAACAGGTCAAATCTCTTCCGCTATGGCATCGGCGACCTTTCCGCGGTAAAAGTCTTTTGGGATGCCGCCACGGTTTAGCTGGGAGTGCATATGCGCGTTAGTCGTCTGTGGAGCCGGACCCTCCGACTCGTGTCAGTTGTGGTGACCGGTGGGTTGGCCGCTATCGGGTTAACGGCATGCCAGCCACAACCGCATTCGGCACTGGTAGTGGGTGACGGCTACCGGGTCGCCATCAGTCAGTCAACGATTCAAGCGGGCAGGGATCGCTTCGTGGTCGTGAGCAACAACCCGACGAGGAGCGCCGGCAGCCACATCGTGCTGTTTCATCTGAAGGCCAGAGCCACCCTGTCTCGGGTGGCCGCTGCCTGGCGCGACGAGTACAGCCGGACACCAGCCGTCGCCGCATCCGGCAGCCGGGCGGTGGTCCGAGACATAGACGCGATCGGGCTGGCCGACGTTTCGGGCGGCGCCAGCGCAACCGTCACCCTGAACTTGTCCGCGGGTATCTACTATTTGACGGACCTGGGTGATCTCCCGAGCGTCGGAGCACTGCCAACTTTTGCGCCGTTACAGGTGACTGCAGGTGCAGCCGCCAGCCCGTTGCACGGTCAATTCAGCGTGCAGGCAACCGCCGCAGACCGGTTTGCCGCGCCGAGCAGATGGCTCCACTCGGGTACCTACCTGTTTACGAACACTGCGACCGACACTCTGCACTTCATGGACCTGCAGCGGGTGACGCCAGGGACCACCGACGCCCAGATCCAGGCCTATTTCGACTCCAAGGGCCGAGGCCGTGCCCCGGCGTTGTTCTTGCCGGGCTACCCGTCTGCGGGCAACGGCGACCTGTCGCCCGGCAACCGCATCCTGGTGTCCTACAACTTGCCCGCCGGTACCTACGTCCTCTTCTGCTTCGTCTCAGATCCCACGACTGGCGTCGAGCACGCCCTCACGGGCATGCACAAAGTCATCACACTCGTTTAATGTCTCCGCCGACAGGTAATCGCAGGCAGCCCACGCCGCCGAATGGGATCAGCCTCCCTTTCTCAGCATCGCAACGGATTTCAGCGGCGACGGCAGTGTTGCGTTGGTCGATCGCGTGTGGGGCTAAGACTTCGTTCTCTCCGTCATCGGCGTTCGCCGGCTACCGGTTCCTCGTGAAGTGACAAGAGTCGCGGTGCGGTGATACCTGCGCTACGGCCTGTCCTACCGCGACGTCGAAGAGCTACTCGCCGAGCGCGCGCGCTCGCCATCGGCGTGACCCGACGGAGGTCGTAACCGACCGGGCGCCGGCCCATCCGCGGGTGCTCGACGAGCATGTTCCAGCGGCACTGCATGTCGTTGAGCAGTACATCAACAATCCCGTTGAAGCCGACCACAGCCGGCTCAAAGCATGGCTGCCGCCGATGCGAGATTGAAACGCTTCCGGTCAGGTCAGACCTTGGCCGCCGGCACGCCTTCGTACAGAACGTGCGCCGCGGCCACTACGAAATCGGCACCGGCGAAGCTGCCCACCACCGGCTCCGGATCGCATTCGACGCGTTCGCAGTCTTCTGGAACCACCGTCCGCAGAGATCACCGCTGTCTACGATCGGCCAGCGCAACACCGCCGTACGGCTGCTCGGCGCCGCGGTCACGGGTGAGGGGTGAGGGGTGAGGGTGGCTTACCGCCGGCGCCGCGAGCGCGGCTTCGGGGCGGACGCCGGAGTGTCCACCACCTCGGCGAACCCGTCGCGCAGGCAGGTCACGAGTAAGTCGGGGTCGGGCACCGCGGCAGTGTCGGTGTTCACGCCGACGAAGCAGGTGCCGGCGTAGGACATCAGTGTGATGTTGCACGCCGACCCGAGGGTGGGACCGAACGGGTAGTAGCAGAGCACCCGGGCACCTCCGAGGTAGACAGGCATGTCCAGCCCGGGGACGTTGCTGGCGATGAAGTCGACGTGCTTGATCATCTCTCCGATATAGCGCCGCGGCAGGAGGTTGAGCCCGAAGGCGAGGCCTTGGGTCATCGGGTTCGACGGCGCCTGCCGCCAGGCGCGAACCAACTGACGGGTCTCGGCGATGCGGGCCGGCGGGTCGGGCTGGCCGACCGGGACGGTGAAGCGCACCATTGTGACCCGGTTGCTACCGATCGCGTCGTGTGGCGTGCGCAGGCTGATAGGCAGACCCATCCGCAGCCGCGTCACCGTTGCGCCGTGTTGCTCGTGATAACGCCGCAGCCCGCCCGTTACCCCGGCCAGGAAGACGTCGTTCACGCTGCAGTCCAGCCGCTCCCCGGCGGCGCGCATGCCGGATAACGACATTTCGAGGGTGTCGAGCCGGCGGCTCAGCCCGCGTCCGGTCATCACGGGGGACAGTGTCCGGCGAATGGGCTGCACCATGCGCGTCACCGACGTCGCGGTCGCCGCCGCGCTGGCAGCGGACCGCCGCGGGTGGCGCAGCGCTGCGACCGCGGTCGGCGCGGCCCCGCGGGCCACCTCCGCGGCCACGTGCACAAACTCGGCTGCCTCGTCCGCCAACGACTCGGCGACCAGCGTCAGCGCTCCCTCGTGAGGGCCCGGGGTGCCATCCGGAAGGCCGCCGAGGTCCGCCATCTGTGGGACGAGGTCGACCAACAGTGCAGCGATCTGCACCCCGCCGATCCCGTCGGTGAGAGAGTGGTGCAACTTCGTCAGCAGCGCCGCACGGCCGTCTTCGAGGCCGTCGACAAGAGTGAACTCCCACAGCGGCCGCTCCCGGTCGAACGGCGTCATCTCAGCGATCTGCGCGAAGTCGAGCACCGAGCGCCACGTGCCGGGCTCGGGCACGCGGACACGTCGCATGTGATAGCCGAGGTCAACTTCGGCCGCCGGCACCAGCCGCGGCGGTCCCAGCCGCATTGGAAGCGCTTGCACCACCTGACGAAACAGCGGCAGCTGCCGGCTCGCTCTTTCCATCCGTGCCCGGAAGTACGCCCAGTCCGGGCTGCGCTCAAGGACTGTGATGGCCAGGATGGTGGACCGCAGGTGGGGGTCGTCCTCCATATTCCAGAGGAAGGCACTGGTATGCAGCATGCGGACGCTCGCGGACATGGCCCTGACCTCCCGGGCTAACTGCGGTCCCCGGCAAGTTAGGCCTTGCGCGGCGGTCCGGGCAGGGCCGAAGGTCACCAACCTTCGCGCGCGGCCGGCACGGCCGCCTACACAGCACAGAAGACCGTTCCGCCGATCATGCCGCACACAGGTCAGCCGCCAGGGCCGAAATTATTGAGCCTCACACCCGGATCTTCGCCCCATTGTGAAGGAACGCATGGTCGCTATGAGGGCGGTGGGAACCGCTTCCGCCGGCAGCGCAAATGAGTCGCGGCGGCCTGTCAGACACCGGTTGAGGGTCGCTCGCACGCCAGTCCCGTTGCACCGCGCCCGCAAGGAGATCCGGGCGCGACAGCTCGCCCACAAAAGCCGACTGTCCGGTGTTGTCCCTGGCTAAGTCCACGCGAAGTCCACGCGGAGATCTTTAGGCACTTTTCCGGCGGGCCAGCCGCTCCCCCTTTGCGCGCAAACCTGCAGGTAGCGGAGGCGGAGGGGAATCGAACCCCCCTGACCGAGGTCCTCGGTCACAACGGTTTTGAAGACCGCGCCGCCCACCAGGACGGATACGCCTCCTCGGACTAGCGCCCAATCCTATGGGCATGGTCATCGCGGCAGAATTGGCCTTTCAGATGCAGCGTCAGCGTGACAGGAGGCTGCGCTCGGCGGGACCTGGCCCCGCATCAGCACCGCCACAGATCGTGACTTCGCAGGCCAAATTCATCTCCAACGCCATGATCGTCGCCATACGCCAAGTCGATCTTGGTCGGATATTCCAGGCGATACGCCGGTGCTAGCCACTCATCGGGTGCAACAGCCTGCTGGCGACATGGGCGCCTCCATCGGCGATGACCAGTGGGCCAGCCGAGGCATACGTACTCGTGCTCGACCTCGACGAGTTCGACGTCCACCACGTCGCACAGGGCGCTGAGGCGGGCGCGCCATTGCGGTTGGTTGCCGAGGTCGGGGACGACCACCGCCGCGCTGCAGGCCGGCAAACGAGGAGCCCTCGTGCAGGTGCAGGTCGAGCAGGTCGAGCACGGCACCGATGCATTCCTCGGTCGAGGCGGCGCTGCCAACTGCAACCGTCCGGCGGCCCTCATAGCTACAGCGGATGATGACGCTCGAGACCGAGTTCCGCGTGTGTCCGGAGTGGCAACCACGCCGACAGCTCCCCATTCGGGGAAGCGGCTTATCCCGGACCACCATGTTTGCCGCCCTTCGAAGTTGGCCGCGACCGCCCGTGGCTACCGGTCGCTCGCGTTGCCTACGCCCCCGTCCAGGTGGTGCCTCCACAGCCGGGCCATGTCGTCGGTAAAGGGGCGAGCAGCAAGACACCCTCCACCTGAGTCGGCGTGATGACAACGGCCTCGATGGACAAGCGCGCTGCCTCAGGCGCCGGGTACCCGTAAACGCCCGTGCTGATCGAAGGGAACGCCACCGACTTCGCGCCCACCTCATCAGCGCAGGCCAACGACGCCGTGTAAGCAGCCTTGAGCAGCCCCGCGTCATCCGCTCCGTGGTATCTCGGCCCGACGGTATGGATGACCCACTTGACCACGGCCAAGTTGAACGCCGGGGTGATGACCGCGCAGCCGGCCGGGCAGGGTGCCAGCGGCCGACACGCTCGCAGTAGCTAAGGACCGGCGGACGGCACCGACGACTCCGCCGCCGCGAAGCCCAGAGTTGGCCGCAGTCACGACTGCTTCGACGTCTTGCCGGGTGATGTCGCCACGGACGACGGTGATCTCCATCAGCCCCAGGGCTCGAATCCAACGGCCATGAAGGGCTGCCCTCATTGCGGAGGCTCAGGCTCGGTCACGAGTTTCCTCAGCGAGGCCGACTTCACACCGCGAGATGTCTTTTACCCGAGCCGTCCGCGTTGGTGAGCTGACTCCTGGCGAGGCTGTCCTCAGCTTCCCGTTACGAAGTCACGCACATCGAGAAACGCCGACTCGGGTGGCCCGGACTGTGAGATGTCGATTCCGTGGCTGGCCGCCACTTTCTCCATCGCCGGCGCCAATCGCTGCTCGCGAAAGGTCTCGTACGCCTGCTCGGACTCCCACACATCGGTGATGCGCACTCGGTCGCCGTCCTTGTAGTGCGTGTGCAGGATTAGCCCTACAGGCGGGTTGGCCTTGACGTCCATCTCTGCGGTCACACCATCGAGCATCTCGATCGGCATTCCCTCGGGCATGGTCTGGTTCATGATCACGGCCACGGCCGCCTCCTCGCATCGGGTGGACGAACCGTATTCCTGCGGAGCTCACGAGCCAAGGATGTTGGCGACGCGAATCCAGAAGCAGGCCGCCGATTCGCACGAAATCAAGCTGACTGGGCACCCGACACATTGTGGAAGAAATAAGAGATAAGCCACGGCCCTGAATGGGTGGAAAATGACGTTTAATGTATACCCGAAAGAGAACGAATTCGATGAAGTGATTCGCCCGGAGAGCCCAAAGCGGTATCTCGACGAACAATTCAGTCGCACGAGGAGATTTTTACTTATGCAACCCAGGAAGAACTCACAACAGCAGAAGCCGACCTCAAGACCGGACCGACAATCGCACCAACCGCATCAGCGAAACCCTGGCCAACGCCGCTCAACGTCTGGCCGCACAGGCTCCTGCATCTGGCCGATCTCGTCCTTGAATACGGCGCCGGCGATCCGTATCCGGGCCTTTCGACATCCTTGGAACCTTCGCCCGGCGCGTCGTACACAGTGTCGACCTCCACCAACCGATGAACGACTCCGAAATCAAAATACGCCGGCTTTTCAACGACGTGACGACCGCGGCGAGCCCTCCCTCCTCCTCCTCCAGCGTTCGCGATGGGCCATTGCCAGCCGTGGCCGTTCGCTAGGCCCACTTTCTCTGTCTACGACAGCAGCCCGCGGATCGCGCGCTAACCGAGTTGCGCAAGCTCAGGGCACTAGGAACGACAGCGTGGCCGTCCCGCGTAGCCAATCGTCTTCGGTGAACGTCGCCCACGCCTCATGCCCGCGCTCAGCCAACCGAGCAAGCAGCCTGAGCCGGTCGCAGTCCTTGCGGTCGCAGCGGGCAGCGGTCGCCATCGGGTCCGGCACCAAACTGAGTAGAAGCGCCGCGTCCTGCCAGTCGCGCATGGGGTTGATGGGGCCGACGATTGTCGTAGCCGCCGGCTTCGCGTCAGGGCACCGAGCAGGTCCGGCCGGCGCGCGCTGGGCGACCGAGCACTCCGCTGACGGTTACCTTCACCAACTCCGACCGGCGCAGAGCCTGGACGCTTCCTGGCGCCTGAACGGTGCGGGCCGGCGGAACGGCGACCACTGACGTGCCCTTACCCAACCCTTCGGGCGCCAGGACGTCGAAGACAAACTGACCGGGACCGGGATCGCCAGCAAGAGAGTCGCCCAACCCTCCTCACCAGCAGGCGTAAGCCCCGTCAGGTCAGTCATGCCACGGCAAGAGCACGTCCGGCAAGGGACCCGATCCGCGAAAGCATGGTGACCCGCCAGGTGCCGCTCACGCGCGTCAGAAGACTCGACAAGTTCGGTGAGCGCGACCGAGAAGGCAACCGGCGACCCGGCACCGGACTCAGGTCAGCCGGCACGCCTGACGGAACCACCATGAGATCAATGCCGCCGGTCAGGGGATCGGTCCGGAGCCGGTAGTCGTCCAGCACGCCGGCGGACTGCTCTTGACCGACGTAGAACCGCTTCGGCTTCCCGGCCGAGATCCCCGATCCAAGTGCCGCAGCCGACGGGCTCCGAGCTTGTCGTCGGCCAGTAGCGCATCAGCGAGCCCCAGAACGACCCAGGCCATCACCGTCGACAGCGGCCTGCCCGCCACCGGGGCCCGGCGCGCGCGTTCCCGAACGGCTCCGACATCGAGCAACCAGCCCGCACCGAAACGCCGAGCAGGCAGGTCGCCCGAGCGTGCCAACGCCCGGACCTGCTGCTCGCTGCGGCCGGGCAGGTCGGCATTGACGTCGTCGCTGCTGATGGCTCCCTCCGAGGCCAGATACTCACCCTGCGCGCTGTCTGCGAAGGCGTCGATACGGTCGCAACACATCACCCAGTTGGGGTACGAAATGCGCTAGCGCCGCTTGGATCACCGCTTCGTAACCTCCGCGCGAGTGGGCCGCAACCTTTGCTGAATCCGCACGGCGGCAGTTGCCTACCCGAGCCGCAGCACCCGCAGGTACCCCACGTCAGGTACGGGAGTGCTCACCCTCGAGCGGCCGGAAGTAGGGCAGCGTGACGCCGCCGGCAAGGGCCGCGAACTCCGCCGTGACCCGAAGGTCGATCGCGAGGTCGTCGGTGTCGAGCCCGATCAGGTTGGTCATCAGCGAAAACCCCTCATCCACGGCAATCACGGCGGGTGCGTACGGGGTGGTGAACGCCGGCGTGACGGGGCGCCAGACGACCGTGTAGCTGTAAACGGTCCCGGTGCCCGCGCTGACCTCCCAGGCGATGGCGTCCTCGAGGCAGTAACGGCAATGCGGCGCGACCGGGAAGTCGGGCCGCCCACATGCGGTGCAACGTGGGTAGCGCAGCTCGCCGGCGGCAGCCCCCTCCCAGAACGGCGCCGACAGGGATCCCGGCGGGTGGATCGGCAGTGGTCCGGCTTGCGGGCTCAGCAGCACCATCAGTCCACCGCCCCGAGGACGGCGACCATGTGGAACAGCGCACCCGCGCCGGCGTTCGTACACAAGGCCACGCGAGCTCCCTCGACCTGCCCGCTCGCGCACTCGCCGCGGATCTGCTCGACGCCGCGGATCGCCCGTTGCAACATCTGCACGTTGGCGCCGGCATGGCTGAACGACATCGTCCCCCCGTCAGTCGTCACCGGGTGGCTGCCGGCGATCTCGATGTGCCCGTCGTCGACGAAGTCGCCGCCTTCCCCGGGGCCGCAGAAGCCCATCGCCTCGAGCTGGCGGATGATCTCGAACGAGAAGGGGTCATACAGCTCGAGGACATCCACATCGTCACCGGTCACGCCGGCCGCCGCGAAGGCCCGTTCCGCGCTGCGCCGCCCGATCAAGCCGTTGGTATGCACTCCCGAGCGGCCCGCGAGATCCCACGTCGGCGGGAAGCGATAGGCCGGGCCGAAGTATTCACTCCCCCCTCCAAGCAGGGCGACTGCCCGGCCGGAAAGGTCGCGGGCGCGTTCCTCGGTCGTGAGGACAAGTGCGCAGCCACCCTCCGTCGTGGTTGAGCAGTCCAGGAGGTGAAACGGATCGGCCACCATCCGCGACGCCAAGATGTCGTCGGGAGTGAACGGACCCCGGCCGTAATAGACGGCAGCCGGATTCACATGGCCGTTGTTGCGAATCGTGGCGGCCACCTTTGCGAGCTGCTCGGGGGTGGTGCCGTACATGTGCATGTGCCGGCGGGCGATCAACGCAAACTCCGCGGCCGTGAACATGCCCCACGGGATGACGTACTCGGTCTCAGGCCTCGTCCACGGCGCCGTCGAGCTGTGATCGGTGTACACGCCCGCCTCGGCCGTCACGACGAGCACGACCTCGGCCGCGCCCGATTCGATGGCCATCGCCGCTTCGAGCACCATCCCGAGGCCGAACTGGTTGGAGACCCATGAGGGGCCGAGCCTGAGGTCGTAGATCAGCGCGGAACCGCCCATCCCGGTGCTGACCCCGTCGACATCCTCCAGCGTCAGCCCCGCGTCGGCGAGCGCCGCCTTGCTCGCCGCGATGGTCAGGGAGCGCGAGGTTTCCCCCTCCAACCGGCGCGCCTGGCGGGTGTTGTGAATGCCCGCGATCACCGCCTGCCGGTGCGGCCGAACGCTCACCGACACCTACCCGCGGCGAATCGGAGGCTACCGGTGGAGCGCAATGAGGCCATGAACCGCCAACCTAGCGGGGCCGGGTTTGCAACTCGCCACCGCCCGGCGCGCCTACGCAAGCGTGCGGATCTGCGGGCGGACCCACGGCAAGCCGGACAGCAGAACCTCGCTCGAAGCGGCAACCACGTCGTCGATCACGTTTGTCAGCCCGTCTCGCAAGAAGCTCAGATGCCGGATCGGCCACACCGCCTGACCGGTACGCCAGGCAATCTCGCGCGACCCACCGATACCGAAGTCGGCGAGCGCGTCGCCGGCGCCGCCGACGTCGCCAGGGAGCGCAGCTTTCACCAGCGTCTCGCGAATCTGTGGCTCGAGATGGTCGAGCAGGGTGTTGACCCGCGTGTAGTCGGCGTACCACGGGCCTTCGTTCGGATTGCCACCGATCGCGTCGAGCGTGTCAACGACGGCCAGCGCCAAGTCGAAGTTGATATGCGCATTCATGCCGGCTAGCGCGAACTGCAATCCGGTGACGCCCGCCGCCGAATGCCGGGCGAAGAGGGCGTCCCACGATCGGCTGCACCGGCGTCCCTGAATCGTGTTGGACAGTGCGTCGAAGAATCTGTTGGCAAACCGAATGTCCAGCGCGGTCAGGAACTCCGTCGAGGCGAAAACTCCGGATGCGATCGTCTCCTGGACGGCTTGGGTCACCACCAAATACATCGTGGCAAAGCAGCTCACACCATCGGCGGGCGGCAGCGCCGTGCCGATCGCCTGAAGCCGCGTAATGACCTCATCGATGTCGGTCGCATCAGGGCCCATCAGCGAGGCAGGCAGGTCGCTACTGGCCATCGGCACTCCCGGAGTCGGCGTCGCTACGATTCTGTCGGGCGAACCCTCCGCTTTCGAGCGGACAGACCGCGAGGAACCCCGCGAGTACGAGCGCAATCAACCCCGAGACCACCAGCGGCAGGTGCCCATCACCACCCCAGGCAAGGCCGGCCCAGAGTCCGGCGGCGAGCACTCCGGCGCCCTGCGTCGCCTGGAAAATGCCTTGCCCGCTGCCTTGGCGGGTCGGCCCGGCAAGCTGCGAGGCCCATGCCTTGCCGACGCCATCGGTGGCGGCGGTGAAGCACCCGTACACCGTCAGCAGCAGCCAGGCCGCGACATGGTTTCGCGTCACGCCGAGGCCTACGTAGCAGATGGAAAACGCGACCAGTCCGACCGCGAAAATGCGCTGCCGTGACAGGCGATCCGACAGCGCGCCAAATGGGTAGCTGAGGGCGGCGTAGACGAAGTTGTACGTCACGTAGGCGCCGATTACCGCAGCGACCCCGAAGCCGATGTCGTGCAGTCGCAGCAGCAGGAGCGCGTCCGGAAAGTTCGCCAGGGCGAAGAGCGCCAGCACGGCGACGACCCGGCGGTAGGCGGCCGGGAGCGGCACAGCAGGCTCGCGCGCCGCCGGGGTCGACGCCGGCGAAGCCGCTGATGGATGTCCCTCACGGACGGCGGCGACAAGCGCCACCGACGCCACTGCGGGCACGACCGCGATGACCAGCAACGGCCGTAAATGATGATTCAGCGCTTCGTAGAGCCCGAGCCCCACCAGCGGCCCGATGACCGCCCCCGCCGTGTCTGCGGTGCGATGGAAGCCGAACGCCCGACCGCGGGCCTCGGGCGGGATGCCGACCACCAGCAGCGCATCGCGAGGGGCGCCGCGCACCCCCTTGCCGACCCGGTCGACCGCTCGTCCGGCGAGCACCACCGGCCACACGGTCGCGAGCGCGATCAGCAACTTGCCGACGGCGGCGAGCGCGTAGCCCAGGGCAATCAGCGGACGCCGCGCGCGGCGGTCGGCAAGGCGACCGGCGATGAGCTTCATGCCCGCCGCCACGCCTTCCGCGATTCCTTCGACGGCACCGACCACCGCCGCCGGAGCGCCGAGCGTGACCGTCAGAAAGATCGGCAGGATCGGGTACAGCAGCTCACTGGCCGCGTCCTGCAGCAGGCTGACGCCCGACAACGCAAGGAGATTGCGCGTGAGCCAGCGGCGCTGGGTCACCGCTGGCTCGTCAGTCACCCCGCTGATTCAACCGGCAAATCCTACGCGGGTCACGGCCCCCTTTGCGTCAGCCCGAAGTGGCCTTCGTCAGGGAACGGTTGGTCCGCCGGAAAGTGCGGTGCAGCCGGTGCACGCCGCGAACCGGGCCGAGGAACATGAGCGGGCACGCCCCTGCGATGACGTCGACCCCATGGTCTTCGCACAGTTGCAGCGCTTCCCGCGAAACGGCTCCCGGTCCGGACCCCTTGAAGAGCCAGATACGCCGGATCCCAAGCCCGATGCTCTGGCTGACGACTTCGGCTGACCGTTCCTTCGAGACCATGACGATGACGCCGTCGATCGTTCCGGGAACCGAGGCGAGGTCGGGATAGCAAGGCGCTCCACCGGAACTCGGGGCCTGCGGATGGACCGCCACCGTCTGGATCCCGTGCTCAATCAGGGCCTGGCAGATGGGGAAACCGAAATTCTTCGCATCATCCGAGGCCCCGACAACGACAATGCGGCCGACGGCAAGGAAAGCGTTCGCCTTGCCCTGGTCGATCACCGGACTGTCCTGCATTTCTCCTCCGAACTAGCTCGCCCGCGGTAGGTCGTGATCGTGCACGACGACCACCGGAACCTGGGCGTGGCGCACCACCTTCTGACTCACCGATCCCAGCAACCGGCTGACGGCCGTACCCGCACCGTGGTTGCCCACGACGACGAGGTCGGCGCCCTCGCAGGCGGCAAGCAACACGGCCGCGGGGTTACCCGGGGACACCTGGTGGCTGACTCTGGCGCTCTGCTCGGGAGAGAGCTTTTCCAGCTCGACCGGCAGGAGCTCCTCCACCCAACTTTGGCGCGATTCTGCGCTGGCGCCGATCGGCGGCAATCCATACGGCTGCTCGGGATCGAAAGCTGCGACTGCGTGGATCCTCGCGTCGGTCAGCTCCGCCTGCCGCAGGGCCCAATCCAGTGCTCCCCGCGAGCAATCGGACCCGTCCAGGCCGACGACGATCTGGCCACTAGGAGCATGGCGTAGCGGATGCACCACGACGACGGGACAGGACGCGTGGCTCACGACGCGCTCGGTCACCGACCCGAGCAGCAGCTCGCTGATTCCGCCGCGACCACGCGGCCCGACGACAACAAGGTCCGCACCACGCGCCTGATCGAGAATCGTCTCGGCGGGGTGACCGGTCGACACCCGGATCTCCACCAAACGCGCTCGCTCGGGCGACAGCGCCGAGGCCACGGTCTCTTCGAGGACCCGCTGCGTCGCCGTCTCGGCCTCAGGGATGTTCACTTCCCCGGCGACCGGGCCGACTCCGGGAAACGCGGTTACTGCTCGTAGCACGGCGTCTTCTGCCTCTGCTTGCCGATCGGCCCAACGCAATAGCTCTTCGGATTCCGGCGTGAGGTCGATGCCGACCACTATCCGGCGCTTCCTACCCTCCAGGACACCCATGACTGCCTCCCACCAGGGAACGATCCTTGCCTCAAAGGGTCCAACCGAGGCGCCTCCCGCGGTAGAGCACAACGTCCCGCAGCGGGAGAACTCAGCTGCTGCGAAGCCGCGCAAACCGGTGTAGCCGCAGGCTGTTCGTGACCACGAAGATGGAGCTGAACGGTGCCGAGCGCAAGGCCCGGTCGGCCTTGGGCGAGAGCAGCCGCGTCGTTTACGCCGTCATCGCAATGGCCGCTACTGACGGCGGAAACTCAGATTCGTTCGAGTGATTCCCCGTCGAAGAGCGGCTCGATACCGAGCTCGTCCCGGTCGCGGCGCAGCTCCTCCGGTGCGGGGGCGCTGAGCTCTCCGCTCGCGGCAGCCAGGATGGCCGGCAGCAGGCGCACGTCACTCGAGGAATTCAGGAAGAGTTGCGGGTCCGACAGCACGTAACGCACGGCGCGGGTGATAGCCGCCAGGTCGGCGAGTGGCTCGTACCAAGAAAAATGCCGGCCGCTGTCCTGCGCCGGCCAACGCCGTCGCGCGATCGACTTGATCGTCTGCACCGCCACCTGGCGCTCCGCGCACATCCTGAGCAACGCGTCGACGTCCGAGCGATAGCCACTGTCCGATAGGACTGCTTGGTTGTACGGCAGCAACACCGAGTCGACGTCGAAGCGCTCCAAGGTTCGGCGATGCATTCCGGCGATCCGCAGGCCGTGACCGGTCACGCCGATGAAGCGCACGAGCCCCTCATCTCGAGCGGCCGCGAGAGCCGCCACCGCGCCGCCGGGCCCGTGTGCGGTCTCCCACTCGTCGGGCTCGACGAGGTTGTGCAGCTGGATCAGGTCGACGTGGTCGACACCCAGCCGTTGCAGCGAACTCTCCAAGCCCCGGCGGGCGCCGTCGCCCTTGCGCTCCGCGGTCTTGGTCGCCACGAAGAACTCCTGCGGATGGGAAGCGAGCCACGGAGCAAGGCGTAGTTCGGCGTCGCCGTAGTCCGCGGCGACGTCAAGATGGTTGACGCCGGCGGCGAGCAGCACCGGCAGCACGTCGTCAGCCTTGGCCTGGCTCATGAACCCCAGCGCTGCCGCACCAAAGATGACCCGGCTGCTGCGGTGACCGGTGCGCCCGAAGGCGGAAAGCGGCAATAGGTGAGCGGACATACCGAGCACCTTAGGCCCTATCACGCAACGTTCGGTGGCCCGTCTAATCCCTCGGATCGACGCGAAAGTGGACTTTCGTCCGTTGCCGGTCGCACGGCAAAGCGCAATTGTCTGCTGGACGTCCGTGGCCAGTCACCCTGACCCGTAGCGCTTGACGGAGGCATCGCATGTCCGCGACCGTTATCCCGTCCGCGTGCAAGCTCGGCTCGATCCACCGCTCTCGCGTTGGCTGTGGATCGTCAAATGGGTGCTGGTGATCCCGCACCTCATCGTGCTGGCTTTCCTTTGGGTCGCCTTCGTCCTCACCACGATCGTCGCCGGGTTCGCGATCCTGTTCACCGCCCGCTATCCGCGCTCACTCTTCGACTTCAACGTCGGCGTCCTGCGCTGGACCTGGCGCGTGGAGTACTAGGCGTATGGCGCCCTGGCCACCGACCAGTACCCGCCATTCTCACTCGACGATGTGCCGGACTACCCGGCACACCTCGAAATCCCTTACCCGGAGCGGCTTTCGCGCGGTCTGGTGCTCGTCAAATGGTGGCTGCTCGCCGCGACTCCGCCGGCTACCTGACCACCAGCGCAGAGCGGCTGTCGACTCCCACCGCCGCACTCACATCCGAAGGTTTCAGCATCCAGATCGACGGCAACGGCTGGCTGGATAAGCACCTCGGCACGGTCCGGATCACGGCCACGTCCTCGGCAGCGAAGCCAGTCTTTGTGGGGATCGGCGCCGAACCGGCCGTTCGATCCTGGCTGGCGGGAGTGGCCAGCGATCGGGTGCACGACCTTGAGGTCGACCCGTTCTCGGTCGACTACGCTCGCCAGCCGGGGAGCGTGAAGGCGCTGAGCGCTCCCGCGGGGCGGACGTTCTGGGCCGCTCGGAGTACGGGCAGCACGACCCAGACCCTCACGTGGCCGATCCGGGATGGACGCTGGACCATCGTCGTCGCCAACGCTGATGGGAGCCCGGGAGTCGCGGTCGACGCGCGGTTGGGAGCCAAGCTTCCGTGGCTCGGCCCGCTGGGCGTCGGGCTGATCGTGGCCGGCGTGGTCATGGTGCTGGCCGGCACGGCCGGCATCCTCATCGCCTTCGCCGGTCGCCGTCGCCGGTCGCCGTCGCCGCGGATGGCCTGAAACCAAACGGCAGCTAAGAAACGACCGCTACGCCAAGGCTGAACGCGCCGACACTCCCGACTCTCTCGAAAATTCCGACGACGTCATCCGCGAGCGCGCCAGAGGCTTGATGGATGTGCTGGTGGGAAGCTCTTCTCCAGCTACGTTGGGGCGCCCTGACGCCGTTCGTACCGCCCATCAGGTCCATCCTCTCTTGCGTCGTCCTAGCCTGATGACGTGCGAGACGAGCCCAGCGTCCTGCATCTCGATGCCGACGCGTTCTTTGCCGCCGTGGAGCAGCGCCAGCGGCCGTCTCTGCGCGGACGCCCGGTCATCGTCGGCGGTCTCGGGCCGCGCGGAGTCGTCGCCACCGCAAGCTACGAGGCGCGTCGCTTCGGCGTGGGCTCGGCCATGCCTACCGCCCGGGCCCGCTCGCTCTGCCCCGGCGGCATCTACGTCTATCCGCGGTTCGCCGCCTACTCCGCCCACAGCGACGTGCTGATGCAACTGCTACGGGAGGTGAGCCCGCTCGTGCAGCCGATCAGCCTGGACGAGGCTTTCGTGGATCTGGCGGCCGGCGACAACCCCGATCCGCTCGCGACGGCCGACCGCGTCCGGCGCGAATTCTGGCGACGCACCGGGCTCGTCGTGTCGATCGGGCTCGGTCGCTCCAAGCTCATCGCGAAGCTGGCGTCCGAGGCGGGCAAGCCACACGGCTGGACCGTCATCACGCCCGAGGAAGAGGACCATTTCCTGCTGCCGACGCCGGTCGGCAAGCTCTGGGGCGTCGGGCCAGCCACCGAAACGGCGCTCACCGGAATTGGTGTACGGACGGTGGCGCAGTTACGCGAGACGCCCCGCGCCGATCTCGTACGCCTGCTCGGGGTTGCCCACGGCAACGGCCTGCACCGGCTCGCGTTCGGGATCGACGAGCGTCCCGTCGAGCCGGATCGGGAGGTCAAGAGCGTCAGCGCCGAGCGCACGTTTGCCTTCGACATGACCGGTCGCGAGGCACAATCGGCCGAGCTCGAGGTCGTCTTCGGCCATGCGCGGCGACGGCTGGAAAAGCACGGCGGCGGGGTGCGCACCGTGACCGTGAAGGCCCGCTTCAGCGACTTCACCACCGTCACGCGCGCGGTCAGCCTCCCGCAGCCGACCACCGATTCCCGGTCCCTGTTCACAGCGGCAGCGCAGGCCCTCGAAGCGGCCGCCTCCGATAGGCAGCCCATACGTTTGCTCGGCGTCGGCTTCTCCGGCCTCACCGGCTACGACCAGCCGACGCTCGGGCTCGACGGGCCTGCGCCCACGCTCGCCGACGCGACCCCTTCCGTCGCCGAGCAGGGTGAGGTGACGCTGCCGGCACCCCTTGACGAAGCCGCTGGCTATCCGGGCGTTGACGTCGATGTCGACGGCCTCGGCGCCGGGTGGATCGTCAGCGCTGACGGGCCGCGACTGACGGTGCGTATCGAAGGCCCGGATACCCCTCCGGGCCGCGACCACGCCGTGCTCCTCGGCCGCGACGGGGTCCGCCAGACGGCGCCGCCACCGGTCATGGCAGTGTTGCCGCGGTGATGGCCCCGTCTCCCCCACCCTCCCGCCCGCTCGACAGCCGCCGAATACTGATCACCGGCGCCACTCCGACGATCGCCTCCATCGCTGACGCGCTCGCCGCGAACGGGGGCGCCGTCGTACGTCTGCCGGACGGCTTCACCGCGGAAGTCGCGGTGGGTGAGGCAGTGGCCTCCGCCGAAGCCTCGCTTGGCGGACTCGACCAGGTCGTCCACGGCTGGGTCCCGGACAGCCTGCTGGTGGCGGCCGAGCTCACCGCGATCAGTGAAGAATCGTGGCGGGACGGCTGCGAGATCGCGCTTTCCGGCGCGTGGTGGCTCGCCCGCCAGGCCATCCCGCCGCTGCTACGCACTCGCGGCAGCCTGACCTTCCTCGTCCCGACGATCGGCATGTCCGGGGCCGCGAACTTCTCGATGCTGGCCACCGTCGCCGAAGGGATCCGCGTGCTGGCCAAGGGTGTCGGCCGCCAACTCGGAGCCGACGGCGTGACGGTGAACGCCATCGCGACCGCGACCCGGCTCTGGTTGCCTCCGGATGATGCCGACGCCGTTGCAAAATCGACCTCGCTGTCCTCGCCGGCCTTCGGCCGCGCCGGAGATCCTGCCGAGGACATCGCCCCGATCGTTGCGCTGCTCGGGCAGCCCGAGGCCCACTTCGTTACCGCCGGCACGGTCGTGGCCGACGGCGGCGTCTGGATGGGACTCTGATGAGCGCACTTCTTGAGGGTCGCACCGTGATCGTCACCGGAGCGGGCGGCGGAGTCGGTGCGGGGATCGCGCTCGCCTGCGCCCAACACGGGGCCAATGTCGTCATCGCCGCCCGGCGCACCGAGACCGGTGACGTTGTCGCCGCCGAGATCGCCAATCGCGGCGGGACGGCGCTGTCCGTGCGTTGCGACGTCGGGAGCACCGGCGACGTGACGGCCGCCGTCGCCACGACGGTCGAACATTTCGGCGGCCTCGACTGCATGATCCACAACGCGCTCGCGCCGGTCGGGCCTCCGCGTGGCATCCGTGACGTCCCGGACGAAGTCTGGCAGGCCATGTTGAGCACGGCCGTACGCGGCTCGTACGTCTGCGCATCGGCCGCCTTCCCCCATCTGAAGCAGGCGCAGGGCTCGCTCATCCTGCTGACCTCGGCCGCCGGGGTCGAAGGCAGCCCGTACCTGCCGGCGTACGGAATGGTCAAAGCCGCCCAGCGCGGGCTCCTGAAGAGCCTCGCGCGCGAATGGGGTCCGGATGGAGTTCGCGTCAACGGCATCGGACCCGTCGCGATGACCCCCGCGATGGAGGTGGTTGCCAAGACCAGCCCGGTCTTCACCGACGGACTGCTGGTCGGCCGCACGCCGCTGCGCCGGATCGGCGACCCCGAAGCCGACATCGGACCGGTCGCCGTGTTCCTGGCTAGTGACCTCGCGCGCTACGTGACGGGTCAGTCGTTGATGGTCGACGGCGGCGGTTTCATGGCCTTCTGAGCACGGCAGCGGTATTCAGAGCGCGACTGGATTGATCCACACCAGCTCGCGGAACCTGGCAAAGTCGGAGTCTGCGCTGACGACTGCCAGCCCGTGCTCTATGCAGAGCGCCGCGAGCACGGCATCGCTCACCAAATTCCCGCGCAGGTCCAGGTCGCATACCAGCCCGCTGATGATCGCGCGGTAACCCGGCCCCGGGTGCGGGATCCAGGCGACGGGCGCCTCAAGCCAATCGTCCACGAAGGCCCAGGCCTGCGTTGCCGTCAGTGGCGATGGCAGGGCTCGAGGGTGGGTGGCGATGCGGACGAAGGCAGTCAGGGATTGCCAGGGCAGCCCAACCCTTCTCGATCCGTTGAGGGCGGTTTCGAGCCAGTCGCGTGCGGCGATGTGCTGACGGCAGGTCTCATCGACCGCATACAGCAAAATATTGGCGTCGACCAGCATCAGCGCGCGTCCGCTCCGTCGAGCGCCTCGAGGGTGTCCGCAATGTTCGAAACATCGATCGCCAACCCGAGCTTGGCTGTGCGCTGTCGAAACTCGTGAACCTCGGCGCGAGCCACGAGTCCTCTGCGGATCAGCTCGTTGACGGCCTCGGATACACCGACCCGGCGCTCGCGACGAATCGCCTCGACCGCTCGTGCCGTGTCCGGGTCGAACTCGACTGTCGTGCGCATGCAAGAAATTTAGCACACACGTGCGCGGTATGCTGCGTGTGCGTGCTAGGCCTTAGGGAGCCAGTTGACGCCATGCTGGGGCACTGCCCGCTCGGCTCGACCCCATACTCATCGCATGAGATTTCGGGCCATGGTCGCGTTGAACGGCAAGACCGCGACCGGCTTCCTGGTCCCGCCGGAGGTCGTCGCCGGGCTGGGCGCAAGCAAGCGCCCTGCCGTGGGCGTGACGATCGGGACGTACACGTACCGGAGCACGATCTCCTCCTACAGCGGCGCCTTCATGCTCCCGCTCAGTGCCGAGAACCGCGCCGGGGCCGGGGTCGGGGCCGGCGACGAGGTCGAGGTCATCGTCGAGTTGGACACCGCGTCGCGTGAGGTCGCCGTGCCGGAGGACTTTGCGCGGGCCATGGAGGAGGTGCCCGGGTTGCGCCCGGCGTTTGATGCGCTCGCGTTTACGCATCGCAAGGAACACGTGCGCGCCATCGAGGATGCAAAGACCGCGCAAACCCGCCAGCGCCGCATCGCGAAGGCGGTCAGCATGATCGACGCCAAACGCGCCTGAGCGCATGGCAGCGTCGAAATTGCTGAAGGTCCGCTGGAGACGATCACCAAACACGGCGCGTCGTCGCAACACGCCGTAGCGAAAATCAGACCTTGAGAAATTCTTATCAGGCTAGGGAGATTGCGTGCGCGCCTGGGTCGTGGACGAGCAGGGGCCGGCGGCGTCCAGTCCGCTGAAAGCGGTCGACCTTCCGAAGCCGGAGCCGGGCCATGGCGAGATCCGGGTCGCCGTCGAAGCCTGCGGAGTCTGCCGGACCGACCTGCACATCTCCGAGGGCGACCTCCCGCTGCACAAACGCCCGGTGGTGCCCGGGCATGAGGTGGTGGGCATCGTCGACCAGCTCGGCCCGGGGACCAGCCGTTTCGCCACCGGCGAGCGGGTCGGCATCGCCTGGCTGCGCAGCACCGACGGCACCTGCCGCTTCTGCATGAGGCAGCAAGAGAACCTCTGCCTCCGCCCCCAATTCACCGGCTGGGACGCCGATGGCGGGTTCACCGAGGCGGCCGTCGTCAACGAGGCCTTCGCCTACCGCATCCCGGAGGCATTCACGCCCGAGAAGGCCGCCCCGCTGCTGTGCGCGGGGATCATCGGCTACCGCGCGCTGCGCCGCGCCGAGTTACCGCCCGGCGGCCGGCTCGGCATCTGGGGGTTCGGCGCGTCGGCGCACCTCGCCGCCCAGGTCGCGATGGCCGAAGGCGCGCGGGTCCACGTGCGTACGCGCGCAGCCGCTGCCCGGGAGCTGGCTCGCGAGCTGGGCGCGGCCAGCGTTGGCGACAGCTTCGACCCTTTCGAGGAACCGCTCGACGGGGCCATTCTTTTCGCGCCGGTGGGTGAGCTGGTCCCGGCCGCGCTCACCGCACTCGACCGCGGAGCGACGCTGTCGGTCGCGGGCATCTATCTCTCGGATATCCCGCAACTGAACTACCAGCGGCACTTGTTTCAAGAGCGATCGGTACGCAGCGTCACGGCCAACACCCGCGCGGACGGCGAGGAATTCCTGCGCATCGCTGCGCAGATCCCGCTCCACATCACGACGTCGCCGTACGCCCGCAGCGACGCGCCGCAAGCGTTACGGGACCTGGCGGCCGACCGCGTCAACGGTGCCGCCGTCCTTCTGCCGGACTAGCCCGTCAGCCGTTCGGAACGTCGTAACTGGACGGAACGTCGCAGCTCACTCTCGCGGCCCACCCCATGCCGTCAAGGCCCATTGTGACTATCTGTCACCACCGGACGAGCAACGGATCCAGCGTGCAGGACTTCGGCGATCTCTCCCGAACCTGTATTCCAGGTGGCGCCCCGGCCTACGAGCGGCGCACGTAATTGGTGGAGGTTATTCATGCGTCCCGGCATGCCCAGAACCAGACTCACGCTCGCCGTCACCCTCGTGGCTGCCCTCGCGATCGCGGGGACTGCCGGTGCGTCCTCCAGCACCGCAGCAGGACCCGCCGCCCCGTCACATGCTTACCGCGCCAGCGACTATGCCGACGGCCAGGCAATGAGCATCCTGCCCCCGGGCGAGAACGGGCTGATCAACGCGACCGATCTCGCCAAGTTCGAGCTGACCCAGACCAGACCTGCCGGCAACGACGATCAGCTCGGCAAGTACGCAAGCCTCATCTACTCCAACAACCTCACTGATGCCGGCCTCTCGTCTTACTTCAACGACGAGTCCTTCGGGGTGAGGCCGGCCGACGTGACCCGCGTCGAGCAGCCGGGCACCGGCGTCACCATCTACCGCGACACCCACGACATCCCCCACGTCTACGGCAACACCGATCAGACGATGGCCTTCGGCGCCGGCTACGCGCAGGCCGAGGACCGGCTCTTCCTTATGGACGTCCTGCGCCACTACGGCAGCGGCACGCTCGCGTCGTTCCTCGGCTCGTCCTGCGACTTCGAGCAGATGGACCACGACCAGCTGCTGCTCTCCCCTTACACGCCGGAGCAGGCGCAGGCCCAGGTCGACGCGCTCCCCACGAAGTACGGCGCGCAGGGCGCCTTGGCCAAGTCGCTCATCGACAACTTCGTCTCCGGCGTCAACGCATACATCACGGCGACCCATACGAATCCGGCGCTCCTGCCCGCCGACTACGCGGCTGCGCTAGCCCCGCCGCGGGCGTGGACGGACGCCGACGTTGTCTCCATCGCCGGTCTCATCGGCGGCATCTTCGGCAAGGGCGGTGGCAGCGAGGTCGCCAACTCCGCCTTGCTGCAGTACCTCCAGAAGCAGCTTGGCGCCTCGGCCGGGGCGAGTGCCTTCAAGCAGTTCAAGGAGCAGAACGATCCCGCCGCCCCGACCACGGTCGTCGACAAGTCGTTCCCGTACGCGATCCCGGGCACGGTCGACAAGGCCACGACGGCGATCCCGGACGACGCCCGCGCGCCGTTGACCGGCGGTCCCGCGGCGACGACCTCAGGGTGCAACCTGCAAGCCCCCAACCCGACCGCGCAGACGATCATGACCTCGCTGCAGGCCATGCCCAAGCACATGAGCAACGCGCTCGTCGTCAATGGCAACCACTCGACCAACGGCCACCCCATCGCCGTCTTCGGCCCGCAGGTCTCCTACTTCGCACCGCAGATCCTGATGCTCGAGGACCTGCATTCCCCGAACTACGCGGCGATGGGCGCCTCCTTCCCGGGCACCGGACTCGTGGAGCTCGGACGCGGCGAGGACTACGCATGGTCGGCCACGTCGGCCGGCAGCGACCTCATCGACCAGCGCCTGGAGCAGGTCTGCGACCCGCAGGGCGGGACGCCGGCGGCGCAGGGCGCGTACTACATCTACAATGGCAAGTGCCTGCCAATGACGCACGAGGTCTTCTCGGAGACCGCACTGCCGAAGCCGGGCGGCGTGGGCGCGCCGGCGGTCATCAACCACGACATCTACCTGACCCGCCACGGCGTCGTGCAGGGCTGGAGCACCTCCGGCGGCAAGCCTGTTGCGGTCGTCAACCAGCGTTCCACGTACGGCCACGACATCGATTCGGTCGTTGGCTTCCTGCGCTGGGGACAGCCCAAGCTCACCCACGACGTCAGCAGCTGGATGCAGGGCGCCGCGCAGGTCGCGTACACGTTCAACTGGCTCTACGTCGACGACCGTGACACCGGGTACTTCGTCAGCGGCCTCGACCCCATCCGGCCCAAGTACGTCGACCCCTCGCTGCCCACGTGGGGCACCGGGAACGCCGAGTGGCAGGGCTACCTGTCAGCGGCAAATCACGTGCACGAGACAAACCCGGCGCAGGGCTTCTTCGTCAGCTGGAACAACAAGCCGGCGCCGCAGTTCTCCGCCGCCGACGAGCAGTACGGGTATGGCCCCGTCTACCGGTCGGTCCTGCTCGTGAACCAGCTGAAGGCACAGCTCTCGGCGCACGGCGGCAAGCTGACCCGCGCGAACGTGGTGACCGCCATGGCGACGGCCGCGACGCAGGACCTGGACGGCGTCGCCGTACTGCCGCAGTTGCTGGCGTACCTCCAGAACCGTGCCGAGCCGGCCGGTGTCACCGCGATGCTGACCCAACTCAAGGCCTGGGTCGCGAACGGCACGCACCGCAAGAAGGTGGCCGCAGGCGACTCCGAGTACGACCACGCGGTGGCCGTCTCGATCGACGACACGCTCATCCCGGCAGTCGTCCACGTGATCTACGACCGGCTCCTCGGAGCGGGCGGCACCGGTCCGGCCGGGTCACCGGGAGGGGCGACCGCCGCGGGCTACAGAATCCTGCCGATGCCGTTCGTCAACACTCCCAACAGCGGCGGCACCCACCTCGGCAGCGCATTCGACGGCGGTTACGAGGGCTACCTGTTGAAGACCTTCCAGCAGTTGCGCGGGCAGTCCGTGAACGCACCCTTCACCGCCGCGATCACCAACACGTGGTGCGGCAGTGGACCGGCTTCGTGTGGCACCGCCATCGACGCAGCGCTGGCCCTGGCGTACTCGAAGCTGGTCAGTGCGAACGGTGGCTCCGCGGACGTGGCCTCCTGGACGCTTTCGCCTGACGCCGCGGCGGCCAAGCAGTCGATGCCCGTCTTTGACGCGATCCAGTTTCGCGCGCTGGGTGTCGCAGGCCAGCCGGCAATCGACTGGCAGAACCGTCCGACGTTCCAGCAGGTGGTCAGTTTCCCGCGGCACCGGGTGCGCTAGCCGACAGCGGCCGGGTCTTTCTGCCCTTCTGCGCTGACTCGTGACACTGAATAGATGCTCAGCGTCATCCGAGGAACTGCTCACCGCTCGCGTAAGGCGTGCTTGCTGGCGGAAACTCGGTCAAATGCTAATGTGCGTCAGGTCACAGTCAGCAACGACAGGGAACCCGGTGGGACCCCGGCGCAGCCCAGAGAGTTCGAGGTCAGCCTTGACCGCTGGAACCGCGAGTATCGAACAACGGCAGGTAACAGGATTCCGTCACAGCCTGTGGACCAGACAGCTCTCGCACTACCCCAATACCGGCCCCCGAACGTTCTATCTGGGGCTCACGGTGGTCGCGACGATCATCCTGTATTACGAGTTCTACCTGCAGGGCGCCGTCGCCACACAGATCATCCAGCACTACAACATGACCTTCACGTACTTCGTCGTGATTTCGATCGTCGCGAACGGCATCGGTGCCTTCGCCTCATTGCTGGCCGGCTTCGCCGACCGCTGGGGCAGAGCCAACCTCGTCACGTACGGGCTGCTGATCACCGGCGTGCTGTACGCGTTCGCGCTGCCTCATGCGCCGTCCAAGGTCTGGTTCATGGTGATCTACTCGGCGGTCGGCTTCGTTGAGGGCATCGTGTTGGTGGCGACCCCGGCGCTCATCCGTGACTTCTCGCCGCAGGTCGGCCGCGGGTTCGCGATGGGCTTCTGGACACTCGGTCCGGTGCTCGGGAGCCTCGTTGTCACTGAGGTCTCCAGCCAAACGCTGAAGAGCCACAAGGACTGGCAGTTCCAGTTCTACCTTTGCGGCGCGGTCGGCATCGGCGTCTTCGTCCTCGCCTTCATCGGTCTGCGCGAGCTCTCACCGCGACTTCGTGACCAGCTGATGGTGACGATGCGCGACCGGGCAATCGTCGAAGCGCGCGCGGCGGGACTCAAGCTCGAGGACCTGACCAAGGGTCTGTGGAAGCAGATGTTCCGACTCGACATCTTCGGCCCGGCGTTCGCGATCAGCCTGTTCCTGCTGCTCTACTACATTGTCGCCGGCTTCGCCGTCGTCTACTTCGCGACCGTCTACGGCTACTCGGAGTCCAAGGCCAATTCGCTCGCCAACTGGTACTGGATCACCAACGCGCTGGCACTCGTCACCACCGGGTTGTTCTCGGACTACCTGCGGGTACGCAAGCCGTTCATGATCGTCGGCACGCTCATCAGCCTGGTGGGCATCGCGCTGTTCGCCGTGGCCGCCACGCACCCGGACACCAGCTACTACCACCTCGCGGTGCTCTTCATCATCATCTCGGCCGGCGGTGGCATGACCTACTGCGCCTGGATGGCGGCCTTCACGGAGACCGTCGAGAAGCACAACCCGGCGGCCACCGCGACCGGACTCGCCTGCTGGGGCTGGATCATCCGGATCGTCGTCACGATCGCTCTGCTCGTCCTGACGTTCGTGGTCTCCTCGACCTCAACTCTCGTGGATAAGGGCCCGACGACCCAGGCCCTGGCGACGAAGTACGCGGCTCCCCTCACTGTCCTTCAGTCGGTGGACCCAGCGTCAGCCGCTGCCCTAAGCAAGAACCAAGGCGATATCCCGGCGCTGTCCAAGGCTCTCGGCAGTATCGCTACCACGGTGACCCCCGCGAAGGCCGCGACTCTCGCCAAGGCCCCTGGAAATAGCACTGCCCTGACGGCGGCGTTCCAGGAGATCGCGAAGGCCCCAGCGACAGCAGGCTCGGCAGTGAGCGCAGCGGTGCTGCGCAGGCCCAATGAGATCGCTACCGCCAACGCAATCGACCCCGCAACGATCGCCACGCTGAACGCCGATGCGACTAACGCGGCGGCGATCAGCAAGGCACAGGGCGAGATTGCCAAGGCGTTCAACATCGCGCCCTCGGCGGCCATCACCCGGCTGTTGGCGCTGGCCAGCCCAGCGACCAAGGCGGACCTGGCTCTGATCATCCCCAATGCCGACGCCCTGAAGGCCGCCAATGCCGCGATCCCGGCGAAGGACCTGGCATACCTGCAGGCCAACGGAGCCAAGGTGCTGAAGGCGCAGAAAGACAACCCGCACCAGTGGCAGCACTGGTGGTGGATCTGCTTCATCGCGCAGATCGTGTTCCTGCCCTTCGTGTTCCTGCTGACCGGGCGCTGGAGCCCGCGCAAGGCCAAGCGGGACGAGGAAGAGCACGAGGCGTTGATCCAGCGGGAGATGGTCGAGCTTGGCCTCACCCCCGCATCGACGACGGCTCCATAGCCGGGGCTCTCGCGTAGCGCACTGTGCCGGATGGTGGATCCTCACCATCCGGCACAGTGCATTTGCGGCCCGACCCCAACCGCAAAGGAGCGTTCCGATGGCCAGTGCAGATGTGCGCACGGATACGTTCGATCAGGTACGCGGGGTCGTGCACTCCGCCGTTCTGAGCGCCCTCAGAGCTGGCTGCCGCTTCCGCCGGCGCTGATCTCGAAGACCGCACCAGAGATGTGACGCGCCGACTCCGACACCAGGTACGCCACCATGTCCGCAACCTCCTGCGGGTCTAGCCACGCTATCCGCATCGGGTTCATCGCCTCGTAGCGATGGCGTACGCGATCTTTGTCCGGCTCCGGGACGTCGGGGGCGAACAGGCCGTACATGGGCTTGTTGTGGACCATCGGGGTGTCGACGGTGGTCGGACACAGGCAGTTGACGGTGATGCCGCTCGTGCCGAGCTCGAGTGCAAGTGTCTTCACCAGGCTGATCACGCCCGCCTTTGCCGCGGCGTAGTGCGCGAGATGCGGCGCGCCGCCGCGGCCCGCCATCGACGCAGTCGCGAGCAGCCGCCCGAAACCCTGGCCTCGCATCACCGGAAGGGCGGCCCGCAAGGTTCGAAAGACGCCGCCGAGATTGACCGCCTGCATCTCTTCCCACTGGACGTCGGTGATCTCCTCGAATGCCCCGAAGCTACAGATCCCCGCATTGGCGACGACGACATCGAGGCCGCCCAACTCGTCCACCGCCGCCCGTACAGCGCGCTCGAGGTCATCCGTCCGGCGCACGTCTCCGGCGATCGTCACCGCCCGCTGCCGTTTCTCCGAGACGAGCGCACTCGTCTCCGCAAGGTCGTCGAGCGTCGAGGTCCGGTACGGCAGACTGGTCAGATCGTAGGGCGCATCGAACGCCACGATGTCGTAACCCGCGGCGGCGAGCGTGACCGCGTGGGCTCTACCCTGCCCTCGGCCGGCGCCGGTAATCAGCGCCACCTTGGTACGGGTCACAGCCGCCTCCTCGTTTAGGCCGGTGCAGATGCCCATCATGAGGGCAAGACGCTCAAGGCACCTTTTACGAGCCGCAAGACGGGCCAGCCGCCGTGCTCTGACAGTGGCGGCGTGCATACGGCCGAGCTATGGGAAGCGGGCGCCGTCGCCACCTACGACACGGTCCGGCATCTCCTCGCCGGGCTGGACGGGAGCTTGCTGACCACCGCCTGACGCGTCGGCCGCGCGAGCTGCTTCCTCGGCGAGGGCCTGCCTGGCCCCGACAGCCCGCAGCGGAACCTCGCGCTGGATCACCGCAAGTACGAGTGCTACCGCAAGCACGACCGCTCCGACCAGGAAGGCAACTGTCAGCGCGGAGGTGAAACCCTGCTTGAACGGGTGGGCGAGCACCGAGTTGTCGCGGTTGAGGAAGGAGGTGTCGTCGAGCGTCTTCGAACTCGTCCCGCCGCTGCGCAGCTTGGCGATCTGATCCGGGTGGGCCTGCGCTGCGGCGATGAACGCCGGGGAGCTGACGGCAGCCTCGTACGCCGCTCGAATCTTGTCCTGAACGGTGGAGTAGACGATCGACAGGAAGACCGCGACGCCCAGCGTGCCGCCCATCTGCCGGAAGAAGGTGGCCGAAGCCGTCGCCACGCCGAGGTCGCGCGGCGGCACCGCATTTTGCATGGACAGCACGATGGTCTGCATGTTCATGCCGAGCCCAGCGCCGACGACGAGCATGCTGACGCCCGCGTAGACGAGCGAGCTATCTGCGGTGAGCTGCCAGAGCATGAGCATCCCGGACACGAGCAGCACGCTGCCAATGACCGGGAACATCTTGTAGTGTCCCGTACGCGAGGTGGTCTGCCCAGCGGTGATCGACGACACCATGAGTCCGACCACCATCGGCAACGTCAGCAGCCCGGCTTTGGTGGGCGAATTGCCTTTGACCAGCTGCAGGTAGAGCGGGATCAGGGTGAGGCCGCCGAACATGCCGATGCCGATGATCGTCGACTGCAAGGCACCTATGCTGAACGCGCGGATGTGAAAGAGCCGGGACGGAAGCAGTGCTGTGTCGCCGGCCCGGCGCTCGACGCGCACGAAGCTGACGAGCGCGAGCGCGCCGACCGCGTAGCAAAGGAGGGCGCTCAGCGAGTCCCAGCCCCACGTCCGCCCCTGCTCGGCGACGATGAGCAGCGGCACCAGGCCGACCACGAGCAGCACCGCCCCCTGCCAGTCGAGCTGCTGGTGGCGGCGCGCGTTGTCAAACTGCAGAACCCGATTGACGACGAACAACGCCAGGATGCCGATGGGCACGTTGAGCAGGAAGATCCAGCGCCAGCCGTCGATACCCGCCAGCGAGTTCTGACCCGACAGGGCCCCGCCGACCACCGGTCCGAGGACGCTCGACGTGCCGAAGACGGCGAGGAAGTAGCCCTGGTACTTGGCCCGCTCACGCGGCGGGATGATGTCGCCGGTGATCGCGAACGCCAGCGTGAACAGGCCGCCTGCACCGAGTCCCTGGAATGCCCGAAAGCCCGCCAGCATGTACATCGACGTCGCGAAACTGCAGGCCGCAGACCCGACGATGAAGATCGCGATAGCCGCCAGGAAGAACGGCTTGCGGCCGTACATGTCGCTCAACTTGCCGTAGAGCGGGGTCGAGATCGTCGAGGTAATGAGGAACGCGGTGGTCACCCACGCCTGCGCGGTCAGCCCGTCGAGGCTCTGCCCGATCTTGTAGATCGATGTGGAGACGACCGTCTGGTCGAGCGCCGCGAGGAACATCGCGAGGACCAGCCCCGACAGGATCACCAGGATCTGGCGGTGCGAATACTCGCCCGTCGCGGCCGGCGACGGCGACTCGGGGGCCGCCGATCCCGCCCGCCGTTCGGCGACGGCACCAGCCATGCGAGCTCCTCAGATTTGTTTGTTGATACCAACTATCTTCCGCTGCCAGCATTCCCCCAGCAAGTCGCAGGACACCCGCGGCGCGGTGAGCCTTCTCACCCCTTTGCCGGATACCTGCCTCGCACGGGTGATAAAGCTGGCGGATGCGCGCGGCGTTTCACGAGGAGCAGGGCGGGCGTGAGGTGCTGCGCATCGGCGAGCAGCCGAACGCTGTCGCGGGGCCGGGCGAGGTCTTGGTTCGCGTACGCGCGAGCTCGCTGGACCGGGTCGACCTGTACTTCCGGAGCGGGTCGAACGGCATGCGTATCGACGGCGCCCACATCGGAGGCCGTGACGTCGCCGGGACGGTCGAAGCTCTAGGTCCGGCCCTCGTGAAGTCGGCGTTCGCCGTCGGGCAATCGGTCGTCGGCCTGGCCGTGCGCTCCGCCCACGCGGAACTCGTTGCCGTGCCCGCGGAGCTACTCTTCCCGCTACCCGCCCGCTGCTCCTTCGAGCAGGCCGCCGCCATCCCAACGGCCGGCCGCACCGCGTACGACGGCCTGATCAACCGCGGGCGGCTTTCGCCGGGGGAGAACGTGCTTGTCATGGCCGGCGGCAGCGGCGTCGGAAGCTTCGCGATCCAGATCGCCCGTTCGGCCGGCGCCCGGGTCATCGCGACTGTCGGCTCGCACTGGAAAGCGGGCAAGGCCCGCGAACTGGGAGCCGGCGACGTCATCGACCACCGCCGGGATGACGTGGCCGGCCGGGTGGCCGACCTCACGCGCGGCGAGGGCGTGGACGTGGTGCTCGACCCGGTCGGCGCCGCGACCTTCCCTGCCGCGCTGAACTCACTGCGGCGCGACGGCCGCTACGTCACGACTGGCGTCACCGTGGGCCATCACGCCGACCTGCACCTTGGTCGCGTCTTCGAGCGGGGGCTGACCGTGACCGGCGTGGGGCGGCCCGACAACCAGCGCATCCGTGACGTGATGCGCCACCTGCTCGCGATGGTCGCCTGCGGTGACGTGAAGCCTGCCGTCCACGCCGTACTCCCGCTCGAACGGATCGCAGAAGGCCATGAGCTGCTGGAAGACTCCGCCGTCTTCGGCAAGGTCGTCCTCACCCTCGCCCCTTGATCTTGAAGTCACAACCAGGCGGGGCGGGTGCCGATGATGCTGTCGGCGGCGAGGGCCGCGATCTCGTCGGGCGATAGCCCGAGGCCGGTGAGGACCACCTGGTTGTCCTGGCCGAGCGTGGGCGCGCCGCGGGTGTAGACCGGCCGCGGCAAGCCCGAGAACGTCATCGGCAGGCCCGGGTAGTCCAGCGCGCCCGCGACCGGATGTGTGATCCTCTGCAGCCACCCGCGGGCCGTGAGCTGCGGCAGGTTGTTGAGCCGGCGGGCATCAACGGTCGGCGCCGCCGGTACGCCCTGGGCCGCGAGATGGTCGACGGCCGCGTCGACCCCCCACTCGCGTAACCACGCGATGAGCGCAGCATCGATGTCGTCGTGCGCCTGCTGCCGACCGGCCATCGTGGTCAGCCGCTCGTCCAGCGCCCACGCCGGCTCCCCGAGGGCCTGCCGCAAGCCATGCCAATGCTCGTCCGTCTCGACCGACAGGACCACGTAGCGATCCTCGTCAGCGCACGGGTACACGCCTTGCGGTGCAGCGAACCGGGAACGATTGCCCGTGCGGCTGAGCAGGACTTCATTGGCCGTCCATTCGATGGTCTGCTCGGCCGCGATGTTCAGGGCCGACTCTGCCAGCGGCGATTCGACCAGCAGACCCTCGCCGGTCTGCCGACGATGCTCTAGCGCGGCAATCAACGCGACGATCGCATGCAGGCCGCCCAGGACGTCGCAGACCCCGCGCGGCACCATCGGCCCGTCGTCCGCAAATCCGGTGAGCCACGCGAGTCCGGAGTTCTGCTCGACGGTCATGGCGAACCCGCCGCGATCACGCCACGGCCCATCGAGGCCGAAGGCAGGCATGCGCACGATGACGACATCCGCTTGGGCCGCGCGCAGGTCGTCCTCGCTCAACCCGAAACGATCGAGTACGCGCGGCGAAAAGTTGTCGAGGACGATGTCGGCGCCCTCGACGAGGCGACGCGCGAGGCGCACCCCTTCCGGACGGCTGAGGTCGAGCGTGACGTCACGCAGCCCCACGTTTGCCCCGTGGGTAACGGCGGACCACTCGTAGACCAGGGGGTCGTCGAGCTTCACTCCGCCCGCGAAACGCATGCCGTCGGGACGCTGGATCGACTCCACCTTGACCACGTCGGCACCCATTGCCGCCAGATACGACGCGACGAAAGGGCCGGCCCAGAACGCAACGAATGCGACCACCCGCAGGCCTTCAAGGGGGCGCGTGGCGTTCGCTTCTGCAGCGGCACCCGGGGTCGGCGCCGGTCCGGCGGCGGGCTGGGCGCGCAGGGCCGCACCGTGCTCGTCAAGGCGCGGCGCCGGCAGCGGCAGGGGCGGCGGGTAATGGCCCAGTAAGTAGGGGCGCCGCGGCTGGGTGAACCCGCCCGGATGTTGCTGGAACACGCCGCGTTCGACGTAGTGCGCCATGGCCAGCACCGTGCGCCCGTCCCCCACCGGCGTTACCGGAATCCGCAGCAACGACGCGAGTTCGACCATCTCGTCGACGGTGCGGGTAGACGTCCATTTCGCGATCGCTTCGCATAGCTCGGCCCGCCGCGGCATCCGCAGTTGTGCGTGCGCGAGCGTCGGGTCGTCGCCGTACTCGGGACGCTCGATCATCGCGGTGAAGTCGGCCCACTGCTGGTGGGTGATCGTGCAGAAGCCCACCCAACCGTCGGCCGCCGGTTCGATCGACGGGATCTCGATGGTGCGCCCGTACAGCCGGTCGGGCTCCATCTGCGCGAAGATCGGCTGGTACGGCGTGAACGACAGCAGCATCGTCTCGAGGGTCGACACGTCGACATGTTGGCCACGCCCGCTGCGCCGGGCGGCGAGCACCGCAAACAGGCCCGCGGTCGCAGCGGCTGAGCCAGCGACGTACCAACCGGAAGATCCACCGACCCCGACGGGCGCGTTGCCCGGGATGCCCCGCGAGGCGAGCGAGCCGCACCAGGCCTGCAGGGTGAACTCGGTGGCCGGCCGCGTACTCCAGGGGCCGCCGCGCCCGAACGCCGACAGCGAGAGCAAGGAGGAGGCGGGATTACGGGCGTGGAGCGCATCGGGACCGAGCCCGAGCGACTCGATGACGCCGGGCTCGAACGACTCGATCACCAACTCTGCGCCGGCCGCCAGCCGCTGGGCGAGCTCGCGGCCCTCCGACGCGGCCAGGTCGGCTACGACGCTACGGTGGCCCGAGTGCAGATACTGGAAGAGCGGTGCGCCGGCCACCGGGTCGACCAGGGATCCCGATGCGCTACGCGTGCGCAGCGGATCGCCGCCGGGGGGCTCGAGCTTGATGACGTCAGCGCCAGCGTCGCTGAGCAGCTTGGCGCAGTAGCCGCCGGCGATTCCGGTGGACAGGTCGAGCACGCCCAACTGCAGCGGTTTGAGGGGGTCCGGCGCCATGAACTCACCTTGTCATGTGACCTGGGTCTCGCTGCATGGGCGGGGTGACCTACGCTCCGGGGCCGTGCCGGTCATTGAGCAAACTCGCACCTGGGCGTCGGTCGAAAAGCGCTTCGCGACGGAAACCGACCCCATCCTCGTCCGCAACCTTGGAGCGCTCACCACTCCTCAGTTCGTGGCCGGGATGGAACGCCTGCTGATGTGGACTCAGAATTGCATCCGAGCTTGGCGAGTTAGCTGATGCCCACGAGGGAAAGCCGTGCTCGGCGGATGATCGTGGGTACGCGCTCGGGATCGAGCATGTGCTGCAACTAGCAGTGCTATCTGTCCTGGCAGCGCACCCTACGCCGACATGGTCGCCTCTGCCGGGCATTCGGTTTCCAAGAGGGGGACGTTTGACCTTGGACGAGATCGTTGCTGAGTTTGTCATTGCCTAGCGGGATCGTCCTATGCGGCCGCCCACGATGAGGTGAAGCGACAGCTGCGTGAAGCCGATCGAGCTGGCGCTGACGAGGCGCGACGCGGGACTCTCTCCGATTGGGAGTACCAACTCGGTTACGCCGGCATCAAAGCCGTAGACCCAAGAGTTGTCGGAGACCGACCAGCGCGGCCGACAATTGTCCTGCCCAACCGGGACCTCCGGCGCTTACTTGGCCCTGCTGCCGCTCCGTACCCTCCAACTGTTGGACTCGCCGCTGCTGGCACTGTTCCGTCTGGAGACACCGATGAAGAAGGTTGCTCGCGTCTTTGCAGTGGGCGCCCTGGTCATTGGACCGCTTCTTGCCGGCACGCTTGCCTGTGATCCGCCCGCGCCCTACGCGAAGTGCGGAGATGTGAGTTGGCCGACCCCCGGCTTTGCACACGCCACTTCGCAGGGCGCGTGGGAGATCAAAGCCCACGACACGACCTGCACGACCGCACGCTGGATTGCCACGAAGGAGTGGCTTGCCGGTCCAAAGCGTCCGTACGCCAACGGCAGCTGGAGCTGCACCGCCGGCCTGCCGAGTGGATGGGCGATGCAGTCATACGCGATCTGGTGCAACGGTCCACGCGGTGCCGTGGTGACCTTTGTGTGGGCGACCTGACGCCTCGCGCGTCGACGTCATGCTGTCGGTTAGTAGAGCGCTTTCCGCAAAATGAGGTGACCCATATCCCTTTAGCTTCGCTCCGGGCCGGATATCACATCCTTTCTCATACCGGCGGATCTTACTCAGGAAGATCTCTTTGTCCGACATTGCCTCACCTCCGCTCCTTAGTTGTACTGGGGCGGATTGTCTACACGAATGCCGCAAAACATTCTTAGGTCATGAATGGAACCGCCTTCCGGAAGCCCACAACCGGCCTTCGCTCCCGGTAGATTCGAATATGTAATTCGATAACACCAAGGAGCGCCCGGCATGGAAGACTCGTACGATTCCGCATGGAAGCCCAGCGAAAGCGACCATCCGATGGTCAAGGCAGGCCTTCGACTGATCGAGGAGCATCCGACGAACCGGGTGTTGATCGTCGGCGAGGACACCTACACCGGCGGCAACGGCTTCGACGGCATCGCAAGCCGCAAGCTAGCGCCGGAGGACATCGTCTAGCTGCCGTTGGCGCCTAGCTCAGCGGACCGGCGTGCGCTACCGGGAACGGGAAGACCTCGTGGCGTCCGGTGCGGGCCAGGCTCTGGTACTGACGCTCGGCGAATCGCCATTTCCCGTCGCCGGAGTCGCGACGGTAGGTGTCGTGGTAGATCCCGTAGATGGTGCTCCAGCCGCCGCTGGCAGCGTCCTGGCGAAGCTCCGACATGTACATCCGGCCGGTGGCGTTGTTCTCGTCCGCCACCTTGACGGTCGCGTTGCGGATGATGAACTGGAAGTACTCGAAACGCTCGATCGAGGTCGCGATGAACGGGCCGATCCCGCCGCGCCCGGAGTATTCGAGCGGCGGCGCCGTCACCAGGTTGAGATACACCTTTGACTCCGCGGTGAACAGCTCGTCCACCTCATCCCAGGCGCGGCGGGTGACCACGTCAGCGTATTCGGCCTGCAGCCGGGTGATCGCGATGTAGGCGAGGGCGTCAGCGTTCAGGTCCATGCCCCCACCCAAGCAGACCCGCTCTCGGCGGCCTGAGAGAGTCGCCCCTACCCACCTCGCAGAGGAGACGTGAACGTATGGCTGACCCCGCCGTCGCGGTTGTCGCAGAGCTTGAACCCGGCATCCATAGCATCACGCTGAACCGGCCGCATCGGCGCAACGCGCTCAGCCAGGATCTGCTCGTAGAACTGCACCGCATCGTCGACGACCTCTCGTCCGACCCGGCCGCTCGCGTCATTGTGTTGCAGGGCGCGGGGCCGACCTGGTGCGCCGGAGCCGATATGAAGGGCGGCGACGAACCCTCCGACGAAGCGCTGGCCCGCAGCCCACTAGCCCGGCTGCAGAGCCGTTCGCAGGGAGCTACGGCGCGCACGTTCATGGCGCAGGAACTGATGGCCGGGCTCTTCGAAAAGGTGCACCGGATGCGCCTGCCGGTGATCGCGGCCATCGACGGTGCGGCTCACGGCGGCGGATTCGCCTTCGCGCTCGCCTGCGACATCCGCATCGCCAGCCGCGCGGCCAGCTTCGGGGCGGTGTTCATCAAGCGCGGGGTTTCTGCCTGTGACATGGGCACCAGCTACCTGCTCCCCCGCTTTGTCGGCGCGTCTCGCTCCGCCGAACTGCTCCTCACCGGACGCGTCTTCGATGCCGATGAGGCCGAGCGCATCGGGCTGCTGCTCGACGTCGTCCCGAGCGAGGACTTGCTCGAACGCGCGCTGGTCACCGCTCGTCAGATCGCCGCCAACCCGCCGCTCGCCGTGTGGATGACGAAAGAGACGATGTGGCAGACCGTCGACGCGCCGAGCCTGCGCCACGCCCTCGACCTCGAGAACCGCACGCAAATCATGTGCACCGCCACCGGCGAACTTCACGAGGCCTTCGCCGCCTTCGTTGAGCGCCGCGAGCCCAGCTGGCAGCCCCTCTGAGCCGGCGGCGACCGGCCCGGGCGGTGGCAGCGCCCAGCCCGAAGCCCGGAGCTCGTCATTCGGTACGCGGGTCACGCACCAACCAGCGAGCGACCAACTGGCCCAGCGAGACCCAAGCCCACGGCAGGCAACTCGATCAGCGCATCGAACTCGCCGTCCAACCGATCCCGCGCCCACTCCCGCACTTGCTCCTGCTGCGCGAACAGGACGATCTGGCGGTCACGCGACAGCTCGTGCAGCAATTCCAGCAGCTGACGCGTACGGCCCGGATCGGCATGGACCGTGACGTCGTCAAGCAGGAGCGGACAGGTGTCGTGGCCGGCCGTCAGCTGGGTCGCCAACGCGACCCGTAGCAGCAGATAGACCTGCTCGGCGGTGCCGTGGCTCAACAACTCGGCGCGGCGGAAGACGGCGTCCGGCCCGCACACCTCCACCGCCAGCAACGCCGGGTCCATCCGGGCGTCGACATAGCGACCCCGGGTGAGCTCGGGGAGCCAGGCCCGGAGCAACCCGGTGAGCTCGGGCGCAACCTGGCGATGTACCTGCTCCTGCGCTTGCGCTAGGAATCCGATCGCGAGGCCCAGCGTCTCTTCAAGCTCCTGCACCCGTGACAGCTCACGCTGCGCGGCCGCAAGGCGCTCCTCCGCCTCCGCGACAGAGGGCAGCGACAGCCCTCGCTCGGCGCGGACCGCATCGGCCCGACCGGCGCGCAAGGCCGCCTCGTGGTGACGCCGGAGCGCGGCTTCGGCGAGGACGTGCTGCTCTGACCACTCCTGCTGCAACTTGCGCAAGTCAGGCGCGACCCGAAGATACGGCCGGGTCGTCGCCTGGCCGGCAGCTGCGCCCCATATCGCCCCACCGGCGACCAAGGCGACGATTCCCCCGACCGCAGCCAGCACTCCCGAACCCACGACCACGGCCGCTGCCAGCAGGCTTGTGGCGACCGCGAGGAAGCCGCCCACCAGCCACCGACGCGACCTCGGGACAGCACGGGTGGACGCGACCGCGCGCGGAGCGTGAGCCGGCGCCTCAAGCCGGCCGGCGCTGCGCAGCTCTTCGGCCAGCGCCGCCGCTTCGTCGCCAGCCGCATGCGCCTGACGTTGCGCGGCATCGGCCTCAGCTGAGAGCTGATCCGCCTGCTCTGCGACGGCGGTGAAGTCCGCCTGGGCGAGCGTCGCCGCTCGCACGCTCTCCTCCGCCGCGGCTACTGCCTCACGGGCTCGCCGCAGCGGGCGAATAGCCGCCGCCGTATCGCGCCCGACCGCGGTCCGCCGACACGTCTCCAGCAGCTCGATTGCCGTAGCCGCCGTGCCGGCACTGCCCGCCGTCGCGGCAGCGCGTTGCAAAGCGTGTTGCAAGCCGTCAGCAGCATCCAGGACGCCCAGCACCTCCGCCTGGCCAACGCAGGCCGTGGCACGAAAGCCAGCGCGAGTGAGCCCCAGCCAGGCCGAAGCATCGGGACTGCCGTCAACCATGATTTCGGCGCTCACATCGCGGGTCAACCCGGTGTCCGTCGCCCGGCAGTCGACCTTGCCGGAAAGGTCTTGGCGCAGCTCGATGCATCGACCGTCGTCGAGCCGCACGACGCAGGAGACCGCCCACGGACCCCCGTCCCACGGCTGGTGATTATCGATGAACTGCTGCTCCTGCGCCGACGGCCGTCCCCGGCCCCGGCGCCGCCCGCAAAGGGCCGCAAACGTGGCCGCGTGCCAGCTCGATTTACCCGACTCGTTGTCACCGGCGACGACCGTCAGGCCCGGCGCGAGCCCCAGCTTCTGGCCGGCCAAAGGCCCGAAACCATGGGCGGTCACTGTCTCGATGCGCATGTCAGCTCGCCGCCAACTCATCCGCCCGGCCGTCCAGTGCCAGCAGACCGGCCGCCAGGACGCGCTCACGCTGGCTCACCGACAGCCCCGAGGCGAGCACATCGCGTACGAAATGGCCCCGCACGGTCGCCTCCCGGGCAAGCGCGCTCAGGTCGTAACTCGGGGTCAGCTGAAGCGGTCGGATCACGAGCGCTTCAAGATGCCCGCCAAGGCCGGCCAGCTCCAAGCCCGCCAGATCGACTCCCGGGGCGACCTCGCCGGCGACGGTCAGCCGCACGATGCCCTCGAGACCGAGCAGCGCTTGACGCACCTGCTCGCGGACCTCGCCGCCGTGGTCGGCGCGCGTGATCTGCACCCGAATGTCGTGCCACGGCGCACCCCCGACCCGGTTGAGCTCGCGAGTCACCGCCCCGTCGTCGGCGACGCTCACGAGCACCGCGCCCCGGCCGCCCTCCTCGCCAAAGGCCAGCGGCTCCGGATTTCCGGGATAGGTATGCCACCGAGCAAGTGCGGGCCGGTGGAAGTGGCCGACGAGCGCGTGAGCCAACCCGGCCCGGGGAACCTGCTCCGCGACGAACGGGGCATGGGCACGCTTGCCAGACTCCTGCCCAGCGAAGCCACCCTGCTCCGAACCGTGAAACAGGCCCACCGACACACCGCCGCGATCGACCGCGAAACCGTCAAGGAACCCGTCGGTGTTGGCCGGCGCACGATGAGCGGCTCCCCAGATGGTGAAGCCCGGAGCAAGCTCGAGAGCCGTCAGCCGATCAGCGCGGAACACTGTCACGTTGGGTGACCACGCCACCTGCCGGTAGAGGCTGGCCGGCCCGTACCAATCGTGGTTTCCCGGCGCGATCAACACCGGGCACGACGCCGCCCCGAACGACGCCCGCAAGAACTCGCCGGTATCCGGCCGGGTTCGCTCATGCTCGTAGAGATCGCCCGCCACGCACAGCGCATCGACCTCCAGCTCCGCCGCCAGCGCCACGATGCGGGTCAGGGCATCGCGCACCGCCTGCCGGCGCGCTCGACCGACCGCCGGATCGGCCCAGGTGAAGGGCGCATCCAGGTGGAGGTCGGCGCAGAGCAGGAGTCGCACCCGAACACCGTCGCACCGGGGTACGACAAAACCCGTCTGCGACTTACCCTCTGTTCATGCGCGTGCATGTGACCGGCCTCGACCACCTGGTGCTGCGGGTGGAGAGCGTCGAGCGATCCCTGGCCTTCTACACCGGCCTGCTCGGGCTTCCTGGCGTACGCATCGAGGAGTGGCGACGCGGCGAGACGTTCTTCCCGTCCGTGCGGATCAACGACGACGTGATCATCGATCTGCTGGAGGCACCCGCCGACCACGCGGGCAAGGAAAACGTCGACCACTTCTGCCTCGCCGTGGAACCGCTCGACTGGGATGCGGTCGTCGCGGCCGGTACGTTTGAGGTGGTGGATGGTCCGGCGACCCGGTTCGGCGCGCACGGCGACGGCGAGTCGCTTTACGTACGCGATCCCGACCGCAACGTCGTCGAGATGCGCTACTACCCGCGCTGAGCCCGGTCAGCGCACCGTCAGCACCAGCTTCCCGAGCGCCTGCCGGTCCTCCATCCTCTCAAGGGCCTCCCGGGCGGACTCGAGCGGCAGCGCCGTCGTCGGTGATCCGCGCAGCTTCCCGGACGCCAGCAGCGGCTCGATGTCAGCCCACTGCTGCCCGAAGAGCCCTGGCTCGTGACGCAGGAACTCGCCCCAGCCGACCCCGAGCACCGAGGTGTTATTCAGCAGCAGGCGGTTGACCTTGACGGTCGGGATCGAGCCGCCCGTGAAGCCGAGCACCAGCAGCCGCCCTTCGGGCGCGAGCGAGCGAAGGCTGTCGGTGAAACGATCACCGCCCACCGGATCCATGACGATGTCGACCCCGCGGCCATTGGTGGCCTCCCGCGCAGCCTCGAGAAACCCTTCTGCCGGCAACACCTCGTCCGCCCCGGCAGCGCGTGCGACCTCCGCCTTGGCATCGCTGCTGACGACCGCCAACACCCGCAGCCCCAGCGCCTTTCCCAGGTCCACCGCGGCCGTACCCACGCCGCCCGCCGCGCCGTGGACGAGCATCGTCTCGCCCGGCTGCGCTTTCCCCCGCCTCACGAGTGCGAAATGCACGCTGAAGTGGTTCACCGGCAAACCGCCGGCCACCGTGAGATCGAACCCGGCCGGCAGCGCAAACGCCTGGCTGGGCAGCACTCTGACGGTCTCCTGCCAGCCCCCCTCGAAGGGCAGGGCCATCACCGGCTGCCCCACCGCCAGGCCCGAACCCGGCGGCGCCTGCCGAACGACACCTGAGACTTCCCCGCCAAGCACCATCGGCAACGGCCGGCGGCTCTGGTAGAGCCCGCGCGTCTGCAGCAGGTCCGGAAAGCTGACCCCCGCCGCATGCACATCGATGACCACGCTCGCATCGGCGGCAGGCTCCGGCAGATCGGCGAGGTGGACACCGTCCGGACCGTCAAGACTGGTCAGCTGCATTGCACGCATGCCAGCGAGTCTCCGCCAGGGACGCCATAGCGTGGGCGGGTGCCCGCTGCCACCCAGCCACCCCTGCGCCTGACGTCCCTCGCCAGCGGAGGCGGCTGCGCCTGCAAGATCCCGCCCGGCGAGCTGGAAGAAGCGGTCCGTGGCCTGCGAGGGCAGACCGCGGATGGACTCCTGGTGGGCCTGGACACCGGTGACGATGCCGCCGTCACGATCGTGGCTCCCGGAGTCGCCGTTGTCGTGACCGCCGACTTCTTCACGCCGGTCGTCGACGACCCCTACGACTGGGGCCGGATCGCTGCTGCCAATGCCCTTTCCGACGTCTACGCGATGGGCGGGCGACCCGTGCTCGCCGTCAACCTGCTGTCCTGGCCGCGCGGGAAGGTGCCGTTCACGGTGGCGCGCGAGGTGCTGCGCGGCGGGCTCGACATCGCAGCGGCCGCAGGTTGCATTGTCGGCGGCGGCCACAGCATCAATGACCCGGAGCCCAAATACGGCATGGCGGTGACGGGTGTCGCAAACCCGGATCGCCTGCTACGCAACGACTCCGGGCGCCCGGGGATGCCGCTCACCCTGACCAAGCCGCTCGGCCTCGGCATCCTCAACAACCGCCACAAGGCGACTGGCGAGCGTTTCGAAGAAGCCATCAGCGTGATGACGACCCTGAACGCCGCCGCCTCGCTCGCCGCGCTCGAGGCCGGCGCCACCGCCGCCACCGACATCACCGGTTTCGGCTTGCTCGGCCACCTGCACAAGCTCGCCAGGGCCAGCGGCTGCGCGGCCGTCATCGACGCTGCTGCCGTCCCCTATCTGGAAGGGGCGCGGGCATTCGCCGCGGATGGCAACGTCCCGGGCGGCAGCCAGCGCAACCTCGATTGGGTACGCCCCCACCTGCTCGCAGGCGGCTTCTCCGAACTCGAACTCGTGCTGCTCGCCGACGCCCAGACCAGTGGCGGGCTGCTGGTCGGCGCCGAACTGCCCGGCCACCCCGTCATTGGCCAACTCGTGGCCGGAACGGCCGGAACGATCACGATTCGCTGACCGTCACTTGACCACCCGGTAGCGCAGATGCGTGACGCCGAGAGCCTCGACGACGCGTACGCGCAGAATGTGCCCATGGCTGCCACGCCCCACTTGACTCACACAGTCACCAACCAGCCACCGCCGCTGGTCGACTACGACGTCTTTTCCGCCGACGGCGTTCTCAGCGAAGCCGTCGCTCGATATGACGGCGAACGCGCTACTCGTGAGCTCAGCGAGCTCGGACTGCTGGCGGGCGGCGCGTTGGCGCAGGGCTGGGGCGAGGAAGCCAATCGCTGCCCGCCCGTGCTGCACACCCACGACCGCTACGGCCATCGCATCGACGAGGTCGACTACCACCCCTCTTACCACCAGCTGCTTGCCACGGCCCTCAGCCATGGGCTGCACGCGGCTCCCTGGACCGATGACCGGCCGGGCGCCCATGTCGTGCGCGCCGCCGGTTTCTACGTGTGGTCGCAGACCGACGCCGGCCACGGCTGCCCGGTGTCGATGACCTACGCGGCAGTTCCAGCGCTGCGCGCACCGGGCGTGGATCCGGAGCTCGCCGAGGCGTGGATCCCGCGGCTCACCGCGGGCACGTACGACGGCGTGCTGCACGCCGGCAAACCCTCCGCCATCGCCGGAATGGCCATGACAGAGAAGCAGGGCGGCTCTGACGTGCGGGCCGGCACCACCCGGGCGGTCCCGACCGGCTCGGGCGCGTACGCCCTCACCGGCCACAAGTGGTTCTGCTCGGCTCCGATGAGCGACCTGTTTCTGGTGCTGGCGCAGGCGCCCGTCGGCCTCTCGTGCTTCCTCGTCCCGCGGATTCTGCCGGACGGCACGCGCAACCCGTTCTTCCTGCAGCGGCTGAAGGACAAGCTCGGCAACCGGTCCAACGCTTCCAGCGAGGTCGAGTTCGATGCGACCCTCGCCTGGATCGTCGGGCCGGAAGGCCGCGGGGTCGCGACGATCGCCCAAATGGTCAACGCCACCAGACTCGACTGCGTCATCGGTTCTGCGTCCGGGATGCGCCAGGGCGTCGCGCAGGCCATCCACCATGCTCGCCATCGCAGCGCTTTCGGTCGCACCCTCGTCGAGCAGCCGTTGATGGCAAACGTGCTCGCCGACCTGGCCCTTGATTCACAGGCGGCGACCGAGCTCGCCATGCGGCTGGCCCATGCCGTCGACGCCGGCGAAGACTCCCTGCGCCGCCTGGGTACGGCCGTCGCGAAGTACGCCGTCTGCAAGAACGCTCCGCGCCACGCCGCCGAGTCGCTCGAGTGCCTCGGCGGCGGCGGCTACGTCGAAGAATCCGGCCTCCCGCGGCTGTTCCGCGAGTCGCCGCTGAACGGCATCTGGGAAGGCAGCGGCAACGTCAACGCCCTCGACGTCCTGCGCGCCATCGTGAAGGAGCCGCAGTCGCTCGAGGCGCTGCGCACCGAGATCGGGCTGGCCGGCGGAGCGGACCGGCGACTTGATGTGGCAACCGCCGACCTCGAGAAGTCGTTGGTCGACGCCGGGGAGTCCAACGCGCGTCGCCTGGTCGAGCGGATGTGCCAGGTCTTCGCCGGGTCACTGCTCGTGCGCCATGCACCCGCCGCCGTCGCCGACGCCTACTGCGCCACCCGCCTCGCCGGCGACTGGGGACACACCTACGGGACCCTTCCCGCGGGCGTCGACGCCGCCGCGATCATCGAAAGGGCTGCCCCGACAGGCTGACGCCTAAGTTAACACTCTCCCATCCGTGCTGACCGGGCGCGAACGGGGCATGCTGGGAGCATGGGCCGCATCACGTCGCGCCGACCGGTCGCCCGACTGAAGGCCGGCCGCCCCGAGAGCGAAACGCGTATCGACTCCCTTGCTGTCGAGGAGCCTCTCGAACTGCGGGTCGACGGCCGCGCCCTGACCGTCACGATGCGCACCCCCGGCTCCGATATGGAGCTCGCCGCCGGGTTCCTGCTGGCGGAGGGCGTCGTACGCGCCGCCACTGACATCACGAACATGCGCTACTGCGCCGGCACCGACGAGCAGGGCCGCCAGACCTACAACGTCCTCGACATCGTGCTCGCGGAGGGTGTCGCACCTCCTGACGCCAGCGTCGAGCGGGCATTCGTCACGACCTCGGCGTGTGGCCTCTGCGGCGCCGCCGGGATCGAGTCGGTACGCCGCCGCAGCGCGTACGACGTGGCCACAGATCCGCTGCAGGTGTCTGCGTCGCTCATCGCGAAGCTGCCCGAGACCCTGCGCACCGCCCAGGTCGCCTTCGAGCGCACCGGCGGGCTGCATGCCGCCGGACTCTTCGATGCCCAGGGGAACCTGCTCTGCGCCCGCGAAGACGTCGGCCGTCACAACGCCGTCGACAAGGTGTTCGGCTGGGCGCTGCAGTCCGGTGAGGTGCCGGGACGGGGCCGGCTGCTAATGGTCAGCGGCCGGGCGTCCTTCGAGCTGACCCAGAAGGCCTTCATGGCCGGAGTGCCGCTGCTGGCCGCCGTGTCAGCACCGTCGTCATTGGCGGTCGAGCTCGCCGCCGAAGTCGGCATGACGCTCATCGGCTTCGTACGCGGCGACTCGATGAACGCCTACTCCGGAGCCTCGCGGATCGTCGCCTCCGACTCGGAGCTCCAGGTCGCCAGCGCCTGAAGCAACCGGTCAACGGCGGCCTGCACGTCGGCCGCCTGTCCCCCGGCTTTGCCCGCGGCCAGCCCGACGAGAAACGCGGTCAGCGGAGCGGCCGGGCGGGCCACCGCGTGGGCGACGTCTCGGGTGACGTCGAGCAGCAGGTCACGCTGCACGGCGTCGCGATCGATGCCGAGCGCGTCGGCGGCCTCAGCGAGCCAGGCGTCCAGCACGTTCATCAAGAAGCTCCTTTGCAGCGGCGAAGTCATCCGGGCGATCGCAGTCGAGCCACTCTGGCAGCTCCTCCTGCGCCGCCAAGCGAACCGGGTCGAGAGGCCGCAAACTGCGCCGCAGTGACCGCCCCGCCTGATCCCCGGCGAGGGCCACGCGCAGCTTCGCCACGACCCAAGCGCCGAGCAGCCATTGCTCCGCGCCGGCAGCGTCAACCAGTACCGCACCCGACGGATCTGCGTGGGCCAGCAGCCGCCCAACGGTCGTCGCAGTCACGAATGGAAGGTCAGCGGCGAGCACGGCGACACGGGGCGCCGTCACTTCTGCGAGTCCGGCAGCAAGCGCGGCGGCCGGGCCCGCACCCGCAGGCTCCTCCTGGGTCCAGCGAACATCTCGGGTGACTGCTCGGGAGGGGCCGACGACGATAATGCGCTGCGCCCCGGACACCGCCTCGAGCGCGCGTTCCAGCAGCGCCACGCCGTTCAGCATCAGCCGTGTCTTGTCACCGCCGCCCATCCGGCGGCTCGTCCCACCCGCGAGCACCACGGCGTCAAACGCGGGCAACCGGTCAGGCGCTGCCAAGCGCTAGCCCCCGATGGCGGACATCGGACGCGGTGGCTGCAGGAAGCTCGGATCGTTGATCCCATGTCCCGCACGCTTGCCCCGCATCGCCACCACCCAGCGCTCCGCAAGTTCCTCATCGGTTGCGCCCGCTCGAAGCGGGGTGCGCAGGTCCGACTCGGTACGCGCGAACAGGCAGTCGCGCACCTGGCCATCAGCCGTGAGCCGTACCCGATCGCAGGCCGCGCAGAAGGGCGCGGTCACGCTGGCGATGATCCCGACCTTGGCAGGACCTCCGTCGACTAGGTACGTCTCGGCCGGAGCGCTCCCCCGACCCGGCTCTGCCTCCAGCTGATACGTCCGGGTGATGTCGGCCCGGATCTCCTCGGCCGTCACCATCGACGAGCGGTCCCAGCCGTGCTGCGGGTCAAGCGGCATCTGCTCGATGAAGCGCAACTCGTAACCGGCGGCGAGCGCGTATTCGAGCAGCGCGGGCGCTTCGTCGTCGTTGACCCCGCGCATCAGGACAGAATTGATCTTTACGGGGGTGAGCCCCGCCTCCGCGGCCGCTTCGAGGCCCTTGATGACGTCAGAGAGCCGATCGCGCCGGGTCAGCGCCTCAAACCGATCGCGGCGCAAGGTGTCGAGGCTGACGTTCACCCGGTCGAGCCCGGCCGCCGCCAGCGCGGGGGCCAACCGGCGCAGGCTGAGACCGTTGGTGGTCAGCGAGATCTCCGGCCGCGGCTCGAGCTGCGCGAGCCGTCCTACCAGGCCGGGGAGTCCTGGCCGAAGCGTGGGCTCCCCACCGGTGAGCCTGATCTGGGTGACGCCGAGCCGGCTCGTCGCGACGTGCGTGAGCCGCACGACCTCGTCGTCGGTCAGCAACTCCGGGGCCGGCAGCCAGGGCAGCCCCTCGGCGGGCATGCAGTACGTGCAGCGCAGATTGCACTTGTCGGTCAGCGAGATGCGCAGGTCGGTCGCTACGCGTCCAAATGTGTCCGCGAGGGGCAGCGGCGCCAAAGCGGGCAGGGGTGTGCCCATCGGCTCGATGACCCGCGCGGCAACCACCACACCACTGTAGGTACCCATCCCTCGCTCGGCGAACGCCCCCGAGATGTCAGCACGCAACATCAGCGGTACTGCGCCGCGAGTCCGAGCACGCTCTTCACGTAGAAGTCGGAATGGTTGTAGGCGAAAATCGCGTCGTACAACGTGTCGCGCTGCCCGCCGCCGCTCGCACACAGGTAGCGCGCCGCCGTGTAGATCGCATCAGGTTGATCGAGGATGTTGGCCTTGCCGTCGCCATCGCCATCGACGCCATAGACCGCCCAGGTCGACGGCAGGAACTGCATCGGACCCATCGCTCCAGCACTCGAGACGGCCTTGACCCGGCCGTGGTCGGTCTCCACCTGCCCAATGCCCGCGAGGACCCCCCAGGGCAGCCCGGGACAGGTCGCCGCCGCCCGCTGGTAGAGCGCGCGCAGGTCGATCGGGGAATCGGCCGGCGTCTGCCCCGCAGTTCCGGTGTATCTCACCTGCACGAAGGTCGGGCGCAGCATGTCGACGGTCGCCGGACGCCCGAGCACCTTTGCGAACGATGCCCGCAGGCTCGCCGCGTCCGCACTCGGCGCGCTTACCAGCAGCGTGGGAGTCACCGCGCCCACGGCTGCGGCACGCGTCAACGCGACCACCACGTCCACCTTCGGCAGCGAGAACTCTGCCAACGCGCCGATCCGCATAGCTGCGACCCGACCCAGTGGCAGCCGGCCGCCGAGCGGCAACTTGCCCTTCTGGTTCAGCTCGTACGAGGCGATGGCCTCCCCGCGCGCGGGGACCTGCCACAGGGCGTCGGAGGCAGCGGTCGGGCGCGGGGTGAAGGCCCGAAAGGTGCTCGGGTCGGCGGCCACCACCCGGACGGGTCGACCGCCAAGCGTCGTCGTGCCGCGAAGCACGACCACGACGCCCTGGATGCCGGAGATCCGCTTCAGTCCGGCGAGTTGTGCGGCGCTGACCTCGCGCGGCAGCGTCACGATGGCGTCAGGCAGGTACAGCCGGCCCAGCTTCGCTACGGCAACTGCCCTGGTGACGGGAGTCTTCGTGCCAGGATTGGCAACGCTGATCCGCTTGGTGCCGCGGCCGTCTGCCAGTACCCTGGCGCCGGCCGTAGCCGTTGCGTGTGCGGCGTTGGAGTGGGAGCGGACGTACGCCACACTGCCGGCCGTCGCCAAAACGGCCAGGACGACGAGGCCGATAAGAGCCGGCGCTGCGTGGCCCAGCCACTCGCGTATCCGATGTACCAGAACGGCCGTCACATCCCATGCGTCATCACTCCACCGTTTCGGTGGTCGCCCCTTAGGTACCCCGCTAAGACCCCCCAAACGAACATCCGGCAAGGTAAGGCACCGAAAAGGGCACTCGCAGCTCCAAACATGGGAGCTTTGCCGGTGATTGACCGTTGCCCGCCGCCGCGAAAGGCTCACCGCATGCCGAACCACCGCCCCAAGAGCTTTATCCATTTCGGTGTGGACATCGGCGGCACCGGGATCAAGGCCGCTCCCGTCGACCTCACGACGGGCCTGCTCACCAAGGAGCGGGTACGCCTGGCCACCCCGCAACCGGCAACCCCGAAGGCCGTCGCGCAGGTGGTCGCAGAGCTGGTCACCCACTTCGGATGGACCGGGCCGATCGGCGCCGCCTTCCCGGCAGCCGTCAAGAACGGCGTGGCGATGACGGCCGCCAATATCGATCCGAGCTGGATCGGGACGGACATCGAGCAAACGCTGGGTGAAGCCACCGGACTCAAGGTGAGCGCGGTCAACGACGCCGACGCGGCCGGGGTGGCCGAGCTCGCCTATGGGGCCGGACGTGGCCAGCAAGGCGTCGTCATCATGACCACATTCGGCACCGGCATCGGCTCCGGACTTTTCCTGCACGGCCAGCTGGTCCCCAACACGGAGCTTGGCCATTTGGAGATCGACGGCAAGGAGGCCGAAAAGGAAGCCTCCGAGATCGTGCGTGAGAAGAAGGGCCTCAGTTGGGCGAAGTGGGCCAAGCGGGTCGACCGCTACCTGAAGCATCTGGAAGCCCTCTTCTGGCCCGACCTGATCATCATCGGCGGCGGCGCGAGCCACAAGGCCGACAAGTTCATCCCGCTTCTCACGGTGCGTACGCCCGTGGTGGCCGCAGCGCTGCAGAACGACGCGGGGATCGTCGGTGCGGCGGTCGTCGGCATGGGTGACGTCACGCGCCCGGCCGCCCGCCACGTGCGTCCGGCCGGTGCTCCAGCCCTTCCTGAGGCGGTTGTTGAGGCAATCGAGTCGTTCGAGGAGGTGGCGGCAGCACGCCCGCCCGAGCCGGCAAAGCGGGCCGCCACAACGCGCGCCCCGGCCAAGAAGACGACCACCACGGCCCGCAAAGCACCTGCCAAAGCACCTGGCAAAGCGCCTGCCGCACCGCGAGCCCGGCGCCCCCGTGGCTCGTCGTCGACACCTCCCCCGCCGGCGCCGAGTAGCTGACACGCCCGGCGCACCGAATCCCCTTCGCTCTGCAGCCGTGTCACGCAGACTGCAGCCGGTCTTCGTGGCAAGGTTGGGTCCTCACGCATCCCACTCAGGAGGCCACCGTGCGCGAGTTGCGTGCCGTCCGCGTTTCGGATGACGGCAAGGAGATCTTGCTGAACGAGACCACCGGCGGCCCCGCGCAGTCGGCGGCCGACGAGCCGAGCTATCTGCTGCGTGCAGATGATCGGCTGCGCGGGATGCTTCGACCGCGGCCGTCGACGTCCGACACCCGACCGGAAAGCGCCCTGTCGCCCCGTGAGATCCAGTCGCGGCTGCGTGCCGGTGACACCGCCGAAGACGTCGCCCACGCCGCCGGCATCCCGGTCGCCCGGGTGGCGCGCTACGAAGCCCCGATCGCTGCCGAGCGCGTCCGCATCGTCGATGAGGTGCGCCGCGCGACGGCTCCCGGCCCGCATCGCGTGAGTCCCGGTCGCCAGCTCGGCGCCGTCGTCGACGAGCGGCTCACCGATGAGGGTTTCGACCCGGCGCTCGCGCAGTGGCTCGCACGGCGCCGTCCGGATGGGACTTGGCTGGTGACGGTGGACCTCGCTGATCATCACGCCGAGTGGAGCTGGGACGGTGGAGCGCGCCGGGTGCGCGCCCACGACAATGGGGCGCAGCGGCTGCTCAGCCCTTCGCGTACGAGCGCCAGCGCCGAATCGCTCATCGCGGTGGCCCAAGCGACCGGCGTTACGACCGCACCCGCCGCCCTTGCCGCGGAGCCACCCGCACCGCTCGCTCCGGCCCGCGCTGTCGGCGAGAGCGTCTCGCAGGGCCCGGATGCGCCGGTGAACCGGTCAAGCGCAGCGCGCTCGGGCCTCGTGGTGCTCGCCGGTGAGGGATCGGATGCGCCCGCTCCGCCGCCGCGCGCCCAGGCGCCTTCGGCTCCGGCTCCGGCTCTGGCCGACGTGCCTGGAGCGTCCTCGTCGGCCCCGTCAGCACCCGCCACGCCACCGGCTCCGACGTGGACCTTCGCGGCCGACGAGGTGCCCGGCTCGGGCGCGGCTGACCGGCTTCCTTACGAGCAGTCGGCGGCCGCTTCCGACGCGCCCGAGATGGCCGGCGCCGAGGCCACACCCGAGCGACCGGCGCGGCCTGCGTCGAAGGCGGGCCGTCGGCGCAGCGCAGTGCCCGCCTGGGACGACATCGTCTTCGGCGCACGCCGGTCGTAACGATCAGATTTTCGGCACGAAAACGTTGGGTGTCTGTGAGCGTTCTCGCGCGCCAATGGACGGTTGAAGTCAAATCGCGCAGGCATAGTGAAGATGACGCGTGCAAGTGACGGCCCGGAAGGATTGCGGGCAACCAACTGTTGGAGGTAAGCGTGACAGGTATCGTTCCCGCACCGACTCCAATACTGACCGCTACCGATCGATGTGATCGCTGCGGCGCCCAGGCCTACGTCCGCGTCGTCCTTGCTGGGGGCGGCGACCTCTTGTTCTGCCGCCACCATGCTCGTGCACACGGCCCCAAGCTCGGTGAAGTTGCCGTCGAGATCCACGACGAGTCCGACCAGCTCGACCTCTCATCGACCCGAGGCTAAGCCAGTCCTCGCGCGTAACGCTATCCCCAAAACCCGCTGGTGCCCCTTCGGCACCAGCGGGTTTTGTCTGCTCTTGACCGGATTTGCCCGCCGCGTAGCCGCTGCTGGGCTGGCATGAGCAACGTTTGGGCAAACCGTCGGTCACACTGGGAAATCATGTCCAGGTCAGTGGTGCGGCACCGGCGGCTATACACCACGGCCACCTTGCGCCGCACGCTGGCCCGCGCCTGGCAAGACCGGGTGCTGGGGCTCGCCGCCGAAGCCGGGTTCTGGCAGCTTCTCTCCCTTCCCCCGCTTCTGCTGGGAGTGCTCGGCACGATCGGCTACCTGGGCAAAGCGGTGGGCCACAACACCGTCAATCGGATCGAAAACAGCATCTTGCAAGGCGCGGGCCATCTGCTGACCAGCGGAACGGTCAAGAACACGATCAAGCCGACGATCGACGAGATCCTGCACAACGGCCGCCTCGACGTGATCTCGATCGGCTTCATCGTGTCGATCTGGTCGGGCTCGACCGCCATGGCCACCTACGTCAACACCATCACCATTGCGTACGGCGAGCGCGACGCGCGGGGAGCGGTGCGCAGCCGACTGCTCGCCCTGCGGCTCTACCTGCTGCAGGTCCTCTCGGGTGTCGTCCTGCTGCCGGCGCTGATCCTCGGGCCGCGTCTCATCGACCGCATTCTCGGCAAGCACCTCACTCCGTGGCTGCATTACGCCATCACGCTCATCTACTGGCCGATCGCGGGCCTCACGACCCTCGTGATCCTGGCGAGCCTTTATCACCTGTCAGTCCCCAACCGGCGACGCTGGCGTTCGGCGTTGCCCGGTGCGGTCTTTGCGCTCCTCATCTGGGTGGCGGGCAGTTGGGGTCTGCGGGCTTACGTTGCCTTCGTCTTCGGTCGCACGATCGCCTACGGAGCCCTGGCCGCCCCGGTGGCAGTCCTGCTTTTCCTTTACATCACCGCGCTGGCCGTCCTCCTCGGAGCGGAGCTCAACGCGACGCTTGACCTCACCCGCGAAGACATGGCCTGCGAGGATCGCGACTTGCTCAAGGTGACTGAGGCGGCCGACGCATCACGCCCGGCGGCGTACGGCAGCGTCGGACCGCCCGCAACGGCCGGGCCCAACGGGCTGGGCAAGGAGCCGGTGGGAAAGCTTTCGCCGGTTCAGTTCGAGAAGACACCGCGGGCCAGCTGACTCAGTAGACCCAGACCCGGGTGCCGATGGGTGCCTGGTTACTGCTCCAGATCCAGTCGATCGCGGCGTTGCTGAGCCGGGCGCAGCCGTGACTGGCCGGATAACCGGGAATGGACCCCGCGCCGTGGATCGCGATGCCGCCGTTGAAGTACTTGGGCCGCCAGAGATCGCCCAGCGGACCCGGATCCAGCCGGTCGACTTGTCGAAAAATGCTGAACTGTCCGGCCGGGGTGAGCGCCGTATACGTTTGACCGCCCTGCTGGTAAGCCTGCCCACTGCCGGTCGACGTATTGAGGATCGCGTCAACCTTGCCGTTGGTGACGATGAGCACCAGCTGGCGGGCCTTGTCGATCTCCAGCCAGCGGCCGCTGGTCGTTCGCGGCTGCACGCTCACCCCGCGCTTCACAGCGGCCAACGTGAGCGGGCCCGCGACCCCGTCGCGGCCGAGTCCGCCCGCCTTCTGAAAAGCGAGGACAGCCTGCTGGGTGGTTTCGCCGTACGCTCCGTCACTGCCACTGATCCAGAAGCCCAGCCCGCTGAGGCGCTTCTGCAGCGCGAGCACCTCGGGGCCCTTGTCGCCGGACTGCAGCCCGCCCCGCGCGGGAGCGGTTGTGGTCGCTGCGGACGGCGCCGAACTCGCGAGCCCGGGTGTCGTCGGCGTGATCCCACCGGGAGACGCCGTGCGACCTGGCGCGCTGGCGCTGGCGCTGGCGCTGGCCGGCGGGTAGGACGGCGGCGCAGGGTCGGCAGCGTAGCCACCGGAGCCGGAACCGCAGCCGGCCAGCGCGACGCTCAGCACGATCGCGGCTGCGATCAGCGAAGCGACCCTGGAACGCACTGACAACACCCACTTTCCTGCCCGAAGCCCACTGCCCGTCACGTACGTACCCATCTTCCCCGCCGATCGGCACTCGGTTTCCTATCGGCTTCGCGCGCAGCAGTTGATTTGCGGTTCGCGGCCGGTCAGCCGCCGAATTCAGCCCGCAGTGCGCTGCCGTCGACGTCGAGCTCGGGCGCCGGAGCCGGGGTAAACTCGGGGTAGCCACCAAACTTCATCGGATTGCCCGGCATCGGCAACCCCCCGACCTCGATGACCAGGCCGCGCGCTGCTGCCTGCTCTGAGGTCAGCGCCTCCGCGACGTTCGAGACCGGCCCGCACGGCACTCCGGCGGCTCCCAACACCGCAAGCCACTCGTCGGCGGGCCGCTGGGCGAGCGCGGCCTCCATCTCCTTCTTGAGGTCGTCTCGGTGGTCGTGACGCCGCAGGTTGGTGACAAAGCGTTGGTCGATCGCGAGCTCTGGACGACCGATGGCACGCGTCAACGCAGCGAAGAGTTCGTCGTTGGCGGCACAGATCACGAACAGTCGATCGCCGGCGTGGAACGTGTCGAACGGCGCGATCGCGTAGTGCGCGTTGCCGATGCGCGGCGGCTGTACGCCGGTGGCGAGGAAGGCCAGGGCGGCTCCCTCGAGCAGTGACACGGTCGAGTCGTGCATCGCGATGTCGATCCGGCCGCCACCTGCCGGAGAGCCGGGCGCAGCGGCGCTGCGGCCGTGCACGGCGGCGAGGATCGCACCGAAGGCGTAGAGCCCCGCGGACAGGTCGGCGATCGGCAGGCCGGGTTTGGTCGGCTCCCCATCGATGGCTCCGGTGACCGAGAGCAGCCCGCTGGTTCCCTGCACGACCGCGTCGTAGGCCGGCCGCAACCGCCACGGTCCGGTCTGGCCAAAGCCTGAGATGCTGGCGTAAATCAGTTCCGGGAAGCGTGCGTGGGCGTCGTCGTAGCCGTAGCCCAGCCGCTCCATGACGCCCGGACGGAAGTTCTCCACCAGGACATCCGCGCGTGCCAGCATGTCATCGAGGACCTCGCGATCAGCCGGCACCCGCAGATCCAGCGCGATGGATTCCTTACCTCGATTGACACGCGCGAAGTACAGCGATTGCGCTCCGATGAACGGGCCGAACGTGCGGCTGTCATCGCCGCGGACCGGCCGCTCGACCTTGATGATGCGCGCACCGAGATCGGCCATCAGCATGGTCGCGAACGGACCCGCTAACACCCGGCTCAGGTCGACGACGAGCAAACCTGCCAACGGTCCGGCTGCGGCCACGATGCCAACTTACCGTTCGTGACCTCCCGCGATGCCGCAGCGGGCCGGCTTCTGCCGGCAAGCGCCTACCCTGTGTGAGATGCGACTCGAACGCCAGCCGGCCGCGGGCAGCACCCCCGGGGTGACCGGTTCGAGGGACGGGGTCACGACAGCGCCAGACCTGGCTGAGCCGTCGGACCCCGATCGGTCCGCCGGCAGCAACGGCTCGGTTTCCGCACCCGCCGCCGCGACACAATCGCCCCCGGCGAGCCACGACCTGGGTGTGCCCAGCCGGCTCGAGGCACTGATGACGACCGGCTGGGCAGCGCCCGCCGAGCCGGCGATCGAAGCGGAGCCGGCGGCCCACCTCGCGGCCGGTCGCCGACAGCGGCTAGCCGCGCTGTTCCCCGGTGACACGCTCATCGTGCCGAGCGGACCGATCAAGGTGCGCGCCAACGACACCGACTATCCGTTTCGCCCGGGCAGCGACTTCATCTGGCTGACCGGCTACGCCGAGCCGGACGCGGTGTTGCTCATCCACCCCGACGGCACGGGAGTCCTCTTCCTGGCCGACCGCGCGAGCCGCAGCACGTCCGCCTTCTACGCGGATCGACGCTACGGCGAGCTGTGGGTCGGACCGCGGCGCGGTGTCCGCGAAACGGCCGCAGCGCTCGGCCTGACCTGCCGACCGCTCGAGCAGCTCGACAAAGCGCTCGATGGGCTGGCGCCCGCCAACACGCGCGTGCTCCGGGACCTCGACTCCCGCATCGACGCGCGGATTCGGCCCGTGGGCGACAAGGAGCGCGAAGCAGCCCTCGCCGTAGCCGCGAGCGAGCTACGCATCTACAAGGACTCCTACGAGATCGCGGAGCTCGAGCGAGCGGTCGCGGCCACCAGCCGGGGGTTCGGCGAGTGCGTACGCGAGATTCCGGCGGCGTACGACCTCGACCGCGGCGAGCGTTGGCTGGAAGGCACCTTCTGGCGGCGGGCGCGGCTGGAAGGCAACGAGGTCGGCTACGGCTCGATCGTGGCCACCGGTCCTCATGCGACGACGCTGCACTGGGTCCGCAACGACGGCCGGGTGCAGCGGGGCGACCTCGCCCTGCTCGACATGGGGGTCGAGGTCGACAGCTTTTACACCGCTGACGTCACCCGGACCCTGCCTGTCGATGGGCGCTTCCGCGACGTGCAGCGCGAGGTCTACGACGTCGTGCTCGCCGCTCAGCAGGCCGGCATCGACGCGGCGCGCCCCGGCGCCGATTTCCTCGATCCGCACCGGGCGGCAATGGCGGTCATCGCCCAGGCCCTCGAAGGTTGGGGATTCCTGGGTGTCTCGGCGGCCGAATCGCTGCAGGAGGACGTGGGCCTGCACCGCCGCTACACGCTGCACAGCACGTCGCACATGCTCGGCATCGACGTGCACGACTGCGCAAACGCCCGCAGCGAGACGTATCAGAAGGGGCCGCTGGCCGAGGGCATGGTGCTCACGGTCGAGCCGGGGCTCTACTTCCAGGCCGATGACCTGACGGTTCCGGAGCAGTTTCGCGGCATTGGCGTGCGGATCGAGGACGACATTCTCGTCACTGCGCAAGGGTGCCGGGTGTTGTCGGATGCGCTGCCACGTAGTGCGGATGATGTCGAAGCATGGGTACGCGAGCTGCAGGCCTGACCGCTGCGCACGGCTACGGCGCCTCATGCGGATCTCGAGTGGGTCGCCAGCTCCCGGCGGCGTGATCGAGCGACGGCTCGCAGCCGCTCCTGCGCGTCAGCGCGCTGGCGACGCGCCCGCAGGATCCGGGCCGCACACCGTCGATCAACCGTGATGGGGGGCAACGCGAAGGCCAGCGGAACCCCGCCGGCGAGGGGAACCAGTCTTCCGTAGAGCAGGCTGCCGGCGGGCAGCACCCGCTCCCATGGCCAGCAGGTCCGCTGCTGATCGCTCCAGAGGTCGTGGAGCGTCACGGCGTCAGGTTTCACCCGCTCGACCCGTAGGACGGAGATCGGCTGCCGCTCCCAGTCAGCAACCGGGCCGGCGCGCGCGAGCAGATCCGGCCCCGCGCCCTCCGCCAGGTAACGCGCGAACAGGCCGCCGTCGAACAGACCCGCGTCAACGACGACCGGATCGTGCGCAACGAGCTCGTCGAGCTCCCCCTTTGCGTCTGCTCCGGGGTCGGCGAGCAGGGTCAGCATCAGCCGGGCATGACGCTCCAGAACCTCTCCCGCAGGGCGCTCCTGTGCCCACCGCAGCGCCGGATGGATCAACCACCGCGCGAGCCCGGACGAGTCGCTCGGGGGCAGCTGCGAGACAGCCCGCAACTGGTGACTCCAGCGGCCGTCCGCCGGCGAATCCGGGAGCTGGCTCACCAGGCGCAAGGCTCCCTCGAAATCTCCGGCATCCTCCGCAGTGCGCGCTGCGAGCCGCAGGACGTGGGCCTCCCCCGCTCCGGCGAGCCGGCTTACGCGTGGACGCGATCGCGCTGAGACGGTTCGCGGCTCGGCGCCGGGCATCAGCGGAAGGGTGGGCGACGAATCGGAGCGCGGGACGAAAGCGGGCACGCACGAAGCTTGCCCCCACGTTGCGCGCCGGGTCGCCAGCCGGCGGCCAGGCTGTGGACGACCGCGAGCGATCCACAGCGCCTCATGTGCAGGGCGCCCGCGGGGTGCCTGGAAACGCGTGCCTGCGCTCTGAGAGCATGCCAGCTGTGAACGTGGATCGTTGCCGGGCGGCGGGCCGATGGTGACCCCCGCGCCGCAGCCGTCGCAAGGGCTGGCGCAGCCTGTCCTGACCCCGCTGACCGAGGCCGCGATCTTCCTGGTCCTCACCGCCCCGCCAGGGGCTGAGGAAGCGGTTCGTGGACTGCTGGCAGATGTGGCCGGACTGTCGCGGTCGGTCGGCTTTCGGGTTCCGGACGGGGAGTTGGCCTGCGTGGTCGGCATCGGCTCGCTGCTGTGGGACCGGCTTTTTGCGCCGCCGCGGCCCGCCCACCTGCACCCGTTCCCGGACATCGTGGGACGGCAGCACAGGACCGTCGCAACCCCCGGGGATCTGCTCTTCCACATCCGAGCGCGGCAGATGGACCTCTGCTTTGAGCTCGCCGGCCAGCTCATGGAGCGCCTGGGGGGTCAGGCGCAGGTCGTCGACGAGGTCCATGGCTTCAAGTACTTCGACGAGCGCGACCTGTTGGGCTTCGTCGACGGCACCGAGAACCCGACCGGTCCAGCTGCAGCGGCCGCTGCCGTCGTCGGCCAGGAAGATCCGGACTTCGCCGGTGGCAGCTACGTGATCGTGCAGAAGTACCTGCATGACCTGCGGTCCTGGAACGCGCTTGCCGTCGAGGAGCAGGAGCGCGTCGTCGGTCGCACGAAGCTCACCAACATCGAGTTGCCTGACGACGTCAAGCCGTCCAACTCTCACGTGGCGCTCAACACGATCGTCACTCCCGAGGGCGAGGAACGTCAGATCGTGCGCGACAACATGCCGTTCGGCACGGTGGGCGCGGGCGAATTCGGTACATATTTCATCGGCTATGCCGCCACACCCGAGGTCACCGAGCAGATGCTGACGAGCATGTTCGTCGGGAATCCGCCGGGCAACTACGACCGCATCCTGGACTTCTCGACCGCGGTCACCGGCGGGCTCTTCTTCGTTCCGACCGCCGACTTTCTCGACGATCCGCCGCCCGGCCCGACTTCGGCTGCCTCGGCGCCCGACACCGCAGAACCACTCGCAGCCACCGGGTCCCTTGATATAGGCACCTTGAAGAGGAGCACGTCGTGAACAACCTGCACCGCGAACTGGCCCCCATTTCCGACGCAGCCTGGGAAGACATCGAGTCCGAGGCGCGCCGCACGTTCACCCGCCATGTCGCCGGTCGCCGGGTCGTCGACCTCATCGGCCCCGCCGGCGAGACCCTCTCCGCGGTGGGCAGCGGCCACCTTCGCGAGCTTGAGGCACCGGTGGCCGGCGTACGCGCTCGCAGCCGCATCACCCAGCCGATCATCGAGTTCCGGGTGCCCTTCGCCATCCAGCGCCAGGCGATCGACGACGTCGAGCGCGGCGCCAAAGATGCCGACTGGCAGTCGGTCAAGGACGCCGCCAAACAGCTCGCGCTCGCCGAGGATCGGGCCATCTTCACCGGGTTCGCCGCCGGTGGCATCGCGGGGATCAACGCCGGCAGCTCGAATCCGGCCTACCCACTTCCGGACGAGATCCGCGAGTTCCCCGACGCCGTGGCGCAGGCCCTCAACGCGCTGCGACTGGCCGGGGTCACCACCGCTTACTGGGTGTGTCGCTATTGGTCGGCCTTCGACCTGCGGTGATCGCGCGATCCCTGAACTGTCGTAGGGCGGGAGGACAGTGTGACCTGTGGCAGGCTGGGTGGCGGTGGGCAAGGGCGGGCAGGCGTTGACGCCTGCCGTGCTGCTGTCGCATACCGGGGCTGCGCTGGCCCGGCCGGTCGC
>JBBRSE010000021.1:0-72009 GCA_038245655.1 Mycobacteriales bacterium | reverse complement strand
TTCGCGGCACCACCACCTCGTCCACGAAGGCGGCTGGACCCTCACCGTCGACAACAACCCAGCCCGAACCCCCTGGTTCCACCCACCCGACGGCAGAAAACCCCCCAAAGGCCAACGCCGACCACTCATCCCACCCAAACGGCGGACCTGAGGTGCCGCGAGCCCGGCTAAGCGGACTGGACGGGCACTGCCCAGGTCAGCTGCGTGCCGCCCGCGGGCGGGTTGGTGATCTCCAGGCTGCCGCCGTACTGCTCGGCGCGGATGCGCATGTTGCGCAGACCACTCGAGCGAGTCGGCGCGCCCACACCGATCCCGTCGTCGGTCACCTGCAGGGTGAGCTGCTGGTCCACCATGCTCACCGCAAGCGCGACGCGGCTTGCCTGGGCGTGGCGCGCGCAGTTGGACAGGGCCTCACGAATGACCGCGATCACATCATCGCCTTGAGCAGGGGGCACCATCCGATCAAGCAGGCCGACCAGTTGCACGTCCGGGCTGTAACCAAGTTGTGGCGTGTGCTCCGCGGCCACGTCGAGGATTCGCGATTGCAGCCAGGGAGCATCACGTCGTGGCGCCTGAAGTTGAAAGATCGTGCCGCGGATACGCAAGATCACGTTGTTGAGCGAGTCGACGTAGCGGTTGAGTCGATCAGCCTGCCCGGGATCGCTTCTGCTGATCAAACTTTCCAAACCCATCCCCGTCGCGAAGAGCTCCTGGATGACGTGATCGTGCAGGTCCTGCGCGATCCGGTCCTTGTCCTCGAGGACGGCGAGCTTCACCAAGTCCGCCCTGACCTCGATGAGCTCGAGGGCCAGTTTCGCTTGCTCGCTGAACGCCGCCGCCAGTGCCAGCTCGGTGCGGTTGAACGCAGGCCGGCCCGCCGCGCGGCCGAACGCGAGCACCCCGAGAGCCTGGGTGCCCGAGAGCACCGGCACCAGCATCAATGCGCTGATGCTTACGTTGAGGCGCGCAGCGGCGGCCGTGGCCTCCTTCTGATCATTCAGCAGCAGTGGAAGGCCGGATGCGAGCACGCGCTCCGCGAGCGAACCGGCCAGCGGCCAGCTGGAGCCCGTCATCCCGGCGGACATCTCCCCGCTGGCTGCCCGCACCAGGACGCGCCCGTCCTCCATCGGAGCCGCCAACGCGGCGTAGCCGGCATCGGCGGCCTTCACCGCGCTCTCGGTGATGACTTGCAGCGGCGATTGCACGCGATCGGAGAGCAGCCGATGCGTCAGTTCGACCGAGGCGGCGATCCAGCGTCGACGCTGCTCGGACTCGGTGAAACGGCGAGCGCTGGCGACAGCGCTACCGGCGGCTGTTGCCATCGCCACCGCCAGTTGCTCGTCCTCGATGCTGAACCCATCTTTCTGTACCGGCTCAGTGAGGTAGAGGTTGCCGAAGACGTCGTCCCCTATCCGGATCGGCACGCCGAGAAATGCCCCCATCGGTGGATGCCCGGCAGGAAAGCCGGCCGCGGACGGATGCAAGCCGAGGTCGCGCATGCGCAGTGGGCTCGGGTCGGAAATAAGCAGCCCGAGGACACCGCGGCCTTCGGGGAGGTTGCCGATCTGCTCGACCTCTTGCCGGCTCATTCCCGACTGGACAAACTGCTCAAGCGTGCCGTTAGGCCCAACAACACCGAGAGCGGCATAGCGCGCCCCGATGAGCTCCCTTGCCGACTGCACGATCTGCTCGAGCACTGTCGAGAGGCTCAGATCACCGGAGACTGCCGCATAGACGCGTATCAGCCCGCGCAGCCGGCGCTCATCGAGCACCCCTGCGGCCGAGGGAATCTCGACCAGGCGAATAGTGACTGTGGCGCCGAGGCACGAGCCGTCGCCTGCGAGTCGGGAAGCGATGGCGACGTCAAACCAGCGCACGGCATCGGGGCTGTGACACGGCACCTTCACGAGCAGCGGCACCGGCAGGTCCCCCTGAACGGCGGCGCGGATGGCGGCAGCGGTCTTTGCTGCCATCCGGTCACCCGACCTTGCGGCAGCCGCACATACGGCCAGGTAGGAGAGGCCCACGCCGCACGCCGCCGGGTTGCCGCCATTGTCGCCGGCGAACTGTTCCCACGCCTCGTTGACCGAGACGATGACGCCATCACGATCGAGCAGGGCAACCTCTACGCCGGCGACCTGCGCATCCACGGTGAGACGGCTGGGGCGGGGAACGTTCAAAGGCGTCTGACCCGCACGATCGACTTCTTACCCTTCATCAAGCCCTACGACAACAGGTTCCGCTCTCTTGCAATCGCGAGTTGCTCAACGTTGCGGACGACTTCGCCGATCACGATGACCGAAGGGGCCGCGAGTTCGAATTCGGCTGCATCCTTTGCAACGATGTCCAGCCTGCTTATGAGTAGGCGCTGGGCGGGGGTCCCGCCTTGCTGTATGCAGGCCACTGGCGTCGAGGGTTCGCGTCCCGCCGCCAAAAGCGCGTCCGCGATCAGCGGCAGTGTTTGCACGGCCATCAGCAACACGACCGTCGCCGAGGTTTCACCGAGGCGGCGCCAATCGACGGTAGAGCCAGGATGCCCCGGCGGCAGGTGGCCTGAGGCAACGACGAATTCCTGTGCCATCCCCCGGTGGGTGATGGGGATCCCGGCCAGCTCAGGGGCGGCGATGGCGGAGCTGATGCCCGGCACGACCGAGCACTCCACGCCGGCCTCGGCGCAGCCGAGCAACTCCTCGCCGCCCCGACCGAAGATGAAGGGGTCGCCGCCCTTCAGCCGAACGACCATCGCACCGGCCTTGGCGCGTGCGATCAGCAGCGCGATGATGTCTTCCTGCTTGGCGGCCGGGCCGCGGGGGCTCTTGCCGACGTCGATGATCTCCACGTCGTCGGCCACGTCGTCCAGCAGAGTGCGTGGTCCTAGCCGATCAGCCACGATGACGTCGGCGTCTCGAATGGCCTGCATGCCGCGCACAGTGATCAGATCCGGATCGCCGGGTCCCCCACCGACCAGAGCCACCCGGCCTTGCCTCGCGGGATCAGGAGTCGAGGGGTTTGACGACGAATCCGCATTCTGGCGGCCGGCTGCCGCAAAGGTCCCGTCCCGCAGACCGTCGACGACCGCGTCGCGCAGCCCAGCCGATCGCCGCGGATCCCCTGAGGTGATCGCCACGGTGACCGCCTCGACGCGGCCGGTCGCGGGCGTCACGGCCGCGGTCAGATCCCTCGCATCAGCGCGTACGCACCAGATCCCGGCGGCATCGGCGTCGGCGGCGATGGCCCGCTGCGCCACAGGATCGGAGGTGCAGGCGTGGATCAGCCACACCCCGGCAAGGTCACCGGGAGCGTACTTACGCCGGACCAGTTCGGCATCCGCCCCGGCATCGCTGACAAGATCGACAACGGCGGCACTCGGGGACGGGTCCACCACAACGACCCGCGCCCCTGCCGCCAGGAGTTTCGGGAGCCGTCGGGCCGCGACCGCCCCGCCGCCGATGACGGCGACCCGCCTTCCGGCGAGACGCAGCGTCAGCGGATACAGCTCGGGCATGGGCTCTATCCTGCCGACAACGCGCCGAGAAAGACGGGGCAGCGCGGAGCCGTCAGCGAAGCGAAGCGCCCGTCACTGCACGGCCGATGACCAGTCGCTGGATCTCGCTGGTGCCCTCGAAGATCGTGTAGATCTTCGCGTCACGCGCCATCCGTTCCACCGGGTACTCGCGGGTGTAACCGTTGCCGCCGAGGATCTGCATAGCGCGTTCCGTCACCCAGACTGCGGTCTCGCCCGCGAAAAGCTTGGACATCGAGCCTTCAGCGGCGGTGAATCGGTGACCTTGGCGCGCCATCCAGGAGGCTCTCCAGGTGAGCAGTCGAGCGGCATCGACCCGGGTTGCCATGTCCGCGAGTTGGAACGCGATCCCCTGGTTTTCGCTGATCGGACGGCCGAATTGCTCGCGCTGCCGGGAGTAGTCGCGGGCGTATTCGTAGGCAGCCCGCGCGATGCCGACGGCCTGCGCCGCCACCGACGGGCGCGAAGCCTCAAATGTCGCCATGGACGCGTTGCCCTTGGAGCGCCCTCCCTCGCGAGCGCGGGCCAGTCGCTCGTCGAGCTTGTCCTTACCCCCGAGCACGCACGAGGCGGGAATGCGACAGTCGTCGAGGACGACCTCTGCGGTGTGCGACGCCCGTATGCCGTGCTTGAAGAACTTTTGACCCTGCGAGAGACCCTGGGTCCCCGGCGGGATGACGAAACTCACCTGGCCACGGGTTCCCAGCGCGGGGTCGACGCTGGCGACAACGACATGCACGTTGGCGATGCCCCCGTTGGTGGCCCAGGTCTTGGTGCCGTTCAGCACCCACTCGTCGGTCGCCTCGTCGTAAACGGCCCGGGTCTTGATGTTGCTGACGTCGGAGCCGGCCTCCGGCTCCGAGGAGCAAAATGCCGCGACCTTGACGTCGTTTTCGTCACCGAACATCTGCGGGACCCACTCAGCGGTCTGCTCATTCGTGCCATTGGCGACGACGGCGACGGCGGCCAAGGTCGTACCCACGATGGCGAGGCCGATGCCCGCGTCGCCCCAGAAGATCTCTTCCATCGCGATGGGGATGCCGAGCCCGCTCGGCTCGAACCACTGGGTCGAAAAGAAGTCCAACGAGTACAGGCCGATTTTGGCGGCTTCCTGGATCACCGGCCACGGCGTCTGCTCACGCTCATCCCATTCGGAGGCGGCCGGGCGGATAACGCTCTCAGCGAAGTCGTGCACCCACTTGCGCATGTCCTTCAGGTCGTCGGACAGCTCCAAGGAAAACTCCGGCATCGGCCCAATATAGCCGTTACCGGGCGTATCGGATATGGACGCCTAGGGGGTCGTCCCGACCGGTCTGATGAGCGGCATCAACACCTCATCGACGATGGCCACCGCATCCGCAAACGAGACTGCGCCGATCACGAAGAAGCGGTAGAGCAGCAGGCTGGGACCGACCTGCGCGACAATGGTGGTCACCGCTTCTGGGCGCACCTCCCCACGCTCGGCGCCGCCGGCGAGCACTTGCAGGAGCACCTGCATCCTTGGCTGGACCAACCGGTCGGTCAGCGCGGTTCGCATCGCCTCGCTGTTTTGCAGACCGGCCAGGATGTGGCGAGCGAGCGCCCCCTCGGGGCGGGCAAGCACCGCAGCCATCTCACCGACGAGTTCAAGCAGTTGATCGCGAATCGGACCGGCCGCCCGCAGCGCCGCCTGCACGTGGGGCGGGGAGGGGAGGGCGCGGATAAGGGTGTCGACGATGAGTTCCTCGCGACTTGCCCACCGCCGGTAAAGCGCCGCCTTTCCGGTGCGCGCTCGTTCGGCGACGCGCTCCATGGTCAGCGAGCCGATAGACCCTTCGGAGAGTTCAGCCAACACCGCCGCATGAATCGCCTGCAACAGCGTGGCCCCGCGCCGTCGAGACGCGCCGGCCGACCCGCCGGAAGGCGCGTCAGCGGGCGCCTCGAAGGCTCGCTCGGCGCCGAGGACCGCCGATTCTTCGGCAGTGGCCTCTATCCCATAAGATCCGTTTGCGTTCACTAAATCGGACAGATTAACCTGTGCGGGACCGCTAAGGAACCACGCCGTTCATCAGTTTCGCTTATGTTCCGACACTGGAGTTGAGCCGGGTGACCTCGACGATCGCTGCTGGCGCCAAATCTGGCTCGCCGGCCGACACCCCCAAATCCACGGCTGACCATGGGCATTCATCCAAGACCTGGCTGGTGCTCCTGGTCATCTGCGGCGCGCAGATGATGGTCGTGCTCGACGCGACGATCGTGAATATCGCGCTGCCCAGCATCGAGAGCGCGCTCAAGTTCTCCTCGACCAGCCTCACCTGGGTGCTCAACGCCTACACGTTGGCGTTCGGCGGTTTGTTGCTGCTCGGCGGCCGGCTTGGCGACCAGTTCGGCCATCGCCGGGTCTTCACGATCGGGCTGCTCTTGTTCAGCGCGTCCAGCCTGCTGGGCGGCCTGTCGCAGAATTCAGCCGAGCTGCTGATCGCGAGAGCATTCCAGGGCGCCGGCGGCGCGCTGGCCGCACCGGCCGCGCTTGCGCTCATCACCAACACGTTCGAGGAAGGTCCCGCGCGGTTCAAGGCGTTCGGGGTTTTCTCAGCCGTCGCCGGATCGGGCGCCGCTATCGGCCTGCTGCTCGGGGGCATCCTCACCGACCTGCTGTCGTGGCGCTGGGTGCTGTTCGTCAACGTTCCGATCGGGCTCCTGCTGGCGTTCCTCGCGCCGCGTGTCCTCGGCGAAGCCCCGAAGCGCAAGGCGCGGCTCGATTTCGGCGGCGCGATCACCGTGACCTCCGGCATGACCCTGCTGGTATACGGCCTCGTCCGCGCTGCCGACCACGGCTGGACCCAGATCTGGACCCTTGCATCGTTCGGGACCGCCATCGTGCTGCTGGCCGGCTTCCTCGGCATCGAGCGCCGCCACTCGCAGCCGCTCGTCCCGCTTCGGATGTTCACCAATCGCAATCGGGCCGGCGCCTACGTCGTCATGCTTTGCGCCGCAGCGGCGCTGTTCTCGGTTTTCTTCTTCCTCACGCAATACCTCCAGTTGATCTTGCACTACAGCCCGCTGAAGGCCGGCTTCGCCTTCCTTCCGATCGCGGTGTCGATCATCATCACGGCGCAGGTCACCGCTCGCGTGATGGGCCGGACCGGTCCGCTGGCGCCGATCATGCTCGGCTGCGCGCTTCTCGCCGGAGGGCTGCTCGACATCTCGACCATCGGAGTCCACACCGGATTCGTCCACCTGCTGCCAGGCATGATCATGGTCGGGGCCGGGCTGGGCCTGAATTTCGTCCCGCTCACGATCACCGCGGTCAGCCGCATCGCTCCGCAGGAAGCAGGCGTCGGGTCGGCCTTGCTCAGCACCTGCCAGCAGATCGGCGGAAGCCTCGGGCTGGCAATCCTCGTCACCGTCTCGACCGGCTCGATCAAACACGGACTCGTGGCCCGCGGCCTTCCGGCTTCCGCCGCGAACCAGCGACCCAAGGGGGCATTGCCCGAGTTCGCCGAGCAGATTCTTGTTCACGGCTGGACCCGCGCCTTTCTGGTCGCCGTCATCTTCGCTGTAATCGCGTTCTTCACAGCGGCCGCGACGATCCGTTTAAGGCGGTCTGAGGCCGGCGGAATAGGGACACCAGCGGCTGGTTAGCCTGGCAAATGCCGCAATTGCGGAGCGTTTAGGGCGATAGTTGATCACTGGAAACGACTCCCGTTACCCTCTGGGAATGGCCGCCCACGAACCTCCAGAGGGCGGCGACCGCGAAGAAACGGACGCGATACGCGAGCGCCGCGGACGATCGGAGCGGCGGCGTGCGGAATTGCTCGACGCCGCCGGTGCCGTCATTGAGCGAGTGGGTCCGCAGGTCTCGGCCACCCTCATCGCCCAGGAGGCCGGGGTCACCAAACCCATCATTTATCGCCACTTCGGTGACATCCAGGACCTCTACCGGTCGCTAGCTGTCCGTCACGAGCACCGGCTGCGCCAATTGCAGCTGGAAGCGCGACTGAGCGCTGCCCACCTGGATCGCTTCGGCCGGCTCCGCAGCGTGGTTGCGGCGTACTTCGACGTCATCGAGCGCGAACCGAACCTTTATCGCTTCCTCGTTCACGCCGGCGGCGACGTGCCTGGCAACGACGGCGCGCTCTCCTGGTTCACGCGCCGCTACGCGGAAAGCATTGCCGCCCATCTGGCCCAGATCACCGGTGAACCCGAGAGCTCACCCGAAGCTCAGACGATGGGCTATGCCATGGCGGGTGCGTTGACAACTGCCGGCAGCTGGTGGCTCCAGGAGCACGCTGCCCGGCGCGATGACGTCGTCGATGCGCTGACTCGCATGCTGGTGTCCGGCCTGCCGCAAGAGACCGGCGACTACGTGCTGGACGACGAGCTACCCGACCGGTGACGGACGGCCCACGAAATCATCCATCGATGAGTTGACGCCGAGCAGGTCCATCAGCCGATCGAAGAGCGGAACCGGCAGGACGCGCAGCACCGGGAGCAGCGCCACCGCCGGCGGCATCAGCAACTGGCGACGATCGTGCTCAATCGCCCTGATCATCTTGGCGATCACCTTGGGCTCGTCCAGGATCGGCAGCAGCCAGGGAACCCGCGATTTCGCTCCGTCGAACATGCCGGTGTTGATGTAGAACGGGCAGACGATCGTGGTTTTCACCTCGGGCGCGTAGCGGCGCAACTCGAAGCGGAGTGATTCGGCGAAACCGATCGCCGCGTGCTTGCTCGCGCTGTAGTCGGTCTGGCGCACCACACCGACCAGGCCCGCTGCGGAGGCGAGCGTGACGACGTGGCCGCGCCGGCGCTCGATCATGCCCGGCAGAAATGCCTTTGTGCACCAGAAGAGCCCGAGCGTATTGACGCCAAAAGTGCGCTCGATCGCGGCCTCGCTGAGGTCGGACAGCAGCCGTCCACTGACGACCCCGGCATTGTTGACGAGAATGTCCACCGGCCCCACTTCTGCGAGCACGCGGCTTCCCGCCTCGGCGACCGCCTCGCGATCGGTGACATCGACCGTGTAGCCCGCCGAGCCCGGTGCGACGCGGCGCCACTGCTCGACCACGGCAGCCAGCCGGTCCCCGTCACGATCCCAGCCCACCACCCGCGCACCGCGCGCCGCCGCCTCGCGGGCGAGGTGCGCACCGAGCCCGGAAGCGGCGCCGGTGACCAAGATCGTCGATCCCGCAAGAGCAGTCATATCAGTGCTGTCCCCACCTACCCCGACGGCAGAACGTCATCTAGCTCGCTGACGTCAGGGTGGCGAGATTCGTCACCCTGCTCGACAGGATGCCATTGACCGAGCGGAACGGTAGCCCAGCTCATCGGGTCTAGTGACTCCGGCGACGGAGAATGATCGCAATCAGGCCTATTCCGGCGCCGACCAGAGCGACGCGATCCCAGCGCACCGACCGGCCGCGGGTCTCCCTGGCCTCGCGAAGCTGCGCAGCGAACCTGGCCGGCAACGGTTGCTGACCGTTCGCACTGGCATTGGCGCCGGCATCGAGTATCGCTGCCGGCGCGGCCGTCCCGCGCGATCGCAGATCCTCCACCTTGCCCTTGACCGTCTCGACACCCCGCGCGGCGACCCGCTTGGGACTGACCTTCTCGGCGATGGCGTCGATGGTTGACGCGAGCTCGGCCCGCGTCACCTCGATCTGCTGCTGAATCTCTGCTGGATCGGGCACGATCGGAGTTCCCCTCGCTCAGGCTGCGGCACGTCGTGTTGACTATCGCTGCCGGTCGTCTGATATCAGTGTGCCTTCCACTGCTGCGTTCCCTGCCCCCATCAAAGCGGAACACCCGCGCCAAGGCGGTAGCCGGTCTCAAACTGTGCGCGCCGGCATGCCCGCGGCCACCAGCAGCCTCGCCGCGACCTCGGGAGCCAGCGGCTTGATCGCCTCTCGCAACGTCAGCCGGCTGACGAGGCGAACCCGCGGCTCCAGCCATTCCGCGACCAGCGTGGGACGACGTTTCGCGGTCTCCCGAAGCACCCAGCCGAGGGCTTTGCGGATGAAGAATTCCCGCTCGCCCAGCATGGGCTCCGCCAGCCGGCCAAAGTGCTCCCAGTCACCCTCACCGCGGCGAAGGGGGAGCAGCAACGAGAGCAGGGCGGCCCGCCGGACCCAGAAGTCACCGTCGGTGGCCCACCGATCGAGGGTCGGCGCCAGCTGCGGAAACCGCTCGACAAGGTCCCCCGCGACGTCACAGGAGAGTGAGTCCACCAGGGCCCAGGTCCGGCCCTGGCGCAGAAGCACTTCCACGAGCGAAAGGTCTTCCGGCGCCGCGCGAGCCCGGTCGGCGATCAGGAGCATCACGGCGGCTGAGCGGCGCTCGTAAATCGGCGAATCGACCGGAAAATCCCAAAGCCGCTGCGCCAGCTGCCGAACCTGCGCCGCTGACAGCTCCGGATGAGCGCGTACGAATGCCTTCACGACAGCACGCGTGGCCGGCACGGACACGCCGAGATGGGTCATCAAGCTCTTCAGGTACGCACGCTCCTGCGCTGCCCGCTGAGGTGTTCCGCGCTCGCGAAGCTCCTGCTCGATCTCCGCCGCCAGGGCCTCGAGTACGGCGCCGCGGTGGTCGCTCACTGCCTGTTGCTCATGCCTGTTGCTCATGCATGTGCTCAAAGCGTGTCGCTCACTCCCGGCGGCGGATCAGGTACGGGGTCAGGTGGGCGTAACCCCGCACGCGGAAGGTTCGCAGCCGGCCGACGGTGAAGCCCGGCGCGGCGCTGGCATCGAGCGACTCCTCGAGCATCTTCGCGAGCTCCCGGTCGCAGACGACCGTCCCTGGCCGCGCGATACCTGTGCAGCGGCTGGCCAGGTTGACCACCGGCCCGAAGATGTCACCGGCGTGGGCGAGGGTCGGCCCGTACGCCAAACCAACCCGCACGGCCGGCACCGGAGCATCGTCGTGGCCGAAGGCCTCCGCGAGCGCGAGCCCGGTGAACGCGGCCTGCAGCGGGTCGACGACCGTGAACATCACCTCATCGCCCAGAGTCTTGACGACCCGGCCGTCGTGAGCGACGACGATGTCGGAAGCCACCCGCTCGAAGGTCGCGACCAGCTCGGACAGGTCGAGGCTGGTCATGTCCCGCACCGCGCTGGTGTAGCCGACGATGTCGCAGAACCCGACGACAAGCGTGCCGGAGGACAGGTCGCGGGACGCCCCGGCCACCGCCCGCTGCACCGCGGCGAGCATGTGGCGGCGCCACGCGTAGGCAATCAACCACTCGAGCTCGGGCAACAGGTGTGAGAATCGCTCGCTGACCTGGCGGACCAACTCCTGCGGATGGTTTTGGACCAGCTCGGCGAGCTCGGGATCAGCTGCCAGCTGCTCGCTGACGATCTGGGTCTGCGCCTCCGCCAGCCGGCTCATGGCCTGGCCGACGGTGCGCGCAACCGACTCGGTGATGCCGGCACCGATCATCTCGTCGGAGGCGAGCCGCTGGGACAGCCGGAGCGCGGCGACGTCGGACTCGGTGAAGCGCAGCTCGTCCGGGTCCGGGTCAACGAAACCGAGGGCGCGCCAGAGGCTGCGGATGCGCTCGGGCGGGAAGTCGCTCGCGGTCTGCTCGACCTGTTCGCGCGTCAGATGGGCGGCCTCCCCGAGGAAGGCCTCTTCGAGCAACTCAGCGCCTATCCGGGAACCATCCTGTGGCTTGCCCTCGTCCTGCACGAGCTGATGCTCCCACCCTGCGCCAAACTTCATGCGCCCAGGCGGGCGCTAACGATCAGGGTCCAGGACGCCGGCGGCGTTGATCGTCTTCCTCGCTCAGCCGGTTGACGGTGCGCTGGACGTCTTCGACGTGCGGCACGTCCGTGAAGCGCAGCTGGCCTTGCTCGCCCGCGCTCTCCAGGATGAGGTCGCCACTGCCCGTGAGCCGGTCGGCGATGGTGTTTTCGAAATGCACGTCGTTCAGCCGGTAGAGCGGCACATCGCGGCCGATCTTGGTGACGATTCCGGAGCGATAGAGCACCCGGCGATTGGTGACGATGTAGCGCGTCGTGCGCCACCGCAGGTAGGGCAGGAAGCTGATCCACATCAGCAGCACGACGGCCGCCCCGATGATCACCCAGTCGTACACCGGGCCCCCGGGACCGATCCCGATGGCGAACGCCGCGACCCCGACCGTGACCGGCACCGCTGCCATCGGTAGCACGAGGCGCCGCCAATGTGGGTGCAGATCCAGCACGATCTGTTCACCGTCGCCCAGCGAACGCTCGAGTTTTCCCACGGCCGCACTATCGCAGGTGGACGACGTCCCCGGCGGCGAATGACGCGCTGCCGACCACGAGTCGTCCCTCGGCATCGACGTCGGTGGCCAGTCCTTCGTACGACTTGTCGCCCGGAAGCTCGATGCGTACGCGCTGGCCGAGGGTTACGCACGCCGCTCGATACGCGGGGATGAGGGCCTGCGGATCGGCCCGCCAGCTCGCGTACGCCCGTGACAGGGCCCGCAGGATCCCCTTCAGCAGCGTCTCGCGGTCTGTCGTGGTGCCGCCCTCGAGCGCGAGGCTGGTGGCGCGGGCGTCGGGCAACTCCGCGGTGCGCGTCGTCACATTGAGCCCGACGCCGATGATGACCGCCCCCGGCGCGCCCGCGGGCACCTCGGCCAGCAGCCCGGCGACCTTACCGCCAGGGGAGCCGCCCGGGGAACCGCCCGGAGAACCGGCCTGGCCGGCGGCGATGAGCACGTCGTTGGGCCACTTCACGCCCGCATCCACTCCGGCGTGTTCGCGCAGCGCCACAGCGACCGACAGCCCTGCGAGCAGGGGCAACCAGCCCGAGACCACCGGCGGGCGCAGCAGCACGCTGAACGTCAGGCCGGCCCGTGGCGGCGACTCCCAGCTGCGACCCTGCCGCCCCCGACCGGCCGTCTGCGCCTCGGCGACGACGACCGTGCCTTCCGGGGCACCGGCGCGGGCACGGTCAGCAAGTACCGCATTGGTGCTCGCCGCCTCCGCGAGCACGCTCAATTCGTAGCCATCGCTGGCGAGAGCCGCGGCCAGGGAGCGCTCGTTGAGGGGCGGACGATCAAGGTCGGAGTAAGGGTCCACCCCACCAGGCTCCCACTGCCGTACCTGCGCCGCCCGCAGACCGCAGTACGACCGCAGCGCGACGGATCCGCAGCGCCCGATAACCTGCGTTTCATGACTGCTGAACCGCTGGCTGAGCCTGACGAGGGCGCGAGCTCACCGGACATCCACACCACCGCGGGCAAGCTGGCGCTGCTCCACGGCCACGTGTACGAGGCGGTCCACGCCGGCTCGGAAAATGCGGTCGACGCCCAGCACGCCAAAGGCAAGATGACCGCGCGCGAGCGGATAAATGCGCTTCTCGACCCGGGATCGTTCGTCGAGACCGACGCCTTCGCCCGCCACCGGGCCGTCGACTTCGGTTTGGACGGCAACCGGCCCGCCGGCGACGGCTGCGTCACCGGCTACGGACTGGTCGACGGCCGTCCGGTGTGTGTGTTCAGCCACGATGTGACCGTCTTCGGCGGCTCGCTCGGCGAGGTCTACGGCCAGAAGATCGTCAAGGTCATGGACCTGGCGCTGAAGACCGGCTGCCCCGTCGTCGGGCTCAACGAGGGCAGCGGCGCGCGTATCCAGGAAGGGATCATGGGCCTCGCCGGCTACGGCGAGATCTTCTACCGCAACGTCATGTCCTCGGGCGTCATCCCGCAGCTCAGCCTGATCCTCGGGCCGTGCGCCGGTGGCCACGTCTACTCGCCGGCGCTCACCGACTTCACGCTGATGGTCGACCAGACCTCGATGATGTTCATCACCGGGCCGGACGTGATCAAGACCGTCACCGGTGAAGAGGTCACGATGGAGGACCTCGGCGGCGCCCGTACGCACAACACCAAGAGCGGTGTCGCCCACTTCATGGCCGCCGACGAGGCGGACTGCTTCGAGCTCACCAAAGCGCTGCTCTCCTACCTCCCGAGCAACAACATGGAGGTGGCACCGTCCTACGAGCAGGTCGACCTGGATGAACTCGAGCCCGACGTCGAACTCGACTCGTTCCTCCCGGACTCCTCGAACCAGCCGTACGACATGCACACCGTGCTCGGCCACATCCTCGACGACGGCGAGTTTCTCGAGGTCCACGCCCTGTTCGCGACCAACATCATCACCGGCTACGGCCGGGTCGACGGCCGGGCGGTTGGAGTGGTCGCCAACCAGCCGATGTCGTTCGCCGGCACCCTCGACATCGACGCGTCGGAGAAGGCCGCCCGCTTCGTGCGTACTTGCGACGCGTTCAACGTGCCCGTCCTCACCTTCGTCGACGTCCCCGGCTTCCTGCCTGGCACCGACCAGGAGTGGCAGGGCATCATTCGCCGCGGAGCCAAGCTGATTTACGCGTACTCCGAGGCGACCGTGCCGAAGGTCACGGTCATCACCCGCAAGGCGTACGGCGGCGCGTACGACGTCATGGGCTCCAAGCACCTGCGGGCCGACATCAACCTCGCGTGGCCGTCGGCGGAGATCGCCGTCATGGGCGCGCAGGGCGCCGTCAACATCGTGCAGCGCCGGGCTCTCGCGGCAGCGGAGAAGGAAGGCAGGGACGTCGAGGCGCTGCGTTCGGAGTTCATCACCGAGTACGCGGACCGCTTCGCCAACCCGTACATCGCGGCGGAGCGCGGCTTTGTCGATGCCGTCATCGCGCCGAGCGAAACCCGCCGCGAGGTGATCCAGGCACTGCGGCTGCTGCGCAACAAGCGGGAGTCGCTGCCGCCGAAGAAACACGGAAACATCCCGCTGTGAGCGAACGGTGATTCTGTGAACGAGGAAGCGACCCCCGCCCGTCCCGCGCTGCGGATCGTGCGGGGCGACCCGACCCCCGAGGAACTGGCCGCCCTGGTCGCCGTGTTGGCGTCGCGCGGCGGCGACGGCGAGTCGGAACCTGACGCCCCGCGCTCGGCGTGGGGACGGCCCGGTGGCGCGGTTCGCGGCGCGCCGTCTGTGCACCCGAGTGCCTGGCGCGAGTCCGGCTTCGCAGCGGGAGTGCGTACGCGCGCCGACTGGTGAAGATCAACGCTCACATGATGTTGGCTCAGGCGGCGTGTCGGGCCTAAAACCATGATCATGTGAGCGTTGATCTTGGGCGGTGGCAGACTCGGCCCATGGCAAACCAGAACACGTTCCACCGCTTCACCGGCCGCACTGCTCTGATAACGGGCGCCGCTTCGGGAATCGGGCGCGCCGTCGTGCTGCGGCTGGCGAGCGAGGGAGCGTCCGTACTCGCCCTCGACGTCAACGAGGAAGGCCTTGCCGCCACCGTCGACCAGGCGAAAGAACTGGCCGGAGAGGTGCGTTCGCGCGTCACGGACGTCGGTACGCGAGCCGAGTGCTTCGCTGCGGTGGACGAGGCGATCGCGGACTTCGGACATCTCGACGTGGTCGGCAATGTGGCCGGCATCCTGCGTACCAACCACACCGTCGACGTCACCGAAGCCGAGTACCGCACGATGTTCGCGATCAACGCCGACGCGTACTTCTTCACCTGCCAGGCCGCCATCCCGCATCTCCTGGCGACCGGCGGCAACATCATCAACGTCGCGTCCAACGCTGGCCTGATGGGCGGCGCGTACCAGGCCGCCTACTGCATGACCAAAGGTGCCGTCGTGCAGCTCACCCGGGCGCTGGCCATCGAGTTCATCAAGACCAAGATGCGCGTCAACGCCATCGCACCCGGCGGCACGATCACCAACATCACCAGCACGGTGACCTTCCCGGAGGACGCCGACTGGGAGCTGATCATGCGGGCCAATGTCCCGCGGCCGTTCGCGGAGCCTGAGCACATCGCTGCCATGTTCGCATTTGTCGCCAGCGATGAGGCGGCCAACGTCCACGGCGCGATCCTGTCCAGCGACGCGGGGCTCACCGCCGGCTGAGGACCCGGGAGCGAGCGGGGTCAGGCCAGCAGCGCGGCCATGCGCTCGCGGAGGGCGGTCGCCGCGGAGTACGGCCGCACCATCACGGTGAACTCGACCACCTCGCCGTCGGCATCGATCCGGAAAATGTCGACCCCGTCGAGATTGCGGTCACCTACGCGGCAGGAGAAGGCCAGCACCGCGCCCGCCACCCCGTCCCCGTCGGGCGCGCTGGCGTACTGCGCGGTGTAGCGAAAATCCTCGAAGACGGCCACGACCCCCGCGAGCACGGGAGCCACCGAATCCCGTCCGAGATAGGTGCGGTGCACGATCGGGCTGTTGAAGGTGACGTCCTCGGCAAGCAGTTGCGCCGCCGCCGCGTGGTCACCTCTTTCGACGCATTCGCGGAAGGCTTGGGCAGTGGGATGAAGATCGCTCACGAGAGTCGACGCTAGTCCTTTCAACGATCAGTCTTCCTACGCTCGGCCCGGTGCTCCCTGGCCAGTCGGTCGAGGTCGGCGGTCGGCCCGAGATGGCGCAGCTTCTCGGGATTGATGATCGATCGCACACCCTGGACGAGACCGTCGGCGACGTCGATGGAGGTCACCGAAATCAGCTGACCGTCCGGGGCGACCATCAGCGCTCCTGGCTGCCCGTTGACCGTCGTCGGCAGCAGTCGCAAACCGGGAAGCCGACGCACGAAGCCGGTCAGCAGCCGGGCGACCCCCTCGCGACCGAAGACCGGCTGGGAGATGGCGGCGCCAGGGGGCACCTTGCCACCGCCGTCGCCGGTGAAGACGACGTCGGCGGCGAGCAGGTCGATCAGCGCCGGCAGGTCACCCTGTTCGCAGGCGGCGAAGAACCGCTCGGCGAGCTCGACGCGTTGGCGTCGCGAGGCCTCGAAGCGTGGTCGGCGCTGGTCGATGTGGCCGCGGGCGCGCGAGACCAACTGCCGGCAGTTCGCCTCGGATCGGCCCACCACGGAGGCGATCTCGCGGTACCCGTAACCGAAGACCTCGCGCAGCAGGAAGGCGGCCCGCTCGACCGGCGTCAGCGTTTCCAGCAGCACCAGAAACGCCATCGACAGCGAGTCGGCCGTCTCCGCATGCTCGGCGGCGTCCAGAACCGGGTCGCCGACCAGCGGCTCGGGCAGCCAGTCGCCGAAATAGCGCTCCCGGCGGACCCGGGCGGAGCGCAAATTGTCGATCGAGAGCCGGGTGGCCACCGTGGTGAGGTACGCCTCCGGCGAGCTGATGTCTTCGCGCCCGGCCGCCACGTGCAGCCGTAGCAGCGCTTCCTGCTCCACGTCCTCGGCCTCGCTGATGCTCCCGAGCATGCGGTACGCGATGGCGAACGCGAGCGGCCTGAGCTGGCGGTACGAATCGTCCTGCGCGAAATCCACGATCAGACCCTCTCCTGTTTCTTCGCGTTGGCGTTTCTCAGGCTGCCGCGAGCGTTTCCTGCCCCGCGGCGCGACGTGACGGCGCCGCGCAACGTAGGGGCCGGGCCGGCGAAACAGCAGCAGCGCGCCGAGCAACGTCATGTTCTTGTACGCGATCGCCGCCCGGCCGGTAAGGATCCGATCCTTCGTCGTCCCGTCGGCTCTGAGGAATTGCACGACGCCGTGACGACGTCCGAGGCTGACGCACTCGTGGTGATACCGGAAACGGAACGGTTTCGGCTCGCGACCGGTGAGCCGACGAGCGATGGTGTCCGCCACCTGCGGGCCGGTGAACGTTCCCGTCCGGCAGCCCATGGCGAGCGCGTCTCCCCACTTCCCGGCGATCGCCGCAGCGTCGCCGATGACGTAGACGTCCGGGTGCGAGAGCGATCGCAGCGACGAATCCACGAGCGCCCGACCGGCGCCGTCCACGCGCAGGCCGACATCAGCTGCCAGCGTCGGCACGGCGAATCCCCCGGCCCACACGCACTCGTCGAACGGGATCGACCCGCCGCCAGCCAGCGAAAGTCCTCCAGGGCCGACCTCCGCAATGTGAACGCCATCGGTGACCTCGACTGCGAGATCGGCGAAGACCGTGCGCAGGTACGCCTGCGCCTTCACCGAAAACCAGCCGCCCGGCTGCGCGGAGCTGACCAGCCGCACCCGCAGCGCCGGAAAGGACTCCGCGAGCTCGGCGGCGGTCTCGATCCCCGTCAGCCCGCCGCCGCAGACGACCACTGTGCCGCGAGCGGCGGCCACCTCGTCCAGCCGCTCGTGCAACGCTCCGGCGGCACCCCACCCAGTCAGGCTGCTCGCATGATCGGCGGCACCGGGCATGTCCGCCAGGTCGATGTTGCTGCCGAGGGCGTAGACGAGCGTGTCGTAGCCGAGCGCCGGTAGCGAGCCGCGGCCGCTCCGCGATCGGCTGCCCGGTGGCGAACTGGTGCAGGCGCGGCCGTTCAAGGAAGGACGGCGTCGCGTTCACGAGCGTCACCTCCACCTCGTCCGCGTGAACGTGACGCGCCAGCCGCTTTGCTGCCGGCAGCCTGGCGTATCCGGCGCCCAGCACGACTACTCGGTGCTTCATTCGCAAATCCCCTCACCGGCCGCTGTCAATCCAGGTCCCATCCAGGTCGCCCCCTCCGACGAGGTAGCGCGCCGCGCTGTGACAGCCGACGCACAACCTTCCGCCACCGCCTCGCGTCTCACCCTTTGACGAGAGGGAATGCGATGCGCAAGGCATGGGGACAGCTGGTGGCCGGGGTTGCACTGGTCGGTGTCGGAGTCGCGGGCGGTTGGGCGGCGGGCGCGAGCGGCGGTTCAAGCGCCACACGCAATTCCGGCGTCGACCCCACGCCGACCTCCGGGCCGACCGCGCAGGCGGTGTTCCTCGGCCAGCTGATTTCGTACGACAGCTGCGGCGGCCTGCTGGACGCTCTGCATGCCCGTGGCCGCGCGACCGTCGGCCCCTACGGCTTCGGCGGCTACGGCGGCGGGCTGCGTTACGCCACCAGCAGCGGCGCTCTCCAGAAGCAGGCGGGACCCGCACTCTCACCCGTTCCCGCTGCCGCCGGCGGCCCGACCGACACCTCCCAGTCCGCGCTCCCCCACTCCAGCACGAACACGCAGGTCGCCAACGTCGATGAGCCTGACACCGTCAAGACCGACGGGCGCATCATGGTCAGCCTCGACGGCCAGCAACTGCACATCGTCGACGTCCGCAGCCCCAAGCTACGCTCGACCCTCGCACTGCCGCATCCCGGCAGTGAGATGCTGCTCGCCGGCGACCGCGTCGTCGTCCTCAGCGGCGGTTCGTCGGGCGGCATCTCGTTCCCGCGAGGCGCCCAACTGCGGCCCTTCTACTACAGCAGCGCCACGACGACCTCGACCACGGCCACGATCGTCGACATCTCGAACCCGGACAGTCCTCACGTCGTGCGCAGCTGGACGTTCGACGCCGGTGAGGTGTCCGCGCGGGTCGTCGGCGGAACCATCCGGCTGGTGCTGTCCAGCCCGCCCCCGACAGCGAACTGGGCGAGCCCCCGCGACGGCAGCAAGGCCGAGCTGGCCCGCGCCACCAAGATCAACCAGTCCATCGTCGACGCCACGCCACTCGACGCCTGGGTCCCGCACTGGACGGACGACTCTGGCAACCAGTCCCACCGGCTCAGCGCCTGCGACGCCGTCGCCACCCCGCCGAAGTCGACCGGCGCCGGCCTGGTGACGGTCATCTCGCTGGACCCGCAGGCTGCCCAGCCCGGCGCGGGTACGTCGGTCTTCGGTGCGGGCGACAGCGCGTACGCCGAGGGTCACCATCTGTACATCAGCGACAACGGCACGTACTCGGTCGTCAACACGGTCGACAACGGGCCGGTTGACGGCGTCGCCTCGATACCGCCGTCCACCGTGCACCTGCTCGAGTTCGACCTCTCCGACCCGGCGCAGGCGCGCTTCCTCGCCTCCGGCACGGTCGCCGGGCAGCTGCACGACTCGTACGCGCTCTCGGAGTACCAGGACCACCTGCGCGTCACGACGACCCGCTACGTCGGCACCAACGCGACGATGACGTCGCAGACCGGCGTCTCCGTGCTGGCGCGCGAGGGCGACAAGCTCGTCCAGGTCGGCCGGATCGATGGGCTCGGCACCGGCGAGCAGGTCTACGCGGTGCGCTACATCGGTGATCGCGGCTACGTCGTCACGTTCCAGCAGGTCGACCCGCTGCACGTGATCGATCTCTCGGTGCCAGCAAAGCCGGTGCTGCGCGGCATCCTGCACATTCCGGGCTACTCGAGCCAGCTCCTGCCGCTGCCAGACCACCAGCTGCTCGGCATCGGGCAGAGCGTGACCGCCATACCGAATAGCATCCGGCCGTGCCCCCCGGGCGTGGCCTGCAGCTTCTCCGGCGGCCCGAGCGGGATCGTCGAGCCCGACGGCATCCAGCTGACCCTGTTCGACGTGGGCGACCCGGCGCACCCGCGGGTGCTGGACCGCCACGTCCTGACCGGCGCGTTCTCGTCCGCGCTGAACGATCCGCACGCCATCACGATCGCGCCCGACGCCTCGCTCGTCGTGCTGCCGTCCTCGAGTGGCCTGGTCGGCGCGGCCATCCATGGCCGCAAGCTGACCATCACCCAGGCGGCCTTCGCGCAGCCGGTGAACCAGCAATCCGATCGTTCGGTGATCGCCGGTGACCACGTCTTCGAGCTCACCGATCGGGGCGTTGCGGTGCGTGCGATCCCGGCTCTGAAGCAGACCGGCTTCGTAAGCTTCTGACCCGGCAACGTCGAAGCGGCTCCGCGTTCCCTAGGATCGGGAGTTGTGCGCAAAGTCCTCCGTAAAGTCTTAATTGCCAACCGCGGAGAGATCGCGGTCCGGGTAGCCCGTGCCTGCCGTGATCATGGGCTCGCTTCCGTAGCCGTCTATGCCGATCCGGATCGCGACGCGCTTCATGTGCGCGAGGCTGATGAGGCGTACGCGCTGGGTGGTGCCACCGCGCCGGAGTCGTACCTGCGCATCGACAAGTTGATCGCGGTCGCCAAATCCTCGGGCGCTGATGGCGTACACCCGGGCTACGGATTCCTGGCCGAAAACGCCGAGTTCGCCGAAGCCGTCATCGCGGCCGGGCTCACCTGGATCGGCCCGCCGCCCGACGCGATCCGCAAGCTCGGCGACAAGACGCAGGCCCGCCACATCGCCCTCGCGGTCGGTGCCCCGCTCACACCCGGCACGGCCGACCCGGTCAGCGGCAGCGACGAGGTGCTGGCCTTCGCCGATGAATACGGCCTGCCGATCGCGATCAAGGCGGCGTTCGGCGGCGGGGGCCGGGGGCTGAAGGTCGCCCGCGAGCGTGCTGAGGTCGCCGAGCTGTACGAAAGCGCGGTGCGCGAGGCGGTCGCTGCTTTCGGACGCGGCGAGTGCTTCGTCGAGCGCTACCTCGACAAGCCGCGCCACGTCGAGACCCAGATCCTCGCCGACGCCGCCGGCAACGTCGTGGTGGTCAGCACCCGCGACTGCTCGCTGCAGCGGCGCTACCAGAAGCTCGTCGAAGAGGCGCCCGCTCCGTTCCTCACCGACCAGCAGATCAAGAGCCTTTACGACGCCAGCAAGGCGATCTGCAAGGAAGCCGGCTACATCGGTGCCGGCACCTGCGAATTCCTCATCGGCCAGGACGGCCTGGTGTCCTTCCTCGAGGTGAACACCCGCCTGCAGGTCGAGCACCCGGTGACCGAAGAGGTGACCGGCATCGACCTGGTGCGCTGGCAGTTCCGCATCGCCGACGGCGAGACGCTCGACTTCGAGGACCCGACCCCGCGCGGCCACGCGATCGAGTTCCGGATCAACGGCGAGGACCCCGGGCGCGGTTTCCTGCCGGCGCCCGGCACGGTGACAAAGTTCACCCCGCCACTCGGCCCGGGCGTACGCACCGATACCGGCATCGAGGCGGGCTCGATCATCGGCGGCCAGTTCGACTCGCTGCTGGCGAAGATCATCGTCGTCGGGGCAAGCCGCACCGAGGCCATCGAACGTTCCCGGCGCGCGCTGGACGAGCTGGTCGTCGAGGGCATGGCGACGGCGCTGCCGTTCCACCAGGCTGTCGTACGCGATCCGGCCTTCGCGCCGGCCGACCCGGCGCAAGCCTTCACGGTCCACAACCGCTGGATCGAGACCGAGTTCGACAACACCATCCCGCCGTTCACCGGTGGGGCCGGCGCCGAAGAAGAGGACGACGACCGGGAACGGGTCGTCGTCGAGGTCGGCGGTAAGCGCCTCGAGGTCGTCCTGCCCGCCGGGCTCGGAGTGGGTTCGGGCGGCGGTTCGGCAAGCAAGGCCAAGAAGCCGGGCCGCAAGCGCTCGGCCCACGGCCCGGCGGCGGCGTCCGGCGATGCCCTGACCAGCCCGATGCAGGGCACCATCGTGAAGGTGGCCGTGGCTGACGGTGACACCGTCGCCGAGGGCGATCTCGTCGTCGTACTCGAGGCGATGAAGATGGAGCAGCCCTTGACCGCCCACAAGGCCGGCACGGTGAGTGGCCTGGCGGCGACCGTCGGAGCGACCGTCACCAGCGGAGCTGTGATTTGTGAGATAGCAGCGGAGCTGTGATCTGTGAGATCGCCGAGTGAGCCCGGTGGGCCCACTCCTGACGCGCCGCCGCTGACCGGACGGATCCATTACCTGATCGGGGGCAAGCTGCCCGCCGCCCATCTGGAGTGGGTACGTAACGACCTCACCGGCCCCCGCTGGCGGCACCGCCAGGCGCGCCGCCCGTTGCTGCTGATGCTGCCGTTCGCGCTCGCCTTTGCCGTGCTGCCGGGGACAGCTTCGGTACGCGTCTCGATCCCCCTGGCACTGCTCGTGTGTGCCGTCGTGATGGGTTACGCGACCAGTGACAGCTTCCGCAATCGTCGCCTGGACCAGTACGGCATCCCGCGCCCGCGGCCCGTCGAGGAAGATGAGGAGTGAGCGCGCACCCGGCTCAGATGTCGCCGCTGCCCTCGTGGGGGATGAGCTGGCGCGCTGCCTCGGTGAGCGAGCCGGACAGCGACGGGTAGATCGCAAAGGTGTGAGCGAGCTGATCGACGGTCAGCGAGTGCTGAACGGCCATGGAAACCGGCAGGATCAGCTCACTGGCCCGCGGCGCGACCACAACGCCGCCGAGCACCGTCCCGACGCCGCGGCGGGTGAAGAACTTGACGAACCCATCCTGCAGCCCGCTCATCTTGGCGCGCGCGTTCGTCGCGAGGTCGAGCTTGACGACGTCAGCAGCCACCCGCCCGGATTCGACCTGATCCTGGCTGACGCCCACGGTGGCGATCTCCGGGTCGGTGAACACGTTGGAGGCGACCGTCATCAGCCGCAGCGGCGCTACGGCCTCGCCCAGCGCGTGCCACATGGCGATCCGACCCTGCATCGCCGCGACGGACGCCAGCGGGAGTACGCCGGTGCAGTCGCCGGCCGCGTACACACCAGGAAGGGAGGTCCGCGACACCCGGTCGACCTCGATGTGGCCGGAAACGCGTAGCCGCACACCCGACTCCTCGCAGCCGACCCGCGCGGTGTCCGGCACCGACCCGACCGCGATCAGGGCGTGGCTGCCGGAGACGACGCGGCCGTCGGTGAGCTCGACCTTTACCCCGTCGCCGACCCGGCGGATCGACGCGGCCCGCGAGCGCGCCAGCAGCTCGATCCCGCGGCGGCGAAACACCTCCTCGAGCACGTTCGCGGCATCGGCGTCTTCGCCGGGCAGCACCCGCGCACGCGAGGAGACCAGCGTCACCTGCGAGCCGAGCGCCCGGTACGCCGACGCGAACTCGGCTCCCGTGACGCCGGAACCCACCACCACGAGGTGCTCGGGAAGCTCGTCCAGGTCATACAGCTGGCGCCAGTCGAGCACCCGCTCACCATCCGGCTCGCTGCCCGGGATCACCCGCGGGGTCGCGCCCAGCGCGAGCAGCACGATGTCGCAATCGTGCGCTTCTTCCTCGCTCGCGTCGGCGCGCAGGTAGCTGACCTTGCCCCGCCCGAGCAGCCGCCCGCGGCCGGCGACAACGTCGACCCCCTCGCGCACGAGCCGGGTCCGGATGTCGGCCGACTGGGCGGTGGCCAGCGCCATGATCCGTTTGTTGAGTCGCTGCGCGTCAACCGGCTGCTGCGAGCACACCAGCCCCAGCGCGTCCGCTCCGGCGACAGAAGTGCGCACCTCAGCCGTCGACACCAGGGCCTTGGACGGGACGCAGTCGGTCAGGACGCAGGCGCCGCCGACCCCATCACGCTCGATGAGGGTCACCTCGGCGCCCAGTTCGACGGCCACCAGCGCCGCCTCGTAGCCTGCCGGGCCTGCGCCAAGGATCGCGATACGCACGTACACAGTGTCTCAGCCCACAGCCACAAAACCCGAGCATGGATCTTGCGCCGCCACGCCATCGCGGCTGGTTATGCCATCGCGGCTGGTTATGGTGCGCAGGTGGCCCTCTACGCGGCGTACGCCAGCAATCTGGACCCCGACCAGATGATGGAGCGCTGCCCGCATTCGCCCGTGCAGAGCATGGGGTGGCTGCGGGGCTGGCGGATGACGTTCGGCGGCGAAGACGTCGGCTGGGACGGCGCCCTGGTGACGGTCGTGCAGGATCCGCAGGCCGCGACGTACGTGATGATTTATGACGTTTCGCCGCTGGATGAGAAGGTGCTCGACGAGTGGGAAGGCGCCGGGGTCAGCAGCGCCGGCGTGTACGACAAGCTGCGGGTACGCGTGTCGACCCTCGACGAAGACGTACTCGCCTGGACCTATGTCCTGGTGGCCTACGAGGGCGGCCTACCGTCGTGCCGCTACCTCGGACTCATCAGCGAGGCCGCAGAGAAGGCCGGCGCCCCCGCCGACTATGTCGCGCAGTTACGCGCCCATCCCTGTACCGGCACCAGTCCGAGCGACTGACCCGAGCGCCGGCCGATCCGCTAGCCGCGCAGGCCGAGCAAAGCGGCAGCCGTGAGAAGTCTCACGCCGACCCCGATCGAGCGCTCGTCGACGTCGAAGCCGGGCTGGTGCAGGTCGTATGCGGGCGCGCCGGGCCGGCGTACCCCAAGACGGGCCATCGCCCCGGGCACCTGCTCTAGGTACCAGCCGAAATCCTCGCCGCCGAGCGACTGGGAGGTCGAGACGGCCGCTCGGGCTCCCAGCGAGGCGTCGGCCGCGCGGGTCAGCAGCGCGACGGCGGTCTCGTCGTTGACGACCGGCGGCACCCCGCGCTGATGATCGATTTCCACGTGAGCGCCGTACGGAGCCACGATCTGCTCCGATAGCCGCGCCACCACCCCGGGAACGACCGCCCAGGTATCCCGATCGAGTACGCGCACGGTGCCCTTGGCGATCGCCGACTGCGGAATCGCGTTGGCCACCGACCCGGCCGTCACCATCCCCCAGACCAGCGTGACGGCGGCGCGCGGATCGATGACCCGGGTCAGCGCACCTGGCAGCTCCGCGAGCAGGCGCCCGAGCGCGTAGACGAGGTCGACGGTGTTGTGCGGGCGTGAGGTGTGGCCGCCGGGCCCCGACAGCTTGACGGTGATCATGTCGGAGGCCGCGGTGATCGGTCCGCTGCGCAGCCCGATGTGACCGACCTCGAGCGAAGGGTCACAGTGCAGGGCAAACGCCATCCCGGCCGGTGCCACCAGCCCGGCTTCCACGATGTCGAGGGCTCCGCCGGGCATCACCTCTTCGGCCGCCTGAAAGACCAACCGCACGCGGCCCGGCAACCCGTCGCGGCGGGCGATCTCGGCCAGCGCCAAGCCGGCGCCCACCAGGATCGCCGTATGAACGTCGTGCCCGCAGGCATGGCAGACCCCGGGGGTCACGGAGCGGTACGGCACGTCCTTCGGATCCTGCAGCGGGAGCGCGTCGAGATCCGCGCGCAGCAGCACCGTGGAGCTAGGGTCCGCGGCGCCCTGGTCACCGACATCGCACCAGAGGCCGCTGCCGGGCAGGTAGTGGACGTCGAGCCCGGCATAGGTGAGCACGTCACCGACGACCGAGGTGGTGCGCTGTTCGCCGCGGCCCAGCTCGGGATGGGCGTGCAGGTCACGTCGCAGCCCGATGAGCTCAGTTTCGTGGGCGGCGAGGAATCCGCCCAGGTAATCGGCTGCCGCGTCATCGGTCATGAGGCGATCGCCGGAGCACCGGGCGGGAAGCCGGGTCGCCCAGCGCGCATCTCCGCGAGCAGGCTGTCGACGACCGCCTTCAGGTCGCCGCCGTGAGCCTGCGCAACGGATCGCTGACGCTGGTAGCTCGCCCCGACCTCCAGGATCGTCATGACGTCAGCCAGCTCCTCCGAGCAGCCGAGCCGGCGGGCCAGCGGCTGCAATTCGTCCACCAGCTCGGTGATCGCGTCCTTCAGCGGACGAGTGGTGCCGAATTCGTCGACGATCAGCTCGGCGTCGAGCCCGTAGCGCGCCGCCCGCCACTTGTTCTCGCGCACCACCCAGGTGTTCGGCTTGGGAAGGCGGTACCCGCGGTCGAGCTGGGTGTTGAGCTGGTCGACAAGGCACTGCGAGAGTGCGGCGACGGCCCCCACTTCCTGCAGGGTCGGCAAGCCGTCGCAGATGCGCAGCTCGACGGTGCCGAAACCGGGATGGGGACGCACATCCCACCACACCTCGCGGATCGTCTCGATCGTCCCCGAGCTGATGAGCGTGCCCATCAGCTGCTCGAACTGGCCCCAGCCGGACAGCTGCTGAGGCAGGCCCGCCGTCGGCAGGCCCTCGAAAACCTTGCTGCGGGCAGACGCGAGGCCGGTGTCGCGGCCGATCCAAAACGGGGACGAGGCCGACAGCGCCAGAAAATGCGGCACGTACGAGGTCAGCGCGTTGACGATGGGAATCGCCTTCTCCGGGCTGCGAACGCCGACATGCACGTGGACACCGAAGATCTGCAGCCGGAGGGCGAGCCACTGCATCTGCTCGACGAGCTTGGCGTAGCGCGGGCTGGGGCTGATGGTCTGGTCGGCCCAGTCGCTGAGCGGGTGGGTGCCGCTGCACATGACGCCGAGCCCGCGACGCTGCGCGACGGCGGTGACTTCAGCCAGCGTCCCAGCCAGGTCCGCCTTGGCTTCCGAGACCGTGTGGCAGACCCCGGTGATGATCTCGATGGTCGATTCGAGCAGCTCGTGTTTGGCCTTGGGATGCTCTTCGCCATCTGCGGCTCCGGACTCGGCGGCGAGCTCGGCCAGCAGACCCGAGGCGGCCGTCGCCAGCTGCCTGCTCTCGGGATCGACGAGCTGGAGCTCCCACTCGATGCCGAGGCTTGAACGCGGCGACGACGAGAAGGGGATCTGCACCCGTTCCACAGTAAACGTGCAGAAGATCGGCTGATCTGAAGTGAGCGTCGTCAGCGCGCCCGTGCTCCGAGCGCCCGCGCGAGGCGTACCGCTTCCGGGTAGGCGGGACCCGGCAGCAGGAGCGACGACGGGCCCTGGCTGCTGACGAGGGCGAGCACGACGAGGTTGCCCTCCAGGAAGGGCGGCGAGGCGCGGATCCGGCGCCGGTCGAGGGAGACGTCGAACCATTCACCCGCGCGATAGGCCTTCGGTGGACGGCGCCGCAGGACGAGCAGCCGGTGGTTGGTGAGCACGACCCAGCGCCGGCCCCCCATCCGCAAGCCGAAGAAACGCTCCAAGAAGGCGGCCACCTGCCCCGGTCCCCCGGGGTCTCGCAGCGCGCCTCGGAGCACCACCTCCGCGAATTCGCCGCGCTCCAACGGAAGGTCGGGCGGGGTCGCGGGCACGTCTTGAGCCTGCCTCACCGCCACCAACCAAGTCGACACGGCCCGCCCCTTCCGCCGCTGGATAGCGTTCGGACCGTGACCGACGGCAGCAGTCCGGTTCTCGAGGTCGACGGGGTCGATTTCGTCCGCGTCGGGCGACTCCTGCTGCACGACGTTTCCCTGACCGTCCGCAGCGGCGAGCATTGGGTGCTGATCGGCCCGAACGGCGCCGGCAAAACGACCCTGCTGCGGCTGCTCGGCGCGCTGCAGCACCCCACCCGCGGCACCGTGCGCGTGCTCGGTCACCAGCTGGGCAAGGTCGACATGCGTGACCTGCGGACCGCCATCGGCCATGTCGATCCGCGGCATCCGCTCGAATGGCCGCTCACGGTTCGCGAGGTCGTCCTGACCGGGGCCACCAACACCATCGCCCCGCAGCAGCGCTGGCGGCCCAACGCGCAACAGCTGGACCAGGCGGATGCGCTGATCGAGGTATTGGGAATGACCCCGCTACGCGACAACCGCTGGCAAACGCTCTCGTCCGGCGAACGTGGCCGCGCCCTCATCGCCCGCGCGCTCATGCCGGAGCCGGCGCTGCTCCTGCTGGACGAGCCCGCGACCGGGCTGGACCTCGCCGCCCGCGAGCAACTCCTCACCGGCCTCGACACGTTGCGCGCCGGCCACCCACAACTCGCCAGCGTGCTGGTCACCCACCACCTCGAAGAGATCCCGGCCAGCACGACCCACGCCGTGCTGCTGCGGGGCGGCAAGGTCCACGCACAGGGACCGGTCCTCGAGGTCGTCACCAGCGAGCTCATCAGCGGCTGCTTCGATCACCCCGTGCAGATCAGCCACGACACCGGCCGCTGGATCGCCCGCACCGAGCCTGGGAGCCGCCGGTTGGGACGCTGAAGCCAGCCAGCCCCAACCACCACTGGGCAGTTGGCACCCGATCCGGCGCGCGGGGGGATGGACGCTTATTTCCGTGGGGCACCTGATGCGGCGCAATTGCAACGGATCGAGTGCGTCCCCGAGAAAACAGTGCCGCCCCACGCGCACCACTTATGGTGCACGGACGCCGCTGAGCGCGGTCTCAGGCAAGATCGGCAGATGCCCGATGCTCCCGATGCTCCCGATGCCCAGGACTCGGCTCGCCGCCTTCGCGCGCTGACGGGGGCTCCGCACCACGACGTAGCGATCGTCCTGGGCTCCGGCTGGCGGCCGGCGGCGGATCTACTCGGTGCGCCCGCGGCCGAGTTCGACGTCGCTGAACTGGGCGGCTTCCCACAAACCGGGGTAGCCGGTCACAGCAGCGCCGTCCGCTCCATCGAGGTCGGCCACCAGCGGGTGCTGGCGTTTCTCGGGCGGATCCACGCGTACGAGGGCCATGAGCTGCCCATCGTCGTGCACGGCATCCGCACAGCTTGTGCGGCGGGCGTCAAGACCATCGTGCTGACGAATGCGGCGGGCGGGCTGCGCGCCGGACTGTCGGTCGGTCAGCCGGTCCTGATCAGCGACCACCTGAACATGACCGGCCGCACCCCGCTGATCGGGCCACGCTTTGTCGACCTGACCGAGTGCTACAGCGGCCGGCTCCGCGAACTGGCCCGTGGGGTGGATCCGACGCTCGAAGAGGGCGTCTACGCAATGATGCCGGGGCCGCAGTACGAGACCCCGGCAGAGATCCGGGCATTGCAAACCCTCGGGGCCGACCTGGTCGGTATGTCGACGGTGCACGAGGTGATCGCGGCCCGCGCGGAAGGCGCGCAGGTGCTGGCCCTGTCGCTGGTCACCAACCTGGCCGCCGGTCTGTCGGGGGAGCCACTGGACCACGCTGAGGTGCTCGCCGCGGGCGCCGCCGCGGCGGCGCGGATGGGCGGGTTGCTCGCCGAGGTCGTGCGCCAGCTCTAGACGACCAGGGTTGCCGCCCGCGGGCAGCTACGACCAGACCCGCGGACCAGCCGGGAGCGCGGCCGCGGGCGGGCGGGCTGATAGCGGTCAGGTCATGTCCGGAGGACGCGAGCAGCCAGGCGACGAGAGAGTTCGAATTCCACATGTCACCGGCGGCGAGTTCGTCACGGCCCCAGGTCGCGGTGGGAAAGGCCGGAATCAGCTCGAGGACGCGCCGCGCCTGACTGACGTCCTGCGAGATCCTGCGCGGACCGCCGACGGCCTCGCCGACGTCCGGAATGCTTCCCCCGCGCCAGCAACGGACCTCATACCGGAACCACCGTGATCGCCCGAGGAGGGGCGCGCCCACCGGGCCAACCGAAACGACGCCGCGACCCTCCAGGTCGCGGTCCCAGGACGGGGCCATCTCGATCACGAAACGAGCGTCGCCGAGCCGGACCTCCAGGGCAGCGTGGTAGAGCTCGCAGGCAGGTCGATGCTCGCGGCGGGCCATGAGCGCTTCGAAGATCCGGCCGTTCAGGCGGACCGAACGCCCGCCGGCGCCGAGCGGCAGCCAGTAGATGTCAATGGACGCTTGCGGCGTCAGGTTCTCACTTGACACGGACCATCACCTCCTCGCCAGCCAACCGGGCCGGTAGCGGATGAGATAGATGCGAAGGTCCCGGCCTTCCGAAGTCCCGCAGGGCGCCCGAAGCCGCGAGAATGTCCATCGTGACCCCCGCCCCCGCCGATCTAGCCGAGCGAGTACGTGCCTGGGTGGCGACGGACCCGGATCCGGCGAGCAGGGCAGAGCTGCACGACCTGCTGGAGGCCGGGGAGGCCGGCGAGGCCGAGCTGAACGACCGGTTTGCGTCGCCGCTCACCTTCGGCACCGCAGGCCTGCGAGGGACGCTGCGCGCCGGGCCCAACGGGATGAACGTCGCCGTGGTGAGGCGCGCTGCGGCGGGCCTCGCCGCGTACCTGCTCGCGACGCGCCCGGGTATCCCCAGCGTGGTGATCGGATACGACGCGCGCCGCGGCAGCGAGCAGTTCGCCGTTGAGAGCGCGCGGGTGCTGGCGGGGGCGGGACTGCGTGCTACCTTGCTGCCGGGCAGGTTGCCGACGCCGGTGCTGGCGTACGCCGTGCGGGCGTTCGACGCTGATGCGGGCGTGATGGTCACGGCCAGCCACAACCCCCGGCAGGACAACGGCTACAAGGTCTACCTCGGCGGCCCGGCGGGCGACCCCGGAGCGGGCGCCCAGATCGTTCCGCCCACAGACGCCGAGATCGAGGCCGCCATCGCGACCGCCGCTCCCGCATCGCAGCTGGCGCTCTCCGAGGACTTCGCGCGACTGGATGATCGGGTCGTCGAGGGCTACCTGGACGCCATCACCGCCCTGACGCTGACCCCCGAGCGAGACGTCCGGGTCGCGTACACGCCGCTGCACGGTGTCGGCGCCGGCGTCGTGCTCCGGGCGTTTGAGCGGGCCGGCTTCGCGCCGCCGGCGGTCGTCGCGGCACAGGCGGAGCCGGATCCGGACTTTCCTACCGTCGCCTTTCCGAACCCGGAGGAACCGGGCGCGACGGATCTGCTGCTCGAGCTGGCACGCGCCACGGATGCGGACATCGCCATCGCCAACGACCCCGACGCGGATCGCTGCGCGGTGGCCGTGGGCGGGCGGTTGCTCTCCGGTGACGAGCTGGGCCTGCTGCTGGGCGATCACCTCCTGCGCCGGTTGCCGCTCGGGACCCGGCATCTGGTGGCCACCTCGCTGGTCTCCTCCTCGGCGCTGGAGGCGCTGGCTCGCACGCGTGGGGCAGACTTCGCGACGACGCTCACCGGGTTCAAGTGGCTCGCCCGCGCCGGCGGCGACGAGCTCGTCTTCGCCTACGAAGAGGCGCTGGGATACGCCGTCGGCCTGCGCTACGTACGGGACAAGGACGGCATCAGCGCGGCGCTGGCCGTCGCTGAGCTGGCGGCCGAGCTCAAGGCGCGCGGACTCACCCTGACGGACCGACTGGACGAGCTGGCGTGCGAGCTGGGTCTTTTCGCGACCTCGCAAGTCTCCGTGCGCCTGCGCGATCCGCGGGCGGCGAAGCGGGCCGTGGAACTGCTGCTGACCGCGACTCCCCCGGAGCTCGGCGGGATACGCGTGCTCGCGGCGGCCGATCTCAGCCAACCGAAGGACGGGATGGCGCCTACCGAAGGGGCTCGCCTGACACTCGCCGGCGGCCGGATCATCGTGCGCCCGAGCGGGACCGAGCCGAAAATCAAGGCGTACCTGGAGCTGGTGACGCCGGCGGCCGAGCTCGGCGACCTGGCGGCAGCGCGCGCGTCGGCCACCGACCGGCTGGCGCGGATCGCCGCCGACTTGCGCCCGCTGCTGGGCTGACTCGGCGCGCCGCCCTAAACCGCCCCGAACTGGCGGTCGCCGGCGTCGCCGAGCCCGGGGACGATGAACGCGTCGTCGTTCAACCGCTCATCGATCGCCGCGGTCACGACGCGGACCGCAAGCCCGCTGGCCCGCAGCCGTTCGAGCCCCTCGGGGGCCGCGAGGGCACAGACGACGATCACCTCGCTGGCGCCGCGCTCGACGAGCAACTGGAGGCAGTGCAGCAGGGAGCCACCGGTCGCGATCATCGGGTCGAGAACGATCGCCGTGCGGCCGCTAAGATCCGCGGGCAGCGACTCCAGATACGCACGCGGCAGGTGAGTCGCCTCATCGCGGGCCAGCCCGACGAAGCCCATGGGCGCCTCGGGGATCAGGGACGCTGCCGCTTCCGCCATGCCGAGGCCAGCCCGCAGCACGGGCACCAGCAGCGGCGGGTCGACGATGCGGGCGCCGGGCGCGTCGGCGAGCGGGGTGCGAACGCTGATGCGCTCGCACGCGAGATCGCGGGACGCCTCGTAGACGAGCATGGTCGCGAGATCGCGCAGAGCCGCGCGAAAGACCGCGCGATCGTGGCGCTCGTCGCGCAGCAGCGTGAGCCGAACGGCAGCGAGCGGGTGGTCTACAACCATAACGTCCACGCCCTGCAGCCTGCCAGAACGCGCCGCCGGGGCGGGTTCTCGCTAGCCTGGCCCACCGTGACCGCACTGTCGCGCGAGGCCCTGGCCAAAACCATCGACCACACCCTGCTCAAACCCGAGGCGACAGCAGCGGCGGTGGTGGAACTGTGCCGGGAGGGCGCCGGGTTGGGAGTCTTCTCGGTCTGCGTCTCGCCCAGCCGCGTCGCGCTCGCCGCCGGGGCCTTGGCGAGGCTGGAGGGAGCAGGGGGGCTGGCGATCGCCAGCGTCGTCGGCTTCCCCTCGGGTGCCCACCTGGCGGCCGTCAAGGCCTACGAGGCACAGCGTGCGGTGGGCGAGGGCGCGACCGAGATCGACATGGTGATCGATCTGGGTGCCGCTGCGGACGGCGAGTGGGCGGCCGTCGAGCGCGAGATTGCCGAGGTACGCCAGGCGGTGCCGGCCCCCATCGTGCTGAAAGTCATCCTGGAGAGCGCGCTGCTCGACCACGACGGGATCATTAGCGCCTGCCGCGCCGCCGAGGCCGCGGGCGCTGACTTTGTGAAGACGTCGTCAGGCTTTCACCCCAGCGGCGGGGCGGGGCTCGATGCCGTACGCACCATGGCGGAGACCGTCGGCGGCCGCCTCGGGGTCAAGGCGAGCGGCGGCATCCGTACGGCTGCTGCCGCGCTGGACTTCCTCGCCGCCGGCGCCACCCGGCTCGGCCTTTCCGCGAGCCGGGCCGTACTCGATGGGCTGACCCGCTAGCTGAGCTTGGCGAACACCGCCTTCCGCTGCTGCTCGACCTCCGCGCGGCACGGGCAGTCAGTCAGGTGATCGTTGACAATGCCGCAGGCCTGCATCGCGGCGTACGCGGTGGTCGGACCGACGAAGGCAAAGCCGAGCCGTCGCAGATCCTTCGACAGCTGGGTCGCGATCGGGGTGGTGGCCGGTAGATCGCTGAGCACCGCCGGGGGTCGCGCTGCGTGGGTGGGTGAATACGACCAGATCAGGGACGCCAGATCACGGCCGTCCGCCCGCAGCGCCAGGACGGCGCGGGCATTGGCGATGGTCGCCTCGATCTTGCGCCGGTGGCGGATGATCCGGGCGTCGAGCAGCAGCCGGTCCACGTCCGGCGGTCCGAAACCGGCGACGGCCGCCGGGTCGAAGCCCGCGAACACCTCGCGAAAAGCCGGCCGCTTCGCCAGGACTGTTCGCCAGGACAGCCCGGACTGGAAGCCTTCCAGGCAGATCCGCTCGTACAGTTCGCGCTCACCCGTCTGCGGCCGCCCCCACTCGTGGTCGTGGTACTCGGTCATCAGCGGGTCATCTCCGGTGAGCCAGCAGGGACCGCTCACTCGGCGATGAGCCGCTCGAAGCCGGGCTTGATGACCTCGTTGATCAGGTGGAGCCGCTCATCGAAGGGCAGGAACGCGGACTTCATCGCGTTGACGGTGAACCAGCGAATCCGGTCCCAGCCGTAGTCGAAAGCCGCGGCGACGGCGGCCAGCTCGCTCGAGAGGCTGACGTTGCTCATCAAACGGTTGTCGGTGTTGACGGTCACTCGAAAGCCCAGCTGGGTCAGCAGCCCGATCGGATGCTCGGCGACGGACGCGCATACGCCCGTATTCACATTCGACGTCGGGCACATCTCCAGCGGCACGCGGGTGTCACGCACGTAGCCGGCCAGCTTGCCGAGTCTCACGTCACCGTCGACGGAGATGCTGATGTCGTCGACGATCCGCACCCCGTGACCGAGCCGATCGGCGTTGCACCACTGCAGGGCTTCCCAGATCGACGGCAGCCCGAACCCTTCCCCCGCGTGGATCGTGAAGTGGCCGTTTTCGCGGGCCATCAGCTGGAACGCATCGAGGTGGCGGGTCGGCGGGTGGCCTTCCTCGCGGCCGGCGATGTCGAACCCCGCGACCCCCTGCTCGCGGTAGTGCACGGCGAGTTCGGCGATCTCGCGCGAGCGGGCGGCGGAGCGCATCGCCGTCAGCAGCACCCGCACCGTCAGGCTGGTGCCCTCGGTGCCCTGCCGGAAGCCTTCGAGCACCGCTTCGACAACCTCCGCCAGTTCCAGCGCCTCGACGTGCAATTCCGGCGCGAAACGCACCTCGGCGTAGACGATCCCGTCGGCAGCGAGATCCTCCGCGCACTCGCGGGCGACGCGGACGAGCGCTGCCTCGGTCTGCATCACGGCCACGGTGTGGTCGAACGCCTCGAGATAGCGGTCGAGCGAGCCGGAAGCGGCGGCTACTCCGTGAAACCACTCGGTTAACTCGGCGGTACCCCTGGCAGGCAACTGCGAGTAACCGATAGTCTCCGCCAACTCGGCCACAGTCGCCGGGCGCAGTCCCCCATCTAGGTGATCGTGAAGGAGCACTTTCGGTGCTTGATGGATCAACTGTTCAGTCGGTGCGGGCACGCCCAAACGCTATAGGCACGGACCGCTGCTGAGAGGGGGAAAGCCACATGGACGAGTTGCGCGCGTCGCAAGGGCGGTATCGCGCCCTGGTCGAGCTTTCCCCTGACGCCATTGCGGTCATTCAGGACGACCGATTCGTCTTTGCAAATCAGCGAGCACTGGACCTCATCGGGGCCAAGGATCTGAACCACCTTCAGACCATCCGGGCGGTCGATGTCGTTCCGCCTCCCGAGCGAACTCCGCTCACGCAGCGTTACCGGCAGCTGGCCCCCGGAGCCCGGCTGCCATACGTCGAGGGCCAGCTGATTCGAATCGACGACGAGCGCACGGTGCCGATCGAGACGGCGGCTGCCGGTATTGAGTTCGAGGGCCGCCCGGCGATCATGGTGGTGATGCGCGACGTCAGCGCGCGCCACCGGAGCGAGCAAGCCATGTGGGCCGCCGAGCAGCGCTTCGCTGCCGCCTTCCACGAGGCGCCGATCGCCATGCTGCTGATCGACCCGATAGGCGTCGTACTCGACGCCAACCCGGCCCTCGGCGATCTGGTCCGGGACGACCCGCGCTCGCTGGTCGGGCGCCAGAGCCTGCGCCTGGTTCACCGGGATGACCGGGATGCGGTACGCGCCCTGCTACGCGCCGCCGTGGAGTCCGACGAGGTCCTTCCGGCGCAGGAGTGGCGGGTCGCACCGCCGGAGCACGAGTCCCGCGAAGAGGCAGCGGACCAGGAAGGCGAAAGGGAGGAAGTCTGGGTGCAGGGCTCCGTCGCGCCGCTGCCCGGGGAGCCCAAGACGCTCGTAGTGCATCTGATGGACGTCACGGCCCGCAAAGCGCGCCTGGACCTGCTCGCCTACCGCGCGTTGCACGACCCGCTGACCGGGCTGCCGAATCGCACCCTGCTGACCGACCGGCTCTCGCAAGCGGTGCGGGCCGTCGGACGCGACCAGGGCGGCGGGGTCGCCGTGCTGTATCTCGACCTGAACGGCTTCAAGGAGATCAACGACACCCACGGGCACGCGACCGGTGACCTGGTGCTCATCGAAGTGGCCCGCCGGCTCACCGCTGCCGTACGCCCGGCCGACACCGTGGCGCGCCTCGGCGGCGATGAGTACGCCATCGTGGCCGAGGGACTACCGGCTCCCGATGCCATGGCCCTGGCCGAGCGCATACGCGAGGCGCTGCGGCCGCCGATCGAGTCACTGACCGTCGTCGCGTCCGTCGGGACTGCCCACAGCACGCAGGCGGGACTCGACGCGGATACGTTGCTACGCCAGGCCGACGCGGACATGTACCGCGCCAAACCGCCCCGGCGGCGCCGCTCAGCCGCGCACAGTGCCGATGACCAGCCGCCGGATGCCGCCTGAGGGCGGCTCATCCGTGATCTGCAGGCAGCCTTCGAGCGCCGATCGAGCTTCCGCAAAGCGCTCCGGTTCGTCGGTGAGCAGTTCCATCACCACCTGACCGGCCGTGACCTCCTCGCCCACGCTTGCGAGCCAGCGCACGCCTGCGCCGGCCGAGACCGGATCTTCCTTACGGCTGCGCCCGGCTCCGAGGCGCCAGGCGGCGATACCGACAGGGCGGGCCTCGAGCCGGCTGATGACCCCGCTGCGCTCGGCACGTACCTGCTCCACGTGGGCGGCGGTAGGCAGCGCGGCGTCGGGATCACCTCCCTGGGCGGCGACCATGGCCGCCCAGGAGGCGTAGGCGCGTCCGCTGTCGAGGGCTTCCTGCGGGTCGGCGTCGATCTCGGCGGCGGTGAGCATCTCGCGGGCGAGCGCGAGGGTCAGCTCGCGCAGATCGGCCGGAGCGCCGGCGTCGCCGCGTAGCAACGCCACGGCCTGCTCGACCTCGAGCGCGTTTCCGGCGACGCGGCCGAGGGGGGTGTCCATGTCGGTCAGCAGGGCGCTCGTACGCACGCCGGCCGCGGTTCCGAGGCGGACCATCGTCTCGGCCAGCAGGCGGGCCGAGGCCTCGTCAGCCATGAAGGCCCCGGAGCCGACTTTCACGTCGAGCACCAACGCCGACGTCCCTTCGGCAATCTTCTTGCTCATGATTGACGACGCGATGAGCGGGATCGACTCGACGGTCCCAGTCACGTCACGCAACGCGTAGAGCTTGCTATCGGCCGGCGCCAGGTCGGCTCCCGCCGCGCAGATGACACCGCCGACGTCGCGCAGGATGTCGTTCATCTCCTGCGGCGACAGGTTGGCCCGCCAGCCCGGGATCGACTCCATCTTGTCCAGGGTTCCGCCGGTGTGGCCGAGCCCGCGACCGGAAAGCTGCGGTACGGCAGCCCCGCACGCGGCGACGATCGCCACCAGCGGGAGCGAGATGCCGTCGCCGACCCCGCCCGTCGAATGCTTGTCGACGGTGGGACGCCCGACGCCCGACAGGTCCATGCAGGTTCCGCTGGCGATCATGGCGGCGGTCCAGCGATCGAGTTCGGCGCCCTCGAGGCCGCGCCAGAAGATGGCCATCAGCATGGCCGACATCTGCTCGTCGGCGATGGTCCCGCGGGTATACGCGTCGATGAGCCAATCGACCTGCTCACCGCTCAGGGCGCCGCCGTCACGCTTGGTCCGGATGAGGTCGACGACGTGGAAATTCATGCGCGACTCACGGCAGATCCGCCGCCCCGAACGATTCCGGCAGCAGCTCCCCTAGCGGCCGCGGACCCGAGGGACGCTCGATGAGCAGGCCGGTGCCGCCGTGTTCCAGCAGCACTTGTCGGCAGCGACCGCACGGCGCGAGCAACTCGCCGTCGCCTGACACGCAGCTGACGGCAATCAGCCGGCCCGGATTGCCTCCCCCGGCCGCGTGCAGCGCCGACACGAGCCCGCACTCGGCACAAAGACCCAGCCCGTACGACGCGTTTTCGACATTGCATCCGGTCACGATGCGCCCGGTGTCGGTGAGCCCGGCGGCGCCGACCGCCAGCTTGCTGTAAGGCGCGTAGGCGTTCGCCGCTGCTGCCGTAGCTGCCGCCCGTAGCGCGTCCCAGTCGATGCCCGGCGCGCTCACAGCTGCTGCCCTCGCCGGTACGGGATGCCGTCCGCCGCGGGCATTCGAAGCCGCTGGGAAGCGGCTGAGAGGACGAGCAGGGTCACCAGGTACGGGGTCATCTGGGTCAGCGTGCCGGGCACGGTCGAGGTCCTCGCGAACCACACCAGGAAGAGCGCCGCCGCTGCTGCCGACGTGATCGTCTGGGCCCACCGGCGCCGCCACCCGAAGCGCAGCGTGAGGGCGATCAACAGGAGCGCGACGAAGAGCAGCAGACCGTGCACCGCGTCGCCGCCCGCCCGCAGCTGCAGGCCGTCGGAGTAGCCGAACAGGCTGGCCCCCGCCGCGATGCCACCGGGGCGCCAGTTGCCGAAGATGAGCGTCGCGAGGCCGATGAACCCGCGCCCTCCGGTCTGCCCCTCCTGATAGTTGTTGGCCGCGACCAGGGAGAGGAAGGCTCCGGCGAGCCCCGCCAGCGCGCCGGAGATGACGACACCGGCGTACTTCATCCGGTAGACCTTCACGCCAAGCGACTCGGCCGCCTCCGGGTTCTCCCCGCAGGAGCGCAGCCGCAGGCCGAAGCGCGTACGCCAGAGCAGGTAGAACGAGACCGGGACGAGCAGGATCGCGATCAGCGTCACGTACGAGACGCCGCCGGTGAAGCCGCCGAGCACCCCGGCGATATCGGAGATCAGGAACCAGTGGTGGCGTTCGAGGGAGCCGAGCGCGTTGCCGCCGGAGGAAATGCCCGGAATGCTGAACCGGGAGATCGACTTCACCGTCGGCGACTGCGTGGTGCCGCCTTCCGGCCCGGTGAAGACGATCGAGGACAGGAATCGGGTCAGGCCCGGTGCGATCAGGTTGATGGCGACACCGGAGACGATGTGGTCAATCCCGAACGTCACCGTGGCGACGGCGTGGACCAGGCCGCCTAACGCTCCGGCAATGACCCCGGCGAGCACTCCCAGCCAGGGGCCATGCTCGTAGCCGACCCAGGCACCCGCCCAGGTGCCGAGGATCATCATTCCTTCGAGGCCGATGTTGACGACCCCGGAGCGCTCGGCGAACAGGCCGCCGAGGGCCGCCAGCCCGATCGGTACAGCGCGCTCCAGCGCGGCGCCCATCGTGCCGCTCGAGGTCAGCTGCTCCGATCCGGTGGCGGCCCGCACCAGGGAGAGCAGCGCCACCAGACCGATGCCGATGACGAGTCCGGTGACCCAGCGCGAGCGCAGCGGCCCCGGCCCGCGCGGCGCAAACGCGCGGGCTCGCCCCGAGGAGCCGGCGGCTTCGAGGACGGCGGTCATGAAGCGGGCTCCTTGACCGGCTCTGCCACCGGGATCATCGCGGCCGCACTCTGCTGCTGGCGGGCGCGGATGCGGCGCACGACCTCGTAGGCAATGACGACGGACAGCACAGTCGTGCCTTCCATGATCGTGGCGATCTCGGGAGGCACCTCGTCGGCCTGCAGCGCCGGTGAAGCGTTTTCCAGGAAGGCGAAGAGCACCGACGCGAGCGCAATACCGCTCGCCCGGTTACGCCCGAGCAACGCGACGCCGATGCCGGTGAAGCCGTACTGCTGCGGGAAGCCTAGGTCGTAGTTGCCGCTACCGTTAACGATATCGAGCAGGTAAGGCAGCCCGACGAGGCCCGCGACCGCGCCCGACAGCAGCATCGTCTTGACGATCATCGCGTCGGAGTTGACGCCGCTCGCTCGCGCAGCGAAGGGGTTCAACCCGGAGGCGCGCAGGTCGAACCCGAAGCGCGTACGCGACAGGAGCACCCAGAAGCCGACGCCCACCAGGATCGCGAGCACCACCAGGCCGGTCACGCTGTAGCCCACGGGCACCTCGATGCCGATGTCTTTCAGCAGGTGGTTCAGCGAGGGCACGAGTCCGGACTTCGGGATGGGTTTGGTCGGCAGCGAGCTGCTGGTTTTCGCGCCGGCGTCGCGAAAATACGTCGCCAGCAGGTACGCGATCAGCAGCCCGGCGATCAGGTTGAGCATGATCGTGCTGATGACCTCGCTGACGCCGCGGTAGACCTTGAGCACCCCGGCAATCCCCGACCACGCCGCCCCGGCGGCTGCCGCGATCAGCACGATGAACAGGACGTGCAACGGCGCGGGCAGGAACGTAACCTGCGCGCCCACATAGGCCGCGATGAGCGCGGCAAGCCGGTACTGGCCCTCGACGCCGATGTTGAACATGCCCATCCGGAAGGTCAGTGCCACCGCGATGCCGGACAGGAAGTACGGGACCGCGAGGTCGACGGTCCGGACGATCTGACCGCCCTTGATGCCTGCCTTGAAGACGTCGCTGAACACCCCGAACGGCTCGTTGCCGTTGAGTCGTATCGCCAGGAACGCGACCAGTAGCGCCACGAGCAGCGCCAGGACGGGTGCCGCGACGGATAGCAGAAGGCGCCTCGGGTTGAGGGCCTCCCGCAACCAGGCCCGCAGCACCCTCACGCGCGCGCCCCCATCATGTGAGAGCCGAGCTCTTCCGGGTTCAGCGTCGCCGGATCCAGCTTGGCGACCAGCTTGCCGCGCAGCATGACGAGCAGCGTGTCGGATAGGCCGAGCAGCTCCTCGAGGTCGGCCGAGACCAGCAGCACGCCGAGGCCGGCAGCGCGGGCCTGGCGTACCTGCTCCCAGATCGCGGCCTGCGCGCCGACATCGATGCCGCGGGTGGGGTGAGAGGCGATCAGCAGCGACGGGGTGCTGCTCATCTCGCGCCCGACGATGAGCTTCTGCTGGTTACCGCCCGACAGCGCAAACGCGGGGGTGTCCGGGCCGGGGGCGCGAACGTCGTACTCAGCGAGGATGCGGACGGTGTCGCGGCGGGCACCGGCGAGGTCGAGAAACGGGCCGCGGGCATTCGGCGCGACGGTCTGATGGCCGAGCATGCGGTTTTCCCACAGCGAGGCGGACAGCAGCAAGCCCTGCCGGTGACGGTCTTCGGGGATGTATGCCATCCCGCTCTCGCGCCGGCGCCGGGTGTCCCACTCGGTGATGTCGACCAGTTCCGAGCCGGCGCCGACGGCGGCCACGTTGAAGGTCAGCGTGCCCTGCTCCGGCCGCCGCAGCCCGATGATCGCCTCGACGAGCTCGGCCTGCCCGTTGCCCTCGACGCCCGCGATGCCCACGATCTCGCCGCGGTGGACGCGCAGGCTCACGTCATCGAGCAGCCGGCGACCATCCAGATCGGTGAGAACCAGTCCCTCACCGGCCAGCTGCACCGTATCGGTCACGGTCGACTCGCGGGTCTGCGGCGTCGGCAGCTCGCTCCCGACCATTAACACGGCCAGATCGCGGGCCGTGACGTCAGCCGGCAGGACGGTGGCGACCGTCGTGCCGGCCCGCATGACCGTGATCGCATCGGCGACGGCGAGCACCTCGTCGAGCTTGTGGCTGATAAAGACGACCGTCAGCCCTTCGCGGCGCAGCTCGGCCAGGTTCTTGAACAGTTCGTTGACCTCCTGCGGCACCAGCACCGCCGTCGGCTCGTCGAGGATCAGCACCCGCGCGCCGCGGAAGAGCACCTTCAGGATCTCGACGCGCTGGCGGTCGCCGACCCCGAGCTCCTCCACGAGGCGATCCGGCTTGACGCCCAGGCCGTACGCGTCGGAAATCTTGGCAATGGCCTTGCGGGCGCCCCGCATGTCGAGCTGCCCGGTGCGCCCGTGCGTGGGCTCCGCGCCGAGCACGACATTCTCCAGGACCGTCAGGTTGTCCGCGAGCATGAAGTGCTGGTGGACCATGCCGATTCCGGCGGCGATCGCGTCGCCCGGCGACCGGAAATGGCGCACGGTGCCGCCGACCAGCACCTCGCCCTCATCCGGGCGCTGCATGCCGTAGAGGGTCTTCATGAGGGTCGACTTGCCCGCGCCGTTCTCGCCGACGATCGCGTGCACTTCGCCGGCCTTGATGGTCAGCGAGACATCGCGGTTGGCGACCACCCCCGGAAACCGCTTGGTGATCCCGCGGAGCTCGACCGCAGGCGTATCGGACAGCCCGCTGCCGTCTGGTGCCGATTTCTCGGCACCAGACGGCAGCGGGCCGGCGTCCTCATCGCTCACGGGGACTAGCTTCCCGGTGACTCGCTCCTCAGGTAGCCGAAATCAAGGAGTGGCGGGGACCTTGATCGTGCCGTCCTCGATCTGCTTGGTCAGGTCGTCGAGCTGGCTCTTGTACTTGTCGACGAACCCGCCCGAGGTGGCGTAACCGACGCCGCCGGACTTCAGATCGAAGATCTTGTGACCACCCTTGTGGTCACCATCCTGGTAGGCCTTGATCGCATCGAAAACGGCAACGTCGACGTGCTTGACCATGGAGGTGAGGATGTACGGCTTCGTCGCCGCGTCAACCAGGTTGTACTGGTCGGAGTCGACTCCGATCGCCCAGTCGACGCCCTTCTTGCCGGTCTCCTTGACCGCCTCGAAGGCACCCTTGTTGGAGCCGCCGGCAGCCGCGTAGACGACGTCAGCGCCCGCGTCGAGCATTCCCTTCGCGGCCGTCTTGCCCTTGTCGGGCGCGGCGAAGCCGCTGAAGTCCGGCGGGTTGGTCAGGTAAGTCACGTCGACCTTGATGCTCGGGTCGATCTTGTGGACGCCGGCGACGTAGCCGGCCTCGAACTTCTGCAGCAGCGCCGTCTTCACACCGCCGATGTAGCCGACGTGCTTGGACTTGGTGGTCAGGGCAGCAATGACGCCGACCAGGTAGGAGCCCTGCTCCTCGGTGAAGGTCAGCGACAGCACGTTCGGATCGGTGAGCGACGCATCGTCGACGATCGCGAAGGTCGTGTTGGGCTTCTGCTTCGCGACCTTGCCGAGCGGGTCGGCGAACAGGAAGCCGTTGCCGATCACGAACTGGTCACCGGCATCAGCCAGCTGGCGCATGAGCTCGCCGCGGTCGGTGCCGGTCGCATTCGTGCTCCGGTAGTCGACCTTGACGCCGAGATCGCTGGCGGCCTTCGTGGTGCCCGCAGCGGCGGCGTCGTTGAACGACTTGTCGCCGCGGCCTCCGACGTCGAACACGAGACCGACCTTGAGCGCGGCCGCCTTCGAGCTGCCCCCGCTACTTGGGGTGGTCGTCGTACTCTTGCTGCTGCTTCCGCATGCCCCGACCATTGTCACGGCCGAGACCAGCACGGCCGCGAGGCCCAATTTGCGCATTCAGATCTCCCGTTCACATCACACGAGCGTCAGTCGAGCTCGCCGGGACGGTACCGCCTCCACAGCCAACAAACCGGCATCCGGGCCGAAGGTCCTTCGACTTGTTGCGTGGCCGTGACATGCGCGCCGTCGCGCGCGCCGCTCGTTACGATGCGGCAGTGGCGAAGCCCCGCGGAACCCTCTACCGCGGCGGCGGTGGAATGTGGTCGTGGGTGGCCCACCGGATCACCGGCGTGCTGGTCTTTTTCTTCCTGTTCGCCCACGTGCTCGACACGGCTTTGGTACGGGTTTCGCCGAACTCCTACGACCGGGTGATCGACACCTACAAGAACCCGTTCGTGAACCTGCTCGAAGTCGGGCTGGTCGGCGCGGTGCTCTACCACGCACTCAACGGCATCCGGATCATGCTGGTCGACTTCTGGGAGAAGGGTGCGCGCTACCAGAAGCAGCTGCTGCGGATCGTCGTCGGCGTCTGGGTCGTCGTGATGGTGCCGGGCGCGTACTTCATGCTGCTGCACACCATCAAGCAGTGGTTCGGGACAGCCTGATGGTGCTGGACATCGAGGCGCCGCGCAGTCCGCAGAGCAGCCGGCGCACCCGCGAGGAGCGGGGTGGCCGGTCGCGTCACAACTTCGAGATGCACGCCTGGCTCTTCATGCGCATCAGCGGCATCGTGCTCGTGGTCCTCGTGCTCGGCCACCTGCTGATCATGAACGTGCTCGACGGCGGGGTGCAGCGCATCAATTTCGGTTTCGTCGCCGGCCGCTGGTCGTCGCCGTTCTGGCAGCTGTGGGACCTGCTCATGCTCTGGCTCGCCGAACTGCACGGCACCAACGGGCTGCGCACGATCATCAATGACTACGCCGAGCGCCCGCAGACCCGCCTGCTGCTCAAATCGCTGCTCTACTCCTCCGCCGTCCTGGTCGTCACGCTGGGCAGCCTGGTGATCTTCACCTTCGATCCCACCCTCAACGGCTAGCGGGTAGGCGAATGCGGTTCCACCGGTATGACGTGGTGATCGTGGGGGCGGGTGGCGCCGGGATGCGCGCCGCGCTGGAGGCCGGCCCGACCACCCGTACCGCCGTACTCAGCAAGCTCTACCCGACCCGTTCCCACACCGGCGCCGCCCAGGGTGGGATGGCTGCCTCGCTCGCCAACACCGCGGACGACAGCTGGGAGTGGCACGCCTTCGACACCGTCACGAGCGGCGACTACCTGGTCGACCAGGACGCCGCCGAGATCATGTGCCGCGAGGCGATCGACGCCGTTCTGGACCTGGAGAAGCTGGGGCTGCCGTTCAGCCGCACACCGGAAGGGCGCGTCGACCAGCGGCTGCTCGGTGGACACACCCGCGACCACGGTGGAGCGCCGCTACGCCGGAGCAGCTTCGCCGCCGACCGCACCGGCCAGCTGCTCCTGCAGACGCTCTACCAGCAGTGCATCAAGCACGACGTGGAGTTCTTCAACGAGTTCCACGTATTCGACCTGCTGCTGTCGGAGGGCGGCGCTGTGACGGGGGTGGTCGCGTATGAGCTGGCCACGGGGGAGCTCCACGTCTTCGGCGCCAAAGCGGTGATCCTCGCTACCGGCGGCTTCGGCAAGGTCTTCAAGACCACGTCCAACGCCCACACGCTCACCGGCGACGGCCAGGGCCTGGCCTGGCGGCGCGGGCTTCCGCTGGAAGATCTGGAGTTCTACCAGTTCCACCCGACGGGCCTGCACCGGCGGGGCACGCTCCTGTCGGAGGCGGCCCGCGGCGAGGGCGCCATCCTGCGCAACTGCACGGGCGAGAGCTTCATGGGGCGCTACGCCCCCGCCACCGGTGACCTCGCGCCGCAAGACGTGGTGGCTCGGGCGATCCACTCCGAAATACGCGCCGGGCGGGGCTGCGGGCCGGACTCCGACCACGTGTTGCTCGACCTGACCCACCTGCCCCGCGAGCTGATCGACGCCAAACTGCCGGACATCGCGGGGCTCGCGCGCACCTACCTCGGCGTCGAGCCCTCCGCCGCGCCCGTACCGGTGTACCCGACCGCGCATTACGCGATGGGCGGCGTGCCCACCACCACGAGCGGCGAAGTGCTGCGCGACAACGACCGGGTCGTCCCAGGGCTGTACGCGGCCGGCGAGGTGGCGTGCGTTTCCGTCCATGGCGCCAACCGGCTGGCCACCAATTCACTGCCGGACATCACCGTTTTCGGCCGCCGCGCCGGCCGTGCCGCCGCGGCGTACGCAATCGGAGCGACGAACCCCGAACTGCCGGCCGATGCCGCCGCGGACGTTGGGGCGATGATCCAGCGGCTGCGGGAGAGCACCGGTCAGGAACGCGTGCCGGTGATCCGCGCCGAACTGCAGCAGTCGATGGACGACAACGCTTCGGTCTACCGCTCCGGAACCAGCTTGAAGCAGGCGGCGGCCGACATCGCCCGGCTGAAGGAGCGCTACCAGCGGGTGAGCATCCACGACGGCGGGATGCGCTACAACACGGACCTGGTGGAGGCCGTCGAGCTCGGCTTCCTGCTCGACCTCGCTGAGGTGCTGGTGGCAAGCGCGTACGCGCGTACCGAATCGCGGGGCGGGCACTTCCGCGAGGACTTCCCTTACCGCGAGGACGTCAATTTCCTACGCCACACCATGGCTTACCGCACGCCGGCCGGAGGCGTCCGCATCGATTACAAGCCCGTCGTCGTGACGCGCTACCAGCCGACGGAACGGACGTACTGACCCATGAGCGCCGTGATCCTGAAGATCCGCCGCTTCGATCCGGAGCGCGACGCCGAACCGCACTGGGAGCGCTACGAGGTGCCCCTCGCACCCGGTGACCGGCTGCTCGACGCGCTGCACTTCGTCAAATGGAACCTGGACGGCTCGCTGACCTTCAGGCGCTCGTGCGGGCAGGGCACCTGCGGTTCGGACGCGGTGCGGGTCAATGGCAGCAACCGGCTGGCGTGCAAAGTGCTCGTCGCCGACCTCGCCGACCTGAACGTGGCCGGCGCTGAAATCACCGTCGAGCCCATCAAAGGCCTGCCGGTCCACAAGGATCTGCTCGTCGACATGGAGCCCTTCTTCGACTCCTACCGGGCCGTCCAGCCGTGGCTGGCCGGTGACGGCCATGAGCCGACCCGTGAGCGCCTGCAATCGTCTGCCGAGCGCGAGCGGTTCGACGACACGACCAAGTGCATCCTGTGCGCGGCCTGCACATCGGCCTGCCCGGTGTTCTGGAACGACGGCGCTTACGTCGGCCCCGCCGCGATCGTGGCCGCCCACCGCTTCGTCTTCGACAGCCGCGACGCCGGCGCCGAGGAACGCTTCGAGATCCTGTCCGATCGCGACGGTGTCTGGCGCTGCCGAACCACCTTCAATTGCACCGAAGCCTGCCCGCAGGGCATCGCGGTGACCCAGGCAATCCAGGAGGTCCGTCGGGCCCTGATCGCCCGCCGGGTGTGATGCGCGTCTTACGCTCTTATCGACAACGGGAGGCGAGCGATGCACCAGGCGGGTGAGGTCGTCGCGGGCTTTCATGTCGAACGTCTGCTGGGCAGCGGCGGAATGGGCGAGGTCTACCTGGTCCGCCACCCGCGGCTGCCGCGCCTCGATGCACTGAAGCTCCTGCCGCCGGCCGCCTCCGCGGACCACAGCTACCGCGAGCGTTTCCAGCGTGAAGCCGACCTCGCGGCCGGGCTCGACCACGACAACGTCGTCCCCGTCTACGACCGCGGCGAGGCCGACGGCCAGCTGTGGATCCACATGAAATACGTCGCCGGTCAGGACGCGGCCGCCGCACTGCGGGCGGGTGGGCCCTTCTCGACGACCCGGGCGCTGCACGTCGTGACCCGGGTCGCCGCCGCCCTCGACGCCGCCCACCGCCACGGCCTGTTGCACCGCGACGTCAAACCGGCCAACATCCTGCTGGGCGAGCCCAACGGACCGGGCGAGCCCGAGCGGGTCTTCCTCACCGACTTCGGCATCGCCAAGGGCGTCGGCGACGCGGCCGGCCTCACCCCGAGCGGCCACTTCGCCGCCAGCCTCGATTACGCCGCCCCCGAGCAGATCCAGGTGCAGCCGCTCGACGGCCGAGCCGACCAATATGCCCTCGGCTGCGTGCTGTTTGCGCTGCTCGCCGGCTCCGTCCCGTTCCGCGGCGATGGCGCCTGGGCCCGCATGAACGCCCACCTCACCGAGCCCGTACCCAAGGTCGGCCAGCTGCGACCCGGCCTGCCGCCGGCGGTTCAGGCTGTGCTGGACCGGGCCATGGCGAAGGCGCCGGGCGACCGCTTCGACACTTGCGGCGCCATGGCGACGGCCCTGGCCAGCGCGCTGCGGGGCGTCACCTCAGCCGCTCCCGTACGCGCGCCGGAATCCGCCCTGCCCGGGCCGCGACCGCCGGACGCCAGCGAGACCCCGCCGCCGCTGACGCCACCTCCGCCGACCGCGCCGCTGGCCACCTCCCGGGAAGCGCAACCGCCTGCGTTTCCGGCCGCCCCGGCGTCGGAGCCAGCCGCCCGATCGGTTGTCTGGTGGCGCCAGATCGACCGGGGTGCCGGCGCCTGCCTGGGTGCGGGCGTGGGGCTCGCCCTGCTGTCCGCCTTTCCGCCGAGCAGCCCAGTGTCGGTGTCGCAGTATCCGGGTGAGCTCGCCACCGGGCAGTTCGCCGCCGGCCAGCTGCCCGGAGCGCTGCTCGTGCTCGTCGCCGGCGGGCTGCACATGACCCGGTTCGGCCACCGCTTCCGCCCGCTCCTTTGCGGCGTCGCCGCCGGCGCCGGCCTGTTCGCGTTCGTCGATAGCATGCGGGTGTTTTCCTTCACCGGCGCCAACCCCGGTGGTGCGTACGCCAGCGCCTTGGCTCACGAAAACGCGGCATTACCTCGTGCGGTGGTCGCGCTGCTCGTCGCCCTTGTCGCCCTGACCGGCGTCCTGCGCTACCCGCCGCGCCCCAAGCCGCGGCCCGGACCTCACGTCCTGATGGCGATGCTGCTCGCCGCGAGCGCCATCGTGGTGGCCGGTGTCGCCGTCGCCATCGGACCGAAGATCCAGGTGTCGCGGCTCCACCAGCTCGTCTACGGCGTCCCGCTTGCCTCCGCTGTGACCGCTGCGGTCCTGCTGGCCTTCGCCGCCCTGACCCGGCGCGTACCCCTGCTCGCGGTCAGCGCCACCGTGAGTGGCTGCGCGCTCTTCGCCCTGCTCGCGGGCCCGCTGCACTATCCGCTGGCGATCTTCGCCGACCTTTGCCTGCTGGGATCGGCCGCGGTGCTGGTCGTGGGTTCCCGGCGGCCTCCGGCCGACGTCGGCCCGCCGCCTCCACCAGCCGCGCGGCTCCCCTGGCCGCCCAGCTACCAGCCGCCACTCTGGGCCCGCCCGAAAGGTTGAGGAAAACGTCGCCTGATCGCTGTCCAGCGACGTTTTCCTCAACCTTTCGGCGGCTGGGCGTCCAGCCGACCGGCGTTTAGGGCTGGCGCCCGCTGAACGCAATCAGCTTCGTCTGGGGGTCAGCGGTGTCGGGCACCGATACGGCCGGGCCGAACTGGCCGCTGGAGCGCAACTGCTCGTCGCTCATCTGCATCATTCCGGACAGCCGCTGCACCTCGTCCGGGTCCAGCGTCTCGTCGAGACCGGCGGCCCGCGCCAGGTCCCAAGTGTGGATGAGAACGTCGGCAATCACGATCATCCCGACCGACGATTCCAGGCTTTTCGAACCCATCGGAGTGTCGGACGTCTTCGCCGCGACGGCGGGGTCGTCGAGCGCACCCTGGACCGTGTCGCGCACCCCCGCCCACGCCGCGACCGGGTCGTCGTCCGCGGAAGGGCCGGGGACGAACTCGACGTCGTAGCGGCTGAAGAAACCGGGCATCCACTCGACGAGATGGCGTACGACATCGCGGGCCACCCACCCGCGGCAGGGCGCCGGGTTGTCCCAGCCGCCGGCCGGCACGCCCTCGACGCGCGCGGTGAACCCTGCGGCCACCTTCCGAAAACGGTCCGCGGTTTCGCTCATTGTCGTGTCTCCTCAGCGTTGGCGTCGCGACACCCTAGTACGCCCGAGCGACTCGCCGCGTCGAGACCTCAGCCCAGTGCGTGCGCGAGCGGGGACAGCTGCGCAGCTGCCGTCGCCCGCCAGAGCTCGGGGGTATGACCGCCCACCGGGAAATCGGCGGCCACCAGGTCCGGGATGCCCTTGACGAACACCCGGGTCGCCGCGACGAAGAAATCGGACTGCCCGCACATGACCCGGACCGGGATACCGGCCAGCTGCTGACGTCTTGGGAAGACGTCGTTGCGCTCGAAATCCTCAGCATTGTCGAACGCGCCGGGCGCGCTATCGCCCGGACGCAGCCAGAGCGCCGGGCTGTCCACGGCAACGAACGCCACCCGCGCCCGGCCCAACCGCTCGGCGAGCAGCAGCGCGCCGTAGCCGCCCATCGACCAGCCGAACGCGGCGAACCGGGTGGTCCGCAAGCCCTGCGCCGAAAGCCGCGGTAGCAGTTCGTTCACCAGCATGGCCGGCGCATCGTCGCCGCTGGCCCGGCGGTGCCAGTAGTTGTCGGTGCCGCCGTCGACGGCGACCAGGGCAAACGGCGGCGCCCCCGCCCGGACCACCTCCGCGAGGGTCCGGTCCAGATGGAGCAGCTCAACCGCAGCTCGGTGGTCGTCACCACGCCCGTGCAGTACCAGGCACACCGGCAGGCCGGATGGGGCGGCGTGACCCGGGGGGAGCAACACGTCGTAGGTGACCGTGACGCCCGGGCGAGCAACTGACGCGAAGTGACGGATCAGCCGGGTGACCCCCGTCGCGGGCTTCGCCGGCGCGCCGCCGGCCAGGCTGCCGGACGCGCTGCAAGCCGACGCCGCGAGGGCCCACGCCCCGGCCCCCGCCGTACGAAACAGCATCCGGCGGTCCACCCGATCAGCATGGGCAGTGCGCGTGCAAATCCCGGCAAGTTCCGAAAGCCCAGGTGCTTCTGTCCTGGTTTCCCCGAAGTGTTGGACGCGTGATCTCGGAATCTCGCGGGATTTGCACGCTCATTGCGCCGACACCGTGCCTTGGGCCGCCGCGCGGCGGGAGGCTCAACCCCGGCGCGCCAGCTCGCGTACGGACTTCACCGCCGACCAGGCGACCCCCACCGTCCCGGCCGCGACGACGCCCAGCCCGAAGTAGCCGGCCGCCTTCGCGGATTCGGCGCCCGTCGGCGCGGGGTCGCGCACGTCTTTTTGCAGGTTGACGGCTTTGGTGAGCGGGACGCGGCGCCGCAGGTGGCCGTTCGGCGCGGTGTGGTCCGCCGGGTCCGCGTTGAGCACGGCGATCAGGGGCGGCGGCGCGTCCGCACCTGCGTAATCGACCGGGATGCCGGCAGCCTCGGCCACGACCGGATCTGCCGTCCCGGACGGGCGCACGTCGGTGTCGTACGGCGCCGTGACGGTCCACGCGGCGACGAAAAGCGTGAAGCGGGACAGGTAGTTGATCCAGATCAGCAGCCCGACGACGACAGCAAACGCTCCGTAGACCGAATTGTGCGTCGCGCTCTTCACCAGCAAGCTGCCGAGCGTCTTCAGGATCTCGAAGCCGACCGCGCCGAGCACGGCCCCCTTGAACACCTGCCGGATCGGGGTGGCCACCTTCGGCAGCCGGGTCAGCAGGAAGAGAAAGAGCGCGATGTCGACGCCGATCGCGAGCGCGTAGCCCACGATGCGCAGCAGGATGTTGGCCGCCGTGCTGCCTTCGAGGCCGATCGCCCTGAGAAACCAGCCCATCGCCGACGCGGAGACCCCCGTGACCGCGACCGACGCCGCCATCGTGAGTCCAAGCCCCGCGAGCAAGCCGATGTCGATCAGCTTCTTGGTGAGGAAGTTGCCGGTCTTCAGGTTGTGGTGCCACATCGTGCGGATCGCCTGGCGCAGGGCGTCGATCCAGCCGAGACCCGCCAGCAGCAAGCCGACAAGCCCGATGATCCCGCTCGCCACCTTCGCGTGACCGATGGTCGTCACGTCGAGCTTGTTGGACAGGCCTGGCAGGAAGTTGTTGATCTGGCGGACCAGATCGGCCTGCGCCGACGGGTACGCGTCGACCACGAAACCGACGACGGAGAAGGCAAGCGCGATGAGCGGGAAAAACGAGAGGAAGCCGAAGTACGTCACCGAGGCCGCCAGCCGATCGCCACTGTCGGACTGGTAGCGCGACCACGCCCGGATCACGTGATCCAGCCAGGGCGCGCGCTGGCGCATCCTTTTCACGGTCCCGCTGACCTTCTCGCGTGCGCCCATGCCTGATCGATACCCCACGCGGGCGAGGCGCCACGCGTTTACGGCCGCGAACTGGGCCCGGGACTAATCCCAATACCGTTCAATTAGGGTGGAGTGACGGTGTAGGTGGGTTGCTGGCTGGGCCGCGGCCAGTTGGCGTGGTGGGCGCGTTTGACGTGCCATTTAACGTACTTGCGTTTGATGACGCGGGGGTTAGCGCGTGGTCGTCGGGCGGGGTTGAGCCGTTGGACGAGCCGGCGCAGGAAGGTCAGCCAGCTGCGGTCGCGGATGTCAGGGTCGTGAGGGGGGAAAGTCGCCCTGGTGGGCGATGGATTGGCGGGTGATCCGTAGAGCGGCGATGAAGCTGACGCGGTCTGGGTCGTGCCCGAAGTGGCCAGCGGCTTCGGTCATCAGCGAGCGGATCGCGTAGTGGCAGCACAGGTGGCCCCAGATCTCTTGCAGGACCAGGTCGGGGGACTTGGAGCGCAGCACGGTGCGGGGTCCGCGTTGGTGGGCTTTGAGTTCGTCGAAGGCCAGTTCGATCTCCCACCGCTGGGTGTAGGCAGCGGCCAGCTGCTCGGCAGTGGCCTCGTCCGGGGCGGTCAACGTGGTGAGCAGCCGGTAGCTGGTGGGGTTGTCGCGTCCGTCGTTGATCGTGTAGTCGATGACCCGCACCAGCATCGGTTCGGCGCGCCGCGCGGCGGCCGAGTGGGTCTGGCGCAGCTGCGCCAGCCATGACCCGTCGGGCAGGTCGTGCAGGTGGGTCGGTTTCGGGCCGGCGGTGTCGGTGCGTACTCGCCACAACAGGTCGGCTCCCGTCCCGGATGCCTTGCGCCATAGGGCGTAGGAGAAGAATCCGCGGTCCGCGGTCAGCAGCATCCCAGGGGCCAGCCGGTCCAGCAGCGGCACGGTCAGCGCGGACTCGGACTCGGAGTACGCCCCGACCTCGGCGGCGAACATCGCGTGCGTGCCGCACTCAGCCAGCGCCACCACCCGCGCCTGCGGAAAGGCCGCCCGCTCACCCTTGTTCACCCCCGGCCGGCCGAAATGCTCGGCGTTGACGGCTGTATCCGCGACATCGAGGCAGGTCCCGTCGATGGCGACCAGTCGGCGCCCGGCCAGCCAGACCCCCGGCGTCGCCGCGACGCCGATGGGTTGGGCGACCCGCTCGAACAACGCTGCCAACGGCTGCGGACCGAGCCGGGCCCGGGCCTGGAAGATCGCGGACTTGCTCGGCGGAGCGTAACTTTCGGCCCATCCCGACGCCCATGACAGCCCGTCGGTCAACTGCGCGAGGACAGCTTCATACGACCCCTCGGAATAAAGCGCCATCCCGATGCAGAAGTACGCCATCACCCGCGCCGGCAACGAACGGTGACGCCGCTCGGTCCGCCCCGCCGCAGCGATCACCTCATCGACCACATCGGGCGGAAACACCCGCGTCAGCACCCCCACCGACACCAAATCAGACAGCCGACGATCCGACTCCGGCTTCTTCCACCCAGCACGCGGCATGCCAGCAAACTACACCGCTGTAAGCCTAACTGAACGGTATTGGGACTAATCCGCCGCGGCGCCCGGCCGGCGGAAAGCGAACTCTCGGCCCGCGTGCCAGTAGCCGTCGTCGTCACGTTCGAAGAGCTCGAAAGCCACCGCGTCGAACTCGGCCTGATAATCCCTAAGCGCCACCAGCGCACGTTCCAGCTGCGGCTCCGGCAGGTCATGAGCAACCGTGACGTGAGGGTGGTAGGGGAACCGCAGGTCACGGGCCACCGGCCCGGAGCGCACATCAGCCTCCACGCTCGTGCAGCCGGCAGCCCCTTCGGCCAACACCACGAAGACGACGGGTGACACCGGCCGAAACGTGCCCGAGCCGGACAGGCGTACCTTGAACGGCTCATGAGCGGAGGCGACGCTCACCAGGTGCTCGCTGAACTTGGCGATCACGTCGTCCTCGAGCGGGGTCGGGGGCAGCAGGGTGATGTGGGGCGGGTTCTTCGCCGCCGACGGATCGCCCAGCTGTTTGCGCCAGGACGTGAGCTCGGTCCGGTAAGGCTCGGGCAACTCGATCGTGACCCCGACGTAACGCACGTCACGATCGTGGACCCCGCTCATGAGCCGCCTGCTGGTGGGACTCCCAGGGCCGCCACAGGTGGGACCACGAAACCGACCCGCTCGTACACGTCAGCCAGCGTGACGGACGCGATGGACCGGGCGCGCTCCGTGCCCTCGCCCAGCACTCGATCGAGGCGGTCGCCGGAAAGCCACTCGTCGGTACGCTCCCGGACCCCAGTCGCGAAGTCGACGACCAGCTCCGCCACGTCTTTCTTCAGGTCCCCGTAGCCACGCCCCACGTACGCCCCGGCGAACTCTTCGCCCGTGACACCGGTGAAGGCGCCGCCGATGGTCAGCAGATTGGTCACCCCGGGCTTTTCTTTCGGGTCATACGTGACCTCCCGTCCGCTGTCGGTGACGGCGCTGCGCACCTTCTTGCGCAGCGAGCTGGGGTCCTCCAGCAGGTTCAGCAGGCCCGCTGGGGTCGCGGCCGACTTGCTCATCTGCTTCTCGGGGTTGGACAGGTCGAGCACCTTGGCGGTCGCCTTGGGGATATACGGCTCCGGCACGGTGAACGTCTTGCCGTAGCGTCCGTTGAACCGCTCGGCGAGGCCGCGGGTGAGCTCGAGATGCTGGCGCTGGTCCTCGCCGACCGGGACCTGATCTGCCTGGTAGAGCAGGATGTCGGCGGCTTGCAGGATCGGATACGTGAACAGGCCGACGCTCGCCGTGCCTAGCTCGCCGCGCGCGCTCTTGTCCTTGAACTGGGTCATCCGGCTCGCCTCGCCGTACCCGGTCAGGCAGCCGAGGACCCACTCCAGCTGCGCGTGTTGCGGCAGCGCGCTCTGCACGAAGATGGTGGAGCGCTCCGGGTCGACGCCGAGCGCGAGCAGCTGCGCCGCCGCCACACGCACGCGCTTGCGCAGCAGCACCGGGTCATGCGGCACGGTGATCGCGTGCTGATCGGCGATGAAGTAGAACGCCTCGAACTCATCCTGCATCGCGACCCACTGGCGCAGCGCCCCCAGGTAATTGCCCAGGTGAAAGGAGTCGGAGGTCGGTTGGATGCCGGACAGCACCCGCCGGCGCCGTCCTGGCTCGCCACTTGCGCCGGCCGCGCTCATCACCGTCACACCCTCTCAGACGAACTCGTCCTGACACCCTAGGGCGCGCTCCCCGCGGGCTGACCGCGCTACCAAAGCGGGCCCGGTCCAGCTTGGCAGACTCCGGCAGACTCCAGGGGTGCCCACCTCCCAGCCGCTCGGCGACGAAGCGCCCGAAGGCTGGTTCGACCTCATTATCGTCGGGGCCGGTCCGGCGGGCAGCGCCGCGGCACTTGCGGCACTACAGGCTGATCCCGACGCCCGGGTGGCCCTGGTGGATGCGTCGGCCTTCCCGCGCGATAAGGCCTGCGGCGACGGGATCGCCCCGCAAGCCCTTCACGAGCTGGCCGCCCTCGGGGTGCCCGACGCCGCCGCGGGCTTCGCTCCCGTCGGTCAGTTGCGACTGCGCAGCCCGCTCGGTCGCGAGGTGGTGGCCGAGCCACGGGAGGCGGCGTACGTCATCCCGCGCACGGTCTTCGATGCGCGCCTCGTCGAGGCTGCCACCCAGGCGGGCGCCGTCCTGCTCAAACGCCGGATCCGCACCCTTACCGTCACCCCGGACGGCGTCGAGCTGGCTCCTGACCTGCGGGCGGGGGTCGTGATCGGGGCCGACGGCGCCAATTCGACCGTCCGGCGGCTGCTCGGACTACCGCTGAACCCGCCGGAGCATTGCGCGGTCGCCATGCGCGGTTACGCGAGTGGTGCCCCCGGGCCGCCGGAGCAGCTCATCGAGATGGTGGCGGAAGGCTGGCCCGCCTACGCGTGGTCGTTTCCCATTGACGGTCCTGGCCATGTCGGGCGGGCCAACGTCGGGTTCGGGATGCTCCGCTCGTCGCTGGCCGCCCGCGAGGAGGCCGGCCGCGCCGCCCTGGAGGGCCCGCTCGCGCAACTGCTGCCGGACCAGCCGGCGGATCGCGCCAGCCTGCGCGCCCATCACCTGCCGCTGTCGACCTTCCGGCCGCGCCAACCAGACGGGCGGGTGCTCCTGGCCGGCGACGCGGCCTCGCTGATCAATCCGTTGACCGGCGAAGGGATCTACTACGCCGTCCTCTCGGGCCGTCTCGCGGGCCGGGTCGCCGTCACGCCGGGCGGGACGGCCGCAGGCGCTGCCTATCGAGCCTTGCTGCGCCGCGAGCTGGGCCACCACCTCGCCACGACCACGCTGCTCTCCAGGCTCTCCCGCTCCCCCGAGATCTTCGACGCCGGGCTCGCGCTCGCAAGACGCGATCGCTCCGCGATGGACACGCTGGTCGAGGTCGGCCTCGGGCGCGGCACCCTTCCACCCCGGCTCCTGCTTCGGCTGCTGCGCCGCGCGTTGCCCATGGGCGCGGCACTCGGAGTACGCCGACTAGGCCATCTGGCCGAAGCTAAAGTTCCCCTGACCGGTGGACGAAAATTGGCGGCTGAAGCCCCACGATTCTTGTATGTCCGCCGACTTCTCCAGCGCCGTTAGTGACCCGACTTCCACCCTTCGCGAGATCTTCACCCAAGCCCAAAACGACGACCCTTTCGCGTTCGGTGAGATTTACGTCCGCTGCGAGCCGCGCGTGCGGCGCCAGATCGCCGGGCGCGTACCGAGCAGCCAGGTCGACGACCTCGTCAACGAGACCTTCCTGCGGGCCTGGCGCTCCCTCCAGCAGTTCCGCTGGCAGGGCACCGACCCGGTCGCCTGGGTGCTGGTGATCGCCCGCAACCTGGCTGCTGACTACTGGTCGCTGGCCCGAAACCGCCGTGAGCTCGCCGCCGAGGACCCGGCCATCTACGGCCAGGAGAATGCCCACCGCGGCGCCGAGGACATCGTCATCGACCTTGTCGAGGCCGAGCGGGTGCGCGATGCGGTACGCCAGCTGCCGCCGGCCCAGCGTCAGTGCCTGGAACTGCGTTTCCTCGGCGAGCGTTCGGTACACGAGACTGCTCTGGCGATGGGTCGACAGGATGCCGCCGTGCGTTCACTGCAACTGCGCGCCCTCAAGTCGCTCGCCGGTACCGCTGGCCGCGGCTGAGCCCCCGGACCGCTCTGGACCCGCTGAGCTCGCGGACCCGTCCGACCCCGCTGACCCCGCGGCGCCTTCGCTAGCGGCGCCTTCCGGCGGCGTGTAGACGGGGGTGACGCGCAGCCGCTCGATCCGGCGGCCGTCCAGCGCAGTCACCGTCAGGCGGGCCCCCGCCACCTGCACGGTCTCGCCGATCGCCGGAAGGTGACCGAGAGCCTGGAGCACGAAACCAGCCGCCGTCTCATACGGGCCGTCCGGTAGCCGCACGCCTGTTGCGTCACAGAATTCATCCAGGTTCAGCAGCCCGTCGACCTCCAGGTCGCCGCCGACGATGCTGCGGATACCGGCGACAGCGGGGTCGTACTCGTCGCGGATGTCGCCGAGAAGCTCCTCGATCAGGTCTTCCATGGTGATGATCCCGGCGATGCCGCCGTACTCGTCCGCGACCATCGCGAGGTGGTGGCCTTCGCGCCGAAGCTGTGAAAGTGCCGTCAACACGGTCAGGCTCGACGGGATGAGAATGACCGGCCTGGCGAGCTGGCCCACGGTCAGCCGGCTGCGTCCGGTGGTCAGCAGATCGCGTACGTGGACGAATCCGACAACATCATCAACGGACCCGCGCACCACCGGGTAGCGCGAATGCGGCAGGTCGCTGGTCTCCTCGACTGCGCGGCCGACCTGCTGCCCGGCGTCGAGGAAGGTCACCTCGGTGCGTGGCACCATCACCTCGCGTACCAGCCGGGTGCTGGCTTCGAAAACTTCGTCGAGAATGCGCCGCTCTTCCACGCCAAGGGTCTCGTGAGCCGCGACCAGGCCGCGCAGCTCTTCCTCGGAAATGGATTCCCGACCGGCGTCGGGATCGCCCCCGAGCAGCCGCACCAAACCGTTGGTGCTGGCCGACAGCAGCCAGATCACCGGCCGTGACGCGCGGGCAATGACATCGAGCGCGGGGGCGAAATTCAGCGCGATGCGTTCGGTTCGCTGCAACGCCAGCCGCTTGGGTGCAAGCTCGCCGACGACCAGCGTCACGAAGGTGATGATCAGCGTGACGCCGAGGAATCCGAGAACACCCGCCAGGCTCTTGTTCAGGCCCGCCTGACGCAACGCGCGAGCCGCCTGCTCCGACAGGGTGACCGCGCCGAACGCGCTGGACAGCAACGCGGTGAGCGTGACGCCCAGCTGCACCGACGCCAGGAAGCGGTTCGGGTTGGCGAGGAGCTTGGCGACCTTCTGGCCGCGGCGGCTGGTCTCCGCCAGCGAGCGCACCTGACCCTCGCGCAGCGAAACGAGGGCTAGCTCGGCAGCCACGAACAGGCCCTCGACCATGATCAGGGCGGCGACGACGAGGACGTTGAGCCAGGCGCTCATCGCAGGCGCCCGCACGCGGCGTGGTCGTCCACCAGTTCAGGGTAGGCGCCCAGCATCCCAAATCCGGTCCGCGCCGTCGTGCTGGGAAGCTGGGTCGGCGGATGCCCAGCCCCCGGTGGCGTCAGATGAGTCCGAGCTCGCGTACGGCCGAGCGCTCGTCCGCCAGTTCCTGAACCGAGGCATCGATCCGCGCCCGGGAGAACTCGTTGATCTCGACGCCCTGAATGATCTCCCACGCGCCGCCGCTGGCCTTGCACGGGAAAGAAGAGATGAGGCCCTCGGGAACGCCGTACGAACCGTCCGACACGACCGACGACGAGGTCCAGTCGGTGCCGTTGACCCAGTCGTGGACGTGGTCAATCGCGGCGTTGGCGGCGGAGGCAGCGGAGGAGGCCCCGCGGGCCTCGATGATCGCGGCGCCGCGCTTCGCGACGGTGGGGATGAACGTGTCACGCAGCCAGCCCTCGTCGACCTGCGATGCGGCGGACTTGCCGCCCACCTGTGCGGTGTAGAGGTCGGGGTACTGGGTGGCCGAGTGGTTACCCCAGATCGTCATCTTCGAGATCTCCGTAACGGAGACCCCGAGCTTCGCGGCCAGCTGGCCGAGCGCCCGATTGTGGTCGAGGCGGGTCATGGCGGTGAAGCGGTCGGCAGGCACGTCGGGCGCGTGCTGCTGGGCGATCAGCGCGTTGGTGTTGGCCGGGTTGCCGACCACCAGTACCTTGATGTCGGCGGCAGCGCCGTCGTTGATGGCCTTGCCCTGCGGGCCGAAGATGCCGCCGTTGGCCGCAAGCAGGTCACCACGCTCCATGCCGGCGGTCCGGGGACGGGCGCCGACCAGGAGCGCGACATTGGCGCCTTCGAACGCCGTCGTCGCATCGTCGGTGATGTCGATGCCCGACAGCAGCGGGAACGCGCAGTCATCGAGCTCCATCGCGGTGCCTTCGGCGGCCTTCAGCGCCGGCGCGATCTCGAGCAGCGACAGCCGCACCGGCACGTCCGGGCCGAGCAGGTGGCCGGAGGCGATGCGAAAGAGCAGCGCGTAACCGATGTGGCCCGCGGCTCCGGTGACGGTGATCTTCACGGGATTCGCCATGTGCTAAGACTCCCCACTGCGCGTTAGCGGCACCGCGCGGTCACGCTCGGATACCCGATCACGCGCTGACCAGCCGCGAACACGTGGACTTGCGGCTGTTCAACACGCGGCCGCCGCAGGATGACGGGCCGTTGCTCAGGCTACCGAAACCAGCCACCCTCGCAGCCCTCCAGCCTAGGGAATGTCAGGCAGGAGCCACCTCCAGTGTGAGTGACTCGCTGCCATCCCGGACGGGTAATCCTTTTCGTTCCAGGACGTGACGTATGGCGTCCGCGCAGTCGTTGTTGCTGTAATGCAGCACAAGTGGCTGTTGCAGCATTCCTTTCTCGTCGAAACAGCGGTCGTCAGTCGCTGACCAGAAGACGTATGAGGCATCTGCGTCAGTGAATTGCTGTCGAATTGCCTGACGTAGATCGGTCCTGGCCTTGGCTGCGTCGTTTCCGAATGCGGGTCGTGCTTCGATGCCGTGACTTGCCAGGAGGCGAAAGGCACGCAGCAGCTGTTGGCGGCTAGAGGTGGGCGCTTGCACCGACGCCGGTCCGGGAAGCTCACTGGCGGTTGCTGTCGAGGTCTGGTGTTGTCGTAGCGGGGCAGCCATGGCGTGGTAGCCACCGTCGACGTGCAGAACTTCGCCGGTGGTGGCCCGCGAGAAGTCGGAGAGTAGGAAGCAGGTGGAGTCGGCGACCGGGGCCGCGTCGTGTGCGTTCCAGGGCAATGGTGCCTGGTGGTCCCAGGCGTCGGTGAGCCGGCCGAAGGATGGGATGCCGCCGGCAGCTCTGGTGTGCAAAGGGCCGGCAGCGATGAGGTTCGCGCGGATATTGCAGCTTCCGAGGTCGCGGGCGAGATACCGATTGACGGCTTCGAGTCCTGCTTTGCAGACTCCCATCCAGTTGTAGACCGGCCACGCTGCGCCGGCGTCGAAGGTGAGACCGACCATTGCCGCTCCTTGGGGGGTGGCGAGGGTCTTGACCATGCGTGCGAGGGTGGCGTAGGAGTACGTGCTGGTCTGAAAGGCGAGGTTGACGTCGGCGGCGGAGGCATCGAGGAAATCTCCGGCGAGGGCGGCTTGGGGTGCGTAGGCGATGGCGTGCAGGGCTCCATCTACCGCACCCCACTTGCTGCGGATGTAGTGGGTGACGGCCTGGATGTTGTCGTCTTGGGTGATGTCGAGGTTGACGATGTCGGGCTGGCGGCTCAGCGTGCGGGCGGCGACCTCAGTCTGGGTGCGGTCGCGAGGAAAGGCCGTCAGGATGATGTCGGCGCCGAGTTGCTGTGCCCGGTCGGCGACGGCAAAGGCGATGCTGTCGGTGGTGACCACTCCGGTGATGATCAATCGTTTGCCGTCGAGCATGTCTCCTCCTGGTCGTCTGCCGTAGCCAAGGCGGTGAACGTTTGGGTGAGGTGACGGTCCGCTGCACGGGCACCGGCTGCCAGGTCGATCTGGACCTGCTTGATGACGCTGATAAGTGCGGAGTCGGTGAGGGCGAGGATGCGGGCGGCGAGCAGGGCGGCGTTGCGAGCCCCGCCGATGGCGACGGTGGCTACGGGAATGCCGGCAGGCATCTGGACGATTGACAGCAGCGAGTCAAGGCCCTGCAGGTGGGTTGTCGGCACCGGCACACCGATCACGGGTAGGTGGGTGGCGGCGGCGAGCATTCCCGGTAGGTGGGCTGCCCCGCCGGCACCGGCTATGAGCGCGGAAAGGCCGCGTCCGGCTGCGCTAGTGGCGTAGTCGAGAGTTGCTTGTGGGGTGCGGTGCGCGGAGATGACGCGAACTTCGTGAACGATGCCGAGCTCAGCTAGGGTTTGCGCGGCGGGGCGCATGACCGGCAGGTCGGAGTCACTGCCCATCACAACGCCTACCCGCGGGCTACTCATGGGAACTCCCTCCGAGGAGCGCGGCAGCGCGGCGGGCTCGTTGCAGGGTTTCGGGCAACGTGTCGCCTAGTGCTGTGACATGACCGAGTTTTCGCCCTGGCCGTGGTTCCTTGCGGTACAGGTGGATGTGCGCGCCGGGCACGACCAGGGCGGCGGGGAGCTGGCCGGCCGGATCGACGGCAGACCTCGCGCCAATGACGTTGACGGTCGCGACGGCCGGCGCGGTGAGCGTCGTTTCACCAAGGGGCCAGCCAAGGACGGCCCGCAGGTGCGCCTCGAACCGTGAGGTGCTCGCACCCTCGATCGTGTAATGACCCGAGTTATGAGGGCGCAGCGCCACTTCGTTAACCAGCAGGCCGCCATTGGTGTGGAACATCTCGACGGCGATCACGCCAACGGCGCCGATTCGAGTGGCCAGGCTGAGGGCGAGCTGGCGGGCCTGTGCTGCGACGTCGCCGGGGACCGGTGCCGGCGCCAGGATTTCGCGGCACATGCCGTCGCGTTGCACGGTTTCAACAGCCGGGTAGCTGCTCGTCTCACCCGCCGCGGAGCGGCCGACCAGGACGGCGATTTCGGTTCTGATGTCGAGTTGGGGCTCGAGCAGCACGCCCTCGGAATGGGTGGCAAAGAGCTGCTGGGCCGGCGCCATGTCGCGCAGGGTCCAGACTCCGCGTCCGTCGTAGCCGCCGCGGGGGGTCTTAGCGATGAGCGGCCACCCATGGTCGGCAACGAACCTGTCGATGTCCGCGGCGGACCGCGCGTAGCCGAATGGCGGAACGGGAAACTCACTAGCGGTCATCACGCGGCGGGCGTGCAGTTTGTCCTGCCCGAAAAGTGCTGCCTCCGGGGGTGGGGCGAGCCGGCTGCCGGTTTGGTGCAAGACTTGCTGGTGCTGGAAAGGGACATGTTCGTGGTCGTAGGTGACCACGTCGCAGCCGGCGGCGAAATGCTGCAAGGCATTCAGGTCGTGCGGGCTACCAAGAACGTGTTTGGCTCCGGCGGTGACCGCCGGGTCGTTGGCTTCGGCGGACAGGATCCGCAGCTCGATTCCCAGGCTGATGGCGGCTTGCGCGGTCATGCGGGCGAGTTGTCCGCCGCCGACCATGCCGACGACGGCGCTGGGCGGCGGAGGCGGCTTGACGCCGGACGCTGCCAGCTGGGTGGTCGGTGTCACTGGAAGTATTCCGGGCGGCTGACATAGGTGTCGGACACGAACATGACGCCGGAGGACGCTGCGAGTAGCTGACGCAGCCCGGTCAGCAGACCGGCGACTTTGTCGTCGGCCACCACGGTGATGAGCAGCTCGAGTGGGGCCTGGTCGTTGAAGAGCAGACGTCCTTGGTGGTAGCCGTGATGGCCAAGTCCGGATACGCCCGAGACGCTGGTATAGCCGGTGGCGCCGGCGGCCTCGATGAGTTCACGGACGGCCGGAGCGTCCAAGCCGGGGACGACCACTTCTACCTTGGTCATTTTCGTCAAGTCCGGGTGGCTCATGGCGATGAGTGTTCCTTTGCTGTCGTCCACGGCTGCCAGCCGCGGGAGGTGTGTCGTTGCCACGGGTCGGTCAGGGTTTGACGCGCCGCCAGGGACACCCAGTTGTTGCCGAACAGGTGCTGCAGGATGGTGTTTCGCTCGATCAGGACATCGATGCGATCAAGGGGTGCCTGGACGATGGCCAGTAGCCGCATCGGTTCGTGGATCAGCTGACTACCGAGGAAGACGGATTGGGACGGCAGTCCCCGTTGCAGGTCGCCGGCGTGGCCGGCGAGGACGCCGATGCCGCCGACGACGTTGTGAATCGTCTTGGTACCGGCCCCGAAAGTGTCCGGGTCGACGGTCGAGAAGTAGTACTGGCAGTTGATCCACTGGGCCACGACGAGCGGTGCGGTGAGGATGGTTTCCAGCGCCGTGCCGTCAGTATCAATGTCGGCGTCATACGAGTGCAGGAAGGTGCGGCGTTTCAGATCGATGCCGGCCGTCATCGATCGCGGACCCACGATGAAGGCGGCGTTGTTGGCGAGTCCCCACTCAGGGAATACCTGCGCCCAGTCACCCGAACGTGTGTGCACATGCCGATTGGCCTGGGCCGGTGTGGGCTGGGCCGGTGCGCACGGCAGCGTTGCGCACCGCTCAGCGCTCAACGCGGCCCCGGCTGCGGCCAAATCAACGTCGAGCCGGCCGAGTTCCTCGTGGTGGGAGTGGGGGATCAGGTGACGGTCAAGGATGCGGACCTGGTCGATGGCGGTGTCATGCTCAGCGGCGACGAACCACGTGTCGTCGGGAACAACGATTCCTTTGGTGGCGAGGTGGTGGCGCACGTCGGTTCCGTTGAGGATTGCGGCGGCGGTGCGGGCGTTGGGGGCACCGCGGTTGCCGCCGCAGGCGCCGCAGTCCAACGCGGCCGCGTAGGGATTGTTTTCAGTGCTGCTACCGTGCCCGCACAACACCACGATTCGGGCGAAGTCGCGTCCGAGGCCCATCATGGTGAGCGCGACTTCGGCGAACAGGCAGCGTTCATCGACGGTGAAGGCGTCGTTGACGTTCAGCACCGTGGCCGCGGCCGGGACTGCATGACGGTTCAGGCTGTTGCGCAGCCGGGCGTAATGGCCAGCCAGGAGGGTTTTCGCGGCGGCGAGCGGGCCGGCAACCCAACCGGCCGCTTCGGCAAGGGCGAAAGGGCCAAGCAGGTCGTCTTTCGCGGCGTGAAAGCCGCCTTCCGCGCCGGCGAGGGCATTCAAACCGCGGATGTGACGGTCCGCGTCCGCCGCGTCCACCGCTTGTTCGATGAGGGTGTTGCGCGGCGAGAGCAAGACCGGGCACAGGTCGCTCGGAGCTCCTCCAGCAAGATTCTGATAGCGGATCGCGACCGCGAAGAAGCCGGCGAAGCCGAGCGTTTCATATCCGGCGGTGGCCTCGAGATGCCGACGCAGGCCCTCTGACCGAGCGTCGATGCAGCAGACAAGCTGAGCCGCGGGCCGCCCTGTGAGGGCCGGCTGCCGGTGGGTTGCCAGTTCTGCTAGCAGCCGGTCACGGTAATGCGACTCGTAGGCGTCTTGCCACACTCGTATCCGGTCGGCAGGTTGGAGTTGGTCCAGAACGCTAGCGGCGTCGGCGAGCTGATCTGCCGAGAGTGGGCCGTGAGGCAGCCGGCTGGCCAATTGCAAAGCGCGGTTCCGAGCGGTAATGCGCTGCCGGGCCGTGACGCTGGTGGCGTCAGGCTGCGAGTCCGGTGCGCGCCTGTCGCCGGCCAAGGCTGTCTCGTAGCTTGTCCGCATCGCCAGGTAGCCGACCAGGTCAATGCCGGGGTCAGAGTCGGCGCGCCATTTCACGTGCCCAGCCCATCCTGGCAGTGCGAGCAGCTGGGTCCGCAGGTAGTCGCGGCGTTGCGCGGGCTGGACGCCTAGCCGGTCGAGCGCCTCGTTGAGTGCATCGTCAGGACGTTCGGCTAACGTCCGCAGCCTTGACCGGGCAGGGGTCGGAAGCGTCCGGTCCCGCCAGGCCAAGTCGCGCCAAGCAGAGTAGAAGCCCCGTTTGCGGCCGGGCATCGCAATGGCGGCTTGACCCTCGTCGATGTAGGCGGCACACCACTTGGTGGTTTGTGCGTCGACGACGACCGCGTTTGACAGCCACCAAGCTGGCGTTTGCCCTGCGCCGTCGGCCGGCGTTTCTGGCCGGGGCCCTTCGGCCAGATCCCACAGCAGCAGTTGCATCGCTGACAGTGCGCCGGAACCGAGGCTGACGGGGGGCATCTGCTGCAGCAGCGGCAGGTGCCTGTCGAGCGCGCCGGTGAGGTCGGCGTCGGTGATGCGTCCCTGGGCGTAGGCGACACGAAAGGCGTCCTCGGTCAGCGCTCCCCGGATGCCGATCAGGTCGTGCGCGTGCTGCACCGCGTCGAAGAAGGGTTCTGCTTCCAACCCCCCGAGGGGATTGATGGCAATGAAGGTGTCAATCGGATAGAGCGGCGCCAGGATGTGGGCGGCCAGTCGGACATCGCTGCGGATCTGAACCCGTTCGGCCGCGAGGTTCGTCGTTGCCGTACTCACGATGAGACTCCTTCCGAACGGGCAAGCCGCCGAACGGGCTGAGGGCGGATGAGCCGATCGCCAAGTGCACCGAACTTCGTTTTGCCCATCACGACGTGACCGGCGCTGAGGGCAAGCACGTACATCGCCTTGCCGAGTTCGCTGTCGTGCAATACGCGCAACCCGAGAGCGACGATGGCTAGAACCAGGGCCACTGCCAGTAACAACCATGGGGTCGCAGCGTGTGTCGACCTGGAGATCGCCGGTGCCAGAAACCCCGTCACGGCTGCCACCATCGCCAGGTAGCCGGTAAGAGCGATCACGTTGACCACTGCGGCGGCGACCGCACCCAGCACCGTCGGATGGCGGTAGAGCCATCCCCAGGTCAGCCATCCTGCGGTGGCCCAGGCGAATACCAGCAACAACTCGCTTCCGGTGCGCCCGCCAAAGTGCGGATGCGCGAGGGTCGCCGCGGTCAGGATGATGGCCGCGGGCAGCAGGACGGCGATTACGCCTGCGACCGCGCCGGCAGCAGCCGACGGTGTCCTTATCGGTGGTGCTTGGGTGTGCCGCACGCGGCGGCGCACCGCTGACCCGGACCCCAGGAACAGGGCGGCTTTGTACATGCCATGAGCGACGAGGTGGAACACTGCGGCGGCGAAAGCCCCCGCCCCGCATGTCATGATCATGAAGCCCATCTGGCCCATCGTGGAATGGACCAGGGCTCCCTTGATGTCGGTCTTGGTCAGCATCAGGGCTGTTCCATAGATCGTCGTGGCCGCCCCGGCGGCGAACGTCAGGTACATGGCAGCCGGCGAAGCGGTTACCAGGGGGCTGAATCGGACGAGCAGCACACCGCCGGCGTTGACAACTCCGGCGTGCAGCAGCGCTGAGGCCGGAGTCGGGGCGGCCAACGTCGCCGGTAGCCAGCTATGAAACGGCAGCTGCGCCGAACGGGCCAGCGCTGCCACCACGAACAGTCCGGCCACCACGGTGAGCACGCCGGTGTCGGCGATGAGCGATCCGGTCTGTGTTCGGAGGTGACGCATGTCAACGTTGCCGCAGCGGGCCAGCACGAGCACGACCGCGGCCCACAACGCCACATCACCCAGACCCAGCGCCACCGCGGTGCGACGCACCCCGTCGCGGGCGGCCGGCAGCCGCCAGTAGGTAGCGAGCAGCAGACACAGTGCAAGACCGGCCAGCGTCCAGCAGACCGCGAACATCAGCAGGTTGCCGGCTATCACCGACCCGGCCGTCGCAGCGGTCAACAGGCCTGCCGAACCGAAAAACCAGCCGGCTCGCTCATCGCCGCGCAAGTACCGCCGCGCGAAGCTGTGAACGATGAGGCTGATACCGAACACCAACACCAGCAGCACAACACTCAACCGGTCGGCGTAGGCGATGGTCAGCGGCTCGCCGGTCGGACCTGTTGATGCCACAACCGCAGGAACCCCTCGTCCGAGAGCAACCCAGATAAACAGCGCGACGGCTGCTGCGAAACCCAACCCGCTGACCACCGTGCCGGCCCGGCCGACGCGCTCGCCACCACCGACACCGGCGATCGCGGCGAATAGCGCGACGACGGCAGGAGCGCCGACCAGCAGCAGCAGCCCGGCACTCACAGGGCGGCACCTGGGTACAGCGCAACCGAGGGGTTCGCGTCAACGCGAGGGAACCAGGGAAGCAAGGCTTCGTTCAACACACGACCCAAAATAGACGATATAAATATCGTACGTCAAGTGTCGTGGTTCTGATGTCCCGAAGTCGGGGGCGGCTATGCCTTATCATGTTGACGATGCAAAGCTGGACGTTCCTCACCAACCACGCCCACGTCTTGCTATGCGTGGCACGTGACCCGGGCCTCCGCCATCGCGATCTTGCGCTTCGGGTGGGCATCACCGAGCGTGCCGCTCAACGCATCGTCGCCGACCTCATCGAGGCGGGCTATCTCGAACGCACCCGGCAAGGCCGGCGCAACAGCTATCAGCTGCATCCGGAACTGCCGTTGCGTCATCCACTCGAGCGTGACCACCGCATCGGGGAAGTCCTTACGGTGCTGAAGCCAGAGTTGGCGACCACACCGTCATCAGCCGCCGGCATCGCGATGCACGCGGTCGGTCCGTCGATGCCGGGTGCGTGCTAGGCATGGGGGTCACTCGGTGACCGATGCCCCGTTGCCATACCGGGGTGAAATGATCGCGATTGGCACCAAGCACGGCAAGGAACGTCAGCTGGGTCCGGCGTTCGCCGCCGTCTTAGGCGCATGGGTAACTGCGCCCGCTGACATCGACACCGACGCCTTCGGCACGTTTTCCGGCGAGACCCCGCGCACCCTCACGCCGGTAGAAGCCGCCAAAGCGAAAGCCCGCCTCGCGATGACTGCGTCCGCCACCTCGTGCGGACTTTGCCACTGAAGGCAGTTACGGACCGCTGGCTGACGTGGGATTGCCCGGGCACGAGGAACTCATCGTGTTCATCGACGACAGCCGAGGCATCGAGGTCATCGAACGTCACCGCAGCATCCACCACCTTCCTGCTCCGCAGCGGGTCTGCAGCTATGCGCAGATCACGCCGTGGCTTGACAGCGCCGGATTCCCCATGCAAGCGCTGATCGTCCGTCCGTCAGGCGGTGCCGATCACACGCACATTCGTAAAGCGGTCGTCGACGCTGCCACCCTCAAGATTGCCATCTCCGGCGCCGTCTCTCAGTCCACCGAGGGCTTAGCGCTCGTCGAGCCAGATCTTCGCGCGCACACCAATCCCACCCGACGGCTGGTGCTCAGCCAATTGGCTGACCGTCTCGCCAGGCGCATGGCAACCCTTTGCCCGAGCTGCCAGACGCCCGGCTACGGGCGCATCTCGGTACGCATCGGACTGCCGTGCGCGGACTGCCACTGGCCGACCGACCACATCACCGCCGACGTCTTCGGTTGCGTACGGTGCCGCTGCCAAGACCTATGCGCACGCCCGGAAACAACCGCCGACCCCCAGTGGTGCGAACGCTGCAACCCCTAGCCCACCTTGGCGTTTCGCCTATCCGGGAGGTCAGTTCGGTGGCCCGTCAACGGCGCATCTTCGGGATCACTCGCAGGCCAACAGGTTGGTCTGGTCGTTGCCAGGCTGAAGTTCGACGACCCGCTCGTTCCATTGCCCGTCCTCGAATGCCTGAATGGTGTCGGGATGATCGCTACGAGCGTAGGCGCGCCGGCCGTCGGGGAGGACGCTCAACACCAGGACGTACGCGGGATTCGACTGGTGATCGAACACGGTGGTAGCAGAGGCGATTCGCGCTCGCCCCGTGGCCGCAGCTGCCACCACACAGTGCGGCTGCCTGCGGTCGGTTCGGCCTGAAGCGGCCCATAGTCGGGCGGCCGGACGATCCCTGGCTCGCTGGAATAACAAGCAAAACATGTTTGGTCATGTGCATGCCGACGCCACTGGCCAGTCCCATCGAACCCGGCCTTCCCCGCAGCCAGTCGATCATGTATCCGATCGAATGAGACATGTAGTTGCTGCTGGGCCCCCCGTGATACGGCAAACCGCCGGTGAGGGTAAGCGGCCGAGAAGCGTCCGTCGGAGCAATGCCGAGTGCGTCGATCGCGAACCCCAGCGCAGCGCTGAAACAGCTGTATAGATCAAAGCTCGCGATGTCGTCAGTGTCACAACCGGCGAGCTGGACCGGCGCACCGGCGGCTACTTCCATGGCGGCAGACTGGTGAAGGTCAGCACGCGCTGCAAGGTGTTTAGCGTCCAAGGCGAACGCCCAACTCCGCAAGTAGACCCGCTTGTCTACAGGTACGCCGAGCCTGTTGTCGGCCTGCTCGTGCGTCGCCATCAACACGCCAGCGGCCATGTCGACGTCCATGAACGCAGTCATGCGCTGGTATACGGAGACGCCACCATCCGATTATCCAGTCCAGGCAGGGCGATATCGGCAACGGTGCGCGGTGTACGGAACCAGGCGTCCGGATTGCCGGCCGCTACCGTGCTGCAACGCGCGAGCAAACCGCCGATCTCGGCTCGATAGTCCGGCGCGGACGCGTGGCGTGCCATCCGACGGGCCTCGTCCAACAGGGCAAATGTCAGCCATGCGGGCAACACGCCATGGGCTGCCTCAGTGGGCAAGATCCACTCGGCAACGTTGAACGGAAACGCCGGCGGGGTCGGATCCGGCCAAGACCACCGCGGCACCTCGCCAACACGCCGAAGCCGCGCTTGGGTAGCCAGGGCTTCTCCTCCAACAATCAGCGCAACTTCAGTCTCCCCGCGCAGCATGCGCTCCGCCGCAGCGTTCACCAGCCGCTGCGGCGACGTCCCGGCGAGCATTGACACTTCGCATCGGCTGGCCTTCAGGTGCAAACGTTCAGCAAGGCGCCGCGCCGGATCGTCGTAATTCCCCGAACGCCGGCCCCGCCGTGATGCCAATATTCGGCTGATCCGGAATACGGCAAAAGCCCTCCTCATCGCGCTCCGGACGTAACGCGCCCGACCAAGCATCGTAGGCAACCCCATGGCTCGGAAGATCTCTGTATGGACCCGTGTTGCCGTAACCCGATATCGACCCGTGAACAATCTTGGAGTTCAGCTGACTAAGTCGCTCATAACCCAGCCCGCGCTTCTCCAGGAAACCGGGGCGCATCCCTTCAATCACCACGTCGGAGTGGACGACCAATTCCTCAAAGACCGTCACCGCCTCAGGTACGTTAAGGTCGAGAACAAGCGACTGCTTCCCGCGATTGATGTGCCAATGCAACAACGACACGCCATCGACGAGTGGCCACGTCACACGCCGAACATCATCCCCGGCCGGCGACTCCACCTTGATTACTTCCGCGCCAAGATCGGCGAGGTGGCCCGCCAAGGCACCGGGACCAAACAGGGCGCACTCCAACACACGTACGCCCTCAAGCAAGGCTTGCCGAGACAACTGCGCCCCTTGGGTCGTACACAGAATGCGGTAACTGATCTGCAACAGAACGCTGCGAACCTTCGGTCAGTCTGCACGGCCGGCAGAAGATCGGGTCAAAACGGACGAAATACCAGTTCCTTACTTCCGGTGGCGTCAGCGGTGTGGCAACGGCACCTGAAAAGTCACTCCGAGGATGGCCACCCCGAGCAGGGCGAGGGTCGCGACATCGAAGGGCCGGCTGCGCACGACGAGCAGCCCGACCCGGCTGGCTGGGAGCAGGAGTCGGGCCGCCGCGGCGCCTAGCAGGGTGACGCCCATCAGGCTCAGCCCCTGCTTCCAGTGGTCCTGGGCGATCAGCGCGAGCCCTACCAGCACTCCGAGCAGGACGAGACCGAACGCGATCTCGCCCGGGCCTCTACGCCCGGTCATGCTTGGGCTTGTAGCGCTCGAGCAGCGGAAGCAGCCAGGTGTACGCCAGGTGCTCGGCCGCGTACTGATTCATGTGAACGCCGTCAGGACGCACCTGGGTGTCGACCGTGTGATCCGGACGGTTCAAATGCGACGCATAACTGATCAGGTGAATTTCCGGATTGGCGGCCGCAAGATCGCGATACATCGCATTTAAGACATCGGTGCGCTGCTGGCTGTCACTGACCCAGGGCAGATCCTGCTGGAACTTGATGTACGGCGCATCCGCCCAGACCACCGGCGCACCCGTGGAATTCAGGAGCTTGGCGAATGCCGCGAACTCGCTGATCTGGTGGGCGCGAAAGGGCGGGTCGAGCAGGTTGTCCCAACCGGTCGAATCCGTTCGCTGATCGGTCTGCTCCATGACAGAAAGGAAGACCGCCGAAACGTCGGGTTTGAACGCGGCGATCTGACGTCCGAAGGTCTGCCTCCAGCCGCCGCAGAGCGTGACATTTTGCCCGCTCTCACCCTGGTAGTTGCGAATGCGGTCGACCGGTGTGACCGGGCAACCCGGCAGGCTGAGGTCGAGCACCTGAAGCGCCTTCGGATACCTGTTCTGATAGCCGACCAGCGCGTTGGCGATCACCTGCGAGGTGGAATCACCGGTCACCAACACCCGAAGCGGACGGATCGCAGCGTTGTTACGCGCGACCACCGCTCCCGGCTTTACTGCCGCACGCGCCGGAATCGCCAATCCGCTGGCTGTCCGGCTGAAAGCAGGCGCTCCGTGCGCCGGATTCAGAAACGCGAGCGCGACGGTGACCACCGCAGCGCCGGCCAGCGCCCGGGTCCAGCCTTTGAGCAGGCCACGGCCCGACGGGGCGAAGCGGCGCTGCTGGATGGGCGCTTCGAGGTAGCGGAAGGACAGCCCGGCCAGCACCAGGCTGAGCGTGAGCTGCGCGACTCCGAGGCTCGTACCGTGCAGCGGACCCCAGTGCTTGCCGGAGAGCGCGAAGATCGGCCAGTGGTAGAGGTAGGCCCCGTAGGACACCTTCCCGACCCATACCAGCGGCCGTACCGAACACAGCCGAGCGACCCCGTTCGAGCCTTCCAGCCCTCCGATGATCAGCAGCGCGGTGGCCAGCCCGATGATGAACGCGCCGCCGTGCTGGTAGTTCGCGCCGCCGTTGCGGTAGACCACGGCCCCGGCGACGATCGTCGCGAGGCCGGCGGCCGCCAGCAGGGTGACCGCAAACCGCTGCCGGCCCGCCGGACGAGGCACCGAGACCTGCCAGTAGGACAGCGCCAGGGCCGCGACCACACCGATAAGCAGCTCGGCCATCCGGGCGTCGGTGCCGTAGTAGAAGCGATTGAAGCTGGCGGCGGTCGAGCCCACATGAGCCGACCACTCGAGGGCCGCGGAGACGATGAGCGCGATGCTGATGACACGAAGCCGACGCGGAAGCTTTAGCACCAGGAAAACGATCACCGGGAAGACGAGGTAGAACTGCTCCTCGATCGCCAGCGACCAGAAATGGTTCAGCGGCGACGGGGCGGCGAACAGATCGGTGTAGCTCGTGCCATGCACCAGAAATCGCCAGTTGGCGACGTTCGCAAGCGCCGCGATCGCGTCGCCGGGAACCGCGGCGTGCTGCTCCCGGGTGCCGAACGCGCTGGCGCAGATGACGACGGCCAGGATGCAGAGGATGGCCGCCGGAGCGAGCCGGCGAACCCGACGCTCGAAGAAATCGAGCATCCTGAAGCCGCCGCTACGGCCGACCTCCGAGAGCGTTCGTGAGCAAATCAGGAAGCCGGAAAGCGTGAAGAAGACGGTGACCCCGACGAACCCGCCGTGAAACGGACCCAGCTTGAAGTGAAAGCACAGCACCAGCAGGACGGCGATGCCCCGCATGCCGTCGAGCGCGGTGATGTGGCGGCGGCCCGGGCGGTCGCCGGCGGCTGGCTCCGGCGCGTTGACGGGGCCCGGAGCAGCTGCTTCGGCAGGCGAACGCCGCTGCACGCCATTGGCAGTGACGGTCAAAACCGGATCCAGATCGGGTCGCGAGAGCTCGATCGCGGCTGACGGCGGCACTCCATTACACCGAACTTAGCCTTTACCCCGCAATCACTCAGGCGGATCGGCATGCGTGTCCGGGACTCGAGTCCGCCGCGAGGGGCGATCGGGCGCCTGTGACCAGGTAGCTCGCGCTTGTTCGCGAGCTAGGTCGCGGCAAGGCGACCTGAACTTCATAGGCGGAGGATGTCGGGTGCGCGCGGGATGATGCCGTGGCGCTGTCCGCGTATCGGTTCGCGGCCGTCGGGTGGGATGTACCAGAGTTCGCCTTCTGCGTCGCCTTT
>JBBRSE010000020.1:0-73966 GCA_038245655.1 Mycobacteriales bacterium | reverse complement strand
GCCAAGCACCTTGCCGACTTCAAGGTCCCGCAGTTCGTGGTCATACAGTCCGATCCGCTGCCAAGAAACCCTGGCGGCAAGGTGCTCAAGTCAGAGCTGCGCAAGCAGACCGACTGGGGAAAGCCACTTCACTGAGCCGCGTGGGAAATCGACCAGGACAAGAGCCCATTCCGGGGCGAACGAGGCAAAGGGAGAACCACCGTGACCCAGGTAGAGACCGCCCGCGGCCCGATAGACGCGGCGACACTCGGACCAACCCTCATGCACGAGCACGTTTTCGTGCTTTCCACGGAGATTGCGAGCAACTATCCGAACGGTTGGGACGAGGAGGCCCGGGTAGCCGATGCCGTGACGAAGCTCAACGCACTCCATGCGGCCGGTGTCGACACCATCGTCGATCCCACGGTGGTCGGCCTCGGGCGCTACATTCCCCGGATCCAGCGGGTAGCAGCGCAGACCGAGCTGAACATCGTGGTCGCCACCGGGCTATACACCTACAACGAGGTGCCGTTCTATTTCGACTACCGAGGTCCCGGCACCCTCTTCGACGGCCCCGAACCCATGGTCGAGATGTTCGTTCGCGACATCGAGGAGGGCATTGCCGGAACTGACGTCAAAGCGGCCTTTCTCAAATGCGCCACCGAACATCAAGGGGTGACGCCCGGCGTGGAGCGCGTGCTGCGCGCAGTCGCGCAGACGCACTGTCAAACGGGCGCCCCCATTCTCACCCACACGCACGCCGAGAGCCGCCAAGGCCTCGCTCAACAGCGAATATTTGCCGAGGAGGGGGTGGACCTTTCCCGGGTCGTGATCGGCCACTGCGGCGACACCGCCGACCTCGACTACCTCGAGCAACTGATCTCCCGCGGATCCTTGGTGGGCATGGACCGCTTCGGCCTCGATTTCCTCCTTCCCTTCGAGGAGCGGGTTAATACGGTCGTCGAGCTGTGCCGGCGGGGGTACGCCGAGAACGTTGTCCTCGCCCACGATGCCTCCTGCTTCATCGACTGGCTACCGGAAGACCAGGTCCCTGTAGTCGTGCCTCGGTGGCATTACCTGCACATCTCCAACGACGTATTGCCCGCCCTACGAGAGCGTGGGGTGACGGACGACCAGATCGATCAGATGATGGTTGGTAACCCGCGACGGTTCTTCACCCGGCTCGAGAATTAGGGTGTTGAGCAGAGGTAGTCGGTCGAGCAGGTCGGCGACGTCAGCAGCTTTGGGTGCTTCGCCACGTCGACGAGGATGGCGAGCTGCTCGGAAAGGTCAGCGTCCGCTGCTCCAAGAGCACATCGAGCGGCTCCCCCGGACATACTCCATGATGATCGACGCGTCAGGATCGGCGAGTGCCTGCCGACGCAAATATTTGATGGCTACCAGACGGTTCAAGGCTAGCCGTTTGAAGTTGCGGAGACGGTCGGCGCCGGCTTTGGTGGGCGAGCATAGGTGCGGATGACCAAGATGAGAGTGCCGGACGACCGGCACCCGACATTAACAGGGTTTGCTGCGGGGCTGGATTTGGCTTCGCAGGTGGTCGCCGCAGCGGCCAACGGCAGGGTGATTCGATACGTCGTGTTCGCCGGGAGACAAGGGTAAGGACTGATCGCTGCGGCGGTATGCGCCGTTCCCCTGACAGCATTACACGCGCGCAGTGCAAGCCCTTTACCGGTGAACTGGGGAATTGCATCGACCTCGACGAAGACATTATCGGCCGGTATCCCGGCGGGTAGTCCCGGCGTTTTTGTCACATCCGTTGCGACGAGCCTCAGCGTCTGGCCGATAGTGCCGGTGGTGAGCACCTTGTCAACCCCGGTCCCCGCTACTGGGAACGAGAAGCCGGGGCATTGGACGGTCGCTGGTGGCCCAACCACATAGACTGCGCCCGGGATCTGAGAGAGCTTCAAGGCCAGTCCATTAGCTGCGACCGGGACATGCGCTGACACGAAGCGGTATCCGGACTTGAAGCCTCCCTGCCCGCTGCAGGCTCCCGAAACCGAAAACGTCGTCACAATCGCCGCGGACGCCTCAACACTTGCGCCGGCCGCTGGCCGTACGACGACTGCTGGCTTCGGCTTAGGAGTCGTGGGTGCGAGTTTCGGCACGACGGTGCCACTCGAGGACACAACTTGCGTTTTCTTTCCGCCAGTGGTGGCCACCGCCGTGACCGTTCCAGCCGCGGCGAGAATCAGCGCAGCAGCCGCGACAGGCATCGCCTTGCGCAACCGGCGCCGTCGGCGTCCACCGACACTTACTTCTTGGTCGAGGGCAGCCACTACAACGGGAGCGGACACTACGCTCGCGCTACCGCCTCCACCGCGGGTCGCAATTGTCACTGCTTCCACACCGCCAGCGACCAAACCGGCAACGCTGGCCCGCGATAGCCAAGCCGCACCGAACCGCCGTTCGGCTGCCTGCTCCAACTCCCGCAGGAAAGCTCGAGCATCTGCTGGTCGAACATGAGGGTCTTTCGCCATAGCGGTCTGAACGATCCGCTGCAACTCGGCGCCATGCCCCACCAACCGCGGCGGAGGATCCTCCAGGTGTTGACGTAGTACTGCGGCGACATCCGCGCCCGCCATTGGCGGTTTGCCGCTCAGCAATGTGAACAACACTGCCGCAGCAGAATAGACGTCACTCGCCGGCAGCATCCCGGCGCCTGACACTGCCTCCGGACTCATATAAGCCGGAGTTCCGTAACGGCCGCTATCCCCCACGGCAGTCGCGATCCCGAAGTCGATGAGCTTGGAGGTACCAGCCCGGTCCAGCAGGATATTCGTCGGACTCACATCACCGTGGACCAAACGAAGATCGTGCGCCGCGGCCAATCCAAGCAGGGCGCCACGAAGAACCCCAACCGACTGCTCTGCCGTCAGCTGCCCGACCCTACCAACCAGATGCTCTAGCGTCTCGCCATCGACCCACTCCTGAACGATGAAGGCACCCGCATCGGCTTCTACATAGTCGTAGATTTTCACGACATGGTCATCGTCGAGTTTGGCCAGCCGCGCCGCCTCCGCCCGAAAACGAGCTAACCCGTCAGGCGTACTGCGCAGAGCAGCCGACAGCTCCTTGACCGCGACAAGCCGACCGAGATCCAGCTGGCGTGCTTGCCACACCACACCAGTCGACCCAACAGCCGCCTGCTGGAGGAATTCGTACCCACCAATGCCTTTCACACGAGCCCCCATAACGGTCGCGTTGCGGCAGACGCTAAACCCTCGCTGTTCTTCAGTGGACCGAAACAACGAAACCGTGCCGGGAGCACTGACCGTAATCACCGCGCGACAGGTCGTGAGCGCCCGAGTCGGCGAAACCTGTTCGAGACCGGTCCAGCCTGCAGCAACGCCTTGACCTGCGCCGTTGCGCCCGATATGACTTGTTCCCCTTCTAAGTCAGGATCCGTCGTGAGCAAGTACCTGCTGAAAGTCTCGTACACCTCAGAAGGCATCAAAGGGGTGATGAAGGTCGGCGGCAGCGCCCGCGTTGCCGCCGTGGAAAAGGCCATCGGAGACGTCGGCGGCTCACTCGAATCGTTCTACTTCGCGTTCGGCAGCCACGACGTGTACGTCATCGTCGAGTTCCCTGACAATGCGACCGCAATGGCGGTCGCCGCCAGCATCGGCTCCTCGGCTGCTATCAGCAGCTACGAGACCGTCGTCCTGCTCAGCCCTTCCGAGGTTGATACGGCCATGCAGACGACCGTGGCTTACCAGCCGCCGGGGGCCTAGGTAGCACTGTTGCTACAGTGGCCGGATGGAACAGATTGGGTTGCGCGAGCTGCGCCAGAGCGCCAGCGAGTACGTCCGTCGCGCTGAAGGAGGGGAATCCTTCACCGTCACCGTCAGTGGGCGGCCGGCAGCTCGTCTAGTGCCAGCCGGCGGGAGGCGTTGGCGGCGGTTCGAGGAGGTTTCCGCGCTCCTCACCGGCCCGGGGACGCCCGGCCTCGCCGTGGACCTCGACGCCGTTGACCATTCGGTCAGGGACCCGTTCAGCGCGTGAGGGCCGTCTTGGACACCAGCGTGCTCATCGCTGGCAATCTCGAGCCGCTACCGGGCGAGTTGGCCATCAGCGCCGTAAGTATCGCCGAGATTCACTTTGGCGTGCTCGTGGCCGCCACCGATGACCAGCGCGCCGCGCGCCTTCGGTTGCTGACCGGGCTTGAACGAAGTTTCGATCCGCTGCCCGTCGACGAGGCGGTCGCGGCAAGCTACAGCGAACTGGCGGCCGCGGTGGTACGGGCCGTCCGCACCCCACGCCCGCGCAGTCTCGACGTACTGATCGCCGCGACCGCCCACGCGCATGCCGCCCGGTTGTACACGCGTAATCCCGACGATCTGCGCGGCGCAGACACGCTGGTCGAGGTCGTGGCCATCGGCTGACGCCATCGAGTCATGCCGTATCGCCCAGGCGGTCGAGCCGGCGAAGCCTGCACAATCCGACATTCGCCACCTGGCGCTTGCCATCCAATTGCGCACGAAGGGCTTCGGCCCCGCCCGCCGTCATTTTGTATGGCCGGCGCCGCTCAGCGGAAGAAACCGCCGACGCCGCCGCCTCCGCCGCCGAGGCCGCCCAGCCCTTCCCGTGGCTGCTCGCCAGGCACTGTCTCGGCGACCCAGTGGGCAAAGGCCTCCGGGTTGCGCGACTGCAGGAGTACGCGGCCGGGACCGAAGAAGTCGAAAACCCAACCCTCGCCGGACTTCATGGACTGAATCGTGCGTCCCTGCACCGCGCGGCGCATCTTGAACTGGACATTCAGCGCGTACGCGACCACGTGTCCGGTGTCGATGGTGACCGTTTCACCCTGCTCCAGATCGATGATGTCGACGGCACCGTAGATGCTGACGAGCGCTTCGCCCTGCCCGCTCGCCCGAAATCCGAAGCCGCCCTCACCGCCGAACAGGTTGGCCATGCCACCCCACTGGGTGTCGACCTGCACGTTCGAGGAGTTGGCGATCCAGCTTCCGCGGCGTAGGAAAAACGGCTCCTGCGGCGTGACATCGATCGACACGGTGTCGCCCGGCAGCACCCCGGCGACGTCGACCCAGCCGCCCTGCGGCGGCGCCGTGTAGGTCGTGACGAAGAAGGAGCCACCGCCGAGAACGCTGCGCTTCAGCCCGGCCATGACGCCCCCTTGGGCCTTCGACTCGAGCTGAACACCGGCGCTGTGGGCAATCATCGCGCCCGCCTCGACCCGGAGCGGTTCGCCGGGAGCCAGGGTGCAACGGGCGACCGTGAACGACGGTGAATGTCGAAGCAGAACCTGCATGCGGGCATACTCCCACCACTCGTGCGAGCCGCCCAGGACGAAGCCGGCGACCCGCCGATCTCCGAGAGCCCTGCGGGAGATACTCACCCCTACCGAAGGGAGCCGCTCGTGATCTTTATCGTCGTCAAGTTCCCGGTCCGGCCCGAGCACGCCGAAGAATGGCTGGCCAGCGTCGCGGGATTCACGGAGTCCACCCGCCAGGAGCCGGGCAACCTGTGGTTCGAATGGTCCCGAAGCACGGAAAACCCGAATGAATTCGTGTTGCTGGAAGCCTTCAGGGATGCGCAAGCCGGCGCGGAGCACGTCAACTCCGCCCACTTCAAAGCGGCCATACGCGACCTGCCTGCGCTATTGGCGGGGGTGCCGAAGATCGTCAACGTCGAAGTGCCCGGGACGTCGTGGTCCGCACTCGCCGAGATGGCGGGCTAGCGGCCACTCGAGCCGAACTGCCACCAGCGAGGCTTCCCGCCGCGGGCGCTGATTTCGGCGCGGGCCTCCTTCGCGGAGATGGAATAGGGGCCGAAGTGGGCCGCGATGGACAAACCGCCGTCCTCGCCCCGGGTCAGGAAATAGACGGCACCTGCGGGCGCGCAGCCGGCCGTCAGCCAGTACGGCGCCACCGGCTTCGAGACGGTCACCCGCTTCTCGCGCAGCCGTCCCTGCAGTACGTCGTGGACGAGCAGGGTCACCAGCTGGTGGGGCTGCAAGGGCTGACCACTACCGGGTGGCGGCGCGATGAATCGGCCCTGCTCGTCATATTCATCGCGAACCTCGACCTTCGGGCCGCTGTCCACCACGCTCTCGATGGCAGCGATTACCACGACGCCCGAGGTGCCCACCGCCTGCAGCAGATCGTCGATGTAGTCAGGGGGCAGTGCCATAGCCGTCTGATCCCCATGGAGCCATTGACGACACGCGCTGGCGCGGCTCGCGGCGCTCCTTGCGCCCGGCCCCATTGAACCGCACGGGAAGGTCCGTACGATCCGGGCCGTGACGCCGAGCTCGGCGTCGCCTCAGGGCGCCCAAACATTGCGGCTCGGGCGCCCTTCCCCGCGATGGGGCTCGCGCGCAAGCGCGCTACGAGGTGAGAATGTCTGCATGAGCGGGCCCGTGATGGTTCAGGACAGCTCGCCGGACTCCGCGCCCGAGACCGGCAGCGGCGAGCCGGTCGTCGAGGTCACCGCCAGCCGCCTTGCTGACGTCGGAGGTGTTCTGGTCCGCCGCGCGCTCCCGCGACGGGCTCGCCGCACGGTCGGCGCCTGGTGCTTCGCCGATCACATGGGTCTGGTGTCCGGGGAGCTGGTGCACCGCGACAGCCTCGGCTCCGAGCAGCTGATCCGCCCCGGCCAGCTCAACCTCATGACCGCAGGCCACGGAGTCAGCCACGCTGAGGAGCCGTCCGGCCACTATCGCGGAGACCTGCAGGGCATCCAGCTGTGGGTCGCCCAGCCGGAGGCGACCCGTCACCTGGCGCCGACGTTTGAACATCATGCGCAGCTTCCCGCGCTCGAGTTCGGCACTGCGGTAGCCAGCGTGATCGTCGGCGAACTCGAAGCCGCGGCGTCGCCCGCCCGCCGCGACACCGACCACCTGGGCATCGAGCTGAAGCTCACCGCCGGCCAGGCGACGCTGCCACTGCGCAAGGCGCATGAATACGCCATCGTGGTGCTCGAAGGAGCGGTCGCCGTGGCCGGCACTGCCCGCGACCCGGCCGTTCCCGTCGTACCCGGGGAACTCGCCTACCTCGGACTCGGACGTGACGAAATCGAGATCACCGCCCGCGCGGACGCCCGACTGATCCTGCTGGGCGGCGCACCTTTCGAAGCACCGATCCTCATGTGGTGGAACTTCGTCGCCCGCACCCGCCAGGAGGTCGAGGACGCCCGCGCGGACTGGTCGGCGGCCAATGAGCGCTTCGGGGAAACCGGCTCCGTGCTCCCGCGGATCGGCGCGCCGCAGACCCGGTGGACAGCCGCCCCGAGCTGAGGGGCGATGTCGACACCCCGGGCCGGCGTACCCCAGGCCCCTGCGTGGGCGCCGGAACGCGTGATCTCGGCTTCCGGGAGTGTGACGGGCGGGCAGCCGTGGCCGGACTGGGGCCCCCGCGTACTCATGGGGGACGACCTGCTGCTGGGCGCCGTACCGGATGCCGATCGCGACAAAATAGCCGGCCAGCTCGGCACCTTCCGGCGACCGAGGCTCTCGCGCAGCTGGCCGGACGGGGTCTTGAGGTCCGGTCGCCGCGGCGCAACGGTTGCTCGTGGAGGCTGCCGCACTGCCCCCACCGGCGGGCCCTGGCGTGCAGTGCCACGGGGACCTGCATGCCCGCCACGTGCTCGTCGATCCGGACGCTTCCTGTGCGCCCGGCTCGCTGAGTACGCGTTGGATCCGGCGATCGCTGGTGGCCCGGCGCTGCTGCCAGACGCCGTGACATCGCTGTGGCGGGCGATCGAAGCGTGATTTGACCGGCCGTGCCCGTTTCCGATGGCGTGCCGACTCGTTGAAGGAGGTGGACGGGGCGGTGCTGTCTGCTGGGGGATGTGGCGCCGCCCCGCCCCCATGCCTGGAGCGCGGCTGGTGCGACGCCCGTCTAGCGGTCCGTTGTCAGCGCGCCCGCTCAACGGCAGTGGGATTCAGGTTTGTAGGGGCAGGACTTCTGTCACGAATTGCGGTAAGAAGCCCTCGTCAGGCTCATTGCCTGCGGCCCGGATGACGAACTTGCTCATGCCGGCCTGAATGTAACGCTCGATCATCGCTCGCGCCTCGTCCCACCCGGTCGGCACCAGATCCTTGATTGAGACGTCGGACCGGCGGGCGAGAATGGCCGCCGTCAGCCCCTCGGGAAGGTCGCCGAAAGCAACTGGCAGGCTGATCCCGTAGTGATCAGGATCGACCTCGCGGCCAGCCTCCGCGGCCGCCTCTTTGATCGCGTCGATCCCGGCAGCCGCTTCCTGGGGCGTGATGAAGCTCGCCAGCCAGCCGTCTCCGAAGCGACCGATCCTGCGCAACCCCGCGGGCGCGCTGCCACCGAGCCAGATGTCCAGCGGCGCGGGTGGAAGCTCCCCCACCGTCGCCCCGTCGACGTCAAAGAACTCGCCGTGAAAGCTCACGCGGGGCTCGCGCAGGAGCCGGCGCACCAGATCGAGGGATTCATCGAAGACGGCCCCTCGCTTACCTTCCGGGACCGGAAAGGCCGCGCGCTCGGCCGGACGGGCCGGCGAAAGCCCGAAGACCGGCAGCACCCGCTTGGGCGCCAGGAGCGCCAGCGACGCCAGCTGCTTCGCCACCAGGATCGGCGAGCGGCCGGGCAGCACCGCGACTCCGGTGCCCACCTTGAGCTTCTCGGTACGGGAGAGGGCGTAAGCCATCCCGATAAACGGCTCGACCAGGGGCGAATAAACCAGCTCCGAGAGCCACAGCGAGTCGATCCCGCGCTCCTCCAGCTCATCGACGCTGGCCGCAAAGCCCGGGAAGCCGTCGGCGGAATCGGAGACTGCGCCGGCGAGTGAAACACCGATACGGACCTTCACATGAGCACGCTAGCCGCACTCGGCCGGCGAGCGATCCAGGGTGCCGCGGCCGGCGACGGAGCCGACCTCCTAAGCGGCCCGATCACCACCGTCAGGCCGGAACCCGGGCGAGCTCATCACCGATCCGCAGCAGGTGCTCGGTGGCTCCCCCGAGGCTCAGCTCGGTCTGGGTGAACGCGAGAAAGAACCGGTGCAGCGGGTAGTCCTTGTCGACCCCGATGCCGCCGTGGATGTGTTGGGCCGCGTGCATGACGCGCTTTCCGCCGTCAGCCGCCCAGAACTTCGCGATGGCCACCTGCTCGCTGGCCGGCAGCCCTGAAGCGACCCGCCAGCATGCCTGCAGCGCCGTCAACCGGATGGCTTTGACGTCGATGAACGCGTCAGCAGCACGCTGCGCCACCGCCTGGAACGTGGCGATGGCCTTGCCGAACTGCTCGCGCTCGCGGGCGTATTCCGTCGTCAGCTCAAGAGCCGCCGCGGTGATCCCGGCAGCGCTGGCGCAATGACCGGCGACCACGTGTTGGCGCAGCCACTCGTGAATCGCGCCGCCGTCGCCGTCGAGCTGTCCCAGCGGGGAAGCGCCGGACAGGGTCAGCCGTGCCTCGACGGATCCGGCGCCCGTGACCTGGGCTTCGCTGCCGACGCCGGGTCCGTGCGGATCGATCAGGAACGCACCGATGCTGCCGCCCGCGCGTTCGGCGAACACCAGGACCGCCGCGGCGTCAAGGCCGGCGGGAACGAACGAGACGACCCCGTCGACCGCACCCGAGCCCGAAACGGTCAGCGGCGGGTCAGGAAAGGACGCCAACGCGGCGGAGAGCACGGCCTCGCCCGCGCACACCGCCGGCAGCCACCGATTGGCCAGCTCGGCAGGCCCGAACTCGGCCAGCGCCGCCGCCGTGGTCAACGTCGCCAACAGCGGCACCTTGGCGGCATGTCGACCAGCCTCGGTGAGCAGGAGCCCGACCTCGACGAAGCCGAGCCCGCCACCGCCGTACTCCTCGGGCAAACCGATGCCGAGCAACCCCGCCGCGGCGAGGTCGGTCCACAGCGGGCGATCGAAGGACTCTCCCGCGGCTTCGAGCGCCCGAAGCTGCTCGGGAGTCGACTTCTCGGTGAGGATCTGCGCGGCCAGCTCGCGGACGGCGGTCTGTGACTCATCAAGGGTGAAGTTCACGTGGGGTGCTCCTGGTGTGGCGAGAGGCCGGCGGTAGCGGAAAATTGTCGGTCAGCGGGCGGCGCGCGGGAAGCCGAGCCCGAACATCGCGATCAGATCGCGCTGCAACTCATTGGTGCCGCCGCCGAAGGTGAGGATGAGCATGCTGCGCGCCGCGGCCTCGAGCTGGCCGTGAAGCATTGACCCGGCGGTGTCGCCCGCCAGATACCCCGCCTGCCCGACGATCTCCATGAGGCCGCGGATGCACTCGAGGTTGAACTCGGTGCCGAACACCTTCATCGCCGACGCATCCTGGGGCTGGAGCGACCCCTCGGTGGCGGCCGAAGCGACCTCCCAGTTCATGAGGCGCAGCGCCTCCAACCGGGCGTGCAGGCGGGCGAGCGAGATGCGTACCCACTCCTGATCGATCACCTGGGAGCCATCGGGCCGCTTGGTCTGCTGGGCCCACTCGCGAACCTGCAGGAGGTAACGCCCGATGGAGCCGGAGCTCACCAGCGTGACGCGCTCGTGGTTGAGCTGATTCGTGATCAGCTTCCAGCCGCCATTTACCTCGCCGACGATGCCGCTGGCCGGGATCCGGGCGTCTTCGAAGAACACCGACGTCACGTTGTGACTGGCGATCAGGTTGAGCGGCCGGACGGTAATGCCCGGCGTGTTCTTCATGTCGACGATCATCATCGAGATCCCGCGGTGGCGCGGCGCGGCGGGATCGGTGCGAGCCGCCAGCCAGCAGTAATCGGCGTCAGATGCGAGGCTCGTCCACGTCTTCTGACCGTTGATGACGTATTCGTCGCCGTCACGCACCGCCCGCGTCTTCAAGGCCGCGAGGTCGGTGCCCGCATCAGGCTCGCTGTAGCCGATGCAGAAGTGCAGCTCGCCATTCAGGATCTTGGGGAGGAAGAAGTCTTTCTGCTCCTGGGTGCCGAACTGCATGATCGTCGGGCCGACCGTATTCATCGTCAGCATCGGCACCGGCGCACCCGCGCGCATCGACTCGTCGAAGAAGACGAACTGCTCCGCCGGAGTCAGGCCGCGACCGCCGTATTCGACCGGCCAGCCGACTCCCAGCCAACGATCGGTGCCCATCTGGCGCACGACCTTGCGCATCGCTTCACCGATGCCGCCGCCACCGGCCAACTCAGCCCGGACCTGCGGGGTCAGCAACTCCTGGAAGTAGGTGCGCACCTCATTGCGCAGCGCTTGCTGCTCATCCGTGAGCTCCAGATACATCGGGTCCCCGTCCCTTCAGGCTGCGGTGTGCGACAACGTACCGGGCGGCGCAGACACTTGACCGGAGGTCAATAATGTCATCGGTGACCGGAGGTCAAATGTGATCGGCTGACCGGGTCAGGCGGGTCACGCGACCACTCCGGCGGAGCGCAAACCGGCGATCTGTGACTCATCCAAGCCGAACTCCGCCAGCACCGCATCGGTATCGGCGCCGATATATGCGTAGCTCTTGCTGACCTCGTCAGACATGCCGGAAAGCCGGGGGGCGGGCCGCACTTGACGGCCTCCGTCAGGCGTCGTTACGAAGGATTCGCGGGCGATGTTGTGCGGGTGCTCGTGGGCTTCGGCCAGCCGCATCACGGGCGCGAAGCAGACATCGGTGCCCTCCAGGAGTTGCTGCCACTCGTCGCGCGTACGCGTGCGAAAGACCGCCGCGAACCGCTCGCGCACCGCCGGCCACTGGCTCCGCTCGTACTGGGGCGGGAGCTCGTCGGCCGGGATCCCGAGCGCGTCCAGGAGCTGGAGATAGAAATGCGGTTCGATGGGTGCGACGCTCACATATCGACCGTCGGACGTCTCGTAGACGTTGTAGAACGGCGCGCCGCCGTCGAACAGGTTGCTGCCGATCTGCTCGGTGTGCATCCCCGAGGCGGCCATCCCGTAGAACACGCCGTAGAGCGACATGACCCCGTCGAGCATCGCCGCGTCGACGACCTGCCCGCACCCCGTGCGGCCGGCCTCCAGCAACGCGCACACGACCCCGTACGCCAGATGAAGGCCACCTCCGGCGAAATCCCCCAACACCTGCAGCAGGGGAACGGGCGGTCCGCCCACCGGGCCGATGGATCCGATGGCGCCGGACAACGACTCGTAGTTCAGCGAGTGACCGGCAACGGGAGCCAGCGGGCCGGTCTGCCCCCACCCGGTGAGGCGGCCGTACACCAGCTTCGGATTGCGCGCCATCGCCTGCTCCGGCCCGACACCCAGCCGCTCTGCCACGCCCGGCCGGAAGGATTCGAGCAACACGTCGGCCCGCTCAGCAAGCTGCAGGACGAGGTCGACGCCGGCCGCGGACTTGAGGTCGACGGCGATCGAGCGGCGACCGCGGTCGAATTCGCGCCAGTACTGCTCTTCGGGAATGTCCGCCATTGCGGGGGGCTCGGCCGGGGCCTCGCTCACCCGGTTGATACGGATGACGTCGGCCCCCATGTCGGCAAGCTTCAGGGTGGCGTACGGCAGCGCCCCGAGGCCGGCGAGTTCGAGAACGCGGTAGCCGGTCAGGGGTCCAGTCATCCCAGCATCAGACCAGATGCCTCAGCGGTGGTTACCCGTCGGGTCGTTACTCGGAATCGGGTCCAGCGGGATCAGCTGGCTGCCGTTCCACTGATAGCGCACGCTCTGCGTCCCACCGGTCGGGCAGCAGTTCGGGTCGCTCGGGGCGTAGATCGTGTACGCGAGCGTGATGGTGTCTGTCGTCCGCCGCCCGGTCACGGCGATCGTGAGGCTCGGGTCCTTCGTGTCGTGGCCGATGTAGCGGTTGCCGACGAAGAAGAACGCCCAGTTGTTGTATCCGTCGGCGGATCCGGTGAGCGTCGCGAGGATGACGTTGATCGGCGCCTGCGGATCCCAGCTCGCGGAGGCGTCGGAGGAGGGCGTGTATCCCGCGGCGAGCACCGAGTTCTCGGCCTGACCCAGGTTGGCCGCCACCGGCGGCGGCGTGGTTGGTGGGGTGGTTGTCGGCGGCGTGGTCGTGGGCGGCGTCGTAGGCGGTGACGTGCTCGGCGTCGTGGGCGGGGGCGTGCTCGGCGTGGAGGTGACCGAGGGGGTCGGCCCGGCCTTGCCCTTGCTGCCATTGTCCTTCGCCGCGAGGATCGCAATCCCGATGGCGGCCGCCACCAGAAGCACCGCCATGATGGCGAGCGGCAGTACGAGCCCGCGTTTTGGCTTTTGCGGCGTCGGACCGGTCGGTGGGTAGGTCGGCGGGTAGCCAGGCGGCGGCCCGACCACCCCTGGCGTCCCGGCCGCGGCACTGGGACCGGTCCAGCCTCCGTCCGAGCGTGGCAGGGCGACGGCCGTCGCCTGCTGGCCGCGGCCACCCAAAGCCCGGCAGAGCGCATCCGCGGTCGGTCGGGCGGCGGGATCTTTGGCCAGCGTCGCCGCAACAAGCTCGGTCAGGCCACCCGGCAAGCCGCGCAGATCCGGCTGCTCCTGGGAGATCCGGTACGCGACCGCGTGGGCGTTTCCGGACCCGAACGGCGCCCTCCCGGAACCGGCGAACGCCACGCACAGCCCCCACGCGAAGACGTCGCTGGAGCGGGCAGCCGGCAATCCTGCCAGCACTTCCGGACTCATCCAAAGCAGCGAACCGACCGTCACACCGGTCTGGGTGAGATCGGTCGAGCCTTCATGCTTCGCGATGCCGAAATCGATCAGCTTGGGACCACTCCACGCGAGTACGACATTGGCGGGCTTCAGGTCGCGGTGCACCAGCCCGGCGCCATGAAGCGCGGCAACGGCCGCGGCCAGGTCGGAAGCCAGCCCACGCAGGCGATCGGGCGGCACCGGGCCGTTGGACTCGACGGCGTGCGCGAGAGTCGCACCTTCGACGTATTCGGTGGCCATCCACAGCGGCGCCGAACTCGTCTCTGCGGCGACCACCTTGGCGACGTAGGGGCTATCCACCAGCTGGGCCGCGCTGACCTCCCTGACGAACCGGGCGCGGTAGTCCTCATCCTCCGCGAGCGCCGGCTGCAACACCTTGAGCGCGACGGGATGGTTGTCCTCCCCGAAGGCCAGGTAGACGACGCCCATTCCGCCGGCGCCGAGCCTGCCCTGCAGCCGATAAGGCCCGTAGCGCTCCGGGTCTGTCGGGCGAAGCGGCGTCAGTGCCACCGTGGTCCCCTCCCGAGCTGCCGTCCGGCGCCTTCTGCCTTTGCCGTTGCCGTTGCCGAGTATCACCGCTACAGCTCCCGCGGGGAACTCAGGCGGGCCTACGTGACGCGCGCGTTGCGTCCGCAGGAAGTTCCTGGACGGATCACCGGCCGCCATACCCAGCCGATCCCCGTTCGAAGCGCCCCAACGGTGAGGCGAGAAAGACCGATTGCTGCAAATCAGTCCACCGATCGGGGTTGCGGCAAGCACCCCCGGCGCCGATAGACATTAGGTGAAACGCACCACCGGGCCCGTCTTCCTGGTATCCGCCACGTTGCTCATCGTCGTCGTCGTCCTCGGCTGGGTTTACCGAACGCAGGCCAAGAAGCCGGCCGATCCCCAACATGTGGCAGCCGCGGAAGCTCTCCTGGTGCAGCTGAGTGCGCCCAGCGGCGCCACGCTGGACCAGTACGCCACGGCATGCGGCGGCCGGGCTTCGTTCTGCGTATCCGCCGCTAAATCGTCTCCAGAGATACTGCTGGGCACTGCGGTAGATCAGCTGCGGGCTGCTGGCGCGGCCGTCCAGCAGAAGGCGTGCGCCGCCCCAGGAGCGAACACCGCCAACACCCCGCGATGCTCGGCAACCCTGCGATACGCCGGCACCGACCTCAATCTGCAAGCCAGTGACACGACGAGTCTCGGCTACCGGACTACCCCCTGGCTTCGCGTCTGGGTCGTGGACCCGAACGCCACCGCGACCCCGAGCAGCCCGCTCGGGAGCTGGAACGGTCTTGCGGCCACACCAGCCGCCTGGCAGGTCGATCCGACCTGCCGGATCGGGACTCCCTCGCGATGCAATGAGTTCGACCAAACGAATCTGTCCGTCCCCGGAAACCCGAAGCAGGCGAGCGCAGCGCTCCAGTCGTCGCTCACCGCTGGTGGCTACCGCACGGACTCGCTGCAGTGCAAGGCCGCCAGCGCATCCAGCAAGGCGAGCTGTGTCGTCAGCGCCTCGCGTTTTCGCTCTCTCGGAGGCCTTGACGGAGTGATCGTCTCCGTAACACTCACCGAGGTCGACGCGACGCACAGCACGGTCCAGCTGATCGCCGCGCCCAAGCCGGTCAGCTAGCCTGCGCCGCCGCCAGCCGTGCCAGGACTGACCGAAAACGCGCCACCGGCAGGGTCGGGGCGCCGGGCACTTTCGCGCGGTCGTCGATGCTGCGCAACAGCAGCGCCTGCGGCCACCACGCCTTAGCCTTCCACCGGCGTATCTCATCCAGTGCCGCCGGACCGCCCTGCCTGACGAGGCTCACCTGGCTGGCAGCGAAAAGGCTCCGAACGTACGCGGCGTCGACCGCGACCAGGTAGCGCTTGGCCGCCACGTGATGAGCGATGAGTGATGCCACGAGCTCGCCGAGCCGAGGCTGCACGTACGCGGCCGCCGCTCGCTCATGAGAGCGTCGCGGCGCCGCGGTATCGAGAACCGTGCACACGATGGTGACGCCGCCATCGTCGGCCTCGATCAGCTCGATGATGCGCGACTGCTGAGGCCAGTCGATGTGGCTTGCGGTCGTCACCTGCCAGAAGCCGATACGACCGCTGCCGTCCGTTATCGGAGTCATCTCATGTCGATGGGTGTGCCCGTTGACCCAGAGCACGACGCACGGATGGCGCAGCAGGAGCTGTCGTAGCTCGCCACCGAGCACGCGTCGGTAGCCGGAGGGCGACCGATCGTTGACGAGCGTCTCCAACGGATGGTGACTGAAGACCACGACGAGCCGGTCCGCGGCCAAGGTCAGCTGATCGCCAAGCCACGACAGCTGTGCCTCATCGAGCGAGCCCTGCCAGCCGCCATGCGGATTCACGGTGTCCAGCACGATCGCGTGTACCCGCTCGGCGGCGTCGAACGCGTAGTAGCAGACCCCGGCAATCCGGTTGTCCGCCTGGTATCCGTGACCCGAGGGATGGCCGCCACACGTCAGATGCGACTCAAGGTGATCCGCGCGCGTGACAATCCGGCGTTCGGCATCCGCCGTCACCGTGACGGATGCGCTGCCGGCGAGCTCAACAAGTGCCGAAAGGTCCCCTCCTTCAAGCCGCACGAGAACATCCGCGGCTTCGAACGACTCCGGTGGGGACACCAGCTTGAAGGTCCCGGTAGCGACGGCTTCCAGCTCCGGTGTCACCGAGAGGGTGCCCTGCAGCTGGTTGTCGTGATTGCCATACACGGAGTACCAGGGCACCGATAGGCCGGTGGCTTTGAACGGCCGTCGTGCGGCGTCGAGCACCCCCGCGCGGGTGGGAAACCCGAACTGCGTTCGCGGCAGGTCACACGTGTCGCCCTCGGGATGCCAGTAACGCACGTCGCCGCTCGCCGCCACCCCTTCGTACCGAGCCGGATCGCCGGAGTCCGGAGACGTCAGCCCGCCGTCGAGGAGAGCGAGAAAATTGCGAAGCTCGTTGCGCTGCGCGTTGTCCGTCAGATCGCCAGTGACGATGGCGAAATCGATTCCGGTACCGGTGACCGGCCCACCGAATGCTCGTTGACGGCACGCACCATGGCTTCGACGACGTGAGCCGTGAACAGCTCCTGCGGTCGATACGTGCCTACCGTGCGGTCCTCGCCGTCGGGCCGATAGTCCGGGTCGGCGTACCGGTCGAGCAGCTCGACCCGGGCCGGTGACTGGCTGTCCATGACGTGCGTGTCCGAAAGTTGCGCGAAAACCAGCACGGCGCGGCCGGCGATCCCGCCACCGCTGACGGCCTGGGGATGCGCACGGTAGGGTTCTCCCGACGATTCCTGCAGCACCCGGTAGCCGCCGGGACCGGAACTGACCGGCAGGAAGCCGCGGTCGACGGTCGTCACGCTCCGTCCGTGACGAGCACCGAGGGAGTTCACGCTCCAAGCACCTCCGGTCGGCGCCGTCATTGGCCCCTGGGGTGCCATTCACTCAGCGCTAGGTGTCGCGTCGTCAGCTACGACGTGTCGCGGCGGCGACGATCTGGTGCACAACACGGGTCGCCCCGGCCGTCACAGAGGACCCCTACCCTGACTCGGCGGAGGCACGATGACGACGGTTACCCCCCACGCACACCCGCACCCGGCAGCAGCACCAGCGCACCGGCTGCGATTCCTGCGACCCTCTGGTCGCGATGACCACTGCTCGGCCGACCTCGGGAGTTCGGGCACCAAAATCGGTGCGCCGTGCACCGAATCGGGTGCTCGAGAGAAATACGTTCGACTCCCCAGGCGCAGCGGATTAGGTGCGCCGCGCCCGCCTCGGTGGGCCATCAGGCGGCGCTCTAGTCTCACCGAATGACGTCCCCCGAGTTCCATGTCTTTCTTCCGCAGATGCGCATGGACTTCGACGCACTGGTGACGCGCGCCGTCGCCGCCGAAGCCGCGGGGTTCAACGGGCTTGCACTGATGGACCATCTCGCTCCTCCGATGGCCGAGAGCCACGACATGTGGGACGCGATGATCACCGCCGGCTGGCTGCTAGCCCGCACCGAGACGCTGACCGTTAGCCATCTCGTGCTCTGCGACTCGATGCGCCATCCCGCCGTCCTGGCCCGCCAGGCGGTCAGCCTCGACCACGCGAGCGGCGGGCGGTTCGAGCTCGGTATCGGATGGGGTTCGGTGCCAGCCGAGCTGGAGACGTTCGGCATCGGATCGACCGACGCCAAGGTCCGCGTCAGCCGCCTCAAGGAGACGTTGGAGATCCTCGACGCACTGTGGACGGGTGAACCAGTCGACTACGAGGGCAGCCATTTCAGCCTGAAGGCCGCCCAGCAGCGCCCGGTCCCGACCGCGCCGATTCCGCTGATCATCGGCGGAGCGGGCAAGCGCACTTTGGAGCTCGTGTCGACCCACGCCGACTGGTGGAACCTGCCGATCTACGGGCTGGATCGGCTCGAGGAACTACGTCCGCAAGCCGGCGATGCGCGGCTGTCGGTGCAGATAATGGTGACGTACATCGACGACGAGTCGCGCCGCGACGAGATCACCGCGCTGGCGACCCGGCGCTTCGGTCACATGACGAAGGGCGAGCAGCTGATTATCGGCAATGCCGACGAGGTCGGCCGCCACTTCGCCGGCCTGCGGGACATCGGGGTCGAGCGTTTCTACGTCTGGTTCACCGACTTTGCCGCACCGGCCACCCTGGAGGCCTTCGGACGCGACGTGATCGCTCCCCCTGCGAGCGCCTAGGCGTCGGCCGAGAGCAACCGGGCGACGCCCTCTCGCAGCACCTCGGGCGGCGAGGTGGCGAAGCACATGCGCGCTCCCTGCGACGTTCGGGAGGCCGGGCCGTCCGACGCATCGACGGCGAAAGCGCCGCCGGGGATGAACGCCACTCCCCGAGTCAGCGCGGCGGCGAGCAAGGCATCCGGGGAGGTTCCGTCGACGAAGCGCACCCAGCAGAACATCCCGCCCTGAGGAGTCGCCACCTCGATACGTTCGCCGAAACCCTCGCGCAGGGCGCCGACCAGCGCTTGGGAACGCTCCTCGTAAGACGCCCGCGTACGCCCGAGGTGAGCCTGCAGGCGCGGCCCATCGCTGGCGGCCGCGTGCAGCAGGCGCTGCGTGAACGTCGACGTGTGCAGGTCCGTCGCCTGCTTCGCCCGGATCAGCGCCGCCCTGACCTCCGGAGGCGCCACCAGCCACCCCACGCGTAATCCCGGGCCCAGCACCTTGGAAAACGACCCCAGCCGGATCACGCGGTCGCTGCTCGCGGCAACCGGCGGCGGGGGCGGGGAGCCGAAGTAAAGCTGGCGGTACGCGTCGTCCTCGACGACCACGAAGCCGTACGTGTCGGCCAGCGCGGCAAGAGCGCTGCGCCGCTCAGCCCGCATCGTGGTGCCGCTCGGGTTGGCGAACGAGGGGGTCACGTAAACCAGCTTGGGTCGCAGGCCACCCGCCAAGGCATCGGCTAACAGGTCGACCCGAAGGCCCTCGGAATCCTCCGCAAAGCCGATCAGCTTCGGCTCGAAGAGATGCAACGCCTGCAACGCACCGAGGTACGCCGGATCCGACGTCACAACGACATCACCCGGGTCCACCAACACCTTCGCCAGCAAGTCCAGCGCCTGCTGCGAACCCGATGTCACGAGCACGTCGTCCGCCGCGACGGGACGGCCGATCCAGCCGCTCTCCCACTGCGCGATCAGCTCGCGCAGAGCCGGGTCCCCTTCGGTCGTCGAGTACTGCAGCAGCGCCGGCCCCTCCGCCTCGAGCAGGGCATCCGCGCAGGTACGCAGCCACTCTGCAGGTAGCGCCGCGGAATCCGGCAGACCGCCTGCCAGGCTGATGACCTCGGGCCGGGCGGTGAGCGCCAGCAGGTCGCGAATGACGGACGACGTCATGCCGGTGGCGCGGCGAGCCAGCAGGCCGCGCTGCCACCCCGCGTCCGCACCATCCATGTTCCACATTCTGGGATCACCTGCTCACATCATGAAAAGGGTGATCCTCTCACACGTTACGCGTCGAGGGCGTTGCCCAGGATCGAGACGAACGAGACCATCTCGCCGGGGTAGCCGCCGAGGTTGTGGGTGAGCGCGTAACCACGGTCGGCGGTACGGATCTGGCGCTCCGGCGGGGCCTCGCCGCGGAGCTGCAGCCACGCCTCGAACATCATCCGCAGTCCGGAAGCTCCAACGGGGTGACCGAAGCTCTTCAAGCCTCCATCGGGGTTGATCGGGAGATCGCCGTGCAGGTCGTACGTGCCGGCGAGCACTTCCTTGTAGGCGGTGCCGCGCTCGGCGAAGCCGAGGTCCTCCATGAGGACCAGCTCCGTCGGGGTGAAGCAGTCGTGCACCTCCGCCATGGCGATCTGGTCGCGGGGTGAGGTGATGCCAGCCTGCGAGTACGCGTCCTTGGCGGACATGGCGACCTCCGGGAAGGTCGTGTAGTCGTACGCCGGGTCCGCGAGACCGTTGCCATTGCCGGCAACGAAGGACAGCGCCTTGATGAAAAGTGGCTTGTCCGTGTAGCGGTGCGCGTCTTCAGCGCGTACGACGATGGCCGCCGCAGAACCGTCGGCCACCCCGGCGCAGTCGTAGATGCCGAGCATCCCGGCGACGGGAGCGGCCGCGCAAACGGCGGCCTCACTGACCTCGCGGCGAAATTGTGCACGCGGGTTGCGTGCTCCGTTGAAGTGGTTTTTCGACGCGATATGGGCCAGCGCCTCGCGCATCTCGGCTTCGGTGACGCCGTAGCGCTTGGCATACGCGGGCACGACCATGCTGAACATCGCGGCGGCGGTGAGGGTGCGCGCCGTGCCGTCGTTCGGGATCGGCGCGGCTGACATGCCCTGGTAGCCGGAGTCTTTGATCTTCTCGACGCCGAGCGCCATCGCCATGTCGTACGCGCCGCTCGCGACTGCGTAGGAAGCGTTGCGCAAGGCCTCGGAGCCGGTGGCGCAGTAGTTCTCGACGCGGGTAACGGGCTTGCCGGTCAGCTGCAACGGACGGGCGAGCGTAATGCCGCTCATCCCGCTGCCTGCGGTGCCGAGCCAGTACGCGTCGACGTCGTCCTTGCTCACGCCAGCCGACGCGTACGCCTCGTCTGACGCCTGAACCATAAGGTCGTCGGCGCTCTTGTCGAAGTGTTCACGAAAGGGCGTGCAGGCCATCCCGACGATGGCTACCCGATCCCGGATGCCGTGCGATCCCATGAGGCCCTCGTCTCGTTCAGCCGGCTTCAGTGGACGCAACGCCGCGCAGCGGCCGCGCCTTCCAGAAATAGTTGTGCAGGCCATCAGCGGTGAACAGCCGCCGGAAGGTCATTTCCACCCGGCCGCCCACCGACACGTCGGCCGCCAGGTCCTTTTCCGGGACGTCGGTCACCTCAACGGGGTAGCGACCCCCGCCGTCGAAGTCGACGACGGCGAAGACGATCGGCGGGCTGGGCGAGTACGCGAGCCGGTCGACCGTGAACGTCGCGATCGTTCCCGGAACGTCACTCATCGGTACGAGCTCGCCGCCGCTTGGGAGCGGAGGCAGCTGCGGAGCGCCCGTTCCCGGGTCGCGGCGGCCGGCGAAGCCGTACTTCCAGTCGTCATTGCGGGCGGCTGCACTTGCGGACATGCGGGACGGCTCCGGACGGCGTGGGGGCTCGATCGCCAGCCCGCCCCGCCAGGACAGGAACTTCCCGTACGGGACCTTCGTGCCCCCGGCGAGCTGAGCGGCGATCGACCGGACCGGGGCGTCCGCTGCGGCCGCACCGGCCCGGAAAAGCAGGACGTCGGCGCCATCGGCAAGCACGACGAGCGCGATCACCTTCCCAGGCTGGGCTGCCTCGAGCGCTGCGGTGAGCAGGAGCCCGGGATGCGCGGAGCCCGAATTACCGACCGAGCCGGCCAGATCGTCGACCAGCTTGTCCTTGACGCCGATCTTGGTGGTCAGTACGCGCACGGACCGCGAGTGCAGACCCGTGACGATCACCTGATCGACCGCTTCGGCCTCCAGTTGCGCGCTTTTGAGGCCCTCACGCCACGCTCGTTCGCCGAGCGGGACGTACACCGTCTCGCCGAACCGCTCTTCCCACAGCTTCGAGCGCACCTCTCCCGGAGTGCGCCAGCGGTCGGTGAACTCCTGCGAGATCGACGCCGACCCCAGGAACTCCGCCAGCAGCGGCCCGCTCGTGTCATCGCCCACCAGCAGCGCGGCGCCCGCATCGCCGCCGGACGCCTCGTCGCCGCTGCCCGCCAGCCCGCTGCGAGCATCGGCGGCAACCGTCAGGACGGTGCCGGGTCCGCGCAGCGCCGCCAGCAGCGCGCCGATCGCCGAGCGTTGCGCACCACCGAAGTCGGCCGCGAGGACATCGCTGTCGAGCCGCAGGGCCGCTGCGACGCCCGTGGCATTCGTCTTGTCGACGTAGGCAGGGCTGATCGTCGAAAAGTAAAGGGCCGATGGCGACGCACCCGGCGCAGCGCGGCGCGCAACGCGAGCCGCCTCCACGCCGAGGGTGGTGGTGTCCTCGTCGTACCAGGCGACGCTGCGGGTGCCCTTGCCCCCGCCGCTGCCGACGAATGCGGCGATTTCCGCCCTGTCCAACCGGCCGTGCGGCACGTAGCCGGCAGCCGCGAGAATGCCGCGAGTCACGTCTGGCAGCCTAACCTGCGCCAGAACACGTTCTACCGAACCCCAACCCTCCCTGCCACTGACCGCGCTAAGGAGCATCCCGTGACCGACGGCCTGTCGCCGGACCTCGAGTCCACCGACGAGATCGCCTTCAAGCTGGAGGAGGGGATCCTTTGGGCGACGTTGACCCGACCCGAAGCGGGTAACGCCATGACTCACGACCAGCGAACGCGACTGCTCGCGTGGCTGGAGCGCGCCAACGAGGACCCGGCCGTGCGCTGTGTCGTCCTCGGCGCCACCGGGCGCTTCTTTTGCACCGGTGCCGACCTGCGCAAAGGCACACCGCCGCCGCCGCGAAGCGAGGAGTTCCCGGAAAGGCTCGTGGGTGACGCGCGCCGGGTCATGACCCGCGGCGCCATCAAGCTCGTCTCGGCGATCATGGACTGTGAGAAGCCGGTGCTGGCCTCGGTGCAGGGCACGGCCGCGGGCATCGGCGCCCACTTCGCCTTCGCTTGCGACCTGGTGATCGCGGCCGAGGAGGCCAAGTTCATCGAGGTGTTCGCCCGGCGCGGCCTGGTCGCCGATGGCCTCGGTACGTACCTGCTCCCCCGTCTCATCGGGCTGCAGCGCTCCAAGGAGCTGATCTTCCTAGCCGACGACGTGCCGGCGCAGCGGGCGTACGAGCTCGGGCTGGTCACCCGGGTCGTCCCTGGCGCCGAGCTGGAGGCCACCGTCAAGGAGCTGGCGACCCGCATCGCAACCGGCCCGACCGCTGCCCACCGCGCCAACAAGTGGCTGCTGAACCGCTCGTTCGACGTCAACCGCGCCACGCTCGCCGAAGAGGAGGCCTGGCTCGTCGACATCATGACGACGACGGCCGACAGCCAGGAGGGCGTCGCCAGCTTCCTCGAGCGCCGGCCGCCGGTCTGGCGAGGCTACTAGGCCGTCCGCGTCGGGTGCGCGACAGAGGCGGGACGGCGCTGCCGGTGGGCGCCGAGGGTGGGCGCGTACCCGATTGCAAGGAGCAGCTCCGTCATGACCATGACCCCGGCCGTCGCCACGTCCAGCCCCGCAGAGATCCCGGCGCAGCCCACCCCGTTCACGCCCACCTTCACCCGCGACATGCTGGTCGTACACCAGGCCTTTCGGCGCGAGTTTCGGCTGCTACCGCAGCTGGTACGCGCAACGCCTACCGCCGACCTGGCGCGGGCCAGAGTCGTCGCTGACCACCTCGATGTGATCACCGAACTCCTGCACCACCACCACGGCGGCGAGGACCGGCTGCTGTGGCCCCAACTGCTGGCGCGCGTCGGCCAGGAGTCCGCCCCGTCGTGCTGCTGATGGAGGCCCACCACGAGTCGATCTCGGCTCAGCTGGACGAGGTCATCCGCCTTCGGACGCCGTACGCCGCCGCTGCGGGCGAGACCGCGAAACTCGAGCTGGCGGGGGCTTGCGAGCGGCTCAACTCGCTGCTGATCGAGCACCTCGGCGCCGAAGAGCAGCGCCTGCTTCCGCTGGCAGAGCAGCACATGACGAGCGAGGAGTGGGGGAAGATCGGCGAGGAAGGCCTCGGCACGCTCCCGAAGCGGATGATGCCGCTTGCCTTCGGGATGATGCAGTACGAGGGCGACCCGGAGACGCTCGCCGAGATGATCGGCGGCGCCCCATTTCCGATCCGCCACATCGTCCCGGCGCTTGCCCGTCGTACCTTTCGCAAGTGCGCCTGGCGCGTCCACGGCACCGAGACCCCTGACGCCAAAACCCGAAACCACGGGCTGGCCTGACAGCATGGCGGGATGACCGCTCCCATGATCGGGCCCCCGGAAGACCCGACGTTCGCCGACCTGCTCGAACTGGAGGAGATCGACCGGGACATCTTCCGGGGGTGGAGTCACGCCGGGGCGCCGATGCGCACCTTCGGCGGTCAGGTGGCAGCGCAAGCCCTGGTGGCGGCCGGCCGCACCGCCGGTGAGCGCGTCGTGCACTCGTTGCACAGCTATTTCCTGCGCCCGGGCAACCCGACAGCGCCGCTGGTCTACCTGGTCGATCGGCTGCGCGACGGCGGCAGCTTCACGACGAGGCGGGTCAGCGCCGTGCAGTACGGCGAGACGATCTTCAGCCTCTCCGCCTCCTTCAAGGCACACGAGGAGGGTCGCTCGCATCAGAAGCCGATGCCGATCGTGCGGCCGCCGGAGGAGTCGCTCGACCTTTACCAGGCCGCCGAGGACGCCGGCGACGACCGGGCGGCATCGGTGGCGCGGCTCGTCCTGGAGCTGCGGGGCCCGGATCCGACCTCGCGATTCGCCGGGAGCAGCGTGCCCGACGGCTCAGAAGCGGCTATCGGCGTACTTGATGACGACATCCCGCGCCGCCGATTCTGGATGCGCGCCGCGGACCGGCTGCCGGACGACCAGCTACTCCACGTGTGCGCGCTGGCCTACATGTCAGACCTGACCCTCGCCGGCACCGCGACGCTGCGCCACGAGATCCCGCCGCACGAGCTGATGCTCGCTTCGCTGGATCACGCGATGTGGTTCCACCGGCCCTTTCGGGCCGACGAGTGGCTGCTCTTCTCGGTCGAGAGCCCGTCGTCGTCGGACGGGCGCGGGCTCGCGTCGGGCGAGTACTTCACCGAGGACGGCCGCCTCGTTGCGTCGGTGATGCAGGAAGCGCTCATTCGCCGAAGGGCCTCGCGCTAACACGGCTGACTGCGCCTTCAGCGCGAGGTACTCGCCTCGGCGGCGCAGGCCTGTCTAAGTGGGGCCTAACCGCGACGACCTGCATGAATCATGTTCGGGGCCAGGCGCCCATCTGAGCCAGCAGGCCAACGTCGTCGCGGCAGGCCCAATGCTCCACCAACTTCCCTCCGGCGGCGCGCCAGATGTGGATGTACGTCCACTGCACCTCTCGCCCTGTGGGCGTCACGCCTTGCAGCAACGGCATCGTGGAAGCGCGATGCACTCCATGCAAGGTCATGTGCTGAGCGACAAGGTCTCCGTCGCCGATGAAGTGGTGGTTCTCAGCCCAGCTGTCCTCCCCCAGGTCATTCTGGATCACGGCGCGGATCTGCTTCCAACCTTCACGACCTTGCGGACCCGCGGCGTGATTTACGAAGTCCTCCGCGATTACCTCATCGATCACCGAAGCATCACCAATCGTTGAGCCGCCGGAACCCTTCTTCAACCAGTTCCCTCGCCGACCGTTCCATGCCGCCTCCCAGGAATCCGACTTCCGTTTGGGACGGTACGGGAACACCGGAAGCAACTACGTCAGTCCCTCGCAGTGCTGACGGTAACGCCGCTAGCCACCTTGGTCTGCTCTTGCGACGCGGGCTGGCGGAAGTTCATCCCGCCCATCCTCGGCACGAGCGGGCCCAGCGTGATGGTCGAAACTGGGACACATCACCCCTCGGATTTACCCCCACTGAGCGGGTCATCTCAGCAGAGCCGGTCAGGCGCGGGGAGGTCCCTTCGGGGACTTTCCTGGGCAGGGCGAGCGGGCGGCACTGTCGCCGGATAGGTCGATTGCGGGCGGCGAACATGATTGGGTCAGCCTCCGATCCCGAATCTCTCGCGCCTCATGGCCTGTCAACCGTCAGCAAACCGCGGCGGCGGGCGGTCGCGACGGCTTCCGTCCGCCCGGCAGCGCCCAGCTTGGCCAGAATGTTGGAGACGTGGACGCTGACCGTCTTCGCGCTGATGTAGAGCTGCGCGGCGACCTGGCGGTTGCTTCGGCCCTGAGCCACCAGCTCGAGGACTTCCTGCTCCCGCGCAGTCAGCTGCGAGGATCCGGCCTCGAGGTGTTCAGCGGCGGGCCGCGAGCCGCCCCGCAGCTCCACCAGTAACGGGCGCGCGCCGAGCGACTTCGCTACCCGGATGGCCGTTGCCGACTCGGTCGCTGCGCGCTCGACATCCTGCGCCGCCCGCAACGCCTTGGCGAGCCGGGCCCGTGAGCGGGCGCTCTCGAAGACGTGGCCGAACCGATCGAAGGCTTCGACGGCGGCGATCCACGCCCGGGTCAACCCGCCGCGGTCGACGCCCTGGGTGCCGGCGAGCCAGTCCAGGCGCAGCCGCTCGGCCTCAGCACGCGCCAGCCACGCCTGACTCTCGGGGCCGCGCCGCACCCCCATGGCCGCCGCGTCCAACACCGCGTCATGCAAGCGCTGACCGTGGTCGATCAGGCCTGGGCGCTCGGCCGCGGTCGTCCTGGCGGCGGCCGTCGCCAGCTGGCCGAGTAGCAGGCAGCTCAGCCGGATCCGGGCCTGAAAGGCGGGGGTTCCCCACAGCGCGCTCACGAGCGTGACGACCTCATCGTGAATCTCGATCGCCGCCGCGATGTCGCCGCTGTCGCCGTAGAGGTCGATGGCAGCCGCGCCGCACGTGACCGCGATCAATCCCTCACGATTCCAGGCGGGTCGTAGCCGTGGGAGCTGGTCGAGCACCCTGGTGTCGCCGCGACCTGCAGCGACGGCAAGACCGACCGAATCCAGCATGGCCCGGGCGAACGGAGGCGGATTTTCCGTGGACGTGTCGACCAGCCGCAGGGTCTGATCCCAGTCGCCCCGGATGTAGCTGACGACTCCGGCCATCGACCGTCCGTCCAGCCCGTACGGCGCCCACGGCCGGCGCAGCTGCACCGCACGGTCGGCCGAGTGCTGGTACGCCTCCTGCGCCTCCGGAAGCCTGCCCAGCTCATGCAGAAGCGTCGCGAGCCCGTGGTTGCTACGCAGCTCGGCCGGCACGTCGCCGGCGGCCCGGGCCTGCGCCGCACTCACCCGAAACGACTGCTCGGCCTGATCCGCGCGATCGGGCATCAGGGCGGTCGTCAACCGCGCGAGGGTGGTGGTGGCGTCGGCGAGCACCGCGGGCAGTTGCAGCGCTTCGGCGAGCTCGACAGCGGCATTGGCCCAGCGCCAGGCATCCTCGTCACGGCCGCGGGTGGCATTGGCGCGGGCATGAATCGCCAGCACGCGCGCCCGCAGCGGCCCGTTGTCCGCCGCCAGCCCAAGCGCCTCGGTCGTCAGCTGCAGGACGTCAAGCGGCGCGTCATCGAGCAGTGCGGTGCTGGCCATGGCGTGCAGCAGCAGAGCCCGCTTTTCCGGGTCCGCGCTCGGGGGCAGCTGGTCGAGCTGCTCCTGCACCAGCGCCACCGCCCGATGCAGGGCGCCGGCGGCAATCGCGCTCTCGTTGGCGCGCAACGCCAGGTCAACCGGATCGACACCGGGCGCCTCCGGCGTGCCCTGCTGGGCCAGCAGCCCGAGAGCCATTTCGTAATGAGCGGTCGCCTCGGCGGGTCCGCCCACGCTCATCGCCTCGTCACCGGCGCGCACCGCTGCCGCCAAGGCCGTCGCGACGTCATTGGCGGCGAAGGCGTGACGCGCCAACTCGGCCGCGGTGCCCTCGGCCGTACCGGACCGAAGGACGTCGGCGTACGCCTGATGCAGCCGTACGCGCTCTCCCGGCAGCAGGTCGTCGTAGACGGCCTCGGCCAGCAAGGCATGGCGAAACGCGTAGCCCTCCGGCTGGGCGACCAGCAGGTTGCGATCGACGGCTGCTCGCAGCGCCCGGTCGAGGTCGGGACCGTCAGGTCCGACGACGCGGGCCAGCAGCGCGTGGCCGACCCGGCGGCCGGCGACCGATACCGCCCGCAGGACGGCGCGGGCATCAGCGTCGAGCGCGTCCAGGTGCACCAAGAGCAGATCCGCCAACCCCGCGGAAAGCACCTGCTGACCCCGCTGAGCCGCGGCGACGAGCTCCTCGACGAAGAACGCATTGCCCTCCGCGCGCGTGACGATGCTGCGCAGCGCGGGCTCCGGCAGACCGCCCGGCTGCAGCTCGCCGATCATCGCCCGCACGGCGGCATCCGGAAGCGGCATCAGCAGCAACCGGGTGACCCCGGGCAGGCGCGCCCACTCCGCGGCGTCGGCGCGCAGCGGATGCCGGCGGTGCAGATCATCCGACCGGTAGGAGACGACGACGGACACGGCCGCTGCGGGCGGGCGGGTGAACAGGAAGCGCAGCAGGTCGCGAGTCGACGGGTCGGCCCAATGCACGTCTTCCAGCACCAGCAGCACCGGAGCGCTGCGGCTCGCCAGTGCAAGAGCGGCGTAGACCGCCTCGAACAGCTCCTCACGGGTATGAGCGCCCTGATCATCGCTGGGCTCCTCACGGGCAATCAGCCGCTTTCCGGGAAGCAGGCGAGCGAGCGCCGGTGCGTTGCCGAGCAGCGCATCGCTGAGGGCTGGCGAGTCTCGGGCGAGCCGGCCGAAGACCTCGGTGAACGGCACGTAGGGCAGCGAGTCACCGGCGAAATCGAGGCAGTGGCCGATCAGGACGTGCCAGCCGGCCGTCCGCGCCCGCTCCTCCAGCTCGGTGAGCAGCCGCGTCTTGCCGACCCCTGCGTCGCCTGCCAGCAGCACCGCGCCGCCTTGAGCCTGACCTGTCAGCCCCACCAGTTCGGCGAGGCGGGCGAGCTCCTCGGCGCGGCCCACCAGGCTGCTGACCGGGGGCGACTGATCCGACATGCAGCCATCTTGACCCTGCCGTAAGACATTTTCCGGCCCGGCGCGTTCGGTCTAGGTATCGCGCCGGGTGCGCCGGCCCGAGAGATAGGTGTTTCTCCCGATGTCGGGGCCCCCCTTAGCTCGGCAGAGTTCCTGTCATGAGCTACGACCTTCTGACCTACTCGGCAGACCTCCTTCCCACAGCAGCCGAGATCGGCTACCGCCGCGGCCGTTTCACCGGCGAGCTCGAGGCGTCCCAGCAGCGCGCAAGCGCGACGGCCCGGCGCGGCAGCTGGTTCAGTCAGCTCGCGCGGCGCCGTGAGCGGCCGGCACCACCTCGTCCGGCAGCGGCGGCCCCGGCGGCGTGCCGTCCCCGAACGGTCGGCCGCCCATCGACTCACGGCCATGCGGCGTGAGCCAGCCCGTTGGGTCCGGTCCGGCCGGCACGATCTGCGTCGGGTTGATGTCGTTCTGAACGATGTAGTAGTGCCGCTTGATCTGCACGAAATCTGTGGTGTCACCAAAGCCCGGCGTCTGGAAAAGATCTCTGGCGTAGGCCCACAGAACGGGCAGCTCGCTCAGCTTCGACCGGTTGCACTTGAAATGGCCGTGGTAGACGGCGTCGAACCGGGCCAGGCTGGTGAAGAGCCGCACGTCGGCCTCGGTGATGGTGTCGCCGACGAGAAAGCGCTGCTGGCGTAACCGATCCGACAGCCAGTCCAGCCGGGAGAACAGGGTGGCGTATGCCAGCTCATACGCCCGCTGCGAGGAGGCGGAACCGGTCTTGTAGACGCCATTGTTGACGTCGCGCAAGACAAGTTCAGCGACCTCGTCGATCTCGTCGCGGGACTTCTCCGGGTAGAGGTCAGGGGCGCCGGGCCGGTGGTAGGCGCGCCATTCGGTCTCGAGATCGAGGGTGATCTGCGGGAAGTCGTTGGTCACGACCGCACCGGTAGCGATGTCGACCATCGCCGGCACGGTGACCCCGCCGTCGTAGCCGGGCTCCGCCTTCTCGTACGCCTCGGCCAGCCGCTCGATCGCGAGCACCGGGTCCCGTCCATCCGGGTCGAGGTCGAAGCTCCAGCTGCGCTCGTCGTGGGTGGGACCCGCCAGGCCCATCGACAGCACCGGCTCCAGCCCCAGCAGCCGGCGAACGATGATGGCGCGATTGGCCCACGGGCAGGCGCGCGCTGCGACCAGCCGGTAGCGCCCGGGCTCTACCGGCCAGCCGTCGCGCCCGTCAGCCGTGATGCGAGTGCCGATGAATCGGGTATCGCGCACGAATTCCCTTTTGTCGGTCATGTCCCAACGGTATGGGCATCGCGCGGGTTAGTGCTGGCCCAGGTAGAAGCGCATCCCCTGGTCATCAACGCACTCCGAGGAGAGCCCGTACGGCTGTTGCTCCGGGTCCGTCGCCGTACCCCCAGCGCGCCGCACCCGGGCGACCGCATCTGCAATGTCGTCGACCCGCCACATGGGCACCACGAGCGCCTCTTCGTGGCCGCCGCTCAGCCCGCTCATGGGGGCGATATCGGCGACCTGCCAACCGTCGTCGATCCGGCCGGTGCTGAACTTCCACCCGAGCACCGCACCGTAAAAGGCGCGGCTGGCCGCCGAATTCACGACGCGGAAGGTCACGTAGGACAGGTCACCGTTGAGCAGGCCGTTGATCGGCGGGCGCTCGCCCGCGGGAGCCGCCGGAGGCGCGAAGACAGCGAAGCGGGTGCCGTCCGGGTCGACGCAATCGGCGACGCGGCCGTAAGGCTGCTCGACCGGGCTCTCGGCCGTACCGCCGGCCGCTCGGACCCTGGCAATCGCGGCGTCGGCGTCACCTACGGCGTAGGCGCAGAACAGATCCCCGCGCTCTTGTCCGCCGAAGATGCCGATGTGCATCGACTGGTCTCGCACCCACCTGTGCTGTTGGTGGGCTTCGCAGGTCCAGCCCAGCACCGCGGCATAAAAGGCCGCAGCACGGTCGGCGTCAGGAGTCCAGATCGACACGTAGCCGATGTCGCCCTGATGCCAGGGCGCGGCTGGCGCTTCGGTCGCGGGCACGGTCGCGAGCGGCTGCTGGAGCATCCAGCGGTGGCCGAACGGGTCAACGATCGTGGCGTTACGCGACCCGTACGCCTCTGCGATCTTGCGCATCACGCGCGCTCCAGCAGCGCTGGCCGCAGCGAGGCGCGCGTCGACGTCGGTGACGCTCAGGACCAGGCTGACCGCCGCCACATCGGGCTGCGGAGCGACGACCCCGATGTCCGGGAACTCATCGGCGAGGTAAAGCTTTCCGCCGGCGAGAGCCAGCTCGGCGTGACCGATACGGCCGTCGGGCATGACGATCGGGTCACCTTCGAGCACGGCGCCCAAAACGTCGACGTACCAGTTGATTGCGGCGCGGCCGTCTCGCACGGCGAGGTACGGAATCGCTGCCCCCGCTGCGGCTGGCTCGGGGACCACGGTGAGATCGGCAGTCGGGTTGGGAACGGTAGCGGTGGACACAGCAACTCCTCGGGGTAGCTCCAGCGCACGCTCGAGACGGGCGCGCAGCCGGAGGGCAAAGGTGGGATCGGGAGCGACCGGGCCGTCCGGCTCCCGCAGCACATCCAGCGGATCAGTCACGACCGGCCCCCTCTCCCGTCGAGTACGAATGGCGAAAAGCCGAACGCGCGCGTACCAGCAGCGCCTCGGTGGCGTGCAGAGTGCGATCGAGCGTGCGGGCAACTTCCGGGACCGGCAGGTCGTCCAGGTAGCGCAGGGTCAGCGCCGCGCGGTGCTGCGGCGCCAGCGACTCCAGGGTTTCGTGAGCGCGTAACGAATCGAGCTTGGCGTCCCACGGATCGTCATTGGGCGGCCGCAACGCCGGGTCGACGGCGACGGCGACGGCGCTGAGGCTGCGCTCCTCGCGCGCCTGACGGCGCCAATGATCGACGAGTTTGTGCCGAGCCACGCCGATCAGCCAGGCGGTCGATAGCGGTGGCGGCCGCTCGCGGCGGGCCGCATCGACCGCCGCCAGAAACGTTTCCGCCGTCAGGTCCTCGGCGAGTGCCGTCCGGCCGCAGCGGTGCAGCAGGTAGCCGTAGACCTGCGGCAAAGCGACGTCGTAGAGCGCCAGGAAGCTCGTACGGGGATCGCCCGCCGCAGCCTGATCGACGCTCACATGCCCTCCGTCGTCCGGGCGGCGCGACCTCCGACGCCTCCCACCCGGAAATCTTCCCCTCGTTTCATGATCAACGCTGCAATGATCATGAGTTGAGGTCCGAATCGGGTCCGAAGTCATGATCATTGCAGCGTTGATCAAGCCCGGGCGCACGGTCCGCTGCCGTGGGGCGGAGTCGGGCATGGCAGGCTTCGCGCGTAGATACGACGGCGCTGAGCCAAGGAGATTCGGGTGGACCTCGCGGGGACCGGGCTGTGGAGCGGGGAGTTGCGCTACGGCGACCCGCAGGCAAGGGCTAACGCGGCCGCAGAGCTGGACGAGCTCGGCTATGCGGCGCTGTGGATCCCGGACGTGTCAGGGAACGTCTTCACCGACGTCGACCTGCTGCTCACGGCAACCAAGCGGACCGTGATCGCGACCGGCATCCTCAACCTCTGGATGACGACCGCTGCCGACACCGCAGCGGGCTACGCGCAGACGGTGGCCACCCACGGCGAGCGGGTGATGCTGGGCATCGGGGTCAGCCACCAGCTGCTCATCGACGGCGCCAAGGCACCCGGTACGTACGCCAAGCCGCTGGCGGTCATGACCCACTACCTCGACGAGCTTGACGCCCTGCCCGCACAGGGCGTGCCGCCGGGCAATCGGATGTTGGCCGCGCTCGCCCCGAAGATGCTGGCGCTGGCGGCGGGCCGTACCCGCGGCACTCACACGTACCTGGTAACACCCGCCCACACGGCACACGCGAGGGGGCATCTGGGCGCCAGTCCGCTCATCGCCGCGGAGCAGGGCGCGGTGCTGGAGACCGATCCGACGAAGGCACGGGCGATCGCCCGCGAAGCGCTGGGCGGCTACCTGCTGCTGCCGAACTACACCAACAACTTCCGGCGGATGGGGTTCACCGAGGCGGACATCGCTGACGGTGGCAGCGACCGGCTGATCGACGCGGTCTTCGTGTGGGGTGACGAGGAAGCCATCCGCGCCCGCGTGCAAGAGCACCACGACGCCGGGGCCGACCACGTCTGCGTCCAGGTGCTCACCGCCAAGGACGGAGCCCCCCGCGGACCGGCTCCGCTGGACGAGTGGCGGCGGCTGGCTCCCGCGCTCGTCGGGAGCGGCTCCTGATGGCAAGCGGCCTTGACCCGCGCACGCCCGTACTCGTCGGATCCGCCGCCCTGACGCAGCGTTCCGCGGACCCCACGACCGCCGAGGACGCGGTCACGCTGATGGCCCGCGCGCTGCGCGCCGCCGCGGACGACGCCGGCGGCCCGGACCCACAGCGGCTGATCAGCAGGGCGGAGCTGATCATGGCGCCGCAAGCGTCGTGGAAATGCGCCGACCCCGGCCGGATGGTCGCCGAACAGCTCGCCATCAGCCCGCGCACGCTCTGCGCCGAACTCGGGGTGCTTCAGCAGGCACTATTCACCCGGGCCTGCACCGCCATTGCCGACGGTCGCGCATCGGTTGTCCTCATCGGTGGGGGCGAAGCGCGTTCCCGGGCCGCTACGGCAGCCAAGAGCGGGGTGACGATTGCGGCCGAGCCCGAATCGAGCGGCCCCGCGGACGTCGTCCTGTCCCCCGATCAGCAAGTCGTCAGCAAAATCGAGATCGAGCGCAAGCTCTACGTCCCGGCGCGCCAATACGCGATCATGGACACGGCTATCCGCGGCGCCGCCGGACAGTCGATCGCCGACCACGCCAAGGAGGTCGCCGGTCTCTGGGACGCCTTCGCCGACGTAGCCCGCACGCGGCCGGAGGCCTGGAAGCGAGAGGCCACACCGCTCGGCGATGGGCAGGCCAGCGCGGCCAACCCCTGGTATGCCTGGCCGTACACCAAGCAGCATTGCTCGTACTGGACCGTCGATCAGGCGGCCGGTTTCATTCTGTGCTCCGTGGAGGCCGCGGAGGCGGCCGGCGTTTCGCGCGATCACTGGGTCTTCCCTGTAGCCACCGCCGAATCCAACGCGATGATCATGCTCAGCGAGCGGGTCCAACCGGACCGCTCGCCGGCCATCGCCGCTGCCGGACGCGCCGTTCGCGATCTCACCGGGATCGCCCCTGCTGAGGCGGACCACCTGGATATCTACAGCTGCTTCCCGGCGGCGGTACGCGTCCAGGGCGCCGAACTCGGCCTACCCAAAGACCGCCCGTGGACGCAGACCGGGGGCATGTCCTTCGCCGGCGGCCCACTCAACAACTACGTCCTTCAGTCGACCGCCCGCATGGCTCAGGTGCTCCGCGAGGATCCCGGCTCGACGGGCCTGGTGACCTCGATCAGCGGAATGATCACCAAGCAGGGTATGGGCCTATGGTCGACGACCCCGCCCGCCGGTGGTTTTCGCGCCGCTGACGTCACCGGCGAGGCCCGCGCCGACACCGCAACGGCCATCGTCGACGGGGACTACCGAGGTCCGGCGCGCGTCGTCGGATACACCGTCGGCTTCGACGGAGCGAACCCCAAGGTCGGGATCGTCATCGGCCGGGCGATCGGCGCCGCGGGTGGATCCGAGGTCCCGGTCCACACCGTCGCGACCACCGATGATCCGCAGCTCATGGCGCAGCTGATGGCCGACGAATGGGTCGGTCGTCAGGTCCAGATCGACGGTCCCACCTTCACCGCGTGACGGCAGAGAGGCGCCCGAAGTGACCGACGTGTTGCCGCAGTTGACTCCTGGTTTGCCCATCGATCCCCGCTGGGAGCCGCACCTGTCCGGGTCTCGCCGCATGAACGAGGCCCTGCGGCAGATGGGCGACCTCATCCCGCCGCTGGACACTCCGGAGCAGGTTGCCGCCACCCGGGTCGTGCCGGAGATGTTCGCGCTGCAGGAGCTCCCGCTGCCGATGCACGGCCTCACCCTTCCCGGTCCGGGCGGGGAGCTGACTGCGCGCGTGGCGGTGCCTGATCGGGTACGCGCGGTCGTCCTGGATTTCCACGGCGGCGGCTTCTGCCTCGGCTGGCCCGAGCAGAAGGACGGCCCCAACGCCCGCCTGGCGCTGACCGCGGACGTCGCCGTCGTGAGCCTGGACTACCGGCTCGCACCCGAGCACCCCTTCCCGGCCGGACCCGATGACTGCCAGGCTGCCGCGCACTGGCTGGTCGACACGGTCGAGGCCGAGTTCGGCACCTCCACTCTGCTGATCCAAGGCGACTCCGCGGGAGCCAACCTCGCCGTGCTCGCCCTGCTCGGGCTTCGCGAAAGGGGCGCGCTGGACCGCATCGCAGGGGCCAACCTGACGTACGGCGTCTTCGATCTGTCGGGTACCCCAAGCTCGCGCAATCGCGTCGACGACACGCTCGTGCTCACCCACCGCGCGACCGAACGATTCCACGAGCTGTACCTGCCCGGCCGGTCCGGTGAGCAGCTGCGCGACCCGGCGGTTTCCCCGCTCTACGCCGACCTCGCGGGCCTGCCGCCGGCGCTGTTCTGCGCGGGCACCCTGGACCCGCTGCTCGACGACACGCTCTTCATGGCGGCCCGCTGGCAGGCCGCCGGCAACGCGGCGGAGCTCTACGTCGTACCCGAAACACCGCATGGCTTCGCGGGCTTCCCCACCCCGATGGCGACCGAGTACGAGCTGCTGGTCGCCGAGTGGGTACGCGCGCGCCTCGACGCAATCGGGTCATGACGACCCGCACCGCCCGTGAGCTCTTACTGGCGCTCACCCTGGACGAGAAGGCGCTGCTGACCGCTGGCGCCGACGAGTGGTCAACCGCTGCCGTACCCAGGCTGGAGATCCCCGCCGTACGCATGACCGACGGCCCCAATGGCGCGCGCGGGCCCACTTTGAGCACGACGACCGGCGGACCCACACTCTGCGTCCCGTGCGAAACCGCCCTGGGCGCATCGTGGGATCCGGCGCTGGTGCAACGCGTTGGAGCTGCGCTCGGCGAGCAGGCGCGCTCCAAGGGAGCGCGTTTCCTGCTGGCACCCACGGTGAACCTGCATCGCGCACCGCTCGCCGGTCGCAACTTCGAGTGCTACTCGGAGGATCCGCTGCTTTCCGGGGCCATCGCGGTCGGCTTCGTGCGCGGCGTTCAGCATCAGGGGGTCGCCGCCGTGGTCAAGCATTTCGCGGCGAACGAGGCCGAGACGGCGCGCATCCTGCTGAACTCGATCGTCGACGAGCGGACGCTGCGTGAGCTCTACCTCGTCCCGTTCGAAGCGGCGGTACGCGAGGGCGGCGCGCTGGCCGTCATGACGGGATACAACCGCTTGAACGGCGACTGGTGCGCCGAGAACGTCCCGCTGCTGTCGGGCATTCTGCGCGCCGAGTGGGGCTTCGAAGGCGTCGTCATGACCGACTGGTGGGCCGTTGGTTCAACGCTCGATTCCCTGCGGGCCGGCCTCGATCTGCAGATGCCCGGCCCGGGGCGCTACTACGGCGCGCAGGTCGCGCAGGCGGTACGTGACGGCGAGCTCGATGAGGCGCTCGTCGACGCCTCGGTTGGACGACTCCTGACGACGTTTGCGCGAATTCACGCAAACGATGGGAGCCAACCCCAGCCCGTGGAAGACGGACCGGCGCTCGCCCGCGAAGCCGCCGCCGCCGGCATGGTGCTGCTGCGCAACGACGGGCTGCTGCCCTTCGCCGGCGTGCGCTCGGTGGCTGTCATCGGCCCCAATGCCAACCGCTCGCAAATTATGGGCGGCGGCAGCTCAGCCGTGTCGCCGCAGCACCGCACGACCCCACTTGCCGCGCTGCGCCAGCACCTTCCCGATGTCGATATCCGTTACGAGCCGGGCTGCGTGATCGACCGCAAGGTCGCCCCGCTCGACGCTAGCGCGCTGACGACCCCGTCCGGCGAGCCCGGGCTGGCTCTCGCGTTCTACGCCAGCACCGGGAGCGGCGCCGGCGGTCAGCAGCCGGTGGCCACCGCCGTGTCCGAGAGCACGCGGATGCTCTATCTGGGCTCGCCCGCAGAGGGCGTCCCGGCCAGCGGCTGGTCAATGCGGGCAACCGGAGCATTCGTACCGACGGTCAGCGGCGCCTACACGATCAGCCTTACTGAGGTGGGTCGCGCACGGGTCTTGCTGGACGGCGATCTGGTGCTGGACGGCTGTGATGCTCCCGTGGGCGGCGGTGAGGACTTCTTCGGACTCGCCGGCCCGGAGCTCACCGCGTCCGTCGAGCTGACGGCAGGTACCCGCGTTGATCTCACCATCGAGTTCGCGACCGGGGAGCTCCCGCTGCACGCCGTACACGTCGGAATCGGACCCACCCCGTCGCCCGACCTGCTGGAACGCGCCGCCGCAGCGGCCGCCGCCGCGGACGTCGTCGTCCTGGTCGTCGGTACGAGTGACGAGTGGGAATCGGAGGGCTTCGACCGCGCAAGCATGGACCTGCCCGGTGAGCAGGACGCGCTCATCCGCCGCATATGCGCCGCCAACGCGCGCACCGTGGTCGTGCTCAATTGCGGCGCCCCAGTGACCATGCCGTGGCACGAGGAGCCCGCCGCGATCCTGGCGATCTGGTTCGGCGGCCAGGAGATGGGACCGGCTCTTGCCGACGTGTTGACGGGCGACCGCGAGCCGGGCGGGCGGCTGCCGTGCACCCTTCCGGTGCGCCACGAACACACGCCGGCGTTTGGAAACTTCCCCGGTGCCGACTCCGAGGTGCGCTACGGCGAAGGGCTCCTCATGGGCTATCGCTGGTACGACACTCGCCAGCTGCCGGTGCGCTTTCCCTTTGGCCACGGGCTTTCTTACGCCAGCTTCACCCTCGGCGCCCCGCGCCTGAGTAGCCCGCAGTTTCGCCGGGGCGAGCGGCTGGAGGTCACCATTTCCGTACGCAATACCGCCGATCGACGCGGCAGCGAGGTGGTGCAGCTCTACGTCGAACCCCTGTCACCGTTGGCTTTTCGACCCACGCGCGAGCTGAAGGCCTTCACCAAGGTGACCCTCGACCCCGGCGAGAGCACCGACGCCGTCCTCACGCTGGATGATCGCAGCTTCAGCCGATGGGACCCAGGAAACGGCGACCACGATCGGCTCGCCGCTCGCATCACCGCGGCGGGTGCGCTTGCGGTGGAAGGTCAGACGCGGCCGGCCGGATGGCACATTGATCCCGGCGAATACGTTTTGCAGGTCGGACGCTCGCTCGCCGATATCGCCCACCGCGCCAGCATCTCGGTCAGCGAGTGAGCGACATGTTCAGGTGTTGCGACACGTCGCCGACGAACTCCACGATCATCTCGCGGCGCGAGTAACGCCAGAGCCCGTCAACCCGCTCGAACTCATCCCGGTAGCGCCCGGCCACGATCGGCTGCAGCGCCAGCGTGGGCGTGCACATGAAGACCGTGAAGTACGAGCGGCAGCGGGCCGCGTCGGGCCCGTCGAGCTCGACGATCGGGTTGGTGATGACGTGTTTGCTGCGCGGCGTGCCGTCGTCGTGCTTGCGCGTGAAGTCGTCGTACATCTTGGTGATCTCTGCCGCGCCGCTCCACGTGCCACTGTCGGCCTTGACGACGCTATGGGCGAGCAACTGGCCGATGCCCTCGAAATCACCGGCGTCGACGAGTTCCGCGTAGCGGAAAAGCAAATTGGTGACGGCCGTGGGGACCGGCAGCTCTGGGGTGGTCGACATGTTCGTTATCTCCGCTCAAGCCGGAACACGCGTAGGTCGCGCTGGCTTCGCTCGACATAGACGTCGTAATTGGGCCACACCTTGATCAGCTCCGGCCATACCGCGGCCTTCTGCTGCTCGTCGAGCAGGTGAGCCTGCACGTCGTAGAACTTTCCCTTGAAGCCAATGGCCGCGTCGGGATTCGCCATGAGGTTGGAGGTCCAGAGCGGGTGCTTCTCGCGGCCGAAGTTGCTGCCGACGATGAGCCAGGCATCGCCGAGCGGCACGGTCGCCAGCGGCGTCTGGCGAAGCTGCCCGGTCTTGGCGCCGCGGACGTTCAGCATCAGCGAAGGAACCATCCCCGCAGACATCAGCAGCCGTCCACGGCTCAGCTTGAACAGAAGTCGATCCACCTTCGGCACGATCTTCGGGCCGATCTTCGCGAAACGGGCGGAGCCGGCGACCTTCTCGACGCCGCGGCCGATTGCAGTGTTGCGCAGCGTGGGCATGGCCAGACCGTAGCCGCCGCCCCCGCATCACGACGAGCGGGGCGGGATCCACAGGGCAAGCGACACGCTCAGCCCTTCCTGAGTACGGCAGCCGAATGAGGCAGTGTTCGTCAATCCGGCTCTGAGCGCGGCGGCGGCATGGATGTCGGTCGGCCGTTGGTGAAAAACCCCGAGGTCTACCGGCTATCCCAGCTGACTCACAGCCTGCTCTCAGGCTGTGCGCCGACCATGAACGGTGCCAGGACTGCGACGAGGGGCGAACCGGGTGAATGCAGAGTGAATGGACGTGAGGGCCGGTCCGGGCAGAACGAGCGCCCGCCGGAGGCCAAGCTGCTCGTGGTGGACGACGAGCCCAACATCGTGGAGTTGCTGTCCGCGAGCCTGCGCTACGCGGGGTTCGCCGTAGCGACCGCAACCTCGGGCGTCGATGCCGTCAATGCGGCCCGTCGCGACCGGCCCGATCTGGTCCTGCTCGACGTCATGCTGCCCGACATGGACGGCTTCGAGGTGCTGCGCAAGCTGCGTACCGGCGCCGACCGGGTGCCGGTGGTGTTCCTGACCGCCCGCGACGCGACCGAAGACAAGATCGCCGGACTCACGCTCGGCGGCGACGACTACGTCGTCAAACCGTTCAGCCTTGAAGAGGTCCTCGCCCGCGTACGCGCCGTGTTGCGTCGTACCAGCGGGGCCGGCGACGGCGAGCGTACGAGTCTGCTGACCTTCGCCGACATCGAGCTCGACGAGGACTCGCATGAGGTGCGCAAGGACGGCGCGGAGATCTCGCTGTCGCCCACCGAGTTCAAGCTCCTGCGCTACTTCATGCTGAACCCGGGCCGGGTGCTGTCCAAGGCCCAGATCCTCGACCACGTATGGCAATACGACTTCGGCGGCGAGGCCGGCATCGTCGAGTCCTACGTCTCCTACCTGCGCAAGAAGGTGGACGCCGGCGAACCGCGGCTGCTGCATACATTGCGAGGAGTGGGATACGTCCTTCGCCTGCCTCGCGGGTGAGCTAGCTGAAGACCACTGGATGACTGCCCCTATCGAGCGTTTGCGCACGCGGCGACGACTGCCCCTACGGGTGACCCTCGTCGCAGCGATGCTTGCGCTGGTGACGGTGGCGCTCATCGTCATCGGGGTGGCGGGTTCCACGCTGCTACAGCGCTACCTGCTGCAGCGGGTTGACAATCAGGTGCGCACTGCGGCAACGGGCGTGGCCAACGTCGCGCTGCGAACGGGATCCGTGCTTCCCGACGCCGTCGAACGCTCGAGTCCGATCGGCCTGTACTACCTGGGCGTGACCGATACGTCTGGGATCATTCTGAAGGGCAGCGGCGTGATCCCGAGGCCGGCCGAGGTCACTCCGCCGGCGCCTCGCTTGGGCACGATTACGCAGGCCGTCGCCGTCGCGCGTAGCCAGCGGCCGTTCACCGTCGGCTCGGTGAGCGGGAGCCGCAAGTGGCGGGTCGCCGTGGTCCCGTTGCCCAATGGGCAGAGCGTGATCGTCGCGTCCCCGCTGGACGACGTGAACAACACGGTGAACCGGCTGATCGCCATCGACGCTGTCGTCAGCGCGATCGTGCTGGCCGCGCTGGCCGGTGTCGGCTACTTCCTGGTCCGCGGCAGCCTGCGTCGGCTCACCGAGGTCGAGCGCACCGCCGAAGCGATCGCCGCCGGGGACCTGTCGCAGCGCGTTGCCGTGCAGGACGACCACACTGAGGTCGGCCGGCTGGGCGTCTCGCTCAACACCATGCTCGGCCAGATCGAAAATGCCTTCCACGCGCAAGAACGTTCGGAGATGAACGCAAGAGCTTCCGAAGAGCGGATGCGTCGGTTCGTCGCGGACGCCGGCCACGAGCTGCGCACGCCCCTGACTTCGGTACGCGGGTTTGCCGAGCTGTACCGCCTCGGGGCCGTCGCGGACGAAGCGGAGCTCAACCGCGTCATGAAGCGCATCGAAGACGAGGCATCGCGCATGGGGCTGCTCGTCGAGGACCTGCTCCTGCTCGCCCGTCTCGACCAGCAGCGCCCGCTCGAACACGACGCCGTGGAATTGCTCGTACTCGCCACCGACGCCGTCACCGACCTGCACGACCTGCACCCGGAGCGCCCGGTGCGGCTCGTCACCGACCCTGACAGCGATCCCCCCGTGGTCATGGGCGACGAGAGCCGCCTGCGCCAGGTGCTGGGAAACCTGCTTACCAATGCCGTCACTCACACGCCGCCGCAAGCACCCGTACGCGTGCGGGTCGCCGCCGAGGGTCCGTTTGCCGTTCTCGAGGTCAGTGACGACGGCCCCGGCATGCGCCCGGAGGACACCGCACGCGTCTTCGAGCGGTTCTTTCGCGCCGATCCGTCACGCGTTCGCAGCTCGGGAGGATCCGGCCTCGGCCTCTCGATCGTCGCTGCTCTGGTGGCCGCTCACGGGGGGACGGTCGACGTCAGAAGCGCACTTGAACGCGGCACGACGTTCACCGTCAGGCTCCCGCTGGCCGGCGCCCCCCGGCCGCCGGCACCGACCTACGGAGCGCCGTACGCCCCAGCGCGCGGGATGGACGTCGGCTCACATCCGGGTCCGACCTCGTCGATCACCCGATAGCCTGCCCGTTAGGCCAATGAGGGCCGACGGGTGGAAGGAAGCTCATGAGCGGGTTGTGTGACGGTCGGGTTGTAGTGGTCACGGGTGCCGGTGGTGGCATCGGCCGATCCCATGCCCTGCTTTTCGCGAAGGAGGGCGCCAAGGTCGTCGTCAACGACCTCGGTGGCTCGCGTGACGGTTCCGGCGTCGGCGACGCAGGTCCCGCGCAGCAGGTCGTGGACGAGATCAAGGCCCTCGGCGGCGAGGCCGTCGCCCACACCGAGGACATCTCCAGCTGGGATGGCGCCAAGAGCCTCATCCAAACCGCGATCGAGACCTTCGGCACCGTCGACGTCCTCGTCAACAACGCGGGCATCCTGCGCGACCGGATGATGGCCAACATGTCCGAGGCCGAGTGGGACGCGGTCATCAAGGTCCACCTCAAGGGCACCTTCGGGCCGGCCCACTTCGCCGCCGAGTACTGGCGCGAGAAGTCCAAGGCGGGCGAGCAGCCTGACGGCCGCATCATCAACACCACCTCGCCGTCGGGCATCTTCGGCAACGTCGGCCAGGCCAACTACGGCGCCGCCAAGGCCGGGATCGCCGCGTTCACGATCATCACCTCGCAGGAACTGGGTCGCTACGGCGTCACCGTCAACGCGATCGCCCCCACCGCCCTGACCCGCATGACCGAGGATCTCGGCATGATGAGCGGCCTGACCGATGAGCAGAAGGACGCCCTCGGCCCCGACTCGATCTCACCGCTCGTCGTCTGGCTCGGCAGCTCGCAGTCCTCCGGCGTCACCGGCCGCGTGTTCGGCATCTTCGGCCCGAAGATCTCCGTCGCGGAGGGGTGGGCGTACGGCCCGTCCCACGACAGCGGCACGATCCTGTCTCCAGGCGAGCTGGGCGAGGTCATTCCGGGCCTCGTCGAACAGGCTGCGGCCAACGCCTCGATGTTCGGCACCCGCGACTAGCTGCTGCGGGCGGTTCGCCGGTTCAGCTACTTGAGCTTTGCGCCGGGTACCCCGACCCAGACTGAGTCGGGGTACCACACGTTCTCGTAACGCACGACCGCGCCCGTGTGCGGGGCGTCCCACATCATCCCGTTACCCGCGTACATGCCGACGTGGTAGACGTAGCCGGTCGTGTCGTAGAAGAAGATCAGATCGCCGGGCTGCGCATCGGCGTACCGCACGTGCAGGGTCGTGCGGAACTGGTCGTTCGCTGAGCGCTGCAGGAGCACGCCGAGTTGCTTGTAGACGTACATCGTCAGGCCTGAGCAGTCGAACGCGTTCGGCCCAGCAGCCCCCCACAGGTAGGGCTTGCCGGCGTACTTGGCGACCAGCGGGAGTGCGCTCGCTCCGAGTCCCGCCGGGCGGGTGAGTGCCGGGTACGACGGGGGTGCAGGCTTGGCCGGCGTGGTCGGGCTGCTCGTGGGCGCCGGTGTGGGCGTGGGAGCCGGCGTCCCGCTGACCGGCGCGACGATCGTCGAGCCGAAGATCATGGCCCAGGTCAGCGGGCCTACCTGGCCGTCTACCACGAGGCCGTGGGCCTGCTGGAAAGTCTTTACCGCCGCCGCGGTGACGGCGCCGAAGTATCCGGTCGCGGGCGAGACGCCAAGCTTTTGCTGCAGGAACGTGACGGACGCGCTGGTCATGCCGAACGCCAGCATGACCCCCGGGTACGCCGGAGCCGGCGCAGCGGTGGACGTCGGCTTTGGCGGGATCGGGGTCGGGGTCACCTTCGGGGCGGGGGTGACGACGGGTGCCGGCGTCCCCGTACCGGGAAGCTTCTGAACAGTCGCGATGGGCGTGCAAGCCGCCGCCAGCGCACACAAAACGGTTACCGCGGCCACGCGCCCCCGAACACTCATTCTCTAGATATCGGTCCGCGAAGTCCCGATCTTGACTTTGGAGTAGTGCGAAACTGCTCCGAATGGCCGGATATTCGGATCTGCTGGCCTAAGAAGGCCTCCGGCATCAAGACCGACCTGGGCGAGAACGACGTCCGTGCCATAGGCCTCGACTTTGGCCTCGTCGATGTCAAGGTCTGCGCCGTCGACGACACCTGGTCCGGCCTGAAGTTCGTCCGCCGCCTCGCCGACCGCTGACCTTGCGGGTCACGTCGCGGCGAACCAGCCCTGCAGGTCGGCGAAGAGCGTCGCCACCCCGACGGACGGGTGGACCCGCACCTGACCCGCGCTGTTGGTGTCGGCAACCATCAACCCGGAAATCGAGTGGCCCTCGTCGTACTCCTGAGTGCCGCGCAGCACCGCGCTTCCCGCGGGTCCGACCCCGAGCCAGCCCCTGCCATTCGGGGAGCCCACCGCGAAATTCATCAGCACCGGGGTCGATTTCGGCAGTCCGGTGACGGTGGCGGTGCCGGTGCGCGGCCCATCGAGCTTGCGGACCGGTCCAGAGCCGGGATGGAAGACCAATCCGGACGTGTTGCCCGGCGCGCCGTACCAGCCGACCACCTCGAAGGCGACGTTGGCGGTCCCCGCGCTCAACCGCAAGCGAAGCGTGCCGGCGTAACCCCCCGTACCCGGCTTCACCATGACGAGGTTGGAGATGCGTTGGTCGACGGAGAAGGCGGAGGTCCCTGTCCCGGTATCCATGCCACCGGGGCTCACGGTCAGCCATCCGCTTACCGTGGGCCTGCTGAGCGAGGCCTTCAGCACGACCGCATCGACCCCGCTGGCCGGGATCCCGCCTCGGCCGAGCACCTTTTCATCCACCGGCGTTCCGGCAGTGACATTCACGCCACCCTTGGGCAGCCAGCCCGTGGCGACAGGGTGGTAACGATCGCCCGCGCTGCGGCCGTACCAGCCGGCGATGTCGACGTTGATGGTGGCAACTCCGTGCGCGAGCCAGATCCGAAAGCCCCCCTCGCTGTTGAGCCGCACGACCGCCGACTCCAATCGGGTGTGGCCTGCATCGACCTGCTGGCTCGAAGGATTGGCCGAGGAGAACGGATGGGAGCAGCCCGGAAGGACCTGCGTGTAACCGGCCGTCGTCGGCCGATAGATCTCCACGTTGACGGCAACGGCGTCCACCCCGGACAGGGGAACGTTCGCAAGCCCGGTGGCGGGGACGTCGACAGGATGGCCCGCGTAAGCCCGGACGCTGTAGATCCGCTGCGGTGTGACCGGCCGGAACGCATCCGACGGGGAGCCGGCAGCCACCGTGGAGGTGCAGGCGGTGGGCCAGCCCATGTCACGAAACATGCCCAGCATGATCGGTCCCGGGTCGTGATCAGCTTCTCCGAACATGACGAACGGGGAGAGCAGAGCGTTCGCCGTGCCAGCGGGATAGGTCGACTCGTCGAGATGCGAGAAGCTGCTGCCCTCCTCCCAGGCTCCCGGTGAATACAGAGTGGGCCTCGCAAGTTTTCCGGTTCCGCGAATTCCCCAGGCGCCGTCCCAGTGCGGCTCGCTCCCATTGCCTCGAAGCACCTTGCCCAGTGCTACCGAACCGTTGGGGTAGGAAGAAGACATCAGCGAGGCGCCGGAGCTGTCGGTGGCAAACGCGTCAAAGATCGTCGGATTCTTACCGTCGCCACTGAGCCCGTAGTAGCCGGCGCCGGCGTCCGCTTGGGACGCATCGAGCCCCTCGAAGGTGCCGAGGAAACCGAGCCCGTGCCCGAGCTCGTGCATGACGACGGTCTCGAGGTCCACCTTGTTGGACGGGGTCAGACCATCCGTGCCGTAGTACCAGGAAAACCCGTTCTCGGCGCTGTTGAAGTCGGCCGAGATCTCTGCCCCGCCGGGGTTGCTCGCGCTCGGCGGCTCCTGGTCGGCGCCCGAGATCGCATTGGCGAGCGCAACCGGGTAGAACAACCCCTGGCGCGGCGCCAGCGCAAAATTTGCCACGAAATCGGTCGGCCCGGCGGAGCCCAGGACGCCCGGGCCATACCCGGAAAGGTCACTCCAATTCGCGTCGATGAGCAGCGGCGTGGACGACACCACTTTCGTCTTCCAGATGTCGACCGCAGCCTGGAAGGCCGCTTTCGCCGGGAGCGGAAAGCCGGTGTAATTTACCCGAATATCGGCGGTCGCCGTGCCGAGAATCGCGCTCAGCCGTGGCCGTAACAGGGTCGAAGCTCTGTGCGAGGCATCGAGGCGAACAACGGCGCGTGGCACCCGCAAATGGCGGCCCCCGTCCGTGACGCGCGCCGAATGCGGCGTGGAGGCTGCAGCCGTTGTGGCCGGCCGCGGGGCCGGCGAGGGCTGCGCTTGCGCCGAGCTCGCTGCCAGACCGCCGAACGAGGACGTGATCATCACGGCGGAAAACAGGGTGATCACGCGATGCACGGGTACTCCAGCCATGTCCAGCAAATTTGTCGACCCCAACTGTCGCGTTGGATATCGGCATGGGTGGCCCGCACGTGACTGAGAGCGGGGACGGTGGTCGAACGGACGGTAGCCTGCACGTAAGACTGCAAGTAGTAGGGAAGAGGCGACAGCTTCGGTGTCCAGCCCCGCGAGTGAAGCGACGACGGCGGCAGATTTCGGACCCAACGAGTGGTTGGTCAACGAGATCTGGCAGCAGTACCAGACTGATCCGGCGAGTGTTTCCGCTGAGTGGCGTGAGTTCCTGTCCGACTACCAGCCCGAGCCGCTCGGCTCGCCGCCGGCCAACGGTCAAACCGCGAAACCTGCAGGCGCCCTGGCCACCCCTGAGAACGGTTCGCCGGCACCGGCCCCCCAGGCGGTAGCACCAGCTCCTGCCGTCCTGGCCCCGGCGACCCCGCCGGCAGCGACCCCCGCCGCCCCGGCAGCCAAACAGACCACTCCGACGCCGGCCCACAGCACCCAGCTTCGGGGCGCGGCCGCCCGGGTCGTCACCAACATGGAGGCCTCGCTCGAGGTCCCCACCGCGACTTCGGTACGCGCGGTGCCGGCCAAGCTGCTGGAAGACAACCGCGTCGTCATCAACCGCCACCTGGCGCGTAGCCGCGGCGGCAAGGTCAGCTTCACGCATCTGATCGGTTACGCCCTCGTCCGGGCCCTCGTGGACCATCCCGAGATGAACGCGTCTTTCGCGCAGGTCAACGGCAAGCCGGCGATCGTGCATCCGGACAGCATCGGGCTCGGCCTGGCCATCGACCTCGTCAAGGGTGACCAGCGCCAGCTGGTCGTCGCGAGTATCAAACAGGCGCAGCGGCTGGACTTCAGCGCCTTCTGGGTGGCGTACGAGGACATCGTGCGCCGCGCGCGCGCCGGCAAGCTCACGACCGACGATTTCGCCGGCACCACGATCAGCCTGACCAACCCGGGCGGCATCGGCACGGTCCATTCGGTGCCCCGACTCATGAGCGGCCAGGGCTGCATCGTCGGCGTGGGGGCCATGGAGTACCCCGCCACCTTCCAGGGCGCCTCCCCCGAGACGCTGGCGCAGCTGGCCGTGAGCAAGACGATCACGCTGACCTCGACCTACGACCACCGGGTGATCCAGGGCGCGCAGTCCGGTGAGTTCCTGCGCCGGATGCATCAGCTGCTGCTCGGGGCCGACGGCTTCTACGACGGCATCTTCGCGTCGCTGCGGGTCCCGTATGAGCCGGTGCGCTGGTCGCCCGACATTCCCGACAGCCGCGAGGGCGACCTGGACAAGGGCGCGCTGGTCATGGAGGTGATCCACTCCTACCGGGTGCGTGGTCACCTGATGGCTGACGTCGATCCGCTGGAGTTCAAGATCCGGCGCCATCCCGACCTCGACATCACCGAGCACCGGCTGACCCTCTGGGACCTCGACCGCGAGTTCGCCGTGGGCGGCTTCGCCGGCAACCGCACCATGAAGCTGCGTGACGTCCTCGGCGTGCTGCGCGACTCGTACTGCCGCCGCGTCGGCATCGAATACATGCACATCCAGGACCCCGGGCAGCGCCGCTGGATCCAGCATCGGGTCGAGCGGCCGGCCGAGCGTCCCGACCCCGCCGAGCAGCTCCACGTCCTGGAGCGGCTCAACGCGGCGGAGGCGTTCGAGAACTACCTGCAGACCAAGTACGTCGGTCAGAAGCGCTTCTCGCTCGAGGGCGGCGAGTCGGCGATCCCGATCCTCGACGAGATCCTGCAGGGCGCCGCAGAAGACAACCTCGACGAGGTCGTCATCGGCATGCCCCACCGGGGCCGGCTCAACGTGCTCGCCAACATCGTCGGCAAGTCGTACGGGCAGATCTTCCGCGAGTTCGAGGGCAACGTTGATCCCTCAACGGCCCATGGCTCCGGCGACGTGAAGTACCACCTGGGCGCCGATGGCGTGTTCCGCGGGCGTAACGACGCGACCGTTCCGGTGTTCCTGTCGTCGAACCCGAGCCATCTCGAGGCCGTCGACCCGGTGCTCGAGGGCATCGCCCGCGCGAAGCAGGACGTCCTCGACAAGGGCGAGCTGGGCTTCACGGTCCTGCCGGTGCTCATGCATGGTGACGCCGCGTTCGCCGGCCAGGGCGTCGTCGCGGAGACGTTGAACCTCTCGCAGCTGCGCGGCTACCGCACCGGCGGCACCCTTCACGTCGTCGTCAACAACCAGGTGGGGTTCACCACCTCCCCGCTGGCCGGCCGCTCGTCGGTCTACGCGACTGATGTGGCCCGCATGGTGCAGGCGCCGATCTTCCACGTGAACGGCGACGACCCCGAAGCGTGCGTACGCGTCGCGCGGCTCGCGTACGACTTCCGCCAGGAGTTTCACAAGGACGTCGTGATCGACATGGTCTGCTACCGCCGGCGCGGCCACAGCGAGGTCGACGAGCCTTCGTTCACCCAGCCGCTGATGTACGACATCATCGACCGCAAGCGTTCAGTCCGGAAGATCTACACCGAGGCCCTGATCGGTCGCGGCGACATCACGCTGGCCGAAGCCGAGGAAGCGCTGCGCAGCTACCAGACGCACCTCGAGCGGGCCTTCACCGAGACGCACGACGCATCCAGCCAGCCGGTCCGTGCCCCCGCGATGTCGGCCGTCGACGAGCAGGCGACCGGCTCGTTGCAGACCGCGATCTCGCTCGAGACGGTGAAGATGATCGTCGACACCCAGGTCACGCTGCCCGAGGGTTTCACCGTCCATCCGCGCCTCGCGCCGCAGCTGCAGCGCCGGGCCAAGATGATCGACGACGGCACGATCGACTGGGCGTTGGGTGAGCTGCTCGCCTTCGGCGCGACGCTTCTCGACGGCCACCCGGTACGCCTGGCGGGCCAGGACAGCCGGCGCGGCACGTTCGGCCAGCGACATTCGGTGCTGATCGACCGTACGAACGGCGCCGAGCACACCCCGCTGAAGACGCTGCGCGACGCCGCCACGTTCTACGTCTACGACTCGCTGCTGTCGGAGTTCGCCGCAGTCGGGTTCGAGTACGGCTACTCGGTCGCCCGGCCCGAGGCGCTGGTGCTCTGGGAGGCGCAGTTCGGCGACTTCGCCGACGGCGCCCAGTCGATCCTCGACGAGTTCATCTCCTCCGGCGAGGCCAAGTGGGGTCAACACTCGGGCCTGACGCTGCTGCTCCCCCACGGCTACGAGGGCCAGGGCCCCGACCACTCGTCCGCGCGTATCGAGCGTTACCTGCTGCTCTGCGCCGAGGACAACATGACGGTCGCCGTCCCGAGCAGTCCGGCGCAGTACTTCCACCTGCTGCGCAGGCAAGCCATGATGCAGCCGCAGCGGCCATTGATCGTCTTCACGCCGAAGTCGATGCTGCGCCTGCGGGCCGCTGCCTCCAGGGTGGAGAGCTTCACCGAGGGCACCTGGAAGCCGGTCATCCGCGACGAGTCGGTGGCGCGGCCGCGCCGGGTGGTCCTGTGCAGCGGCAAGGTCTACTACGACCTGCTGGCGGCCCGCGGCAAGCGTTCCGGCGGAACCGAGGCAGGCGCCGACGCCGATGACGTCGCCCTGGTGCGCGTCGAACAGCTCTACCCGACGCCGGTCGACGAGGTGTCGGAGATCCTCGCTTCGTACGAGGTCGGGTCGGGCGGCACCACCGACGTTGCCTGGGTGCAGGAGGAGCCGGCGAATCAGGGTGCGTGGCCTCACGTCCAGATGCACCTGGCCGAGGGACTGCCCGATGCAGTACGCCTGCGCCGCATCTCGCGTACGGCATCGGCATCCCCCGCCGCCGGTGTCACGGCCGTTCACGAGGCGGAGCAGGCGGCGCTGATCGAGGCCGCTCTCGCCGGCTGACGAGCGCGGTCCTGGCGCATGTACTTCACCGATCGCGGGATCGAGGAGCTGGCGGAGCGGCGCGGCGAGGAGTCCGTGTCGCTCGAATGGCTCGCCGACCGGTTACGCGTCTTCGTCGATCTGAACCCGGAGTTCGAGACGGCGATCGACCGGTTGGCGACGTGGATCGCGCGTGACGATTCCGACGACGATTCGGACTGACCGGCACCGATCCGCCGGCAAAAGGCGCGTGCGCGTCAAATGATCGCGCTTCACGAAAGGCGCGTTGTACTTAAATGTGCAGGCGCGGCTGGTTCACTGACCGCGTACACCTACGAGGAGGCTTCGTGAGCCAGCAGCCATACCAGCAACCCGGACAACCCGGACAGCCCGGACAGCCCGGCGGATATCCGCAGGCCGGACAGCCCCCCCAGTCCGGCTACCCCCAGGGGGGGTACCAGCAGCCCGGATACGGCGGCGGCTACCCGGGCGGCGGCGGATCGCCCTATGGCGGCGGCGCGGGCCGGGGTAACCCGCTAGGCAGTGCGGCCGGTCTCGCCGGCATCCTGCAAATCGTCGGCTACGTCGTCGCCGGACTCGGCGTGCTCGCGGGCATCCTGGCGTTCACGTTCGACAACGTCACGGGCACGTACAAGTTCCAGCAGTTCCTCGTCAACGTGATGTTCGGGCTGGCCTTCGGTGCGGTGATCCTCGGGCTGTCGGCGCTGCTGAAGAGTCGATCCTCCAGCTGACGCTGGCATAGGCGCCGCCAGGGCCATCGGGTCCCGGCGGCGCCTCTGCGCGTTTTCAGGTCGTGACGACCAGCTTGCCGAAGACGTCGCCACCGGCCAGCGCGGCGAAGGAGGCGCGGGCGTCCGACAGCGGGCGTACATCATCGATCAGCGGGCGTACGCCGGTGTCGGCGAGCAGGGCCAGCAGCGCGGCGAGCTCGTCGCGGGTCCCCATCGTGGAGCCGACCACCGACAGTTGTAGGAAGAAGACCCGGTTGAGGTCGGCCGGCGGGTTCGGGCCGCTGGTGGCCCCGCAGACGACCAGCGTGCCGCCCGGACGTAGCGACTTGAGCGAATGCGACCAGGTGGCGGCGCCGACCGTTTCCATCACGGCGTCGACCCGGGCGGGCAGCCGCGCACCGGGCTCGAAGACCGCGTCAGCGCCCAGGTCAGCGGCCTTCGCCCGCTTGGACTCGTCGCGACTCGTCACGAACACGGTGTGACCGAGCGCCTTGCCGAGCAGCAGCAAGGCCGTGGCGACGCCGCCGCCCGCGCCCTGGACGAGAATCTTTCCGGGCCCGTCGAGACCGGAACGCGTGACGAGCATCCGGTACGCGGTCAGGTAGGCGGTCGGCAGGCACGCGGCCTCTTCGAAGGAGAGCGCCGCGGGCTTGGGAACCAGGTTGCGCTTGGGTACCGCTACCAACTCTGCCAGCGCGCCCGGATGCTTCTCCGAGAGCAGGGTGCGCTTGGGATCGAACGTCTCGTCGCCGCCGCCCGCTGCCGGATCGCCGATCACGGCGTGAACGACGACCTCGCTGCCGTCAGCGGCGATCCCCGCAGCATCGCAGCCCAGCACCATCGGCAACGCCTCTGCGGAGAGCCCGACGCCCTTCAGCGACCAGAGGTCATGGTGGTTCAACGCGGCGGCGCGGACGGTCACCAGATCCCAGCCGTCCGGAACTTCTGGATCGGCGGTCTGCGCGACCTGCAGACCGGAGAGCGGATCGTCGGGATTGATGGCCGAGGCGAAGGCTGCAAGCACCCGCTGACCCTATGAGAACCGGCGACTCGGCCTCACACGGCGTGTCGCACGCGTCGCCGGACCCCGGACGTGTTCCCATGCACAACGTGGTGTTGCTTGATTCCGTACGCTGGGCCGCCGGCCGCCGCTCGTCCCGCCGCCTGGTGCGCGTGCCCCGGCCCTCGTCGCCTCCGTCGCTGCTGCCCGGTCAGCTGCGCCGTACCCGGCCCGACCTGCCGCTGATCGACGCGGTCGATGGGCCCAGCGACTTCGTGCAGTGCCCGCATCCGGGCTGCTGCGCCCTGCGGCCCACCGAAGGTGGCGGCCGCTGCCCCGTCTGCGACCGGCTCTAGCTCGCAATTTTCGGCTCGAGAGGTCCGGCGGGTTACCTCGGCGTTGGTAAGTGGAAGCATCTGGGGTATCGCCGGGACATCTGAAGGGTGCCTGGACGGCCGAAAAAGGTGCACAGCATGACCGGAATGACCGACCAACCACCCCCCACCGGCGGGGCGAGCGCTACTTCTGAGCGGGCGCTCTACGGCGGGGTCCGCTCCCGCCGGGTCACGGTTCGTGACCTGCAGGCCGCGAAGGACCGCGGCGAACGCTGGGCGATGCTGACGTCGTACGACATGTTGACGGCAGGGATCTTCGACGAAGCTGGGATCCCCGTCCTGCTGGTCGGGGACTCGGCCGGCAACAACGTCTTGGGCTACCAGACCACCTTGCCCGTCACGCTCGACGAACTGCTGCCGCTCACTCGCGCGGTCGTGACGTCCACCAAACGCGCCATGGTCGTCGGCGACCTGCCGTTCGGGTCATATCAGGCGTCGCCGCAGCAGGCGCTGGCATCGGCGTTGCGGCTGGTCAAGGAGGGCGGCGCGCAGGCGGTCAAGCTCGAAGGTGGCCGGCGGGTCGCCGCCCAGGTCGAGCTGCTCGCGGCGGCTGGGATGGCGGTGATGGGGCACATCGGGCTCACCCCGCAGAGCGTCCACGGCATCGGCGGCTACCGCGTGCAGGGACGCGGTGACAAGGGCGACGAACTGCTCGCCGACGCCATGGCCCTGCAGCAGGCCGGCGCGTTTGCGGTCGTACTCGAGCTGGTGCCGGCTGAGCTCGCCGCCAGGGTGTCGCAGGAGCTGCTCATCCCGACGATCGGGATCGGCGCGGGAGCCGGTTGCGACGCTCAGGTGCTGGTCTGGACCGACATGGCCGGGCTCAACGCGGGCCCAGGGCCACGGTTCGTCAAGCGCTACGCCGACCTGCGTGGGACGCTCGCGGCGGCCGCGGCCCAGTACGCGGCGGACGTACGGGATGGGCGCTACCCGGGGGAAGAGCACTCGTACACGTAGCCCGACCGGCGCCGCGCCGGCATTCCCCCTGCTAGACGTCGGTGACCCGCAGTCCCGCGTGAGCCTTGTAGCGCCGGTTGACCGAGATGAGATTGGCGGTGAGCGCCTCCACCTGACCGGCATTACGGAGGCGGCCGGCGAAGATGCCGCGCATCCCGGGCACCAGATCGGCGAGCTTCGCAATCAGGTCGGTGGCCTCGCGGTCGTCGCCGAGGACCAGCACGTCAGTGTCGACGGCCTCGATCGACTCGTCCTCGAGCAGAACAGCGCTGACGTGATGAAACGCCGCCACGACCCGGCTGTCCGGCAACACTGCAGCAGCCTCTTGCGCCGCGCTCCCGGCCGGGACATCGAGCTGGTAGGCGCCCTGCTTGTCGAACCCGAGCGGGTTCACACAATCCACTAAGATCTTGCCGGCGAGTTCGGCGGTGAGCGACTTCAGCAGGTCCTGGTGACCCTCGTACGGCACCGCGCAGATCACGATCGACGCGACAGCAGCGGCCCCGGCGTTGTCCATCCCCCGGCACGGCAAACCGGTGCTGGCCAGCGGTTCTGCGGCTTGCTGAGCCCGGCCGGCGTCGCGTGAGCCGAGCACGACGGGCACCCCGGCGGCCGCGAAACGGCGCGCCAGGCCGCGTCCCTGCGGTCCGGTGCCGCCGAGCACGGCCACCGTCCCGAACAGGTCGGGAGTCACATCGGGCGCAGCTGGGTAGGAGGGCGTGGAAGCGCGGGATGAAGCTGCAGGTGAGTCATCGCTAGTCGGAGGCATGCCAGCATCGTTGCAGGAAGCTGCCTGCGCGTAGCGAAACCCCTGGGCGACGACTGATAAGCGGCATGTGCAGGAGACGGTGTGCGGAGATCCAACAGCGGCTACGGCGCGACGCCTGATGCGGGCGACGCCGCCGCCGCCGGGTCCCCGACCGGGTCGGACGAGGCTGGCGAGGCTGCTCGCGTGGACGCCGCCGACATCGAGGCCCTGCTCGCGGCACTCGCGCAGTTCAGGCTGTCCGCGGCAGCCGATCTGAGCGCCGTCGCCGGAGCGCTCAACGAGCGACGTCCCGATGTCGCCGCAGACGTCGTCGGCGGCACCCTGCGTGACCTCGAGCACTTTCGCCGGCGTACGTCCGCCCGGCTGCTGAAGCCTTCCGTCCCTGTCCCGGAAGCGCAGCCCTCGCCGTCCGCAAACACCGTGCCCCATCCGCGGCTGGGCGTGCGCTGGCAGGCAAAGGTGCTCGCCGGAGCGCTTGCCGCCGCGCTGACCATCCGCGTCATGCCGCACTTCAGCGATGGGAGCGGTCATCACGCCCAGACCGGCGCCGCGACGGCCGCTGAGCAACCCCTGAACATCCGGCTTGCCAGCAGCGAGTTCGCGACGCTGCGGAGCACCCTGCAGTCACCGAGCCCCACCCCAGGCCAGATCCTGGCTGCCGGTCAGCACTGGCAGCGAGTGATCGCCACCTCCCTCCCGCAAGCGGCGACCAGCGTGTCAACCGCCACGCACATCGTGAACCTGCTCCGCCAGGAGCGGACCCTGCTGCAGGCGTCACCCACCTTGCGTACGCAATCCAAGCGCTCCGCCGCCGTCTCACTCCGCGATGGGAGTGACAGCCTGCTGACCCACCTACGTGCCATCGCCGACGAGCGGGTGCTCGCCGTCCTCCCCAAAGTCCTGGGCTCGCTTCCGGCGCCGGCTACCCCGACCGCGTCACCGAGCCCCGGCCCCAACCCGTCACGTCGCCCGGTGGCGTTCAGACACCCGGGGCGGGCGGGAATTCCCCAGCACCGGCGCAGCCGCCGCAGCCGACCTCACCGGGCAGCTCGACCGGTGTACCGCTCCCGCCGCTCCCGCCGCTCCCGCTCCCGAGCTTGCCCGTGCCGCTGCCGCCGGTGCTGAACCGGCTCGGCCAGTAGCGGCCCTAGCGTCACGGCACAACCTGCCGGCCGGTGACGATGCGGCCGAGGTTGTCCAGGGATTGGCTCCCGGCCGTGAAGTAGCCGCTATGACCCCAGGCACCGCCGATCGCGAAATGGTGCGCGCCAAACGCCGGCGCCGCCGGGTCGGGACCGAACACCTGCGGAACCGGAAGCCCGATGAGCCGTCCCAGCCGGGCGGGCCAGAACACCAGCTGAATCGGGTCGGTCACGGCGCGCGCGGCCCACACGTGGCCTGCGGGCACATGCAGCTGATCCGCGCTCGCCGCCTCCACGCCCGGACTGGCGAGCAGGACCAGGTCGTCGGGCGCCAAGGAGTGGCGCGCTGCGATGCCGGCGACGAGCGTGCCGTAACTGTGACCGATGACCGTGACGTGTTGGCGCGTGAGCCCGGTGGCGCGTATGCCATCCGCGAACTGCGCGAGCTGCCCGGCGCCCGCGGTTGCCTGCTCATCGCCCGCAACCTGCACCAGATTGGGCGCGTCGTACCCTAACCACGCGATCGCGACGGTTGCCCCAGCCACGGTGCCGGCCGCGGCCACCAAGCGGTCCGCCTGGGCGACCAGCGCTGGAGCGTCGTCGAGCGTCGTATCCAGGCCGGGCACGATCACCGCGACCGAACGGCCGGACTCGACATCACCGGTGGAGACCACTGCCTGGCCGTCACCCAAGGGATCGAAAACCAGCAGCTCCTTGCCCCGCCCGCGCAACACGTCGCAAAGCGCCTGCAGCTCGCGCAACCGGCGCGCGGCGGTATGGAGCCCGCCGGTCACCAGGTGACCGATTGCCGAAATAGGCCAGGGCAGCAGCCGCGCGGCACCGGTCGTGAGCTCGTCCGTGAACCCTGACCCCCGCTCCCGGATGGCGCCTGCCTCGGCTTGGGCAATCGCGTACGCGAGCCGCCTGCGGTTGACCTGATCACGCACCCGGGGCGGTACGCCATCGAGTCCTGCGGTCACCCAGGGAACAGCCGTACTGAGCGCGTGCCGGGAGGTAGGCGTGAGCCCCGCCCACCAGACCGCGATGCCGGCCGGCTGCGAAGGAGCTGGAGACGGCGTCGCGACGGAGCACGAGAGATCGGACGCGCGGGTTACCGCATTCAGTCTCACCGGCCAGGCAGCCGCCGCAGATTCCGGACCGCCGAGGCTGAGGGGAACTCCGAGCAACGCGTCGTACACCACGGCCGCCGCCCGCCGATCGGCGTCCTCGAACGCGCGCAACGCTGCACCGAGCTGCCGCTCGACGATGGCGCGCACGCTCGCGGGATCGGCGCCGACCAGCACCCGCACGGCCGTAGCGACCTGCGCCTGAAGGCTCTGCAAAGCCGTGAGCAGCGCCGACACTGCCAGCAACGCCGTCTCGGTGGCGCTCGCCAGCGCACCGATCTGGCGCCGAAGCCGTACCGCAGCGTCCCCGGCCGCCCCGCGACCCACTCCTGCCCATCCCGCTGGAAGCGGCCGGGTCGCGGCTCCGCCAGCAGCACGGAGCAACACACTCGTGTCGCGCAGGCACCGCACGAAGCCCGCCACAGACCCCGCGTCCACCCGCACGATCAGCGCCGCTGCCGCCAAGCTGTCCACGCCGTCCGCTACCGCGTTGCATCCGGCGCGCCGGTGCCCGGGACCGCGGCTTCGTCGAAGTGCCGATACGCCTCGGCAGCGCTGCTCAGCAACCGGGCGTAGCCCGCGAGCACCTCGTGGCAGCCTTCAAGAGCCGCCAGAGTGGTCGCTCGGCAGGCTTCGAGAGCCTCACCGGTGCGCTGGCGGGCTAGTGCCGCCGCAACGCCGGTCCATGAGGCGCCGAGCGCCGGGGCTGCGGCTCCCAGCGTGACAGCAGCTTCGGCGAGCGCCTGCGCGGCAGCCGCGAGGTGCACCGGATCGGCGGCAAGCGGGGCTGGCGTAGGCAAGGAAACGGGCATTCGAACCTGCAATTGGTCGGGCAACGGCACTCCTTGGTTGGGGTTGGCTGCAGCCTCGCCCAGGCCGCCGACATGATCGACGTTGTCCACAGCCGCACCCGTCCGGAGGCTTTCGTCCACAGGCAGACCGCCGAACCCGGCCGCGTCCGGCGGCGGGTCTGCCGTGACTGAACCGGGTCCGGTAGCGGACGATGCACGGGTGGCGATCCTCGGAACCGGCACATGACGCCCGCGCGTCCCGACCCCGGACGAAGTAGGGCTGCCCGAGCGCCTTCGACGTGGCGACCGGCGGCGGATCCCTGGAGCATCGCCGCCATCGCTTGTCTCTTCGGCGGTGCGGTGCTCCTGGTCGTCGCGTGGTACGACATCTCCGGGACGGCGAACCTCTACGAGCAGTTGCCCTACCTCGTCAGCGCCGGTTTCAGCGGGCTCGCGCTCATCATCGTCGGGAGCGCTCTGACCGTCGCCGGACGCAACGACCGCGTGGAGCGGCGCCTGGCACAGCTGGTCGAGGCCTTCACCGAGGCAGCTTCGACCCCACCCCCGGACGAGGTGGCCGACACTGGGCCCGGGGACGACACGTTCCTGGTCGCGGCCGGAGGCCAGACGTATCACCGCCCGGACTGCCTGCTGCTACGCGGGAAGGCCACCAGCGAGGCTGAGCCCGCCGCGATGTCCGCCGGCGACCTCACGCCCTGCCCGGTCTGCCAACCGCTGGCCGCGTGAGCGCTACGCCATGATCGGCATCGACCTGGCCCTCGCGGGGGTGGCGATCGGTGCGGTGGCCGCGCTTGCCGGTCTCGGTGTCCTGGTGACGTATCGGACGACTGGCGTCTTCAACCTGGCCTCCGGCGCGATGGCGATGATCGTCGCGTACGTGCTCTGGCAGGCCGTCCGGGTGTGGCACTGGCCACTCGGCGTCGCCGCCCCGCTTGCGCTGCTGGTCGTCGGTCCAGGGTTGGGACTGATCGCCGAATGGGCGATCTTTCGCCCCCTGCGCCGCCGTTCGGCCACCACCGCCGAGACGCTGGTCGCCAGCACCGGCCTGCTCGTGCTCCTGCTCGGCCTCGCGTCCCAGCTCTGGGGACTGCAGGCGCGTCAGGATGCCCCTGCTGTCGTCCCGTCGGGTGCGGTCGACCTTCCGGGCGGCGCGACCATCGACCGTGGAAGCCTCGCGCAACTGGTCATCGTCGTCGTGGCCGGCCTGGGGCTGACGGTCGTCGCGCGCCGTACGCGCGCCGGCCTGCTGGCTCGTGCCGTCGTCGATCGGCGCTCACTCGCGCTGCTGTCCGGCGTCAACGCCGACCGGGTGGCGGCCGTCGGCTGGGCGCTGGGCGGGGGCCTGGCGGGACTCGCGGGTGTGCTGCTCGCCCCCTCGACCCAGCTCAGCCCGTACGGGCTGACGCTGGTCGTCCTGGAAACGCTCGCTGTCGTCGTTATCGCCAAGCTGGCATCGGCGGTCGCCGTCGTGATCATCTCGCTGGCGCTCGGCATCGGCCAGGCCGAATTGCAGCAGGTCCAGCTCCACGGCGTCGCCCAGACCATTTTCGGCAGCGTGCAGTCGAACCTTTTCGTGCTGGCCCTGCTAGCCGGGCTACTGCTCATCCCGCAGCTCGCCGAAACCGGCGCGGGCGCGGTGGCCGCAGTCGCGCGCCGGCCGGTCCATTGGCCACGCTGGACCGTGCCACTGGCCGTGCTCTTCCTGGCCGCCCCGCTGTTCTTTCCGGTGGGCGAACTGCGGACGGCGCAGCAGGTGCCCGCGCTCGCGCTGATCTTCCTGTCGCTCATGCTGCTTTCGGGCGTCGCGGGCCAGATTTCCTTGGGCGCCGCGGGCTACGCGGGAGTCGGTGCGCTCATGACGGCCGGCTTTGTGGATGGGGCAGCCGGGTTGGTCACTCTCCCGGGACCCGTCGCCCTGCTGTTCGGCGCCGTCGGTGCGGGCGTACTCGGCCTGATCACCGGGTATCCGGCATTGCGTCGCAGCGGTCTGGCACTGGCGTTGACGACGCTGGCCGTCGGTACCGTCGCCAGCCGCTTCGTGTTCGAGCAACCGTCGTTCACGTCGGGCCTCGACATCCGGCCGGTGGTCAGCGGCGGCCGAGCGTTCTACGTCGTTGAGCTGATCTTCCTGCTGCTCGGCCTCGGGCTGGTCGAGCTGTTGACACACGGCCCCGCAGGTAGAGCTCTGCGGGCCGCCCGCGACAGTCCCGACGGGGCTCGCGCTGCCGGGGTCGATGTCAGAACGGTGACCCTGGCTGCTTTTGCGACCAGCGCGGGATTAGCCGGACTCGGAGGTGCCCTGCTCGTGCAGGCCTCCGGCGCGTTCGATTCCAGCGCGGTCAACCCGCTGCAAGGTTTGCTGTGGTTCACGACGGTCGTGGTGGCCGGAGCCGATAGTGCGGTGGCCGCGATCCTCGCCGCCGCCTTGACGATCCTCATCGACAGCCTCGCCGTTCCGGGCACGTCGCTGCTGGTCGTCGGGATCCTGGCCGCCCTGCTCGGCCGGCTCCCGCGCGGCCTCGCCGGACTATTCGCCACCGCCACCGCGGCGCTGCGCCGCCAGCAGTTGCCGGACCCGGACCAGGCGCGACGGCTCTCGCCACGGGGACGCGCGCTGCTGGGTTCCCTCGGCCGGCTGGGGGCGTTCCGATGAGCGTGTTGATCGCCGACCGCCTGAGCAAGCGTTACGGCGGCCTGCGGGTGCTCGACGGGGTCAGCCTGAGCGCAGAGGCGGGCCGGATCACCGCGCTCATCGGCTCGAACGGAGCGGGCAAGACGACGCTCTTCCGCTGCCTGGCGGGCAGTCTCGCCCCGGATTCCGGGCGGGTCCTGCTGGAAGGTCGAGACATCACGCGGCTGCCGGCCGATGCGCGCAGCCGCCGTGGCCTCATCCCCACGTATCAGGTCGGGAGCGTCTTCCAAACCCTTACGGTGCGGGAGAATCTGCTCGTCTCGGCCGAGAACCGCCACCGGCTTTCCCCGCTACGCGCCTTCGGCGGTCCACTCGCGCGCGCCACATCCAAACGGGTCGATGAGACCTGCGCGAAGCTCGGGCTTCAGGACGTTGCCGAGACCCCCGCCGGCGAGCTTGCGACCGGCACGCTTCGGTTGGTGGAACTGGCTCGCGCGCTCGTGGCGGACCCGCTCGTACTGCTGCTGGACGAGCCGGTGAGCGGGCTGGACCGGCGCCAGGCAGGCTCGGTGGCCGCCTTGCTACGTAGTCTCGCCAACTCCGGCAAGGCCGTGCTGCTGATCGAACACGACCCGCATTTCGTCGAGTCCGTCGCGGACGACGTCTGGCAGCTTGCTGGCGGGACGCTGCACCCGCGTAACGAATCGGTGGTCGCCGAGTTGCCCACCAGCGCACCGCAGCCGCCGCCGTGAGCGGGCGACTTACGCTGCGCAATGCCCGCGCCGGCTACGGGCCGGTCGAGGTCTTGCACGGGATCGATCTGGACATCGCGGCCGGAGTCGTGACGGGGGTCGTCGGGCCGAATGGTGCAGGCAAGTCCACGCTGCTCGGCGTCCTGGCCGGAACGATCGCCTTGCGCAGCGGCGTCCTGCAATGGGACGGCGAGCGGTACGACCGGCTGCGACCCGAGCAACGGGCTCGTCGTGGTCTGGTGATGGTCCCCGAGTCGCAAGGCGTCTTCCCGCATCTTTCGGTGCGCGACAACCTCGCCGTCTTCGCTTCCGGACGACCCCTGGACCGCGCTTACGACGCGTTTCCGATCCTGCGTACCCGCGGCAAGCAGGCCGCCGGCACGCTCTCCGGCGGAGAGCAACGAATGCTCTCGCTCAGCCGCGCCCTTGTCACCGAACCCAAGTGCGTCGTCATCGATGAGCCCTCGCTCGGCCTCGCGGCCGCCCTCACCGGCGAGCTGTATCGCGTGATCGGACAGATCGCCGCAACCGGGGTGACGGTCGTGCTCGCCGACCAGTACGAAGACCGCGTGCTGGAGCTGGCGGCCGTCGTCTACCAGCTAGAACGCGGCGAAGTCACCTTTGCGGGTGAACCCGCAGAGCTCACGGGGAGTACGCGAGCTGCGGGACCGTGAAGCAGGTGGTGGTCATGTCTTTCACCTGCGACACCCAACCACCCTTGCCCCCGTGCGCAGAGTCCTGCCAGCGCGCGACGTTCAGGCAGCTGCGCAGGGTCTTGCCGGGGTGCTTGACCGTGAAGCCGCGGGGGGTGAGCAACCCGTGCCCGGTATACGCCGGGGTGGTCCGCAGATAGTTCTCGACGCATTTACGCGTGAGTTGCGCTCCGCAGGACGCGGCCGCATCCGTCAGCCACTGCGCGGACGCGTACCCCTCGAGCTCCCATTCGTTGCTGTCGGAAGCCCGGTTTGGATACAGCTGATTCGCCGCATCCTGGAAGGCGGCGACCCCTGGCTTGGTGCGGTCGTCGAAGTTCTGCGTATTGCCCGTGGCGTAGATGCTGTTGCGGCACGTCTGACTCGCCTTATAGTCGCTGGCGATCGTCGCCGTCCACCCCTGGGTTGTCGTGACCTTGGCGGTGAGCTTCACGTGATGGGCGTCAAGTGCCTTGCACAGCCGCACGTTTCCGGCCTGGTCGAGGGCGTCGTACACGCTGTCGACCTTGGCGGCCCCGATGTCGATGGCGATGCTGTCGAAGTTCGCCAGCCCGAGATCGACCTGCTCTGCGCGTACCGAATATCCCTCGGCGCGAAGGGCGTCCTGTACGAGGTTCGCGTAACGCTGCGAGGGGGCGACGTTGTAGAAGACGACCGCGGCCTTCTTGGCGTCGCGATTCACCTTGAACCAGCGGTAGACCTCGGTCCCGCCGTAAAGCTTGCCGTCCCAGCCGATGGTCTTGCCGTCGCGCGGCTCGTCGCTGCCGTACAGGCTCCAGAGGTGGGGGTACTCGTCGTAGGCGCTGCCGACCGGCTGACCGCCGACGTCAGGCACTCCTTTCTGGTTGACGTAGCCGGCGCCGTCATAGCTGAACGCGGTCGTCCCAGCGAGAGCGAAGATCTGGTCACGGTCAATCAACCGGTGCGCGCAGTCGACATTGCCGCTTCCGCTGCCGGTGTCGTCGCAGGCGACCACGTTGACCTTGCGGCCGTTGATGCCACCGCGCCGGTTCAACGCGTCGAAATACGCGGTTGCGCCGTAGTACGAGCCGCTGAAGGCCTCCGGTCCAAGGGGGCTGGTCCGGCTGACCAGAACGCCGACGGTGATGGAGGTCGGCGTGACGCCGATGTCGGACGCGGGGTTGTTCCCAGCCGGAGTAGCGGAGGCCGCGGTGGGCCCGGCGGAGGCCGGCTGCGTGACGACCGGATGCGCAGGCGCGGACACGCGCGTGCCACACGCCGTCGCCGCGAGAGCTCCGGCGACGACCGCAACGAGCGGGAACCTCTGGCCGCGCACCTCCTCATCTTCTCCTGCTAGAGAACTACGCACGCCACCTGGCTCGGCGCGCCATCCGACGCTGTCCGCAACGAGACACCGCAAGATCAGGATTACCACCCCGGCGAGCCCTTCGAGCTGCCAAGCTCCCACCATGAAGATCTCGGGGGTCTCCCATTTTCTGCGCGTCGGCGGCCTGCTGACAGCACTCGCTCTGGGCGCTACCGCGTGCGGAAGCTCCAGTGCGTCAAAGAAAGCGGGCAGCACGCCCGCCCCGTCGACGTCGTCCAACGCCGACACCAGCGCCCAGCGCCTGCCCGCCGGCTGTCACGGTGGCGTCGCTCACGACGTCGACAGCACGCTGGCGATCCTGACCGATCCCGCCAACTGCCCCGGCTCGGTGAACGCCTACTGGAAGACGCAGCTCGGCGACAAGTGGACCCCACCCGTCTTCATCCCCTACCGCGACGGCGAAGCCCCGCAGGACGCCTGCGGTGCCGCCACCAGCGACCCGCAGCAGTTCGCCGACAACGCGTTCTACTGCCCGCGCGACGACACCGTCGCCTACAGCCGCGACCTGCTGAACAGCCTCTACAAGTCGGGCGGGCCCTTCCTGCCCGTCGTCGTGCTGATGCACGAACTGGGCCACCGCGCTGACCGCATCGCCGGGGTCACGGGCCCGATCTCGCGTTCCGAAGAGAACCAGGCCGACTGCTCCTCAGGCGTCACGACCGCCTTCGCACGTACGGCTCACCGGTTGCCGCTCAGCGATGTCCTCGGCGCCGCCCGGCTGCTCTTCAAGATCGGCGATACCCGCAACTTCGGCAGCGAGCTTGCGGCGTCGCCGAATGCGCACGGCACCCCCACGCAGCGGGTGGTCGCTTTTGGCCGCGGCTACTTCCAGAACATCAAGGCCTGTCGCAGTTTGGGGCAATCGAGCACGGGCAGCGTCGCGTAGCCCAGGAGCGTCTGCAATATTGACTGACTGTGCTACGTGTTGCAGTCATCGGAAGCGGACCGTCAGGCATCTATGCGGCGCAATCGCTCAACAAACACGCGTCGCTGCCCGGCAGTCCGACGGGTGGGGTGCAGGTCGACGTCATTGACCGGCTGCCGTGCCCTTACGGACTGGTGCGCTACGGCGTTGCACCCGACCACGGCAAGATCAAGTCGATCACGCTCGCACTGCGAAAGGTGCTGGAAACGGAAGGGATCCGCTTCCTCGGCAACCTCGATGTAGGTGTCGACGTGTCGATGGAGGAGCTCCATCAGCACTACGACGCGATCGTGTTCGCCTACGGTGCCGCCATCGACCGCCGGCTCGGCATCGACGGCGAGACGCTGGCCGGCAGCTTCTCCGCCACCGACTTCGTCGCCTGGTACAGCGGCCACCCTGACACCCAGATCGACCGGTTCACGCTCGACGCCAAGGACGTCGTCGTCGTCGGGGTCGGCAACGTGGCGGTGGACGTCGCGCGCATCCTCGCCAAGACGTCCGAGGACCTGCGCCCGACCGACCTGCCCGACCACGTGCTCGATGTCTTGGCTGCCAGCCACGTCACCGACATTCACGTGCTCGGCCGCCGCGGGCCGGCGCAGGCCAAATTCACCACCAAGGAGCTTCGCGAGCTCGGCGAGCTGGTGAATGCCGACGTGATCGTGCGCGAAGACGAGCTGGTACTGGACGAGGCAAGCGAAGCGACGATTGCCAAGGACGCCAACCAGCGTCGCAACCTGGAGATCATGCGCAGCTGGGCGGCCGCGCAGCCGAGCGGCAAACCGCGGCGCATCCACCTGCGCTTCCTGGTGCGCCCAGCCAGCGTCCACGGGACCGAGCGCGTCGAGGGCGTGGAGATCGAGCGAACCGAGCTCGACGGCACCGGCAATGTCAAAGGCACCGGAGAGTTCTCCACGATCCCCGCCCAGATGGTGCTGCGCAGTGTCGGCTACCGGGGCCAAGGCCTTGCGGGGCTCCCCTTCGACGAGCGAAACGGCACGATCCCCCACGACGCGGGCCGGGTGATGCGCGACGGGGTGGCCGTCCCCGGTGAATACGTGGCGGGCTGGATCAAGCGCGGCCCGACCGGAGTGATCGGTACCAACAAATCCGACGCCAGCGAAACGATCACGACACTGCTCGCCGACCTGCCGAACATGCCCAAGGCCCCTGAGCGTGACCCACAGGCCCTGCTGCGCCTGCTCGCGGAGCGCGGGGTTCACGTCGTCGACTGGGAGGGTTGGGTCGGCATCGACGAGGCCGAGATCGCGCTCGGCCAGGCCCAGGGCCGCGAACGCATCAAGATTGCCGAGCGCGACCTGCTCCTCGGCCACGCCATCCGCCGCTAACAACATCAACGCTCCAAGGCAGGCCAGGCCAAGATGACGTACGCCCTCCCAGACGTCCCGCCGAGACTTGTCCTTTGCGGCTCAATCGGGGAGCTCACAGATCACGGCGTTGGGCGGCGATCACGTCGCGCGCCTGCTGGCCCGAGCGCTCGAACCGAGCCAGAGCAACGCCCACGGTGATGACCGCCCCGGCAACGCCGAGCCACCCGGCGAAGCCACTAAAGTCGTGCCCCGTTAGCCAGCCGATGCCACCGACCCCGAAAGCCACGGCAATCCCGACGGGGACGCCCACGAGCAGTGCCATGACGATGTCCAGCGCCACCTCATCTGAATCGCGTCGGGCCACACGCCAGAGCATTGCGCCGGTTCGCGATCACGATCCAGCGAACGCCCTGGGCGAGCCAACTTCGCCTACCTACGCGGGACCTCGATCGCTACCCTCCGACGACGGTGTCGGTCCAGGAACCCCCGACTTAGCCCAGAACCCAGTCTTAGAAGCCGTACTCAGGATCAGCTGACGTCGAAGACGGTTTTGATGCAGTCGCCGCTGCGGGCAGCGACCGCCGCGTAGGCCTCTGATGCCTTCTCCAGCCCGAAGTGGTGGGTGAAGATCGCGTCCGTCGCCATCCGACCTGACGCCACGAGCGGCAGCAGTTCGCGCCAGGTCTGCTGGATCGGCGCGGTCGTCGTCCGGATGCTCAGGCTGCGAAAAAGCGCCATCAGCACGGGAAACGCATACGGCGTCAGCCCGTGGACACCGACGATCGAGACCGTGCCGCCGGGCCGGACCGAGGCGAGCGCAGCATCGAGGGTGGCATCAGCCCCGACCGCCTCGATGACGGACTCCGCGCCCACACCGTCGGTGGCCTCCATGACCGCTCCGGGTGTTCCACCGGACGCTGCGGGATCCACCCCCTCGGCACCGAAGCTCTCCGCAATGGCGCGCCGTCCTGGCGAGAGATCGGCGGCCAGTACGCGCCCGGCCCCGAGCAGCAGCGCCGAGCGGACCGCGCAGAGTCCTACCGCACCAAGCCCGACGACCGCGACCGTCGCCCCTGGCTTGAAGTCGGCCTTGCGGGCGGCGATCCATCCGGTCGGCAGGTTGTCGGTGAGCAGAAGGGCGGCGTCGTCACTGATGTCCGCCAACTCGTTAGCGAGCTTGCGGAGCTGGAAATCGGCACCGGGGACAGCCAGCGCTTCAGCTTGCGCTCCGCCAAGTTGGCCGGCGCCGAAGACCTTGGGGCCGCCATTACGGCAGCGGATCGGATCGCCCTCCGCGCAGCCCACGCACGCTCCGCAGCCCGCGACGGAGGACACCAGCACCCGGTCGCCGACCTTGACCGTACGCACGTCGGGGCCCACCTCGACGACGGTGCCGACGGCCTCATGGCCGATGCGCAGTCCGTCGCCGACCGCCATGTCGCCGTCGTAGAAATGCAGGTCGCTACCGCAGATGGCGGACTTCTGAACCGCCACGACAGCGCCGTCGGGACCGGGCAGGACGGCATCCGGGACGTCGTCCACTCGCACGCTGTGGGCTCCGGTGATGACGGCCGCGCGCATCGCTCACTCCTAGCTAGTGCTGGCTGGCAGGGCTGGAAACTCTCGTTCCGCACCCTCTCACGAGCGCTGAAACCGGCCCACGCCGCCCGGTTTCCGAGAGCGATCAGCGGCGGTGCAGACTGCCCGTCGTGAGCTCACCCCTGGAGACGTTTGCGACCGGCTTCGGCCTGCCGGAGTGCCCACGCTGGCACGAGGGAGCCCTCTGGATGTCGGACATGTGGGGCAGCGCCTCACATCGGCTAACACCCGACGGGAGCATCGCCCAGACGGTGACCGTCGGCGACGAGCAGGGCGGGCTCGGCTGGCTTCCCGACGGACGCATGCTGATCGTCGGCATGACCGGCGGGAAGATCTGGAGGATCGACCCGCAGGGCCCTGTCGTCCATGCGGATCTGCGGCCCTACACCCCTTGGGGTCTCAACGACATGGCCGTCGGCCCGGACGGGACCGCCTACGTGTCGCACTTCGGCTACGACTACCACGGCGGCCGCGGATCGCTCGTCCCCACCTGCCTGTTTCGGGTCCAGCCTGACGGCACGGTCGACCAGCCGGTCAACGACCTCCACGTGCCCAACGGGGTCGCCATCGCCGAGTCCGGCGAGGTGTACGTGGCCGAGCCGGGGGCGAGCCGCATTGCCCGCCTGCGCTTCGGTGCAGATGGGGCGCTAGCCGAGCGCAGCATCTTCGCCCAGCTGACCCCACGCATCGAAGGGCGTCCCGCGCCGCCGGATGGCATTTGCCTTGATGCGGCCGGTGGGGTGTGGGCCGCTGAGCCGGTTGGAGGGCGTGTGTTGCACTTCGACGCCGCCGGCAACGTCGACGTCGAGTGGACGCTCGAGGGCAGCCACCCCCTTGCGGTCGTACTCGCCGGCCCGGATCGCCGCGACCTGTACGTCTGCGTCACCGGATCCTTCGATCGCGCGAGCATGACCGAATCGCCAAACGGGCGCGTACTCCTCACGCGGGTCGACGCCCCGGGTGCTGGGGTCCCATAAGGCTGCCGCCAAACGCCCACTGCAGGTCACCGCTGGACACCCCCGTCCCCACGGGTCAGGCTGCGAGGCATGGATGTTGAGGTCGTCGGACGGGTCCTCTCGACGCTTCCGGAGGGCGATGATCACCCGTACCGCACCGGTGCCTGGCGGCCGCAGACGACCGAATGGAAGGCCGATGATCTCGACGTCATCGGCGAGCTTCCCGATGATCTCGAGGGCCGGTACCTGCGCAACACCGAAAACCCGGTCCACCCCGCGATCGAGCACTACCACCCCTTCGACGGCGACGGCATGGTCCACGTCGTCGGCTTCGAGAACGGCCGCGCGTTCTACCGCAACCGCTTCGTGCGCACCGACGGCTTCCGCGCCGAACAGGAGGCTGCCGGCCCGCTCTGGGCGGGCATCGCCGAGAAGCCCGAGCGGTCGCGTCGCGAAGCTGGCTGGGGTGCCCGCGGACGCATGAAGGACGCGTCGAGCACTGACGTCGTGGTCCACAACGGGGTCGCGCTCACCAGCTTCTACCAGTGCGGCGACCTGTACCGCCTTGACCCCAAGTCCCTGGAAACATTGGGGAAAGCTGACTGGCACGGCCGCTTTCCCGCCGAGCACGGAGTGTCTGCTCATACGAAGGTGGACCCGCGTACCGGCGAACTTCTGTTCTTCAACTACGGCACCGAAGCGCCGTACCTGCGCTACGGGGTGGTCGATGCGAGCGACACCCTCGTGCACTACACCGAAGTGCCGCTGCCGGGTCCACGCCTGCCGCACGACATGGCGTTCACCGACAACTACGCGATCCTCAATGACTGCCCTCTTTTCTGGCTTCCCGAGGCGCTCGCACTCGGCAAGTACGTCTCACGCTTCCATCCGGACCTGCCGACGCGCATCGGTGTCATCCCGCGCCGCGGGAGTGCGACCGACGTGCGCTGGTTCGACGCTGCGCCGACGTACGTCTTGCATTGGGTGAATGCGTACGAGGACGGCGACGAGATCGTGCTCGACGGGTTCTTCCAGGACGATCCGGTCCCGGCTGACGACGGTGTCGGATCCCTCTATCAGCGGCTTTTTCGCTCGATAGCGGCGGACCGGTTGCAGACCCATCTGCACCGCTGGAGACTCGACCTGCGCACCGGTCAGGTGAAGGAGGAGCGACTCACCGACACCATCAGCGAGTTCGGCATGATCAACGCCGGCGTGACGGGGCGGCCGTATCGCTACACGTACGCGGCGAGCGCGGTACCCGGCTGGTTCCTGTTCAGCGGGATCGTCAAGCACGACGTGATTTCCGGCCGCGAGGAGCGCTACGACCTGCCGCCGGGCGTGTACGCGAGCGAGACCGTCATGGCGCCGCGGACCGGTTCCAAGGCCGAGGACGACGGATACCTGGTGACCATCACGACGGACGTGGAACGCGACCTGTCGCAGTGCCTGATCTTCGACGCAGCGAGACTTTCGGACGGTCCGATGGCGCGCGTACTCCTACCCGAACGGGTCTCGAGCGGCACCCACGCCACGTGGTCGCCACCGCTCGGCAGTGGTGCCAGCTAACCCGCTGCCTCCGCATGCGCCTTGATGGCTGCCAACGTCTTGATGATGCCCGCGCGGTTGTGAGTCTCTCGGTCACTGACGCCAGTGCCGACGCTGCCCATCACCCGCATCGGCAACCGTCGTCGGTCGATGGTCGTCTCAGTGAGCTCGCAACCGTCCGCCGTCGCGCGCAGCTCGTAGGACCAGTCAGCGATCGCCATCCCGAGGTAGGACACCCGGTAGGAGAACAGGCGCCCCGGGTCGGCGGCGGTCACTTCGCAGGTCGTGGACCACGCGTGCGTGCCGTTGCGGTTGCTGCCACCGAAGCGGGCACCTACCGCAGGCCCGGTCGCGCCCGCTTTCCACTGGCACGCCTGGGTTTCCGGACTCCATTCGCCCATGCGCGTCACATCGCTGACGAGCTGGTAGACGTCGTCGGGACTGGCAGCGATCGCTGTCGATTCGTGAACGGGCACGCTAACCGCCGTAAGGGTTTGTCGGTTGGAACCGCGCCAGCATGCCACACGCTGCCCCGGAGGTCCGCTGCCCGGCCGACGCGCCCGCAGCCAGCGCCTAGTTGTTGACGATCCCGCGCTGCACTGCCGTCACGCTCGGAGCTGTACAGACCGCGATCTGCAAGGGCGCGGTCAGCGCGGAGCGTTGGTTGGGCGGAAATATCCTGATGCTGGTGCTTTGCGGGCTGGTGGGAGGACATCCTGTGTGTGCGATCTGCACCCGGAACGACGCCACCTGCCCCGGAGGCAGCGTGAATTGCGGAAACGCGGAGCCTTGCCGGCCGGCCGCGGCGCCGAGCTGCTGGCCGCCAGCGTTGATCAAAGAGACACCCGGGAAGCCGAAAAGGGTGCACGGCGCCGTGCCCGCGTTGCGCAGGATGTACGTGGCGATGAGCGATCCAGCCGCGCCCTGGCTCTCACCGGCTTGCAACGCAAGGTGCTCCGACGCGCAGCCGGCAGCCGCCACCGAGGTCGATGTCGCGGTGGGCGTCGGTGTCGCGGTGGGCGTCGGACTGGGGGTGGGCGTCGGACTCGGAACGCTGGTCGTCGCAGGCGGCGTGGAAGGTGACGAGGCCGTCGGCGAAGCGGTGGGGCTCTTGGAGCTCGATGAGCAGCCCACCGTAAGGCTCAGCACCGCCATCGGCGCCACGAGCACAACGGCCCGCCGGCGCGAACAAGGGGCAGACGGGGAGGCGTTTAACCTGGTCACGGTGACAGTCTGCTCCCTCCCGGTGACGGATTGGGAATCAAAACGCCGGAACGGGGCCGATCGCGGCACCTTAGGCTGGACATTCAGGCTCTCCGAACAACCTGAAGCCCGCATTTGTCAGCGAGGAACCCGTGCCTACGAAAATGCCACGCGCGCTCCGAGGTCGTACGCGGGACGCGCTCGCCGGTGAGGCCACCGTCGCACTTGCCGTGGTTTCGAGCGATCCCGCGGATGACGCGGTGAGCGCGCTCGCGGTCACCGGTTCCCGGCTGCTGCTCGTCAACGCGCAATCCACCCAGTCCTGGCGTCTCAGCGAGGTCGGTGTAGGAGACTTTCAGGAGCAGTCAACCGGCAACCGGGCGGCTCTCAGCCTGCTCGCGGGCGGCGAAATCCAGCGGTTTCTCATGCCCCGCGGTTATGACCCGACGACCCTGCGGGAGGCCTACCTGGCCCTGCGCGCGTTGAACAATGAGGCCGTCGCCCTCCAGCTTTCCGAGCTTGCCTGGTGGGAGCTGAAGGCCGCCTGGCCCTATGCGGCGCAGGGCCGGGTCGCCGGGGGCGCGCCGCCCCTCACACCCGGCGAGAAGAGCTCGCTCGGGGTAGGCCGGCGCGGCGTTTCGATTTACCCGTACGGCCAGGAAGCCCCGACGCTCCAACTTCCCTGGCAGGACGTGACGTCGATCGTTGTCGAGACGATCGACGAGTTGCGTGAACGGATCTCGGAGCTGGCAGTCACAAACCTGAACCTGCTCTCCGCCGACGTGACACATCGCGGTGCCGCGTCATTTGCGAGCGTATCCACGCGCAATCAGGAGCTGTATTTCGCACTCGAGGCGCCGGCCGAAGACCTGCGTCGGCACTGGTCGCCCGTGCTGGCCCACTTCGTCGACGATCCGGTCGAAGACGCCATGGTGGCGGACGTCTTGCAGGTGCCGGAGGCGGATCTGGTAAGCCGGTTGGAGCGGCTCAATGCGCTGCACGAGAGTGGCGCGCTGACCCAGGCGGAGTTCGAAGCCGCCAAGGCCGTGATCATCGGCGGGCGCTAGGGCGCCGGACGCTCAGTAGGCCACCCGATGGGTCGAGAGCGTCGACGTATGTTCGATAAGGGACTCTCGTCGCCACTCACGTCGAGGTTGTCGACGAGTAGGAGATGGCCATGCGCGCAGCTGCTGCCATGGGCGGCTAGCACCCGATTCGGGGTGAGCGGTCCGTCGCCCGGTCGGGCACGCGGTGTCCTGACACACCTTCGCAGCAGGAATCCGGCGTACTGGCGCCGCCAGGTCCGGGCGGCCTGGCCGCGACTCGTGGCACGGGTGTCGATGAGCCGCTCGGACACCGGCCCGGCGAAGCCGACCTTCGACGTCTCCCCCGCTGACGGTTCCATCGGTGGCCTGCTTGGATTCGTCGGGGGCGTCGAGTACGGCAACACGCAGGCCAGCGGGGTCGGTCGCGTATTTACGCGCCTCGTCGAGCAGGCCCGCACCCCGAAGACGTTCGTCATCCAGAACTGGTCCAAAGAGGCCTGGACCCGGGGCTGTCCCGTCGCGATCGCCGGACCGGGCGTACTCACCGAATACGGTCCTGCCCTCACCGCGCCAGTCGGGCGTATCCACTGGGCCGGAACCGAGACCGCGTCCTACTGGCACGGCTACATGGACGGCGCCGTGCGCTCCGGTGAGCGGGCCGCCAAAGAGGTGCTGAGCGCCCGGTAGCTCGAAAGGACCCGCAGGAGCGAGCTATCCCACCGCGGGGAGCCGCGGGTTCACCGCTGCCGTCGGGTCTGGCGCCGGAAATGGCGTTGCAGCCGGTCCGGCAGCGCCCTTACCGTCTGGCCATGACGCGCGAGCCAAGCAACCGAGAGCTCCGAGGAATCCCCTCGCCGAGCCTTGCTGCCGCGCGACCGCTGGCCGCCCGTTAACCAGCGCCGTTCCTGATTCTTCGGGGGCAGCGACCGGGGTGTGGTGAAACGGAATCACTCCGCGTTTGGGACGCGGCAGCGGAGGTTCGACTCCTCCCACTCCGACTCCTACCGCGATCGGACCCGGGCGCTCCCCACTACACGAAACGGAAGGTGATGACGCCGCCGCGAGGTCCGCTTATCTACGCTGTCAGGCGACGCTGTGGTCTCACGGGAAACCGTGCCAGGGAATTGCACGAAAGACCTTGGAGGCGCTGTCCCATTGAAACCAGTACGTCGTGTAGGAGGAAGGGCAGCATCGGGGGTCTGCTGCGGCGTAGCTGTAGACGCCGGCGACGATGTAATGAACACCCCAGAACGGGTGGTCGGTGATGCTGCGAACGTCGAGCTGCGGACTGAGGCCGAACTCGCCGGGAGCGCGGACGCCCGGCGCGGTGAGGCGCTGCACCGGCTTTCCGTCACGCGTGAAGACCTGCAACTCCGAGGAGTAGGCGTTGCCACCGTCGGCATCGGTGCAGACGAGGACAGTCACCACGTCGTTCACGCCGTCGGCGGTGAAGTCGCCGTACAACGTCTTGGCCAACGTCACACGCACGTGACTGACCCCCGAGAGCCTGTACGGAGCCGGATAACTGTAGATGCCGGTGCCGTTTCGCAACGTTGCCGTGCCGGTGGGGGACATACAGGTGGGACCAACCGTGTATGCGTGGTTAGCCCAGTTGATCTGAGTGACCTCGCAGCCGCTCAAGGCGATGAAGGCCGAGATGCAGGCGACAAGCACTCCGACGAGCTTCTTCATGACCGCCCCTGACGGTCGGCTGCCGGCCAAGGAACCGGCCCCGACGCCTTGATTGCACAACGCGGTCAGGCGGCGGTAGAGGCATTGGTCCTCGCCATGCCGGGCGTCCGGCGCGCCTGGCGCCTCGATCCGTGGACTGACTGGTGGGTTATCCGACCAGCGTGCTCCGGGCGACGGGAATGGCAGCCGAGCGCGGGGGAGCAAGGACCGCTCGCCCGCGGCCCTCCTGCTTCGCTTGGTACATCGCTTGATCAGCAGCGTGCACGAGGCTTTCGGCGTCATGTCCGTGCTTAGGGAAAAGTGCGACGCCGATGCTGACCCCGAGATGGACGGGTTGTTCGGCGAGGTCCAACGGACTGGAGAAGCTGTCAAGCATGGCGTCTGCGGCGCGCTGGGCAACGCTGCGGGCTGGGTCGCCAGGCACGTCACTCAGTACGGCAATGAACTCGTATCCGCCATGACGTCCGAGTAAATCGCTTTCGCGAAGTGCGAGGCGCAGCCGCAGCGCAGTTGCGGTCAGTGCGAGGTCGCCGGCCGCGTGGCCAAGCCGGTCGTTGATGGATTTGAATCCGTCGAGGTCGATGAACAGGAGTGTGAGTTGCTTGTCGCTGCTGGTCGCCTCGGCGATGGCGCGGTCAAGCTCGTTCATAAGCAGTGCCCGGTTGGGCAGACCGGTGAGCTCGTCGTGAAAATGCAAGATGTGAAAGCCGCTGTTCAGCCTCGACGCGTGCGGTGACATCGCTCTGGAATCCGAAGTAATGCGTCACCTGACCGGCGGATCCCTCTACCGGGGACAGGCGCAACTCGTTCCACCACATCGAGCCGTCTTTGCGGTAGTTGCGTGGGACGCTCACGTGCTCTCGGCCAGCGCTCATGGCCTGTCGAATTTGGCTGACGGCTTCGGGATCCGTTGCCGCTCCCTGCAGGAAGCGGCAATTTCGCCCCATTACATCGGAGGCGCGATATCCCGTCGTTCGCTCGAAAGCGGCGTTGACATAGACCAGTGGCTGGTCGGCCGCGGCCATGTCGACGATCGTCACCCCTTCTGAACACACCTCGACCGAGCGGGTGAGAAGTACTTCCACAGCAGCCTCACCCCGCCGGCCATTGCCCGCTGACGCTGCGCGTTGGGGGCTTGCCGCTGATTCAGGCGAGATGGCGACGGCGTTGTCATTTCCGTAGTGGCCAAGGGCTTCGGCAGGGCGCCCAATCGCCTCGCGGCGCTGACCGGCGGTGGCCTTCGTTGGCTGCGGGGTGCGTTCTTCCGGCCGACCGAAGAACCAGCCTTGGGCCAGGTCAACACCGAGCTCGCGGGCCGCCGCGGCCTGCTCGGCGGTCTCGACACATTCAGCCAGCACCAGGCCGCCGCACGCGTGCGTGATGTCGACGACGGCGGCGACGACCGCGCCACTGACCGCTCGGGTAAGCTGCTGAACGATCTCCTTGTCCAGCTTCACCACATCCGGTTGCAGCCGAACGAGCAGATTCAGCGACGAGTACCCGGCACCGAGATCATCCAGTGCCACGCGGCAGCCCCGTTCACGGTAGTAGGCGAAGACCGCCGCCAAATGGTCAATATCGGTGATTTGTTCGCTCTCGGTTACCTCGAAGACCAGCTGGTCAAGACGAAGCCCTGCGGCCACCGCAG
>JBBRSE010000019.1:0-75007 GCA_038245655.1 Mycobacteriales bacterium | reverse complement strand
TACGGCAACTGGCCAACCGCCTGGTCGGCATCCTGCACGGCTGCCTCAAAACCGGCAGCCTCTACGACGAGACCACGGCATGGGCTCAGCACACCGTCACAGACATCGCCGCTTGACATTCAAGACGCTGGGATGTCTTTTCACCTGCCTCGATGACCGTGTGGTCGAGCCTGAGCAGCACCCGCAATACCCTCGTCGTGCCACCCGCCGTACCCCGCCACGTGGTTCCTTTCAGCTTAGAAACATAGACTGACGACGGCGTGTCGCCATCGCGGCAAGATCAAATCACCCACGGGAACAGCAGAAGACCCAGAAGTTGTCCACGAGGCGCACCTTGACCATCTGCAAGGGGCTGGTGGTTCCGGGCGAGCCTATAAAGCCACCGGTCCCGAGAATCTAACGGCTAGACATTTGCCCTATTCCTATCGGGCTTCGCCGCGCCTGCTCAGACTCCTGAGTCTGGGCGCCGAAGCACCCTCGGAGGGTGCAATATGCCTTCCGGGCGGGTCATGGCGGCTTGGTCGGTCGGAGGGGGTACTTTGACCGCGTGAAGCTGTCGATCCTGATGCCCGTCTACAACGAGGTCGCCGTTCTTCAGTCCGCGGTGAAGCGCGTGCTGGACGTTGACTTCTCGGTGGAAACGGAGCTGATCATCGTCGACGACGGAAGCACCGACGGCACCAGCGCCCTGTACGCGTACTGGGACGACGACCCGCGCGTTCGCGTTCACTTGAAAGAACACAACGAAGGCAAAGGAGCGGCCATTCGAAAGGCCGCAGAACTCGCCGATGGCGACTACATCATCATGTGCGATGCTGACCTGGAGTACTCGCCGGAGGAAATACCGTCGCTACTGAGGCCGATTCTGGATGGTGTCGCCTCGGTTGTGTACGGAACGCGAACGTTCGGCAGTCACAACTCCTACTCGTACCTCTACGTGCTGGGTAACCGCGCGGTGACCACGGTCGCGAACATCCTGTTTAATTGTTATCTCAGCGACCTGGAAACCTGCTTTAAGTTGCTGCCACTCGGCGTTTACAGGTCCCTCGATGTCAAATCCACTGGGTTCGGCATGGAAGCGGAGATAACCGCCAAACTGCTGGGCACTGGGGTTCGACCGTACGAGGTGCCGATCACGTACCACGCGCGCACTCGCGAAGAAGGTAAGAAACTCACCTGGCGTGACGGTGTCGAGGCGGTGTGGATTCTGACTCGGCAGCGAATTGCCGCACGCGACCGGCGACCAGCGCTGCGCTGAGTCATGGCCTGACTTTTTATGTGCAAGACTTATGGGCCCTCTCGGATGCGAGGCTCAGACTCGCTGCATGACGTAGAAGACCGCGATCCGGCCATTTCGCGGCGGCAGCCCGCACCGGTCAGTCCTGGTCGTCGGATTCTGACGGAGATGGACCAGCTTGGGAGATTGGCGGGCAGGCACCGCGCGATTTGCTCGCTGGTGGTGATCGCGGCTTGTCTGCGCTTGATCACGATGATTGCCTACATACCGGTCATTTGGTACAACGATGCCTTCGAGTACGTGGGAGTTGCGCTCCGGACCACCCCATACCCGGTGCGACCCGATGGATACAGTTTCGTGCTCAAAGCCCTCGAACCGTTCCACAGCTTTACGTTGATAGTGCTCTTGCAGCACCTGCTCGGTCTCGCGATGGGCTTGGGGATATACGCGACGGCCGGCCGGTTGGGTCTCCCAGCGTGGGGCGCCTGCCTCGCTGCTGCTCCCATCCTGTTCGATGCGTACCAGCTCGAACTCGAGCACATGCCGCTCAGCGATACGGTCTTCACCTCGATTCTCTTGCTTGCAGTTGCCCTCGCGGCGGTGCGTCGCCCAGCCGATTACAAGGCAAGCATCGCGATCGGCTTGCTCGCGGCTGCCGCACTGCTTACCCGGCCGGCCGCGCTACCAGTGGTCGCAGTCTTGGGGATCTACCTGTTAGTGGAGCGAATTGGCTGGCGCAAGATATTGGCGTCCATCGCCGCTTTCGCCATCCCCGTGCTCATGTATGCAGGTTGGTACCAGTCGTCACACGGTGCTTTCGCTATTGACAGCAGCACCGGGATCCAGCTGTACGGGCGGGTAGCGGGATTCGCCGATTGCAATAAAATGAAACCGTCCCCGAAGTTGCGACCGCTTTGCCCTGAAGTACCGGGAACACTGGCCCCTGCACCAAGGTGGGTCTGGTATGGCACTTCTCCGTTGAACAAGATCCCCGGTTACAACTTTTCGCCCCAGAAAGATAGGCTTGCCCTGTCATTCGCCGCCAAGGCGATCCTTTCGCAACCGCTCGACTATGCGGGCGTCGTCAGGCGGGATGTCATTCGGCTGTTTTCCTGGAGCCGTGGCAACTACCCCAACGCATATACGGTGGCCGGTTATGAGTTCGACAACTCTCCCTGGCAGGTGGCAGACATCGCTCCGAGTCTCGGCAGCACCAAACAGAACTTGATTAAGTATGGCCGTGGAAATCCGGATACCCGCGTCAATCGAACGTGGGCAAGCGTTCTGCATGGCTATCAAAGAATATTCTTCGTCCGCGGTCCCCTCCTCGCCGCCATGTTTCTCCTGGGCCTTCTGGGTCTGGTCCCGCGAGACAAGGGTGCAACGCCGCAAACGCGCCGCCCGCTCGCGCTTGCGCTTCTCACCGCCGCGGGCCTGACGTTCGTCCCGATACTGACTGTGCAACTCGATTACCGCTACATCATGCCTGCTCTGGCTTTCGCGCCGCTCGCCGCTGCGCTCGGTGCCGCCCGGCTCTGGCGCAGCTACGTGCTTAGCCGCGACGCCCACCGGGCAGACGCCGCTGACACTCCCCGCGGTGCCGTGAATTGATCACTGCCTCAGCACAGCCGCCATCAGGCTGAGCGTCCAAGTTCGAACACGATTCTGCGGGGCGCTGCTTGGAGCGAGGCGAGCCCGGGGGTCCAGCGATCTGGTGACCGGGTAGGGGCATTTCAGCGCCGCCTGTTCGGACGGGATGTGGCCGCGGGCTTTGATCGCCCACCGGTAGCGGGTGTTCAAACTCTCGATCGCATTTGTCGAGAAGATCACCCTGCGGATCTCGACGTCGTAGTCCAGGAACGGGATGAACTCGGCCTAGGTGTTGTCCCAAAGCTGGATTACCGTCGGATAGCGAGCGCCCCACTTGTCGTCAAGGTCGTCGAACGCGGCCCGCGCAGCGGCTGCGTTGACTGCCGTGTAGATCGGTTTCAAGTCCCGTTTCGGTTCGTCCCAGTACTTGAGTGAGGTGCGCCGGAAACTGTCGCGGATCAGATGATGCAGGTCTGCACGATCGCCTGCGGCCAGACATTGGACACCACCTCCGGAAGACCCTTGAGCCCGTCATACACGACGAAGAACACGTCCCGCATGCCGCGCCCGTCATCGACGATGACGAGCTCCACCTCGACCGGGTACTGGACGTCGAGCACCTTTTTACCCCCGATTCGAGCGTCGCGTATTCGCCCATACCGGCATCAGGATCGACAGCTTCACGGTCGCCAGGAGTCGCCCGACAAAGCCCTCTCAGGGGAAATCATGATGACGCTGCCGCCCGGTCGAAAGAGGGTATGCGCCGCTCGGAAGCGTGCCGATATGGTCAGGGACGTTGAACGCTACAAGGGCCGAATGGTCGCGCTTCGGCGGCGCCATGCGTCGAACGATTAGATGTCGACCCGCGGATGGTCGCGAAAGCGCTGCCGAAGTGCCGACAGGCGCGACCCGTCGATCTCCGTGGTCGTTATCCGAGGCACTCCGGCATCGATCCAGGCTTGGGCGTAATCACCAAGTCCGCTACCGAACTCGATCGGCCGCCGAGATGTGGTTCCGCCAACGACGTGAGCCACTCGTTGTAATTCTTAGCGGAGGCGAGTGAATCGAGGACCTCGGATTGAAGGCCTGTGTCGCCGAGCGGAGCCGGTGCTCGCCATGCGTCGACGTGCGGCGGTCCGTAGTTCTCCATGCTGGCAATGTACGGAGCGGCGGCGCGGTGAAGGGTCAGGCGCGCGGCTTACCGCGATACGTTCCAGTCCCGCCGGGACTTTGAGCTGAGGGGAGCCAATGGGGGAGCGCAGGATTCTGGTGACCGGTGGGTTCGGTTTCATCGGATCGCATCTGGTCAGTCGGCTGCTTGACGACGGGCATGAGGTCCTGGTCGTCGACAATTTCTATTCGGGCCGACGACGAAACCTGGCCCATGTGCTGGGAAACCCATCGCTGGAGCTGCTGCGCCACGACATCACGTTCCCGCTCTACGTCGAGGTGGACGAGATCTACCACCTGGCCTGTCCGGCGTCGCCCGTTTTTTACCAGCGCGATCCGGTTCAGACCACTAAGACCTCGGTGGTCGGATCGATAAATATGCTTGGTCTGGCCAAGCGGGTGAAGGCACGGATCCTTCTTACGTCGACCTCGGAGGTCTACGGCGACCCCCAGGTGCATCCGCAGCCGGAAACTTACTGGGGCAACGTGAATGCCATTGGTCCGCGATCGTGCTACGACGAAGGTAAGCGCTGCGCTGAAACGCTCTTCTTTGACTATCGACGCCAGCATGATCTTTCGATCAAAGTGGCCCGAATCTTCAATACCTACGGGCCTCGCATGAGACCGGACGACGGGCGAGTCGTGTCGAACTTCATCGTTTCGGCCCTCACCGGGAAACCGATCACGATCTTCGGCGATGGCTCACAGACGCGTTCATTCTGCTTCGTAGATGACATGGTCGACGGTTTGATCAAGTTAATGAACACACGGCATGAAGTCACAGGCCCGATAAATCTCGGTAATCCAGACGAGTTCACCGTGTCCGAACTGGCTGCGAAAGTGCTCGCGATCGTCGGGGGGTCGAGCGAGCAGCAGTTTCTCCCGCTGCCTCAAGATGATCCGGCGCAACGCCGGCCCGTGATCGACTTGGCGAAAGAGATTCTTGGATGGGCACCCCAGGTAGGTCTGGAGGAGGGTCTCGGGCGGACCGTCGCCTATTTCCGGAGCTACGCGATGCCGCTGTCGTAGGGCACGGCCACCGGGCAGGTGGACCACGCTGGCTGACAGAATGATCCGGTGCACCTCGCCGTGGTCGCCGAGCAACTGCGCGCCCCCGTGCCCGGAGGGACAGGTCGCTACACCGCGGAACTCCTCAGCGCTCTCTCATCAACTGCACAGAAAGGTGAGCGAGTCACGGATTGGTACGCGCCCGTCGGCGGTCTGATCGGCCGGGCGCGGCAACCGGTGCTGGCCGAACTGTGGCGCCGGGGGGTCGGGCCGGCGCCGCGCCGCGCCGACATCGTCTTCGCGCCGACGCTGCTCGCACCGCCCCGGCGCGGGCGGCCGTTGATCGTCACCATCCATGACGCCGTTCCGTGGACCGACCCGCAGACGCTGACGCCACGCGGCGCGCATTGGCACCGGGCGATGGCTCAGCGAGTGGCGGCGAGCGCCGATGTCGTCCTCGTGCCGACCGCAGCCGTCGCTGCGCAACTTGCCGATCACCTCGCGCTGCGTCGCGTCGAGGTGGTGGGGGAGGGCGTGAGCGCTGCCGTCGCGGCGGCGCCGCCGGACGCGAAGGAGCGGGCCCAACGCCTGCAGTTGCCTGCTGCGTATGCCCTTGCCGTCGGGACGCTCGAACCCCGCAAAGGTCTTGATGTCGCGGCCAAGGCCTTGGCGAGCGAGCAGTGGCCGGACCTTCCGCTGCTCGTCGTGGGGCCGGTCGGCTGGGGTGACGTGCGGCTGCCGGCCGGGGTACGCCTGCTCGGACGGCTGCCCGATGCCGATCTCGCGACGGTGTACGCGCGGGCGAGCGTGCTCGTGATGCCAAGTCGCGCCGAGGGTTTTGGTTTGCCCTTACTGGAGGCGATGGCGCACGGTGTTCCTGTGGTGGTGAGTGACGCGCCGGCTCTCGTGGAGATCGCCGGTGGGGCTGCGGTCGTCGTCCCGCGGGGCGACGCCCAACAACTTGCGGTTGGTGTCGCGCGTGCAGTGCATGAACATCTGGCCCTTTCGGAGGCGGGCCGCGCACGCAGCCGTGACTTCTCCTGGGAGTCGTCCGCCGTTCACATCTGGGACATCTGCCGCGACCTGCTGTCCACAGAGTCGCGTTGATGCCGCCGCCATGCGCTTGCGGGGCTAGTGTGGACTGCGGTAGCGAAGCCACACCGTGAGGAGAGCCGTGAGCCCGCGCGTGCTCGTGGACGCCACCGCGGTCCCAGCAGACCGCGGCGGCGTAGGGCGCTATGTCGACGGCTTGATCGCCGCACTTGGTGTGGTCCACGCCAATCTCGCTGTTGTCTGTCAGCGTTCCGATGCGGAGCGCTACAGCCGGCTCGCCCCTAACGCGACGGTGGTGCCGGGACCGCCGGCCATCTCACACCGCCCCGCCCGCCTCGCCTGGGAGCAGACCGGGCTCGCGCTCGTTGCCCAGCAAGTCAATGCTGACGTCGTCCACTCGCCGCACTACACGATGCCGCTCCGGGTCGGTCGCCCTGTCGTCGTCACGATCCACGACGCGACCTTCTTCACCGAGCCCGATATGCACACGGCGGTCAAGGGCACGTTCTTTCGCTCCGCTACCCGTACGGCCCTGCGCCGCGCCGCCCGCTGCATCGTGCCGAGCAAGGCGACGCGCGACGAGGTCATTCGGGTGCTCGACGCCGACCCGACCAAGCTCGATGTGGCCTACCACGGCGTCGATGAGACGGTCTTTCATCCGCCGACCGACGCCGAGAAGGAGCGCGTGCGCCTGCGCCTCGGACTCGGCGGCCAGGAATACATCGCCTTCCTCGGCGCGCTCGAGCCCCGCAAGAATGTTCCCAACCTGATTCGCGGCTGGAGCGAGGCTGTGCACTGGCGCGACGAGCCGCCGGCGCTCGTGCTAGCAGGCGGCTCCGGCTGGGATCACGAGGTCGACGCGGCGATCGCCGAGGTGCCCGCGGGCCTGCGCGTGTTACGTCCGGGTTACCTGCGTTTCCAGGACCTTCCCGGCTACCTCGGCGGGGCGCTGCTGGTCGCGTACCCGAGCCATGGAGAGGGTTTCGGGCTCCCGGTGCTGGAGGCCATGGCCTGCGGCGTGCCGGTGCTCACCACCCCCCGGCTGTCGCTGCCCGAAGTCGGAGGCGACGCGGTGGCCTACACCCAGCCCGACGCCTCCGCCATCGCGACGGATCTCGCCGACTTGCTGTCCGACGCGCCTCGGCGGGCTGACCTCGGTCGCCGCGGGCTGGCGCGGGCCCACGAGTTCACCTGGGCGGCAAGCGCAGAGGCGCACCTGGCGAGCTACGCCCGCGCTGTCGGAGAGTGAGTCCGGAACCACAGGTCCGCGTCGTCGTCGTCACCTATTCGCCGGGTCCTTCGCTTGAAGTCTTTCTGTCCTCGTTGCGGGTCGCCACGCAGGCCCCGTACGAGGTGGTTCTTGCCGACAACGGGTCGACGGACGGCGTGCCCGAGCAGGCGGCGCAGGCGCCGAGGGTGCGGCTGGTGCGTACTGGCGGCAACATCGGTTACGGACGGGCCGCGAATGTCGGAGCCGCGGACTCTGTGGCGCCCTGGCTGCTGATCGCCAACCCTGACGTTCGTTGGTGTCAGCCGGACGCGCTGGACGATCTGATCGCCGCAGCCGAGCGCTGGCCGTCCGGCGGAGCGTTCGGCCCGGCCATCGTCACTCCGGACGGCGCGCTCTACCCCAGCGCCCGGGCGCTGCCGTCACTCCGGCGCGGTATCGGTCACGCGCTCGCCGGATGGTGGTGGCCGACCAACCCCTGGACCGCGGCCTACCGCAAGGAAAGTCAGTCGCCGGTGGAGGGCGTGGTGGGATGGCTGTCCGGTTCCGCCCTGCTGGTGCGCCGCGAAGCGTTCGAAGCCGTCGGCGGCTTTGATCCCCGCTACTTCATGTATTTCGAAGACGTGGATCTCGCCGATCGCCTTGCGCGGGCCGGCTGGACCTCGGTCTACGTGCCGTCGGCCGTCGTGGAACACACGGGGGGTCATGCGACCCGGCGCGTACCCACGGTGATGCAGCGGGCTCACCATGCCAGCGCGTACCGCTATCTCGCGGATCGCTACTGCGGGCTGCGATGGCTGCCGGTGAGGATCGTGCTGCGCACCGGCCTGTATGCGCGCTACCTGCTCTCGCGGGTGTCGCAGCGGACGGCCGAGGGCGCGGCTCCCACGCGCTCGGCCGACCTGCTGGACAGGACCGGTTAGGACTCCTGCGCGGCGAGGAGCTTGCTGAGCCGGTTTTCCAGCATGAGCACGATCCCGACCCGGTCGGCGTGGGCGCGCTCGTAGTCGAGTAGCTGCACCAGCTGGACGCGGTCCAGCGTGCGCAGCCGCCCGCGCAGCTGGGGGCCGCTCATGTGGTCGAAGTCCTCGAGCGGCAGATCCTTGGCGGTCTTCAGGCCACCGGCCTGCGCACCGACCGTCGCCGGCACGCTGAACTGCTCGATCTGCTGCATTGGCGTGGTCGCGAGCCGGTCGGAAACGGCGCTGACCTCGTCGCCGAGCCAGTCGGAGCTCTCCTCGATCCCGGCGCCGTACCGCTGGCGGGCTAGGTCCACGACGAAGTCGATGATCACGCCCCCGGTCGCCGCCAGCTCGTCGTACCGGCGCCTCACGGTCAGCAACTGACCGGCGGCGGCGAGGGGAAGGTGGGCCACCTGGGCGGCCGTCGAGCGTCCCTCACCCTTGGCGTCCTCCAGGGAGGCGACCAGCAGCCCGACGTACGCGGACAGCGGCTTCGGGACGGGGTTCTGCGACATGTGCGGTTCTCCTGTGCGGTGTGTCGGATTGCGGGTTCATGGTGCCTGCGGTGCCGGTGCCCAGCTGAACGCGCTCGCACACCCGTTCGTGGCTCACGCCTCGCTTTCGCTCGGCCCGTACTCTGGTGCGCATGGGACGTGTGCTGCTGGCCCGCCCCCGAGGGTATTGCGCCGGCGTTGACCGTGCGGTTCAGAGTGTCGAGCGGGCGCTTGAGACGTACGGGCCGCCGATTTACGTGCGCCGCCAGATCGTCCACAACCTGCATGTCGTGCGCCGCCTGGAAGCAGCGGGTGCCATCTTCGTCGAGGAAAACGACGAGGTTCCTGAAGGCGCGATCGTCGTGTTCTCCGCCCACGGGGTGGCGCCGTCGGTGCACGAGCAGGCGGCGCGCCGCTCGCTTCGCACGATCGATGCGACCTGCCCGCTGGTCACCAAGGTCCATCTGGAAGCGCGCCGATTCGCCGCGGATGACTACGACATCGTGCTGATCGGCCATGCCGGCCACGAAGAGGTCGTGGGGACGACCGGGCAGGCACCTGAACACATACACCTGGTCGACAATGCTGCCGAGGCCGCCACGGTCGAGGTCCGCGACCCGGAGCGCGTCGCGTACCTGTCGCAGACGACGCTCTCGGTCGACGAGACGATGATCACCGTGGGCGCGCTGCGGGAGCGTTTTCCGGCACTGCAGGGGCCGCCGAGCGACGACATCTGCTACGCCACGCAAAACCGTCAGGCAGCCGTCAAGTCGATCGCGGCGAAGTGTGAGCTGGTGCTCGTTGTCGGCTCGCGTAACTCCTCCAACAGCGTCCGGCTCACCGAGGTCGCGCGCGAGGCCGGTGCGGCGGCGTCCTACCTGGTCGACGATGCCGGCGACATCGATCTGGGCTGGCTCGACGGGGTCAGCACCGTGGGTCTGACGTCAGGTGCGTCGGTGCCGGACGAGCTGGTCCACGGGGTGCTCGGCTATCTCGCCGAACACGGCTTTGTCGACGTCGACGAATACACCGAGGTCGAGGAGAAGCTGCTCTTTGCCCTACCTCCGGAGCTGCGCCGCGACATGAAGGCAAAGGCCGCCGGGACGTTGCCGGGCAGCTAGTCCAGCGAGCCGGCCCGCGATGGCGGGGGGCCGTCGCGCAGCGCGCCCTGCCGCCGGCGGCGCCGAGCGGCGCTAGCCCGGCCTCTGGCAGTCGCCAGGCCAAGGGCCACGATGGTGGCGACCAGCAGGATGGGTGCGCTGAAGACCAGCTCGCCGCCGAGGTCGATGGCGAACTGGCGGCTGCCGCCGGTGTGCGTACCGGATCGCGGGTTGATCACCGTGAAGATGAACGCGATCACGAAGTACACGAGCGGCGGAAGCACGATGGTCGCCGCCAGATCTTCGGCGTGCGCACGGGACGCGCAAAGCACTGCACCGCCGATGAAACCGATGCCGAACATGACCCAGAGGTCGTGACCGGCGAACAGGTCGAGCAGCGCGCCGACGAACCCGAAAACGAGGAGCAGCACCGCGCATCCGGCGGCGGTGAGACCGCGGGCATCTCCGAGCGGGCCGCTGCGCCGCGGTGACGCGCGGACCCGGCGAACCGGCTCGTACGCCCCCGTCGGACGCGCGTCGCCCGGCTGAATCGCCACCAGTTGACGGTACCTGGGTGCGTCGTCGATCCCCGGCAGGCGCGGGCCGTTTAGCCTCGTCTTGTGCCCGAGCAGAGCAGTGCGGATCTCGTCGAGCGGGTCGTCCTGCGAGCTATGTCCCGCGATGCCTCACTTGAGGAAGCCGTAGCGCGCCGTTTCGCCGGATTGGCGCTGGGTTTCGTGGACTCAGGTGTCGACGCCGAGGATGCTCCGCAGCTGGCTCGGCGCTTGCTCGATGAGGATCGCGAGGCAGGTGCGTCGACCGCGACCATCGTGGCGGCGGCCGTCGCTGAAGTGGTGGGCGGCGCAGCCGACTAGTCGTCCGTAGACTTGCCTCACGTGGGACTTTCCATCGGCATCGTCGGCCTGCCGAACGTGGGGAAGTCGACCCTCTTCAACGCGCTCACCAAGAACGATGTGCTGGCGGCGAATTACCCCTTCGCGACCATCGAGCCCAACGTCGGGGTCGTCGCGGTTCCGGACTCGCGGCTCCCCGTACTCGCTGCGATCTTCGCCAGCGTCAAGGTCATCCCCGCGACCGTCAGCTTCGTCGACATCGCAGGCATCGTGCGCGGTGCCAGCGAGGGGCAGGGCCTCGGCAACAAGTTCCTGGCCCACATCCGCGAGGCCGACGCGATCTGCCAGGTGGTGCGCGCGTTCGAGGATCCTGACGTCACCCACGTCGAGGGTCGGGTCGATCCCGCCGATGACATCGCGACGATCAACACCGAGCTGATCCTCGCCGACCTGCAGACCGTCGACACCCGGCTGCCGCGCCTCGAGCGTGAGGCGCGGATGAAGCCGGAGCTGCGTCGTTCGCTCACGGCATTGCAAGCCGCACGTGAGGTGCTCGACTCCGGGCGACCGGTGAGCAGTGAGCCGAAGCTCGACCCTGAGGCGTTCGGCGATCTGCAGCTGATGACCAGCAAGCCCTTCATCTACGTCTTCAACGTCGATGAGGGTGAGCTGGCTAACGAGGGTCTGCACAAGGAACTCATCGCCTCGGTCGCGCCGGCTCCGGCCATCGTGCTCTGCGCCAAGATCGAGGCCGAGCTGGCCGAGTTGGACGACGCTGACGCCCGCGAGCTGCTGAGCGAGCTCGGCCAGACCGAGCCCGGCCTCGATCAGCTGGCCAAGGTCGGCTTCGAGACGCTCGGGCTGCAGACGTATCTCACGGCTGGTCCCAAAGAGACCCGCGCCTGGACCATCCGCAAGGGCGCTACCGCCCCCGAGGCCGCCGGCGTGATCCACACCGACTTCCAGCGCGGCTTCATCAAGGCCGAGATCGTGTCCTTCGACGAGCTCGTCGAGACCGGTTCGATCGCCGCCGCCCGGTCGGTCGGGCGGGCGCGTATTGAGGGCAAGGATTACCTGATGCGCGACGGGGACGTCGTGGAGTTCCGCTTCAACGTCTAGTCAGGCGGTTTCCAAGCCTGTGACCTGCGACCCGTTAACGGCAATACGGGGCGGGCACACCCGGGGCGCCGGAGCCGCACCGAGCAGCTCATCGAGGCCTGCCGGGTGCGGTCCTCGTCGTCCGGCGACAAGTGTGCGTACACGTTGAGCGTCATCGCCGCGTTCGCGTGCCCCAGCCGGTCAGACACGACCTTGACCGACAGACCGCCGCGGATGAGCGCGGAAGCCTAGAAGTGGCGCAGCGCGTGAAGCCCGACGCCCTTCGGTAGCTTCGCCGCCTTCGCGGCCGGCCCCCACGTCGAGTGCATGAACGACGTCCACACTATTGGGCCACCGCCAGGCGCCGTAAGCAGAAGTCATCACCGCTGGCATTCCTGCCTTGCAGATGCACCGCGGGCTCGTCCACGACCACCTGGGGCAGCGGGAACGTGCGGTACGACGACTGAGTCTTGGGCGGGCACACGTAAACGGACTGACCCGCCGTCTGCTGGACCTGTTGCTCGACTGTCAGCAGCCGCCGCAGGAAATCGACGTGACGCACTTGCAGCCCGAACAGCTCACCGGCACGTAGCCCCGTTCCGGCTGCGAGCACGAGCCGGTCCACAGCTGGCGGCGAGCCGGGCCTTGTGCTTGGCGGCGAGGTGCTTGGCGGCGAGCAAATGGCGCACCGGGCTATGGTCTGCGCCATGCAGAAATGGGAGTACTGCGCATGCTCGCTGGGGGAGCTGAAGGCACTCAACAGCCTCGGCGCTGAAGGCTGGGAAGCAGTCGGCATAGCGATGAGCCCCAATGACCCGGGGAGCGTGCTGCTAAAGCGACCCGTCCCTGAGCGGCCCGCGGATCCGGGAACAGTCCACGTCTTTCAATAGGGGCGCGCCCAGGCTGCTTACTTCCAGAGACGCCCGTACGGCCTGCCGAGCACCCGGGTCACCTTCCGGCGTACCAGCCGCTTCGCCAAGGTGCCTTTCTCGGCGGCGTTGATGTCGCCGCTAAGCCTGCTGAGCCGGTAGCTGTCGCGCTGCATGTTCGACCAGAACCCACGTGCCACGTTTCCCCCTGACTGCACGCGCCTGCGCGCGGCAGGCACGGCTGTAGCAGACCACTAGTCGGGGCGGCGCGAGTAGAGCACTAGGACCGTGGTCTGCCGCGGCTTCGGGGCACAACGGGGGCACAGGAGCAGGGCCTTCCGCAAGTACGCCCGGCGCATCCACGGCACCCCGGCGCCGCCCAGGTGCTCTCAGGATCGGACGCCGTAGGGAAGTGGCTGACGCCACACTCGACGAGGACGGGATCGGCGAGGTCACCGGACCTCGCCGATCAGCCCCGCCCCCCGAGCGGACACAGTGTCTGTTGTGTACAAAGCCCTCGGGATCTGAGGAAGAGGTCGTTTTCGCCCCCGACGACGACCTCTTCCTCAAATCGAGGACGGCTGCGTCAGCTGCCGGCCTCGTACTTGAACGACACCTTCACCTTGGCCCGGTAGGCCTTGACCCGGCCGTCCTCCAGCTGCATGTCGAGTTCGACGACTTCAGCGACGCGCAGGTCACGAAGGCTTTGCGCTGCGGTTTCGACGGCAATGGTGGCTGCCTTCTCCCACGACTCGCTACTCGTGCCCACCAGTTCGGTAACTCTGTAGACGCTCTCGGCCATTTTGCGCTCCTGTCCTCGCGCAGACGTCGGTAGCTGCGCGGAGGCTCCAGCCTGTCCGCAATGGCGGCGTCGATCAACCCCGCGCTGCCCCGGAAAGCCAGCTCTCTTGAATCCTTGGCGAGTTCGTGGTGCAGGCACCACATCGGATACGCGTGTGGCCACGGCCGAAGTGTGGCGTGCGCACGATCGCGCGCCGCTCGCGTTGCCAAGGGGCTGATTCCATGTTCACATCAACCTGCTTGCGTAAGAGTGCCCTCCTGGCGGCACTGCCCGTTCTCGTCACCGGTGGACTCCTCGCCGGCTCGGCGACGCCTGGGCCACCGAAGTGCCTCCGCCCAACGACAACTTCGCGACGCCGCTGGACATGCTGGCCGCCGGTGATCGCCCTCCACGCCAACCGGTTGAGGAAACTGTCGTCGCGGGGCTTCCCAACGACAGTTTCCTCAACTTTTCTGCAGCTTTCAGTGCGGTCAGCCGCGATCAATCGCAAGTTCACCTGACTTGCCTCCCTGCCCGCCCGCGCGCCCGCCCGCCCGTTGACTCATGTCAAGATGCGCGCGTAGCTGGAGTCGTTGACAACGGCGCCTGCTCGGGAGCACCATTCGCCTTGACCGTCGGGTGTCAATGTCAGCGCCGCTGTCCGGGAACCGGTGGTGGCTTGCGTACTGCTCAGGCAGGGTTGCAGCCATCCCAGTGTGTGGGCACACGGGCGCCCTACTAGACCTGCGCCCGACGGTCACCAACGTGTTCTGGGCGCATCCGCACCGAATCGAGTTCGCATGAAGATTCGCAGGTTAGCCGTCGCCGGGTTTGCCGCTGTGGCCGTCCTCGTGACGACCTCCTGCCTGCAGCCCAACCAGCACACCCTGGTGGGGATCGGTGGCGGCCACAACGCGAGCCGGCACATCGACGTCATCACGTTTGCCTACGATCAGGGCACGCCGACGACCGACACCGCGCGCTTCATGAACACGGCGCCCGCCGGACCGTCCGGCATGCCGGTCGCCATCGACGGCAAGACCTTCGTGGCGGTGAACATGAGTTCCGCCGTGATGCGTGACGCCCGCAATGTCCTGACCGCACCCCTGGCGTTCTATCCCCACGGCACGACGAATGTGGCCGAGGTGGCGCAGTACGAGGAGTTCGAGGGCCACGTCGGGTACGCCCTCGGCCTGCGATCGACGGGCGTCTCGGCCGTCACGCTCACGCGTACGTCGAGCACCATCATCGTCACGGTTTCTGCCCCGTAAGCGCGACGCCGGAGCGGCCCGGCAGGCATGCTGGGGCCTGACGCGGGGAGGCGCATGAGCGAGACACCGAGCGGGCTGGACCGGGCACGGCAGGCCATCGACGAGATCGATGCCGAACTGGTGCGGCTCCTGGCGCGGCGGGCGGGCGTTGTCGAACATGTCACTCGCTACAAGGAAGAGCATGGTCTGGCGGTCACCGATCCGGGGCGTGAGCAGCGGATGCTCGCCAGGATCACTGGCCTTGCGGAGGCCGCTGGACTCGATCCGCGTATCGCCCGGGCCGTCCTTCGTACGGTGATCGCCGAGTTCACCGGCGTGCAGCACGCCGAGCTCGGCCGCTCCTGATCCAGCAGCTAGCTGGGGTAGCGGCTCGGGGCGATCTTGTCCAGTGCCGCCAGGTCGTCAGCGGTGGGGATCCACTCGGCGGCCGCGACGTTGGCCTTCACCTGCTCCGCGGAGGTGGCGCCGGCGATGACGGAGCTCACCGTGGGCTGCGCAGCCAGGGCGCCGATCGCCACGTCGAGCAGGGTGAGGCGGTGCTCCGCCGCGTAGTCCTGCAGTGCCTCGACGACATCGAAGCGCGCGTCCGTCAACGTGCCGGTCATGCCCCACGCGGCCAGCCGGCTCTCCTTGGGAACCTGCGCGCCGCGCTTGTACTTGCCGGTCAGCACCCCGGAGGCGAGCGGGAAGTACGGCAGCACGCCGATCCCGTACTCGATGCAGGCCGGGACGACGTCGGCCTCCATCCGCCGGTCGAGCAGGCTGTACTCGTTCTGCGCGGAGATGAAGCGCTCGTCGCCGCGGGTGCGCGCGGTCCACTCGGCGTGGGCGAGCTGGAAGCCGGTGAAATTGGATGAGCCGAGGTAGCGCACCTTGCCCTCGCGGACGAGCTCGGTGAGGGCGTCGAGGGTCTCCTCGATCGGGGTCAGCGGGTCCGGCCGGTGCAGCTGGTAGAGGTCGATGTAGTCGGTACGCAAGCGGCGCAGCGAGCGCTCGACGGCTTGGCGGATGTAACGCCGCGAGCCGCGTGCGTCCCAGTCCTGGAGGCCGGCGCCGCGCAGTTTCGAGCCGAACTTGGTCGCGATGATGACGTCGTCGCGCTTACCGGCGAGCAACTCGCCAAGGAAGTCCTCGGAGGCGCCGTAGCTGTCGGCGGTGTCGAACAGCGTGACGCCCGCATCGAGTGCCGCCTCAACGACCGGGCGGCTGCCTTCGAGGTCTAGCCGCATGCCGAAGTTGTTGCAGCCGAGGCCCACCCGTGAGACGGCGAGCCCGGAGGCACCCAACCGGCGAATCGTTGCGTCACTCATGCAATGCACGCTACGCACCCGGCATGAGCGCACGATCCGAGGCTCACCTACGCTCAGGCGGTGAGCAGTCGAAGCCGTCACCCGGCGGCCGACACGGATGGCCGGCGGCTGCGCTGGCAGGCGCATCGTGAGGCCCGCCGCAAGTCACTGATCGACGCGGCGGTGCGGGCCGTACGCCATCACGGCTCCAACGCCGGCATGGATCAGATCGCCGCCGAGGCCAAGACGAGCAAGCCGGTCGTCTACCGCTACTTCACCGACAAGGCCGACCTGTACCTCGCGGTCGGGCAGCGCGTCGCTCAGGGGCTGGTCGACCGCATCACCGAGGCTGTCGACGGGCAGCCGGACGGGCCGGCCATGGTCGCCGCCGGGGTGGACGCGTATCTGCGGGTGATCGAGGAGGAGCCGGAGCTCTACCGCTTCGTCGTGCACCACACGCTGCTGGACCGTCCGGTAGAAAACGATCCGGTGGCCGACTACAGCTCGATGCTCGGCACCTACATCTCGCGCCGGCTCGGTGATCTCATGCGCGAGGTCGGCTTCGACTCCGGAGCAGCCGAGCCGTGGGGATTCGGTCTGGTCGGGCTGGTGCGTGCGGCCGGTGAATGGTGGCTCGAACGCCAGTCGATGAGCCGCCAGGCGCTCGCCGACTACCTCACGGCGCTGATCTGGACCGGCCTCGCGGGTGGCTTCGCGAGCGCGGGCGTCGCCGTGCCGGAACCGGCCGACGGGAAGTCGCCGGTACGCATGCTGCGCCCCACCGGGACCGAACAGGAGAGCTAGCCGCTGGCGGCGGCCGCGTCGATCTCGCGGGCGAGCGCGATGTCCAGCCCGGTGACCCCGCCGGCGTCGTGAGTGCTCAGCGTGAAATGCAGCGTTCGCCAGCGGACGTCGATGTCGGGATGGTGGTTGGCGGCCTCCGCCGCGGTGGCCACGACATCGACGACGGCGATGGCGGCCGGGAAGCTCGAGCACTCGATCGTGCGCTTGATCGCGGTGGTGTCGCCGGACCAGCCGGGCAGCGTCGCGAGTTCGGCAGCGACCTGGTCGGGGGTCAAGGCAGGTGGGCTGGGCATGCTTTCAGGATGGCAGCTCCCGCGGATCCCGGTCGACTGGTCGTCGGCGCGGCGATTCGTGACGCCGCCGGGCGCCTGCTCGCGGCGCAACGACGCAGCCCGGCGCGCTACGCGGGCCAGTGGGAGTTTCCCGGCGGCAAGGTCGAGCCGGAGGAGACGCCGCAAGCCGCTCTCGTACGCGAATGCCGAGAAGAACTCGGGGTCGACATCGAGGTCGGCGACGTTCTCGGCGAGGTCGACATCCCCATCGGACGCCTGCGCGTCTACCTCGCCCGGATCACCGCAGGGGAGCTGGACGCGCGCGAGCACGAGGCGCTGCGCTGGCTCGCCCCTGCGGAGTTCGACGACGTCGCCTGGATCGATGCCGACCGCCCGCTGGTTGACCGCCTCCGCCCATGATCAACGCTTCAATGATCATGAGTTGAGGCCGTTTTTGACGCCCTAACCATGATCGTTGAAGCGTTGACGCCAGCTACCGTATTTGGCCGGAGTTGGCGGAGGCCTGCAGGCGGCTCTCGTCGATCGCTTCAAAGGCGTTCGCCGGAACGCGCTTGAGTTGATCAAGCATGTTGTTCGACCACCGGCTGTCTGCGGCGCCAGTGAAGTACCAGTTGCTGCCGTTGTCCGCCACGATCAGCCCGTACTTCTTGAACCCGGTCAGTACGGCGACCGTATCGGGGCGTAACCCGGCGAGCGGGTAGTTGGCCTTCAGCCGGAAGCGCGCACCCATGGGAGGCAGGTTGATGTTGTTGGCCGAGCCGGCGTCGTGGCGAGCCGGCCACAGGTGCGAGCGGTCGCTACGCGAGACCGTGAAGCGCACGGCGTGGTCGACCTTGCCGGCAGCGACCTCGTCGTAGCGCAGCAGGCCGGGCAGGATCGGCAGCCCGGCGGCGTCGGCGGAGGTGTAGCCGTCCGGGCGCAGCAGGTCAGATTTCAGGTCGTAGACGGCGCCGCTACCGGCGGTCCAGGTGTTGCCGGAGCGGGCGGTCGCATACGTCTCGTAGAGCTTGCAGGTGTCACGGTCCACGACGATCGCGTGGGCGTCACTGCCGGGCTCGATACGGGTGTCAGGGCCGAGCGGGTACGGCACGCGGTCGCTCTCGCCGGCGTAGTCGAAGCGGACGTTGACCTTGGGGTGATTGCCCGCGACGGTTGTGTACGGGATTCCGTAGAGCACCCCGCCGCCGGAGCCGAAGTCCGGGTGCAGCCGGACCGTATTGGCGCCGCTGCTGGCCAGCCAGGCCGTGCTGTGCACGTTGACCGGCAGCTTCGAGATGTCGGCGTGCCAGACGTTGTTATCGGGCAGCAGCGAGCAGTTCGGAGCCCCGGGAATCGGTGTGCAGGCGGCCAGCGCGGAGGCGCCGGCGGCAATCACGAGGGTGAGCAGGGCAGCGAGGCGGCGGGCGTTCATGCAGTCCCTATCGGCAGCCCGCGACCGCATCTGCGGCCCGCGACCGAAGTGGCCAGGTCGGATCGCGGGCAATTCCCTCTTTCAGCGCAGTCTCGGCCGCGCTGCAGCGACGCTTGCCACCGCCCGCGGCAAGCGCCCACGCGCGTACGTAATGGGGGGTCGCGGGCTCCGGGTCGGCCTTGATGACGCGCCCGGCGGCCGCTGCCGCGCGCCGGAAATGGCCCTGGCGGCACAGGCCGAGCGCCATCACGTCCCAGACCCCGAGCGCTTTCGGGGCCAGCGTGCGGGCCTGCCCGATCAGCTTCATCGCCTCGCCGATGCGGTCGTCCGGGGCGTGGAGCAGCAAGGTGCGGGCGGCGCCGAGCGCGGCCACGGCCCGGAAGCGCTCCGGTACGTCGGCGTCGGTGGCGAGCCCGCGCGTGACCTCGACGAGCTCATCGTGACGAGCCGCCGCCGACAGTTCTCGGGCGAGTGCGAGCCGGAGCCAGAATTCCTCCGGACGCTCGGCCGCCGCGTCGCGCAGGGCGCTCACCGGGTCGCCGGGATTGCGCAGCGCGACCTCGGCCTCGGGGGAGCGCCAGGCCGCACCGTTCTCCCGGGCGAGTTCGAGCCACTGCCGGGCGGCCGCAGTGTCGCCGAGCCGGGCGTCGACGACCGACAGGTACGCCGCCGACTCCTGGGGCTGGTGGCCGGAGGTGAAACTCGTCACGAGCAGCGGCCGGGCAGCGGCCAACCGGCCCTCGCGGAGCGCGAGCATTCCGAGCGTGAAAGTCCATTCGAGGAGGGGGGTGGGCAGGCTCTGCGCCGCATCGAGCGCTTCTCGGGCGCCCACGGTGTCCAGCACGGTCGGCGGATCGCGCAGCAGCATCTCCGCGCGAAGCACGAGCGCCAGCCCGCGTAGTTCCGGTTTGCTCTTCGTCGCGCCGGCGAGCTTTTCGTACTCTTCGGCCGCTTCTGCGAGCTGCCCGGCGCGCGACATCCGGGTCGCTTTGGAGAAGGCGTACTGCAGCAGGACGTTGGTGTCGAGTTCGCGGGTGATCCGCTCGCGGACGGGGTCGGCGGCGGGCCCCGAAACGGTCGGCTGGGCGGGTTCCAGAGCGGGTTCAACTCCCCCCGGTAGCTCTCTGACCACGGGTTTCACTCCCTCATCAGCGTGTTCCCGTACCGTTGACGTACGTGCCTGTGCGTTCTGACCTTCGTAACCTCGCCATCATCGCCCACGTCGACCACGGGAAGACCACTCTGGTCGACGCGATGCTCTGGCAATCCGGCGCTTTTCGCGTCGGCCAGGACGTCGCCGACCGAGTCATGGACTCCATGGACCTCGAGCGCGAAAAGGGCATCACCATCCTCGCCAAGAACATGGCGATCAAGTACGCGACGGGTGACCCTGAACAGCCTTCGGTCATCCTCAACGTCGTCGACACCCCGGGCCACGCCGACTTCGGCGGCGAGGTGGAGCGCGGCCTTTCGATGGTCGACGGCGTGCTGCTGCTCGTCGACGCCAGCGAGGGCCCGCTGCCGCAGACCCGGTTCGTGCTCCGCAAGGCGCTCGAGGCGAAGCTGCCCGTCGTCCTGGTGATCAACAAGGTCGACCGGCCGGACGCCCGCATCGCCGAGGTCGTCGACGAGACGTACGAACTCTTCCTCGACCTCGATGCCGACGAGAAGCAGATCGACTTCCCGATTATTTACGCCAGCGCCAAGGCCGGTCGGGCCTCGACCAACCGCCCCGAAGACGGCGGGATGCCGGACTCGGAGAACCTCGAGCCGCTGTTCAAGGTCCTGCTGGAGACGGTGCCGCCGCCCACATACGTCGAGGGCGCGCCGCTGCAGGCGCTGGTCACCAACCTGGACGCGTCGCCGTACCTCGGCCGTCTTGCCCTGGTACGGGTCGTCGGCGGCGAGCTGCGCCGCGGCCAGCAGGTCGCCTGGTGCCGGGTGGACGGCACGATCGAGCGGGCCAAGATTTCCGAACTGCTGGTCGCTCACGCCCTCGATCGGGTCCAGACCGACTCGGTGTACGCCGGCGACATCGCCGCCGTGGCCGGGATCGCGGAGATCACCATCGGCGATACGCTGGCCGATATCGAGGATCCCAAGGCGCTGCCGGTCATCCACGTCGACGACCCGTCGATCTCGATGACCGTCGGCATCAACACGTCGCCGCTGTCGGGTCAGTCCGGCAAGAAGCTCACCGCGCGGCTGGTGAAGAACCGGCTCGAGCAGGAACTGGTCGGCAACGTTTCACTGCGGGTCGGACCGACCGAGCGTCCCGACACCTGGGAGGTCCAGGGCCGCGGGGAGCTGCAGCTGGCCATCCTCGTCGAGATGATGCGCCGGGAAAGCTTCGAGCTGACCGTCGGCAAGCCGCAGGTCGTCACGCGCGAGATCAACGGCAAGCTGCATGAGCCGGTCGAGCGCCTGACCATCGACGTACCCGAGGACTTCCTGGGGGTCGTCACGCAGCTGCTGGGCATGCGCAAGGGGCGTATGGAGCAGATGGTCAACCATGGGACCGGCTGGGTGCGGCTGGAGTTCCTGGTTCCGGCGCGGGCGTTGATCGGATTCCGCACCGAATTCCTGACCGAGACCCGCGGAACCGGCCTGCTCCACCACGTCTTCGAGCGCTACGAGCCGTGGGCGGGCGAAGTCCGGCTGCGTCCGACCGGCTCGCTGGTCGCGGACCGCAAGGGCCCGGTCACCGGCTACGCGCTCACCTCGCTCCAGGAGCGCGGGACCATGTTCGTCGGCCCCGGCACCGAGGTCTACGAGGGCATGATCGTCGGCGAGAACTCCCGGGCGGATGACATGGATGTCAATCCGACCAAGGAGAAGAAGCTCACGAACATGCGCTCCTCGACGAGCGACGAACTCGAGCGTCTCGTGCCCCATCGGGTGCTCTCGCTGGAGCAGGCGCTGGAATTCTGCCGCGAGGACGAGTGCGTCGAGGTCACTCCGGCGTTCGTCCGGATCCGCAAGGTCCAGCTCGCCATGCAGGACCGGGAGAAGACCCGTTCACGGTCGCGTAACCGCGGTTGATCAGCCACCAGATTTCGCGACTTAGGCTCGAACCATGACCACCACGCCGGAGCCCGCCAGCGCGCCTTCCTCCACCGAGGCAGACGCCCTCAGCGAGCTCATCGCGGATGTCGAGGACGCCGTCGGCGAATTGGAGGCGGAGGCCGAAATGGCCCCGCTCGATCACCCGCACCGGATGCTGCTCGTGCATGCCCATCCCGACGACGAAGTGATCTCCACCGGCGGCACGATGGCGCTCTACGCCCAGCAGCACGCGCTGGTCACGCTCGTCACCTGCACGCTCGGCGAGGAAGGGGAGATCGTGGTCCCGCACCTCGGCCACCTGGCGTCCCATCACGAGGACCGGTTGGGCGTGCGTCGCATCGAGGAGCTTGCCGCCGCCTGCGAAGCCCTGGGTGTGAAGGATCATCGCTTTCTCGGCGGCGCGGGCCGCTGGCGTGACAGCGGGATGATGGGCGAGCCGACCAACGATCGGCCTGACTGCTTCTGGAAGGCCGATCTCGCCGAGGCCACCCGAGATCTGGTCGCGGTCATGCGCGAGGTGCGCCCGCAGGTCGTCATTACCTACGATGACGACGGCGGGTACGGCCATCCCGACCACATCCAGGCCCACCGCGTCACCGTGGCGGCGTATGACCTGTGCGGAGAGCCGGGTTACGAGCCCGACCTCGGCGAGCCGTGGCGGCCGTCGAAGCTGTACTACTCGGCGATCCCGCGTGCGGAGTTCCGGGCCGCGATGAAGGTGCTCGAGGACCGCGGCCTCGAGACGGGTCTCGGCGAGCAGGAGCCGTCTTTCGTGGTCGACGACGACCTCGTGACGACCTGGATCGACACGGCGGATCAGATGCCGGCGAAGCTGGCCGCCCTGCGCGCCCACGAATCGCAGATCGCCGCCGATGACTTCTTCTTCGCGATGGCCGACGGCGGTCCCCGCGCGCTGTTCGCGCGCGAGACCTTCCGGCTGATGCGCGGCAAGCTCGGCGCGACGAATGCCGAAGGCAAGGAAGACGACGTCTTCTCCGGGGTCACTTCCTAGCCTCCCCACGGACCGACGAACGTCGCGTCGTAGGCCATTTCCCCCTGACTTGAGGGCCTGATGGCCTAACTCGATGGGCCACCCGGGTGGTGTTCGACACCGAGTTGTCCCACATCAGGTTATGTGGGTAGTTCTTGGCCGATCGGGAGGTCTTCATGGGCAGTTCTTCGTCGGAAAAATCCGATGGTGTCGTGACGTCTGAATCGGCGGCAGACGCGAGCGCTGCGCTGGCGTTCGGCGGTGGCGTCGGCGTGCTGTCGGCGCGTCGCGCGGATGTGGGCGCGGACCGCGAACGGCGGCGCCGGCGGCTGCTCTTCAAGCTCGAAGTGATCGTCGTCCTGCTCACGGCGTTCTTCCTGTACCGGCTGATCGACGGCCGGCCGTTCAACATCTTCGCGCTGCCGCACATCGACATGCTCGTGCTCTTCCCGATCGTCGTGCCGCTGGCGATCGTCGGGGCCGTCATCGTCCCGCCGTTGCTGATGGGCCGCTCCCCCCACGTGATCTACCGGCCTGAACAGATCGACGTGCGCCTGGCCGACGTGGTGGGTGTCGACGGGGTGCGCGAAGAGGTCGTGCGCTCGCTCAACCTTTTCCTCTCCCACCGCGAATACACCGAGAAGATGGGTGGTCGCCCGCGCCGCGGCCTGCTCTTCGAGGGCCCTCCCGGCACCGGCAAGACGCACCTTGCCCGGGCGATGGCCGCCGAGGCGGACGTCCCGTTCCTGTTCGTCTCGGCAACCGCGTTCCAGTCGATGATGTACGGCGCCACCGCGCGCAAGATTCGCTCGTACTTCAGGGCGCTGCGCAAGACAGCACTCCGTGAGGGTGGGGCCATCGGTTTCATCGAGGAGATCGACGCCATCGCCGGCGCTCGCGGCGGGATGCAGGGTTCGTCCATGGTCGCGTTCGGGGCCTTCGGCTCCGGATCCGGGCTGGTGCGTAACCACAACGTTGTGAGCGAGGGAACCGGCGGCGTCGTCAACGAGCTGCTCGTGCAGATGCAGTCGTTCGAGGACCCGACGACCGGCCAGAAGATCTCCGGCGCGTTCATCGACATGTTCAACCGCGTGTTGCCGCCGGGGCGTCAGATCCCGAAGCCGCGCCCCCCGAAGCCCAACGTCCTGATCGTCGCGGCGACCAACCGGGCTGATTCGTTGGACCCCGCGCTGCTGCGCCCGGGCCGGTTCGACCGGCGCCTCACCTTCGACCTCCCGGCAAAGGCCTCGCGGCGGCAGCTGATCGACCACTTTCTCATCAAGCGCGCTCACGGGCCCGAGCTGGATGACATCGAGCACCGCGATGCCCTTGCCGCGGTCACCTCGGGATGGTCGCCCGCGAAGCTCGAGCACCTCATGGATGAGGCTCTGGTCAACGCCGTCCGCCGCGGCGCCGATGGGATGAACTGGCGCGACGTCGAGTCCGCCCGGATAACGGCAGAGGTCGGCCTTGGCGCGCCAGTGGCGTACACCGCTCACGAGCGCCGTCTCATCGCGACTCACGAGGCCGGGCACGCCACGATGGCCTGGCTCGTCGCGCCGCACCGCCGGCTTGAGGTGCTGACGATCGTCAAGCGCGGCTCCGCACTGGGAATGCTGGCTCACGGCGACCGTGAAGACGTCTTCACCCGCGGCCGCGCCGAGCTGCGCGCCCTGATCCAGGTGTCGTTCGGCGGCCTGGTGGCCGAGGAGCTGTTCTTCGGTGACGTGTCGACCGGACCCGCCGGCGACCTCGCGTACGCCACTCAGGTGGCTGCGCAAATGGTCGGTGCCGCCGGTATGGCCGGCTCGTCCGTATCGTTTGCGGCCGTCCAGGACATGGGCTTCACCAGCACTGATCTCGTGGGCAAGGTGCTCGCCGATGGTCCTTGCCGCCAACGTGTCGAGGTCCTGCTGGACGAGGCGAAGGTGGTCGCCCGCGACCTGCTCGCAAGCAACCGCCATCTGGTCGCGGCGCTGCGCGACGCGCTGCTCGAGCGCGAAGAGCTGGTCGGCTCGGAGATCACTGCCGTCCTCGAGGCGGCCGGAGCGGTTAACCCGCACGTCGTGGATCTTCGTGACGCCGTCTCAGAGGTGGCCCTGGCTCCGTAGGCTGCTCTGCGTGGCGGTGGACGCTGGCAATCCAGCTGGTAAGGGAGCCACGTCCGAGGCCCCGCCGGGATCCGCCTTCCTGATTGCCAGCTACGTGGTGCTCTTCGTGGGCGGGTCGGTGCTGGGCATCCTCGGAGCCTTCCTGCTGCCGTACTCGTTGTCTTCGGGCACGAGTACGACCACGGCGGGCGTCGGAGTCGGCGCAGCGCACCTGGTGGCCGCCTCGGGTAACGGCCAGGGGCTGGGCCAGCTGCTCTCGGTAGGGATCGCCCTGGCGCTGGTCCTCAACCCGGTGCTCAGCCTGGCGGGTCTGCGGATGGCCGGTACGCGGCTGGCAGCTTTCACCCCACTCGTGGGGTGGCTGCTGGTGGTGCTGCCGCTCTCCGGCAGTACCGGCGACGGCGATCTGGTCCTGCCGAGCGGGCTTCGCAGCGTGGCCTATCTGTTGCTGGGCGTCATCGCCTTTACTGCCGTGGGGGTCCTCGGACGTCCGACCCGGGGGATGACCGCGTTCGGCGGACAGTCGCTGATCGGAGCCGGGCGCCCGATGCCCGTAGCGGCCCCGAAACCCGTCCGGAGCAATGTGCGTACCGATCAGTCGGGCCGGCGGACTGCACCCAAGCGTAAGAAGCGCCGATAAGGCTGGTGTGAACACTGCGGCAGCCGACGTGATGTTGGTCGAGGTCGGCGGCTCGTCGTACGCGCTCCCGGTCAGCGCCTTGCGGGAAATTGTCCGGCTCCCACCGCTCACCCGCGTGCCCGGCCTCCCTGAGTTCGTCGCCGGCCTGGCCAATGTCCGGGGACGCGTTCTTGCCGTCATCGACCTGCGCCCGCTCCTGGGCCTCGAGGCGGCGCGTGGTGACCGGCTGGTCATCCTGGACGGCACGGGTAACGGCACGGGTAATGGTGGCGCCTCGTTCGGGAACGGCAACCGGGCCATCGTCGGCATCGTCGTCGACGCGGCCCGCGATCTGGTGCAGCTGCCGGAGGGGGCGCTCGAGCCGCTTCCGCCCGGTGTGCCCACCGAAGCGTCCGAGGTGCTCGACGGGATCACCGTGATTGACGGGACGCCAGTCGCCGTCCTTTCGCCGGTCGGCCTGCTCGGGTTGCGACGCCATTTGTCGAGCGCTGCCTGAGAGCTCGCTGCGAAGTCAGCGAAAAGGTCGGACCCAACGGTCCGAAAAGCTCCAGCGGGGCTCCTGCGCCGCCGAAAGTACTCCAAGCGGCGGAACGGAGGTGGGCCAAATGGCGCCCACGCGTATGGAGTCCATTGACTCCACTCGGCGGCTCTCGCGCGCCGCCGGAATGGCGACCTGGGGCAGCCTCGTACTGACCGTTATCGCTGCTCTCGTGCTCCACCGGTCCGGAAACGGCCACAACATCGAACTCGTCAACGTCTACGGCTGGAGTGCGGTCGGCGCCGTCGTGGCGTCCGTTCTCACCTGGCTCGCCGGTGGCAGCCGGTCCGCGTCAGCAGCGCGCGACCGCGCTCCGATGCTGGCCGTGCTGCTCCTGCTCGCCGACCTGGCCGCCGTCACCGGGGTCGTGGCCTCAACAGGCGGCGTGGCCGGCTCGTTCTGGCTGCTATATCTCCCGCCGGTGCTCTTCGCGGCGATCGCTCTGCCGTCCGTGGTCGCCGTCTCCGGATCGCTGCTGCCGTGCGCCGGGCTCATCCTCGGCACCTGGGCCTCCCGCAACGGGCTGGGCGACTCCACCGGACTTCTCCTGCTGGTCGCGCCGGTCTTCCCGGCTCTCGCTGCCTTTGGCGCCGTGCTGGCCGGAGTCGCCAATCGGCTCACCGAGGCGGCCGTGGCTCAGCGCGACAACCTCGCCGCCGCCGTCAGCGAGCTTTCCGCCGCGCTCGAACGGGCGGCCGCTGGCGATCTTGCTGTGACGACCCCGGCGTCGCATTCCGACGCCGAACCCGCACTGGCCCAACTCGCAGGCTCGTTCAGCGACACCCTCGGCAAGCTGCGCGCGTTGGTCGGCCAGATCCGGCTGGGCGGCGAGCAGATCTCCTCTGCCGCGCTCGCCTTGCTCGCCACCGCGGAAGATTCGGCGGTCAGCGCATCCCAGCAATCGAGCGCGGTCGCCGAGACGACCTCGACCATCGAGGAACTTGCGGCTACGGCAGCGCAGATCGCCGACACCGCCGGCCAGGTCGCGCGATACGCCGCCGACACGCTGCGCTTCGCCGAGGAGGGTCGCGACGCCGTCGCCGCCTCCGTGCAGTCGATGGACACCATTGCCACCCGCGTGGACACCATCGCGAGCAGGGCTCTCTCGCTCGGTGAGAAGAGCCAGGAGATCGGCCGCATCGTCGAGGTGATCGACGACCTGTCCGACCAGACGAACCTGCTCGCTCTTAACGCGGCGATCGAGGCGGCCCGGGCCGGTGAACATGGCCGCGGCTTCGCCGTCGTCGCCAGCGAGGTCCGAAAGCTTGCCGAGCGTGCGCAGCTGTCCACCAAGCAGATCCGCGAGATCGTCGGGCAGATCCAGGGGGAGACGCACTCGACAATCGTGGCGAGCGAAGAGGGCGCGAAGGACGTACGCGCCGGATCGTCGCTGGCCCGCGGGGTGGTTGAGGCACTGGAGCGGATCTCCGGCATGGTCGATGAGACGACGACCGCCGCCAAGGAAATCTCCATCGCCACGCAGCAGCAGCGCTCCGCGTCGGACCAGGTCGTGGCCGCCATGACGTCGGTCAGCGACGTCAGCCGCCAGTACGCCTCGGGGTCGCGCGCCGCCGCGGCCGCCGCGGCGCAGCTCACCACGCTCGCGGATGACTTGCGTTCGTCCATTGCGCAGTTCTCCGGCGTGGGCTGAGCGACCGTGCCGCCCCGGACCTAGCCGTCAATGGACCTCACCGACAACCCGGAACTGCTCGCGACCTTCGTCGAGGAGGCGCGCGAGCGGTTGGATTCGCTCGCCTCCGGGCTCCTGACCCTCGAAGCGGGGCCCGCGTCCCGTAGCGCGGTCGGCGGCCTCTTTCGTGACGCGCACACCCTCAAGGGTTCCGCCCGGATGCTCGGGCTGAGCGGGATCGTCGAGCTCGCCCATGTCGCCGAAGATCTGCTGGCAGCGGTGCGCGACCGCCGGATCACCCCGAATTCCGACCTCACCGACCTACTACTGGCGGCCGTCGACGGGATGGGCCGCAGCCTTCCGGCGGCCGAGAATCCGCTCGGTGACGATGATCGCCAGGCCCTGCGCGAGGCGATGCTCGCCGCCCTCGCGGGCAAGCCGACCGGGGTACCTCGCCCGCGCGGCGGCGCCCCGACGCCACCCTCGACTCCCGCACCAGCTCCCGCCGCACCTGCGCCGGCCATCGCCGCGGTGGAGACCGTGCGGGTCGCCGTTCCGCGTATTCACGACCTGCTCGACTCCGTCGGTGAGGCTGAGGTCGACGCCCGCCGGGTCGAGCGCGTCACCAATGAGCTGACGACCGCGCTGGCCGCAGCCCTACGCGGCGGTGCGCAACACGTCGCGCTGGAGGCGCTGCTTCCCGCTGCCGCCGCCCTCCGCGAGCTCGTCGAGGACCATGCTGCGCGCGTGGTGCGGCTGCGCGCCGACGCCATGAGTCTGGCCATGGTGCCGCTTTCCCGTCTCGTCACCGGCTTCCCCCGGTTGGTACGCGATCTGGCAACCCGCACCGGCAAGCACGTCACGCTGGTGCTCGAGGGTGAGGACGTCGAGCTCGACAAGCGCGTCTTGGACACGATCGGGGAGGCTCTCGGCCACCTGATCACCAACGCCGTCGACCACGGCTGTGAAGCATCTGCCGTCCGCCAAGCCGCCGGTAAGCCCGAGAGCGCGACGGTGTGGGTGCGCGCGCGTGCCTCCGGCGCCTCGGTGATCATCGAGGTCGCCGACGACGGGGCGGGCATCGACCGACCGGCTGTGCGTGCGGCGGCCATTGCGGCCGGACTCGTGGCGAGCGATGCGGGCGGGGCCGAGTCGAACGCGCTGGACGACATTTTCGCGCCTTCGCTGTCCACCAGGCAGACGGTCACCGAGAGCTCCGGCCGCGGGGTGGGGCTCGATGTCGTTCGCTCCACGGTGGAGGGGCTCGGCGGTCAGATCACCGTCGCGAGCACGCCCGGCGAGGGCACCTGCTTCACGTTGACGCTCCCGGTGTCGCTTGGGATCCTGCGCTGCCTGCTCTGCCGGGTCGGTGGCGAGCGCTACGCGATCCCGTTGCCGTCGGTCAGCGAGACGTGTTCGCTGCGCGGTGGGGCCGCCGCCACCATCAGCCACTTAGCCGGCTCGGACCTGATCATTCGAGAAGGCGCGCCCATACCGCTGCTGGATCTCGCTGAGGTCCTCGGTTCCTTCGCGAAGGGCCGGGCCCGGCGATCCATGCGCAAGCCGAGCGCGGCCCTGCTCACCACGGCCGGGCGGCGACCGCTCGCGTGGGCCGTCGACGGACTCGAGGGTGAGGCGGACCTGGTCGTCACCGACCTTGGCGCGTTCCTGTCCGCCGGATCGCCGCATTCGCGCCCGACGACCCGGGCCGCGACGGGCACCGGCGGCGTCGCCGGCGCATCGGGCGTGGCCTCGGCCGTGACCGGGGCGAGCATCCTCGACGACGGCAGCATCGTGTGCCTGCTGGACCTGCGCACGCTCGCCAGCGTTGCGGGCGCCAGCGTCCGTTACCCGCGTTTTCGTCATCGCGCGTCGGACTCATCGAGCGAGCCTGCGTCGCCGGCGAGCGACTCCGACAACTCGCCGCTCGCCCCTCGTCCGCTTCGGATCCTCGTCGTCGAGGACTCGGTCGGGGTCCGCGAACTCGAGCGCAGCCTGCTGGTAGGCGCCGGCTACGAAGTCGATACGGCGGTCGACGGCCTCGACGGGGTGGCGCGGCTGTCGGGGGACCGGTACGACCTCGTCGTCACCGACATCGAGATGCCCGGCATGGACGGCCTGGAACTGACCAGAACCGTCCGCGCGACTCCGGGCTGGCAGGCCGTACCCGTCGTCGTCATGACCAGTCGGGACGGCGCCGCCGACCAGCGCGCCGGCATGGATGCCGGCGCCGACGCCTACCTGCACAAGAGCGATTTTTCCGCCGCCGACCTGCTCGGCACCGTTGCCCGTCTGCTCGGAGGTTTCGCATGACCGATTCAGCCCCATCACGCCCCCGCATCGTCGTCGCCGACGACAGCTCGACCCTGCGCAAGGTGGTGTCGAGCATTCTGGCCCGCGAAGGGTTCGAGGTCGTCGAGGCTGCAGAAGACGGGCTGGGAGCGGTGCAGGCCGCCAACCGCCATCAGCCGGACGCGGTCGTGATGGACGTCCAGATGCCGCGCATTTCTGGTTACGTGGCCGCGCGGCTGCTCAAAGAAGACTGGGCGACGGCGGACATCCCGGTCGTCCTGCTCACCTCGCTGGACGCCGCGAGCGACCGCTACTGGGGCGAGCAGGCGGGCGCCGATCGCTACCTGACCAAGGATTTCCAGTCCGACGAGCTCGGGCAGGCGGTGCGCGAGGTCCTCGAGGAGGCGCAGATCGCCCGCGGCGGCCCCCGGCTCTACCCCGACCCGGTCGAACTCGACGCCGACGAGATCCTCGAGCGCACCTGCGATGTCTTTGACCGCACGCTCTTCCAGACGTCTCTGGCGGCCTCGATGATGGCCCTCGCGGCGACGTGCCCGGATCTGCAGTCCACGGTCGCCGGGGTGCTCGGCATCATCGGCGCGGTCGTGGATTCCTCGGTTGCGGGCGTGGTGTTGATGGCGGAGCGAACCGCCTTTGTCACGATCTCGCGCGGGATCTCCCAGACGCACTACAACGAGTTCCTGCGCCGCGCGGCCGAGGCGATCTCCGCCGGCATCGGCGCGCCCTTCCCGGTCGAGCAGCTGAACGTGCGCATCGCCGACGCGCAGGGCCTGCTCGGGGAGGTCGACGATCCGGCCGAGGTCGACCTCGCGACGTTCCTGTCGATGCCCCTGCGCGGGGTGGGGGCGGCGGGTCCGGGCAGTGTCGTTGGCGTACTGGCCCTGTCCTCTTCGGTCCCGGACGCGTTCGGTGACGCTGCGATGACCACCCTGCGCCTGCTCGAGGCGCCGGCCGGTCTGGTCGTCGACAACGGACGGCTGCGCGAACACACCCTGCACGCCGCCGCCTCCGGTGTGCTGCCGCGCCCCAATGGGGGACGCCCGGCACTGCGCTGAGCGCGTACCAAATGCACCGACTTTTGGTCGGTGATCATGAGCTCAAGCGACCATTTCCCGGTGGTTCTGGTGGGAGGGCCAGGGGCCGTGCTTGACTGACGCAGCGTCAGGTCAGCGTCAGCTTTCAGGCTTCCGGAGGTACCTGTGGAGTTCGGCCTCTTCATCCAGAACTACGTGCCCAACAGCAGGCGGGCCGTCGATCCGCTCGCCGAGCACCACGCGATCATGGACGACATCAATGCGGCCATCGCGGCCGACAAGGCGGGCTTCAAATACGTCTGGGTGACCGAGCACCATTTCCTCGACGAGTACTCCCACCTGTCGGCCAACGACGTCGTGCTCTCCTACCTGGCGGCGAAGACCGAGCGCATCCACCTGGGCTCCGGCATCTTCAACCCGTTGCCGCAGGTGAACCACCCGGCCAAGGTCGCCGAGCGGGTCGCCTATCTCGACCACGTCTCCGATGGACGTTTCGAATTCGGTACGGGCCGCGGCGCCGGCAGCCACGAGATCCTAGGGTTCCTGCCGGGCATCGAGAGCACCGATACCACCAAGGAAATCTGGGAAGACGTCATCGGCGAGTTCGCCAAGATGTGGACCCAGGAGGAGTACCAGGGCTACAACGGCAAGTACTGGAGCCTGCCGCCGCGCAAGATCCTGCCGAAGCCGCTCCACAAGCCGCACCCGCCGATGTGGTACGCCGCCGGCAACCCGTCCAGCTATGAGATGGCCGGGCGCAAGGGTCTCGGCGTGCTCGGGTTCTCCCTCGATGAGGTCGAGAAGGTCGACCGGGTGCTGACGCCCTACCGCAAGGCGATCGCTAACGCCGACCCGGTCGGCGCGTTCGTCAACGACAACATGATGGGTGTCATCGCCGCCTACGTCGCCGAGGACACCGAGGCCGCCCGCCAGAGTTACGTCAACTGCGACCCGAACTACCTGATCAGCAACGTGTTCCGCTACCACGACACGATGCCGCGGCCCGACGGCATCCCGTACTGGCCCGACCGCATCCCGGCTCCCACCCCTGAGATGGTGGACGCGCAGCTCGCCGCCGGCCAGGTGATCATCGGCAACCCGGACGAGGCCCTCGCGCAGCTCAAACGCTGGGAGGCGACCGGGATCGACCAGGTGTGCTTCGGCATCGGTCCGGCGCCCATCGAGGAGACGCTCACGACCATCCGGTTGCTCGGAGAGCACGTCATCCCGAAGATCGATACCGATCCCGGCTTCAAGAGCGACCGCAACCGCGCGGCCGGCGCATGAAGTTCGGCGCCTGGCCGCCGGCGGTCAGCCGCTAAGTTCCGGGTCTCAGTGAGGCCCGAGGGGCGGGCGGCGTTGGGTCCAGGGGCGAGCGTGTTCGAGCTGGCCGGCAAGACGGAAGAGCAGATCTTCGCGCCCGTAGCCGGCGACGAACTGCACGCCGATGGGCAGCCCGTCGGTGTTCCAGTGCAGTGGCAGGGAGATGGCGGGCTGTCCGGAGACGTCGAACGGGATCGCGAAGCCGGACATCGCTGACCACCCGGGGATGGCCCTCTCCAGCGGCTGATCGCCCGACAGGGTGCCGAGCAGCGGCGGAGCAATCGCCATGGTCGGGCTGATCAGGATGTCGACCTCCGCGCAGGCCGCGGCGATCTGCCGGCTCCAGGCGGCGAGCGTATCGACGGCCCTGACCAGATCGAGCGCAGAAGCGGCGCGGCCCGCGGTGACCATGGCGGCCGGCATCGGCTCGAGCCCGTCGATGGTGATCGACAGCCGCTCCTCCCACTGGGCGACCTCCCCGGCCAGGCCGACGGCGATGATCGTCGACATCGCCGCGGCTCCGGCCCCGTTGGTGAGGCTCGTCGCGGAGAACTCGTCGACCGCGTGGCCGAGGTCGGTCAGCAGGTCGGCGGCGTCGCTGGCGGCCGCTGCGCAGGTCGGGTCGACGGGGCCGCCGTTCGGCAGGTCCAGCATGAGACCCACGCGCAGGCGTCCGGGGTCCGCGCCCACCTCGTCGCTCCACGGGCGGGCTGGGGTGGGGGCGGTGTGCAGATCGCCGGGGACGGTGCCGGCGGTCGCGTCGAGCACCGCAGCGCTGTCGCGCACGCTCCGGGTGATCACGTGCTCGTACGTGAGCGGCCCCCAGTACTCCCCGTGATCGGGCGCGGGGCTCGTACGGTCGCGGCTGGGCTTCAGCCCGACCAGCCCGCAGCAGGACGCCGGGATCCGGATCGATCCGCCCATGTCGTTGCCGTGGGCGGCCGGCACGATCCCGGCGGCGACAGCAGCCGCCGATCCGCCGCTGGAGCCGCCCGGGGAGTGCGTCAGCGACCAGGGATTGTGGGCCGGGCCGTACGCCAGCGGCTCGGTCGTCGAGGACATGGTGAGCTCGGGCACCTTAGTGCGTCCGAGCAGCACGAAGCCCGCCGCGCGGTAGCGCCGGGCGAGCTCCGTGTCGTGCGAGGAGCGCCACTCGCTGCCGGCGAGGGCGCCGATCCCGTGGCGGTACGGATCGCCTTCGGAGTGCTGGACCGCGTCTTTGAGCAGGAACGGCACGCCGCGGAAGGGGCCCGCTGGAAGCTCGCCCGCCGCCTGCTGACGCGCGCGCTCGAAGCTCTCCGAAGCCAGGCAGTGCAACTTCGGCTCCAGAACCGTCAGCCGCTCGATCGCGGCCTCCACCAGTTCCAGCGGCGATACCTTGCGTTCGCGGACCAGCTGCGCAAGACCGACGGCATCAGTCCAGCGCAGCAGGTCCGACCAGGCATGTGTGGGTCGCAAGCTCATGGGCTGAGCATGCCAACCCGGGTTTCGCGCCTGCTAGCGAGGTGGCAGGTAGGGCAGCGGATTGACCGCGTGGCCGTACCGGTAGATCTCGAAGTGCAGGTGAGGGCCGGTGGCGGCGCCGGTCATGCCGGACAGGCCGATCGTCTGGCCGGGCGAGACGTGCAGGCCCGGCCGGGCGTAGATGTACGCCAGGTGGGCGTAGCAGCTGCGAAAGCCGGCGTTGCGCGTGATGCTCCGGTGCCTTGCGGGACATACAGATCGACGCCCGGATGGCTGGCCGAGAACCCCTGCGAGACGACGCCGGGCCGGGCTAGCGGATACCAGACGGTGCTGACCGGTGAGCACGAGCTGAGCGCGACCCCGAAGGTCGCCGCTGCGGTGGCGGCGAGAGCGGCTTTGGTGAGCCGCCGGCGTGGACGAGCGCTGACTGCGGACGGAACTGAGTACAGGACTGCGGACATAGAAACCTCCCAGCCGCCTACGAGGTGAGCTGACGGGTTCGGGCTGGGATTGCCCGGCCGGATTGCTCCGGCTTCACCCCGTGCCGCTGCGTTTCCCCAGAAATCGGGAAAATGCGGCGGCGGTTGGTTCCCCCGCTCCCGCCCGGATGCTGTTGAGGTGCCGCGTGACGTGGACGGGACTCGGCGTTAGGCGTCACGCGGGATTAAGGGACGAACGGTGTACATCCCCATTCCGCGTGCTTCTCACCTGCCGGCACGTACTTGTCGGCCGGGTGAAAGGTGGCTCACAGCCGGCTCATGGCGATCAGTTCGGCGATACGGGCGAAGTCATGGCGTAGCAGACCTGCGGTGACCCGGATGTGATCGGACGCGAGCGGGGTGACGGTGAAGGGCGATCCGGCAGCGACTCCCACGCCGTGGGTGGCCATCGCGACGACCGAGGAGTGTTCGTCGGTGACCTGCACCCATGCGTTGATGCCGTCTGCGGCGCCGGCGGTCACTCCGCGCTCCGCCAGCGCGCTGACCAGGGCCTGACGACGCTCGGTGTAGACCTCGCGGGCTCGGTCCAGGGCGGCTTTGGTCACTGGGTCGCGCAGGAGTTCGAGCAGCACCTGCTGCAGCAGGCGGCTCGACCAACCGGGCCCGAGCAGCCGGCGGTCGACCAGCGGAGCGATGATCTCGGCGGGTCCGGCCATTGCCGCTAGGCGCAGGTCCGGGCCATGGCTCTTGGAGAAACTCTGGATGTGAACGGTCGACTCCGCCAGCCAGCGCCCCAGGCTCACCGCAGGGCTCTGCGCGATGTCGCCGGAATGGTCGTCCTCGACGATCAGCACCTTCGAGCCGGCAAGCACGGCGGCCAGCTCTGCCGCCCGCGCGGACGTCATGCTCACGCCGGTCGGGTTGTGGGCCCGCGGTTGCAGGAAGAGCGCGGCCGGCTGGCGGGCCAGCCCAGCTCGTAACGAATCCGGGGTGACGCCGTGCTCGTCCAGGTCGAGGCAGATGAGCTGGGCGCCGATCAGCTCCAGGAGGTCAAGCAGCGGCGGGTAGGCCGGGTTCTCGACGAGCACCCGGCTGCCCAGGTGGATCTGCTGACGTACCAGCCGATCGAGGGCGTCCATGGCTCCGTCGACGACCGTGATCAGCTCGGGTTCGTACGGCCAGCGCTCCCGCAGCACCTCTTCCAGCTGGGCGATCACCGGCGGGTCGTAGTAGTTACGCGTGTGGTCGGCGGGCACCACCCGGGCGATGGTGGCGGCCACGTCGGGCAGGAGATCAAGGTCAGGCGTACCGGTCGACAGGTCGAGCGCGGGCCGCCCGGGGCTGCCCATCGTGCGACGTACCCGCCAGGCGGCCCGGGGGGACTGCAGATCGGCGACGAACGTGCCGCGCCGGCCCTGCGGGGTGATGAGTCCGGCGCGGGCGAGCATCGACCAGGCCTGGCTGACCGTGGTGGGGCTGGTACTCAAGGCGACGGCAAGCTCGCGGACGGTCGGCAGCCGGTCGCCGGCGGCCAACTCGCCGCTGCGGATCAGCCGGCTGACGCCCCCGGCGACGCCGCTGGGGTTGCGCTCCTCGATCGACCCGATCAGCAGCTTCAACACGCGACACCCAATGTTCCCGGAGGCGGGGCGACTTGTCACAAAGGACCTGGACACCCTTTGTACTAGCACATAGCGTGTGGACCTGCCATCGCCCGGGCACTGCCCGCGGCGCCGCGTCCTTTCGGGAAGGCTTGTCTTGGCTGCCAACACCGTGCGTGCCGCACTCGTCCAGACCAATTGGACCGGCGATAAAGAAACAATGATGAAGGCCCACGAGGAATACGCTCGTGAAGCCGCCGCTTCGGGCGCCCGCGTCGTGTGCTTTCAGGAGCTATTTTACGGACCCTATTTCTGCCAAGTGCAGGACGCCGCGTTTTTCAGTTACGCCGAGTCGATTCCGGGCCCGACGACCGAGCGCTTCCAGGCACTCGCCGCCGAACTGGGCATCGTGCTGATCCTGCCGTTGTACGAGCAGGAGCAGCCGGGGGTGCTGTACAACACCGCCGCCGTGGTCGACGCCGACGGCAAGTACCTCGGCAAGTACCGCAAGACGATGATCCCGCAGGTGGCCGGTTTCTGGGAGAAATTCTATTTCCGCCCGGGAAACCTCGGATATCCGGTCTTTGATACGGCAGTGGGCAAAGTCGGCGTTTATATCTGCTATGACCGGCATTTCCCGGAAGGCTGGCGCGCGCTCGGGCTCAACGGCGCCCAGATCGTCTTCAACCCGTCGGCGACCAGCCGCGGGCTGTCGCGCTACATCTGGCAGGTCGAGCAGCCGGCGGCTGCCGTGGCCAACCAGTTCTACGTGGGCGCGATCAACCGGGTCGGCATTGAAGACCTCGGCGACAACGACTTCTACGGCACCTCCTACTTCGTGGATCCCGAGGGCAAGACGGTAGGTGAGGCGGCTAGCGACGCCTCACCCGAGCTGGTCGTGCGCGATCTCGATATGGATCTGATTGCGGAAGTACGGGCGCGGTGGGCCTTCTACCGGGATCGCCGCCCCGACATGTACGGCGACCTGACCCGCGCTTGATGTCGACCCTGATCAGCGGCGGCACCGTCGTCAGCGCCACCGGTGCGCACCCGGCCGACGTGCTCATCGACGGTGAGACCATCGCCGCGCTTTACGCGCCCGGTTCGGCCGCCCTTGCCGGCGCGGCACCGGACGAGACGATCGACGCCACCGGCAAGTACGTGTTGCCAGGCGGGGTCGACGTGCACACCCATATGCAGATGCCTTTCGGCGGCACCGAAGCCTCCGACACGTTCGCGACGGGCACGACCGCGGCGGCCTGGGGCGGCACGACCACGATCATCGACTTCGCCCTGCAACGCACCGGCGAGGTCGTCCAGGACGGGCTGGCCGCCTGGCACGCGAAGGCGCAGAGCAATTGCGCGATCGACTACGGCTTCCACATGATCCTCGGCGATGTCACCGAGGATGCGCTGAAGGCGGTCGACTCGCTCGTCGCCGATGAGGGCGTGACCAGCTTCAAGCTCTTCATGGGCTATCCCGGCGTTTTCTACAGTGACGACGGGCAGATCCTGCGCGCGATGCAGAAGGCCCGCGAAAACGGCGCGACGATCATGATGCATGCCGAGAACGGCATCGCCATCGACGTTCTCATCGCGCAGGCGCTGGCCCGCGGCGACGTATCGCCCATCAACCACGGGCTCACCCGCCCGCAGGTGTTGGAGGCTGAGGCCACCAGCCGCGCCATCGCGCTGGCCGAGGTGGCGGAGGACTGCCCGCTCTACATCGTTCATCTGTCCGCGAGCCGCGCGCTCGACGCGGTCGCATCAGCGCGCGCTGCGGGGCGCAACGTCTTTGCGGAGACCTGCCCGCAATACCTCTACCTGACGCTCGAGGACCAGCTGGGCCGGCCCGGCTTCGAGGGTGCCAAGTGGGTCTGCTCGACGCCGCTGCGCAGCAAGCACGAGACCCACGCCCGCGACCTCTGGTCGGGGCTGCGGCGGGGCGACCTCGCTGTCGTCTCGACCGATCATTGCCCCTTCTGCTTCAAGGACCAGAAAGAGCTCGGCATCGGCGATTTCTCCAAGATTCCCAACGGAATCGGCGGCGTCGAACATCGGCTGGACCTGATCTATCAGGGCGTGGTCACCGGCCAGCTCTCGCTCGCCCGCTGGGTCGAGACCTGTGCGACGACCCCGGCCCGCATGTTCGGGCTGTACCCGAAAAAGGGCGTCATCGCGCCGGGGTCGGATGCCGACATCGTCATCTACGACCCCAACGGGCGGACCGAGATCGGCGTCGCCACGCACCACATGAACATGGACTACTCGGCGTACGAAGGGACCGTGATCGACGGCCATGTCGACACGGTGCTCTCACGCGGCACGGTCGTGATCAACGCCGGGACCTTCCTCGGCCGGCTCGGCCACGGTCGCTACGTCCCGCGGGGGCTCTCGCAATATCTGCAGTAAAGGAAGTCACATGACACTGGATACGCCGAGAATCGGGCATTGGATCGACGGCCAGCACTGCGCAGGCTCATCCGGCCGCACCGCGCCGGTCTGGAACCCCGCTTCGGGCGAGCCTCAAGCCGAGGTCGATCTGGCGAGCGTCGCGGAGGTCGATGCGGCCGTTGCAGCGGCACAGGCAGCGTTTGCGCCGTGGTGCGCAAAGTCGCTGGCGGCGCGTACCCAGATCATGTTCCGCTTTCGGGAGTTGCTGGACGGCAACCGCAAGGCGTTGGCGGAGTTGGTGTCGCGCGAGCACGGCAAGACCGCCGCTGACGCGGACGGGGAGATCGCGCGGGGGCTCGACAACGTCGACTTCGCGTGCGGGCTCAGCCAGTTGCTGAAGGGCAGCTTCTCCGACAGCGTGTCGAGTGGAATCGACGTCTATTCGCTACGCCAGCCGCTGGGTGTCGTCGCCGGCATCACCCCGTTCAACTTTCCGGCGATGGTGCCACTCTGGATGATCCCGACCGCCATCGCCTGCGGAAACACCTTCATTCTCAAGCCTTCTGAGCGAGATCCCTCGGCGGCGCTGTTCATCGCCGATCTGCTGCGCCAAGCCGGCGTGCCCGATGGGGTCGTCAACGTCGTGCAGGGCGATCGGGAGGCCGTGGAGCGGCTGCTGGAACACCCTGCCGTGCAGGCGATCAGCTTCGTCGGCTCGACCGACATCGCGCGTCACATCTACACCACCGGCACGGCCAACGGTAAGCGTGTGCAGGCTCTCGGCGGCGCGAAGAACCACATGGTCGTGCTGCCCGACGCCGATCTCGGGCTGGCCGCCGACGCGGCCGTCTCGGCCGGCTACGGATCTGCCGGCGAGCGGTGCATGGCGATCTCGGTCGTCGTCGCGGTGGGTGCGATCGGCGATGCTTTGGTCGACGCGATTGCTGAACGTTTGCCGGCCATCCAGGTCGGTACGGGCACCGGCGGGGCGAGCGAGATGGGGCCGCTCATCACCGCGCAACATCGCGACCGGGTGGCCGGCTATGTGGCGGGCGCCGCTGACGAAGGCGCGACGGTGCGGGTCGACGGCCGCGAGGCTCCAGCGTCCAGCCGTCCGGGCTTCTTCCTCGGAGCGTCGCTCCTGGACCACGTGAAGCCGGGCAGCAAGGCGCACATCGACGAGATCTTCGGCCCGGTGCTTTCGGTGGTGCGCGTCGACACCTACGAGCAGGCGATGGACGTCGTCGGCTCCACGCAGTACGGCAATGGCGCGGCCATCTTCACCCGCGACGGCGGGGTGGCCCGCAAGTTCATGCACGAGGTGCAGGCGGGCATGGTCGGCGTCAACGTGCCGATCCCGGTGCCGGTCGCTCAACACAGCTTCGGTGGCTGGAAGGGCTCGCTCTTCGGCGATCTGCACATGTACGGGCCGGAGGGCATGCAATTCTACACGCGCGGCAAGGTCGTCACGTCGCGCTGGCCGGACGCCGCGACCAGTTCGGTGGACCTGGGCTTTCCGCAAAGCGACGGCTCCGCCTGATGGACAGCTGATGGACATCGGTGTTGTGCTGCAGACCGACCCGCCGGCCTCGCGCGTCGTTGAGCTCGCCCGACAGGCGGAGACGCACGGCTTCAGCCACGCCTGGACCTTCGACTCCCACTTGCTGTGGCAGGAGCCATTCGTCATCTACAGCCAGATCCTGGCAGCGACCCGCAAGATCATGGTCGGTCCGATGGTCACCAACCCGGCGACCCGGGATTGGACCGTCACCGCATCCCTCTTCACGACGCTGAACGACATGTTCGGCAACCGGACGGTGTGCGGCATCGGGCGCGGCGACTCGGCGGTGCGCGCGGTCAACGGCAAGCCCGCCACGCTCGCGAACCTGCGGGACTGCGTTCACGTCGTGCGGGAGCTGGCCAACGGCCGCGACGTCGGCTACAACGGCGGTCGGCTGCGCCTGCCCTGGGCGGCGGCGAGCGCGCTCGACATCTGGATCGCCGCGTACGGGCCGAAAGCTCTTGCCCTGGCTGGCGAAATCGGCGACGGGTTCATCCTGCAGCTGGCCGATCCAGACATCACCGCGTGGGCCATCAAGAACGTCCGCGAGGGGGCTGAACGGGCGGGGCGTGACCCCGCGAGCGTCACGATCTGCGTCGCCGCTCCCGCTTATGTCGGCGATGCCAGCGAGGCGAGCCGCAAACACATGCGCGATCAGTGCCGCTGGTTCGGCGGCATGGTGGGCAACCACGTTGCGGATATCGTGGCGCGCTACGGGCAGCAGGTGGGTGACGGTGACAACGCGCTGCCGGCCGCGCTCAGCGGCTTCATCGAGGGACGCACCGGCTACGACTACAACCAGCACGGCCGGGCCGGCAACACGCACACCGAGTTCGTGAGCGACGAGATCATCGACCGGCTCTGCATCCTCGGCACGCCCGCGGAACACCTGGCGCGCCTGCGTGAGCTGGAATCGCTCGGCGTCGACCAGTTCGCGATCTATCTTCAACACGACGCCAAGCGCCAAACCCTCGAGGCCTACGGCGAAACCATCATTCCGGGCCTGCGCCCGCTGCAGAAAGCGAAGCTTTCATGACCGCGCTCGTGTCCACGCACAGCCATACCTACGAGGCCGATCGTGAATTCGTCTTTCACTCCTGGTCAGCGCAGGCGACCTTGGATCCCATGGTCGTTGCCGGGGGTGAGGGCAGCTGGTTCTGGGACGAGAGCGGCAAGCGCTACCTCGACTTCTCCAGCCAGCTGGTCAACCTGAATCTCGGTCACCAGCACCCGGCTATCGTCGCGGCGATCGCTGAAAAGGCCCAGCAGCTGTGCACGATCGCGCCCGTCTTCGCCGAGGAGAGCCGCAGCAGGGCGGCCGAGCTCATTGCCTCGCACGCGCCCGACGGCCTCAGCCGGGTTTTCTTCACCAATGGCGGTGCAGATGCCAACGAGCATGCGGTACGCATGGCGCGTCTCGCCACCGGCCGGCCCAAAGTGCTGTCGACGTACCGCTCGTACCACGGCGCCTCGGCGGCGGCGATGGCGCTGACGGGCGACCCGCGTCGCTGGGCCAGCGACACGGCGACGCAGGGGGTCGTCCACTTCTTCGGCCCCTATCCGTATCGGAGCGCCTTCCATTCCGATAGCGAGGCGCAGGAGAGCGAACGAGCGCTGCAGCACCTTGCCGACGTCATCACCCTTGAGGGTCCGCAGACGATCGCCGCGATCATCCTGGAGACTGTCGTCGGTACCAACGGCATCCTGGTGCCGCCGCCTGGCTACCTGGCCGGAGTACGTGAGTTGTGCAACCAGTTCGGGATCGTCTTCATCGCCGATGAGGTGATGAGTGGCTTCGGCCGCTGCGGCGAGTGGTTCGCCATCGACCACTGGGAGGTCGTTCCCGACCTCATCACTTTCGCCAAGGGCGTCAACTCCGGCTACATCCCGCTCGGCGGTGTGGTCATCAACGACGCGATCGCGGATGCCTTCGCGCTGACCCCGTATCCCGGCGGGCTCACGTACTCAGGTCACGTTCTCGGCTGCGCGGCGGCCGTCGCGAGCATGGAAGCGTTCGAGGCGGAGGGCACGCTCGCGCATGTACGCGATGTCGGGGAGCGGGTCGTTCGGCCGGCTCTGCAGGCGATGGCGGCCCGGCATCCGAGCATCGGCGAGGTGCGCGGGCTGGGGATGTTCTGGGCCATCGAGCTCGTACGCGATCCGCAGACCCGCGAGCCGCTCGTGCCGTTCAACGCCACCGGTGCTGCTGCCGCACCGATGGCTGAGCTTGCTTCGGCGGCCAAGGCGCGTGGGCTGTTTCCGTTCACGCACTTCAACCGGATGCATGTGGTGCCGCCGTGCAACACGAGCGAGGACGACCTGCGGCACGGCTTGACGATCATCGACGAGGTGCTGGAGCTCGCTGACCGTCACGTGCCGCGGCGACCTGACACTCTCGTCGGATGAGTCTCGCGGCCGTTGACGTGGTTCTGCCCTGCCTGAACGAGGCAGGAGCGCTGCCCTGGGTGCTGTCACGCATCCCTGCCGGGTATCGCGCGATCGTCGCTGACAACGGCTCCACCGACGGCAGCGCTGACGTCGCGCGCTCCTTCGGTGCCGTCGTCGTCGACGTCTCGCAGCGCGGCTTCGGTGCGGCAGTGGCGGCCGGGATCGAGGCTGCCACTGCCGACGTCGTCTGCATTTGCGATGCGGATGCCAGCCTGGATCCGCTGCAGTTCCACCGGGTGGTCGCGCCCGTCTTAGCCGACGAGGCCGATCTTGTCCTTGGCAGCCGCAAGCCGGTGACCTGGCGGGCCTGGCCGCCGCATGCCCGGCTGGCGAACCGGGAGATCGTCCGCCGGCTGCGTCGGGCACTCGGGCCACAGGCGCCGAAGCTCACCGATCTCGGACCCATGCGTGCGGGCCGGCGCGCTGACCTGATCGGGCTGCAGATCGTCGACCGCCGCTTCGGCTATCCGCTGGAGATGGTGCTGCTGGCGGGCCGCGCCGGTTGGCGGATTGCGGAGGTGCCGGTGGACTACCTGCCGCGCACGGGCCGTTCGAAAGTGACCGGCACGGTGAAGGGGACGATCCGCGCGATCAAGGACATGCGAGCCGTTTTGGCGCGCTGAACGAAGTACTTCTGTGACTTTCGTCTGCGCGCTAATCGTGATCGCCAAGGAGCCGGTCCCCGGCCGGGTGAAAACCCGCCTGAGCCCGCCCTTTACGGCGGCCGCGGCAGCGGAGCTGGCTCAGGCAGCCATTGCGGACACGCTGGCAGCCACATTGGCTGCGGTGCCACGAGGTCGCAGGAAGGGCATCATCGTGCGGCCGGTGCTCGCGCTCGACGGCAACACGGGGCCGTGGTTGCACGACGCTCTCCAAGTGCCCTTGCGGTTGCCGACGATCCCGCAGCGCGCCGGTGGGCTGGACGTCCGGCTCGCCGGCGCTTTCCAGGACGCCACCCGGGCCACCGGAGCCGATTGCGCGCTCCTGATCGGCATGGATACGCCTCAGGTGACCGCCGGCCTGCTGGTGGACGCGATGCAAGAGCTGGCGTCTCCGGCCTGTGACTGCGTCCTGGGGTACGCCGACGACGGTGGGTTCTGGGCGCTCGGGCTGCCCCGCCCGGATCCGTCTCTGCTACTGGGGGTGCCGATGTCCACGTCAGGCACCGGCAGACAGCAGGAAGCCCGCCTGCTCGATGCCGGACTGACGGTGAGCCTGCTGCGCCGGTTGCGTGACGTCGATACGGCCGCCGACGCCGATCAGGTCGCTGCTGAGGTGCCCCGCAGCCGGTTCGCAGCTGCTCTGCAGCGGCTGCGTCGGGTATCCGTGGGCTGTCCGTGACGAACCCGTCCACGAAAGCCCGCTCCCGGAGCTACCTGGCCCTCACCGGGGCCGTCGCCGCACTGGTGGCCATCGTCATCGTCCAGTCGCACGCCGAACGCCTGGGCGGGGTGGGTCCTGGTCGCTTTCGGCTGCTCACGCTCATCCTGGTGTGGCAGGTCGTCGCGTTGGTGGCGGCGACTTTGCTGCGTTGGGTTCGCCCGCGCAGACTGGCGGCCGGTCTCATCGTCGCCGGGTTGCTCGCGCTGCCGGCGGCCAGCCTGACGCGCGGGTCGCAGATCAGCGACGACCTTTACCGCTACGCGTGGGACGGGCGGCTGCAGGCGGCAGGCGTCGATCCTTACCGCTACGCGCCCCTGGCGCCGGAGCTCGCGCACTTTCGTGACGACTGGCTCTGGCCCGACGCGCCGGCCTGCGTAAAGCTTAAGAAGAAGCCCATCACGACCGACCCTGCTCACGCGTGTACGAGGATCAACCGGCCGGCCGCACGCACCATCTACCCTCCGGTCGCGGAAGGGTATTTCCTCGTCGCTCATTGGCTTCCCGGTCCCGCTCGCGACCACAAGCTGCAATTGGACGCAGCTGTCCTTTCGGCGGCTCTGACCGGCCTGCTCGCCTTTGGGCTGCGACGCACCGGCCGCGATCCGTTGGCGGTTGCGTACTACAGCTTCGGACCGCTCGCGGGCCTCGATATCGCAGCGGATGCCCACGTTGACGTGTTGGCGGCCATCTTCGGGGTGGGCGCGTTGTTGCTGGCGACGCTGCGACCGCGCGCGGTCAAGCGGACGGGCGCGCTCGTCGGGCTCGCCATCGCCGTGAAGCTGTATCCCTTGCTGCTGCTACCGGCGCTGCTTCGCCGCGGTGGCGGGAGAAGCGGCGCGCTGCGCCTGGTCGCCGCGGCCGCGGGCGTGGTCATCATCGGATATGTACCGCACATGCTGGCCGTCGGCGGTCACGTTCTCGGGTACCTGCCGGGGTACTTGCATGAGGAGAAGTACGACTCCGGGACCCGCTTCCTGTTGATCGGCCTGCTGGGACTCGGCGACAGCGTCACGAAGGCGCTGGCCGCCCTCGCGATGCTCTCCGTGGTCGCGGTGGTGGCCTGGCGGTGCCATCGCGGGCTCGCCAGCCCCGCCGCCGGCGCGCTCGCCATCTTTGCGACTGCGTTGCTGGTGGCGACCCCCACTCAGCCTTGGTACGCGCTCCTGCTGGTGTGCGCGTGCGTGCTGACTGGGCGGCTGGAATGGATCGGCGTCGCCGTGGCGGCGTATCCGCTTTACATCGGTGGGTTGATCCGCAACGGGGACGGCATGCTCGCCGGTCAACTGTCGTACGCAAGTGCCGCATTGATCGGGCTGCTCGTCACGCTCGTGAGGTTACGTAGATCACAACGGCCGAAGAATATGGACACAACGGAAAACCGACCGGCCGTCCCCTGCGAACTCCTAAGTGCAAGCCACGGTCGCCCAATGGCGGCCAGCACAGTGGCAGACCACCAGATATCAAAGGGAGTTTCTTCATGCTCAGGACCCGCGTCCGTCCGATCGCCGCGACACTCGTAGCCGGCGCGCTCGCCGTCGGCGTCTCGGCCTGCGGCAGCAGCTCGACCGGCAACAGCACCCCCGCCAAGGACACCAAGGCGATCCTCACAGTGCCGAGCCTGACTGGCGTCCAGACGTCAGTGACCCTCGACGCCAGCCTGCTCCCGACCCTGACCTCGCTGAAGGTCACGCCGGCTCCGACCGGCAAGGGCACGCTGACCAAGCCGGGCGGCGCCGCCACCCTGAACTTCCCGATCAGCGGCGGCAACGTCACGATCTACAACAAGGGAGCGGTGACCCCGTACGTCCAGGGCATCGTTCACCACGTGGGCTCTGGCGTTTCGTTCACCGCCGGTGGCAAGACGCTCACGGTCGAGAACTTCGACGTCGACCCCGGCAAGTCGCTGCTGACCGCTCAGGTCAAGGAGATGAACGACGCGTCGATCCCGCTGTTCACCCTCGACGGGTCTAACCTTCAGGTCACGCCGCCGGGTGCCGACGGCATCGCCAAGCTCGACGGCACCAAGGTCGAGCTGACCGCCGAAGCCGCTGACGCCATCAACAAGTACTTCGGCGTCACCGCGTTCAAGAAGGGCATCCTGTTCGGGATTGCCCACATCCAGGCCAAGGGCTGATCATCACGAAGGTCTCGCTGAACAAGTGACATCGGGTGGCTCGTCCGGCTTCGGCCGGGCGGGCCACCTCCCGGCGTGTGGCAGGAGAAACGTGTGACCCCGTCCGGACCGTTTCGCGCAGAGTTCTGGAAAAGCTCGGCCCGCGGCCGCCGGGTGACGGCTGCGCTCGGCCTGATCCTGCTTCCCGCACTGACGATCGTCATCGTCACGGGCCTGCTCTCCTACGCCGCCTACAACCCGCGCCTGGCAGGCAACGACTCGACGCCTGACGCCGGGATCCTGCGCTTCTACCTGTTCGACTGGCCGGTCACCCCGTCGTGGCTCTACCAGCTGAACCAGGGCCTGCACGTCATCATCGGCGTCGCTCTCGTCCCGATCGTGCTCGGCAAATTGTGGTCGGTCCTGCCGAAGCTTTTCGAATGGCCGCCGCTGCGCTCGCCCGCCCATGCGCTGGAGCGGCTCTCGCTGCTCGCGCTTGTCGGCGGCATCCTTTTCGAGCTCGTCACGGGCCTGCTGAACATCTCCAACGACTACGTCTTCGGATTCAGCTTCTACACCGCGCACTTCTACGGCGCGATCGTCTTCATCGCCGGCTTCGTTGTCCATGTCAGCCTGAAATTGCCGCTGGCATGGCGTGCCGTGCGGCGGCGGGAGAAGCCCGACGACGGCCCCGACACGCTCGCCAGCGCAGCCCCCGGACCGCGCACCATCAGCCGTCGCGGGGCCGTGGGCCTGGTGGGTGGATCGGGTCTCGTCGTTGCCGGGTTGTATGCCGGCCAGACGCTCGGCGGCTCGCTGCGCGCCACCGCGCTGCTGGCCCCGCGCGGTGGCCCGGGCGCTCCGGACTTCCCCATCAATCGCACGGCGCTCGCCGCCCACGTCGCCAAGTCGGGCGTCGAGTGGGAGCTCGTACTGGTGGGACAGCAAACGATCCGCCTCAGCCGGGCGCAACTTCTTGCGATGCCACAAGTCACCGCCTCGCTGCCGATCGCCTGCGTGGAAGGCTGGTCCAGCCAGCGCAACTGGACCGGCGTTCCGCTACGCACCTTGGGACGTCTGGTGGGCATGACGGATCCGGTCGGCGCTTACGTGGAGTCGCTCGAGAAGCGCGGTGCCTACCGCCATGTCTCGCTCTCGCGCCGTCAGGTTGGCGCTGCCCATACCCTGCTGGCGTTGAAGGTTGAAGGCCAGGATCTCTCGCTCGACCACGGCTACCCGGCGCGGATGATCATCCCTGCCGCCCCGGGCGTCCACAACACCAAGTGGGTCAGCAAGGTCACGTTCGATGTTTAGTCTGCGAGCGCTCAAGGCGCGTTACGGTGGCAGCCCGGCGCACCTGTTGCTGCTTGTTGCGGCCGCTGCGCTGGCCGGGTTTGCCGTGCTGCATTGGCTGCACGCACCGACGCCGGTGCGCCTGCTGGTGTGGTTCGGCGCCGCCGTCATCGGTCACGACCTGATCGCGTTCCCGATTTATGCGGGGCTGGATCGGCTGCTCGTCCGCGCCGTCGCGGGTGCGCCCGGAGGGGACGGCATCAGCCGCTGGCGACGCGCCGCGATCAACCACGTGCGCGCGCCCGTTCTCGTCAGCGGCCTGCTCCTGCTCATGTGGTATCCGCTCATCCTCAAGCGCAGCGACGGCGTGTACTTCCAAAGGTCAGGCCAGCATCAGGACCGCTACCTCGGCAACTGGCTGCTCGCCGTCGCGCTGCTCTTCGGTGCCTCGCTCGTCATCTTCGCTGGGCGGCTGGCGCTCGCAGCGGGTCGCTCGCGAAGCGCTTCACGCCAGCTGCAAACGCCACCTCGGGAGCCCACTGAAGCTCCGCCCGGGCCCGGCTCGAATCTGCCGTGATGTGGCGGACGTCGCCCAGCCGATAGCCCCCCGTGACCTCTGGCGTCAGGTCGCTGCTGATCGCCTGACACAGAGCTTCGGCCATCTCGCCGATCGTCTGCGGGCTGCCGCTGCCGATGTTGTACGCACGGAGCGCACCATCGCGTGGGTGGGCCGGCCGGTCGTCGCCAAGGGCGAGCAGGGCGGCGAGATTAGCGGTCGCCACGTCGTCCACGTGGACGAAATCGCGCCGCTGCCCACCGTCCTCGAAGACCTGGGGCGGCGCACCGGATTCCAGCGCTGAGCGGAAGATGGCGGCGACCCCTGAGTACGGGGTGTCGCGCGGCATTCCGGGCCCGTACACGTTGTGGTAGCGCAATGCGATGGCGCTCGCACCCGTCTCACGTGCCCAGCCGGCGGCGTAGTGCTCTTGGGCGAGCTTCGAGGTGGCGTACGCGTTACGCGGGTCGGCCGGAGCATCTTCGGTGACAAGACCTGGCTCGAGGGGGTTGCCACAGGCCGGGCAGGGCGGCTCGAATTGCCCCGCAGAGAGGTCGGCGACCCGGCGCGGCCCGGGGCGGACCGATCCGTGATCGGAGCACACATAGGTGCCTTCGCCGTAGACGACCATGCTGCTGGCAAGGACGAGTTTGCGCACGCCCGCAGCGGCCATCTCCGCCAGTACCACGGCCGTACCGAGGTCGTTGTGCCCCGCGTACAAAGGCAGATCCGCCGTCTCGACGCCGAGGCCGACCATGGCGGCCTGATGGCAAACGGCGTCGAAACTGTGCATCGCCTGGCGCCAGCTACCCGGATGGCGCAAGTCGGCGCGTACGAACTCGGCTCTCGGGTCGACCGGCGGCGCGCCTGCCGGATGAACCGTTGCCAGGAGTGCGTCGAGCGCGACGACCTCGTGGCCGGCGTCGACAAGGGTGCGGACGACGTGACTGCCGATGAAGCCCGCCCCGCCCGTCACGAGGATTCGCATGCCCTGAACTTACGGATCGATCGTTGCCGCAAATGAACCGCTCCCCTTCTCAACGCGAAGACAACGTGAGGGGTGGCCGGGCGATAGCTCCGGCTGAGTTGTTGCCGACCAGGGAGACCTACGCTGTCGAACGCCACAGTTGCTCCCGGCCTGCCCACGCTTTCACCCGTTCATCTCTACGAGTCCGGCCTGATGAGCCTGCGGCTCTGGGTGCATGACCTGCGCGGACACCGAGCCCGAGTGCCAGTCGCCGACTGGACCGCGCGGTCCATCCCCGGGGACGCGTCGCTGCTGACGCGCTGCAACGCAGCGACCCTCGACGTGGGTTGCGGCCCGGGCCGGCTGGTCGCCGCGCTCTGCGCCCGCGGGATCGAAGCGCTGGGCATCGACATCAGCGCAGGAGTCGTGTCCGGCGCGCGAAGTCGGGGGGTCAATGCCGTACACGGTTCGGTGTTCGGGCCGGTGCCGCAGGCGGGCCGTTGGTCCAGCGCGCTGCTCGCCGACGGCAACATCGGTATCGGCGGCGACCCTGCAGCGCTGCTTCGCCGTCTCAGTGACCTGCTGGCGCCGGGCGGATTGGTACACGTGGAGCTCACGCGCCCCGGTGCGCCGACCCGAGAGGTGGAGCTTCGACTGGAAGACGAGACCGGCCGGATCTCCGACTGGTTCTGCTGGGCCGAGGTGGGTGTCGACGGCATCGCCGCTCTCGCTGCTGACACGGGCTTCGTCGTCGCCGAGCAGTGGGAAGCAGCCGGGCGCTGGTTCGCTTCGCTAAGCAAGGACTGACCCCCGCTGTCGCTTCCCGGCTAGCGGCTCCTAGCGCCTCTAACCGGACGCGAGGTTCGCGCGGGCCGTCTTCAAGTGCGACTCGAAATCGGCGTTGAACGTCGCGACATGTGCGGCGAGGTTGTCCAGCTCACTTGCCGTGATTCCGGTGGCGTGATCAAACACTTTGTCCAGCTCGGACTGCAGCGAGATCAGCGCCTTTACGGTCGGCGCGGTCGGGTCGGTGTCATTACCAGGTCTCGGAAGTGTCCAATGCGGCATGCGAAGACCCTAGCGGCCGGAGTTTTCGGCGTCCCCGAGAGTCGCGTGCCCGACAGTTCGGCTCCTCCCAACGTGGTCGTTCCATGCGTCTGCTGGGGCAGTCCCAGGCGGCTGTCCAGTCGCTGTCCCCAGCTAACGAACTGGTCCCACCGTCGCATTTTGGACGACACCCGGCGCCGGTGGGTGTGAACGGGTGCTGGCAGGCCGGGCAGGCCGTCGTGACGCCATCGTGACACGACGGGTGTTGGGGCCGGGTGCCGCCCGGCGGGTTGTTGTTCATGAGGCGGCGGCGGCTCGTCGGGTGCGTTTGGGAATAATCTCGCGCTGTGAGCCAGGCTTGGGTGTGCTCCGGGTGGCAGCCAGTTCGGGAAGCTGCGAACGCCCTTGTACCCACTCAGACTCCCGGAAGGTTCGGTCAGACTGCTTCCACCAGCGCGGCCGGGAACAAAACGTTGTTCTCCAGGTGAATGTGGATGTGCGTGTCGGACTCGAGGTGGGCGAGTCGTCCGTACAGCGACTGGTAGCTGGCGCACCCGTCCTCGGGCACCGTGTATCCACTGGTTAGCTCGCGGAGCCGAGCCAGCTTGGCTCCCAGTGCCGCGTGCTCGGCCACCAGTTCGTCGATCCGTGCCGCCAAACGGGCATCGCCGGCGGTGCCGGGCGCGAGGGAAACGATGGTGGGAAACACCTCGTTCTCCTCGGTCGCCAGGTGAGGCCGAAAGTCGGTTGCGACCTCGACGACCAGGTTGGCCACCTCCTCGAGCTCGGGGTGGCCGCCGCCGTGCACCGAGCGGACCTTGACGGCCAGCGCCTCCAGCGCGTCGAGCTCGTCGTGTAGGTAGGCGTGATGGGTCGACTCCACGTAGGCGGCCAAGTCGCCACGCCCCCCACCGGTCCAGCCGGAGGGCATCTCGTCGGCGACTGCGTCGAAGGCGGCCGCCACCACGTCGGGGTCGAGCCCGGACGCGGAGCAGGCCTCGGAGAGGCTGCGGTTGCCATGGCAGCAGAAGTCGAGTCCCATCCGGTCCAGCACAACTGCTCGAGCGGGGTTCTCGGCAACCAACTCGGCAAGAGTCCGCTGCGAATCGGTCGCTACCGTCATGAGATCTGCCCTTCCTCTTGCGTCCTCATTGCAGAGGTCAGCTACGACCGATTCTACAAGCGCCGTACAGGATTCGGCGATGACGACGATCAACACCAACGACCACGCCAATGCCACCGCGGATCGCCTCGGGCGTGGCGCGGACAAACGCCATCGGATTCGAGCGCACCTGCCTACTTGCTTGTCTCTATACCGGCTCACCGTGGTTCCAGGTGAGCCGGCGACCGCGTGCGCCTTAGGTCGTGGCTGTGCCGACGTCGGGACAACCACCATTCTCCCTACGCTCAAGACGTGTCCAACACGTCGCTTCTCTGGCTCGAGGACGCTGTTATGGACGGATTCTCTTGATCGTGTCCTGTCAATACGATCCGGGCCGGGGGGGCTGGCGTTAAACCGGTTCTCCGACTTCCTCGCCGGCTGCCAACCGCCCGCACGGCACCCCGCCGACGTCGATCGGGCCCTGCTTGAGCGCTATCCGGCCTGGCTGGCGCCGCTGCCGTTGGCTGAGTCCACCAAAGCGCTCTCGCGGGTGTTCCTGTGATCCTTCGGTCTCGGCGCTGGAGCGGGGTAGCGCGCGGCGCCGGACGGACAGCTCGTCGGGATAGATCACCCCGCCGCCCGGGATCGCCGGAACCCAGCGATAGCGGCGGTTCTCTTCCAGGGATGGCCCAACTGGAGTCCGAGACCAACCTCGACCGGCTCCGCCCGACCCACCGCAACGCCGCGTCGCCATGCAGGTGCTGGGCCACTCTCAGATCAGCCTGACGCTGGGGACCTATTCGCACGTGGTACCCGAGCTCGCGACCGAAGCTGCACGGCGCATGGGCACCGCGCTTTGGGGCTAATGGCCACCATGCTGGCACCGTCGCAAGAACCGAGAACGACCAGAAGGCCAGAATAAGCAGGTCAGCGAGCCCCCCTGGCAGGACTCGAACCTGCGACCATCGGATTAGAAGTCCGGCGCTCTATCCACTGAGCTACAGGGGGTCAGTTGGTGGCGCGACCCTAAGGCAGGCCCTGTAGGACGGTACTGCGGCGAGCCCGGCGAGGTTAGGTTGTTCCGGTGGAACAAAACCGCGAGCTCTACGCGAGTCTCGCGGTGCGTTTGCGGGCGGCGCTGCCGACGCTCGCGCTGGACGTCAACCAGGCGGTCGGACGTGAGGTGGCGGAGTACGCGCGCCCGCTCGAAGGCCGCTTCGGCCGGAATCTGACGATGGGTGTGGAACGTGCCCTGTCGGCTTTCGTGGGGCTGCTGGAGGAGCCCGGCCGGCCGACGCTGCCGCGCACCATCTATATCGAACTGGGCCGCGGCGAGCTGCGCGAGGGCCGCGGGCTGGACGCGCTCTTGTCGGCGTATCGGGTCGGTGCCCGGGTGGCGTGGCGGACCGTGGGTGATCATGCGGTAGCTGCCGGCGCTCCTCCCGCCGTGCTGGTCGAGCTGGCCGAACTGCTCTTCACCTACATTGATGGCCTGTCCGCCCTGAGCGTGCGCGGTTACGCGGAGGAGCAGGCGGCCCGCGCCGGGGAGCGGGACCGCCGGCGCGTCGAACTGGCTCGGATGCTCATTGCCGGGATCGACGAAGATTCGCTGCGAGAGCTGGCGAATCTGGCGCGCTGGCCGGTTCCCGATCAGCTTGCCGCCGTACTCCTGCCGCCGCCGGGTAGCGCTGAGCGGCTTCCGGCGGATGCGCTGCTCTGGCCGCGCGATGACGACGTGGTCGCGCTGGTGCCATGTGCCGGCGAGTTCGGTCCGGAGCAGCTGCGGCGCCGTCTCGCCGGGATAGCCGCCGTCGTCGGTTTGATCGTGGCGCCACGGGAGGCGCGCCAGTCGCTGACGGCCGCCGAGGCGCTGCGTGGCATCGAGACTGTTGCTGGCCAGGTGGCCCGCCGGGGTGGACCGGACGGAACGCGCTCGGAGCCCATGCTGGTCGACGACCACCTCCTCGATCTGGTGCTGCGGGCTGAGCCTGCGTTGCTCGAGAGGCTGAGCGCGCGCGTACTGGCTCCGCTGGACGCGCTACCCGAGGCCGCCCGGGAGCGGCTGGCCGTCACGTTGCTGACCTGGTTGGCACACGCCGGTGCGCGCAGCGCCGTCGCCCTGGCGCTTCACGTCCACCCGCAGACGGTGCGCTATCGGATGACCCAGCTGCGCGACGCGTTCGGTTCGGCGCTCGATGATCCGGAGCGCCGCACTGCGCTGCAGATCGTGCTTCGTGCGGCGCTGGGGCCGGTGCCCGGGGCCGGGGGTGCGGTGACGGGAGCTGACCTTGAACGGTGATGGCGCGTGCGCTGTGCCCTCCTCGCCGCCGGAGCTGACCGGATGGCGCCGAGTGGCGCTGCGGATCGCTCAAGCTGTCGAGCCGGAGGGAGATCCTGCCGAGGCGATCTACGGGACCCTGATCGCTGCGGCGGTACTGGCGACCAAGGCCCACACGGGGGAATCCGGCGCCGTCGTGTTGTGGTCAGCCCTGCTCGTGCTGGGCCTCTATTGGGCGGCTCACGTCTACGCGGACGTGATCGGCGAGCGGCTCACCACGCTGACCCGACCCGGCTGGAGTTCGATCCTGCAGGCGGCCCTGCGGGACTGGAGCATGCTGCGCGGTGCGCTGATTCCGGTCGCCGTCTTCGCGCTCGTACGCGGCCTCGGAGCTTCGGTCAACGCGTCGGGACTGTCCGCGCTCTGGGTCACGGTCGCGCTGCTCGGATGTTGGGGATTGGTGGCTGCCGTGCGCGGTGGTGCCCGCGGCTGGGAGCTCGCTGTCGAGACGACGCTGTGCGCCTCGCTCGGCCTGCTCGTCGTGGTGTTGAAGATCTTCGTGCACTAGCTCGGCAGGGCCCGACGCCCTCGGCCGGCATCGAATACGGTCCGCTCGTGGATGACCTATTCGATATCAGCGCCAAGACCGTCCTCGTCACCGGAGGTTCCCGCGGCATCGGCCGCATGATCGCCGCCGGCTTTGCCGAACGCGGGGCGACCGTTTACATCAGCAGCCGCAAGGAATCGGAGCTGCGCGCGACCGCCGAGGCGATCGGTGCAATCGCATTGCCGGCCGACGTATCCAACCAAGCGGGCGCGGATGCACTCGCCGCCGCCTTCGCCGAACTCGAGCCCAAGCTCCACGTTCTGGTCAACAACGCCGGCGCCACCTGGGGGGCACCGCTCGCGGAGTACCCGGAGGCCGCGTTCGACAAGGTGCTCGCCACCAACATCAAGGCACCGTTTTACCTCACGCGGGCGTTGCTGCCGCAGCTCGAGGCGGCCAGCGCGCCGGGCGACCCGGCGCGTGTCATCATGATCGGCTCTATCGAGGGGATCCGGGTGCCGGACTGGGAGAACTACGCCTATCCGGCCTCAAAAGCGGGGATCCACATGCTGACCCGTAACCTCGCCGCCCGCCTGGCCCCCAGCATCACCGTCAACGCGATGGCGCCGGGGCTCTTCGAGAGCAGGATGACCGCGTTCGTCTTCGCGGACGACTCCGAGGCATCCAGCGTGACGTCGGGGATCCCGCTGCGGCGCGCCGGCGAGGCGGCGGACGTTGCCGGCACGGCGATCTTCCTCTCCAGCCGCGCCGGTGCTTACCTGACCGGTGCGATCATCCCCGTCGACGGAGGGCTGTCCACCCATGGCTGACAACGCTGATCAGGCCAAGGGCGCCATCGACTACGTCGAGGTGCTGGCCGCGGAGGGGGCTGCCCTGATCGCGGCCGTGGAGAAGGGTCCGCTCGATGCGCCCATCGCCGCGTGCCCCGGGTGGGATCTGGTGGATCTCGCCTCGCACATCGGAACGACCTGGCGCTGGGCCACCCAGGTCATCAACGAGCGTTTGAGCTCTCCCGGGCAGTACGACCAGCCCCAGAGCCTCGCCCCGGACCAGGCCGTCGATTGGCTGCACGGGGGGCTGGTCTCGCTGCTGGACGCGGTGCGCAGTTGCCCGCCGCAGACCCCGATGTGGGGATTCGGGCCGCCGCCGCGGCTCGCGTCTTTCTGGGCGCGCAGGCAGGCGATGGAGACGGTGATCCACCGGGTGGACGCGGAACTCGCGACCGGGGAGTTGGGTCCGATCGAGACGAGCACCGCGGCGGACGGGGTCGGTGAGTTCGTCGAGGTCATGCTCCCGCGGCTGTACTACAAGAGGCCGCCGCCGCCCGGCCGGCTGGTCGTGCGCACCACTGACACGGATGACACCTGGACGCTGGGCGATCCTGACGGCGAGGTGGGCACGCTCAGCGGACCCGCGGCCGGCCTGTTGCTCGAGCTCTGGAAGCGTAAGCGTGCAGGCGACGTCATCGGCGGCGGGAATCCGGACGTTCTCGCTGGCTGGCGGGCCCTCGGCGCTCCGTAAATCCGGCGACCGTTGTCCACAGATTTCTGCGCCGTCGCCGCGGCGGGGTCTGCAGCCGCCATCGTCGCAAGCAGCGCGGACGACCCGTTCCCGCAGCTTCACCGGCGACGAGTTCTGGAGACAATCATGGCGGGCGACACCTATCTGACCCTTTCGGGAAACCTGACGGCGGCCCCCAAATCGGGCACGAGCCGCACCGGCACGCCGTGGGCCAAGCTCCGGGTGGCGAGCACGTCGCGCGTGTTCGACAAGACCGAGAGTCAATGGCGCGACGGTGTCACCGTCTTTCTCGACGTCATGTGCTGGCGACGGCTGGCGGAAAACGTCGTTGCCAGTCTCGAACGCGGAGATCGCGTCATCGTCGTCGGGCGCCTTCACCAGCGCACGTATGAGGATGAGCAGGGCGTTCGTCACACTGTCCACGAGCTCGAGGCCGACTCAGTTGGTCCGGATCTGGGACGCGCTCCAGCCCGCCCGGTGAGGGCTGCCGCTGAGGTCACGCCGGCTGTTGTCACCCCCGAGCGCGAGCCGGAGCCAGCGCTCTCCTGACCGCCGACGGCGCTGGTCCCCATAGGCTGGGGGCATGGCGCAGTACATCTTCCAGATGCGCAAAGTGCGCAAAGCACTCGGCGACAAGGTCATTCTCGACGACGTGACTCTCGCGTTCATCCCGGGCGCGAAGATCGGCGTGGTCGGGCCCAACGGCGCCGGCAAGTCAACCGTCCTGAAGATGATGGCCGGGATCGAGCACCCGTCCAACGGTGATGCACTTCTCAGCCCCGGCTATTCCGTGGGGATCCTGCTGCAGGAGCCGCCCCTGAGCGAGGACAAAGATGTGCGGGGCAATGTCGAGGAGGCCGTCGCCGAGATTCGCCATGTGCTCGCCGAGTACGAGGAGATCAACGAGAAGATGGCGGCTCCGGACGCCGACTTCGACGTTCTTCTCGCGCGCCAGGCCGAGCTGATCGACGTCATCGAGGCGCACGACGCCTGGGAGCTGGATTCGCGGCTGGATCAGGCCATGGATGCGTTGCGCCTGCCGCCGGGCGATGCAGACGTCACGGTGCTGTCCGGTGGCGAGCGGCGCCGGGTCGCCCTGTGCAAGCTGCTGCTCCAGCAGCCTGATCTGCTGCTGCTGGACGAGCCGACCAACCACCTGGATGCCGAGTCGGTGGCCTGGCTGGAGCAGCACCTCTCGAAATACCCGGGTGCCGTCCTGGCGGTGACGCACGACCGGTACTTCCTCGACAACGTGGCGCAGTGGATCCTCGAGCTCGACCGCGGCCGGGCGTACCCGTACGAGGGCAACTACTCGACCTACCTGGAGACCAAGCAGTCCCGGCTCAAGGTCGAAGGCAACAAGGACGCCAAGCGGCAGCGTCAGCTGGCCCAGGAGCTCGAGTGGGTGCGTTCCAACCCGAAGGCCCGGCAGGCCAAAAGCAAGTCGCGGGTGGCGCGCTATGAGGAATTGGCTGCCGAGGCTGATCGCACCCGCACCCTGGACTGGGAAGAGATCCACATTCCGGTGGGGCCCAGGTTGGGAAGCCAGGTCATCGAGGGCATCGGCCTGTCCAAGGGCTACGGGGATCGCCAGCTGATCCACGACCTGTCGTTCAACCTGCCGCGCGGCGGCATCGTCGGCGCCATCGGGCCTAACGGGGTCGGCAAGACCACCTTGTTCCAGATGCTCGTCGGGCAGCAGGAGCCCGATGCCGGCAAGCTGCTCATCGGCCCGACGGTGGACATCGCTTACGTCGATCAGAGTCGTTCATCGCTGGATTCGACCAAGAACGTGTGGGAGATCGTCTCCGACGGGCTCAACTACATCCAGGTCGGCAAGACGGAGATGCCGAGCCGGGCTTACGTGTCGTCCTTCGGCTTCAAGGGGCCTGACCAGCAGAAGCCGGTCGGTGTGCTTTCCGGCGGAGAGCGCAACCGGCTGAACCTGGCTCTCACACTCAAGCGCGGTGGCAACCTGCTGCTCCTCGATGAGCCGACCAACGACCTCGACGTCGACACCCTGCGCTCGCTGGAAAACGCACTGCTCGAGTTCCCGGGCTGTGCCGTGGTCATCAGCCACGACCGGTGGTTCCTGGACCGGGTTGCGACGCACATCCTCGCGTGGGAGGGCGACGACGAGGACCCGGCCAAGTGGTTCTGGTTCGAAGGCAACTTCGCCGACTACGAGACCAACAAGGTGGCCCGACTCGGCCAGGAGGCCGCCCGTCCCCACCGCGTCACGTACCGCAAGCTCACCCGGGACTAGCCTTCCGGTCTGGCTTGCCCCCTGCAATCGCCGACCGCGTCACCTGAACGGGTGTCAGCCGCCCGGGTGGTCTGTCTCGTAAAGCCTCAATGACTGCCCCAGGGCGGTCGATCTCAGAGACGAGAGCCACTCCTGACTAGTTCGTACTAACTAGATCAGGGCGTCTGAGGGCAGAATCTGGCGGCTTAAGCCGCAAAAAGGATAAAGCGACCCCAAAAAGATGGTGCGAAAAGGCCATCAAGGTCTGAGCGGGTTCTTGTCGATGCAGGTCGCGTCGCAAGAACTGGACACCCCGCCCGCTTCCCCGCCACAGGAGCCTTGAGATGACCGCCACCGCAGAACTCAACCGGCCGAGTCAAGCCGATAGCTCCGCCCCCCTGACCCGCGCAGAGGTCACCGAGCTCATCGAGCGCAATCTGCCGCTGGTTCAGCACGTGCTCTTCCAGGTTGCGGCGCACTACCCGCGCCACGCCGACCGCGAGGAGCTGGCGCAGGCCGCCACCCTCGGCCTGGTCGAGGCCGCTCACCGCTTCGACCCCGAGCGCGGCGTTCCGTTTGAGCGCTGGGTCTCGCTGCGGGTACGCGGCGCCATCGTCGACGCTGCTCGCGCCCTCGACTTCGCCCCCCGCTCGCTGCGTGCCGCCGCCCGTACGGTCGAGGACGCCCACAGCCGGCTGCTCACCGAGTTCGGTCGCACCCCGACAGCTGACGAGGTCGCCGTCCAGATGCGCGTTCCGGTGCGGGAGCTCTTCGAGCTGCAGGGACGCGTTCACCGGGCCCTCGTACTTTCGCTTGATGCGCCTTGCGGCGAGGAGGACGGCGACCCGCTGACCCTTGCTGACGGCCTGGTCGAGACCGTCTACGTCGACCCGTCGGCCCAGCTCGAAGAGCGTGAGCGGGCCGCCTACCTGCGTGACGCGCTCGAACTGCTCCCCGAGCGGCTGCGCGCCGTCGTCAGCGGCTACTTCCTGGAAGGTCGCTCGTCGGCAGAGCTGGCCGAGGACCTCGGGGTCACCGAGTCCCGCGTTTCTCAGATGCGCTCTGAGGGTCTCGCCCTCATGCGTACCGGGATTTCGGCCCAGTACGCCGACAGCCCGGCCGTCGAGGAGTCGGAGTGCGGGCGGGCAGCCAGCCGCCGCGCCGCCTACGCCGCCGCCCTGTCGAGCCGCTCGAGCTACACGTCGCGCATCTCCGCCCGCAAGCCGGCGGCTATCAAGCCCCGCTCCGCCGAGTCGGTCGAGTACGCCGAATACGCGACCGACTACGCGGCTGTCTGACTCTAGGACACCTTGGGTATTGGCGTCGACTGCCGATAGATACCTGTGTCCTCGCCTCTTGTGCCTGCGCCAGGTGCGGCAACCGGATCGATTCCGGGGCAGGCGAGGGGTACCCGTCGCCGGCTGGGTGAAGTTCTGGTCGACCAGGGTGTGCTTACCCCTGTCCAGCTAGACACGCTGCTCCACGCACAGTCCTCGGGCGGCTTCGAGCGCAAGAGGCTCGGCCGCCTCGCGGTCGAGGCGGGCTACGCCACCGAACGCCAGCTCGCCACCGCTCTGGCCGCCGCGCTTGAGCTGCAAGTCATCGATCCGATGCGCGAGCGCGTCGACGTTCAGATCGCCCGCCAGCTACCGCGTGCTGTCGCTGAGCGCAACGGCGTGCTGGTCCTCGGTCGCAACCCGCAGACCGGCCGGCTGCTGGTGGCCGTCAACGATCCCACGAACGTTTTTGCTCTCGACGACGTCCGCGTTCACCTCAAAGTGTCCGATCTCGAAGTCGCCGTCAGCACCGAGGCCGACCTGCGAGCCGCGCTCACCCGGGTCTGGAGTCTCTCGGACAACGGCGCGGCCGCCGCGGTGCTCAGCGACCTGGCCGATGGCAACTCGCGCGACATCGAGGCCGAGATCGCCGCCGGGGTCAACGACGTCGACGACGCCCCGATCGTGCGGCTGGTCGACATGATCCTCAAGGAAGGCGTCGGACAGGGCGCCAGCGACATCCACATCGAGCCGCAACTTTCCGCAGTGTTCATCCGTTTCCGCGTCGATGGCCAGCTGCGCGATGTCATGACCGTCCCGAAGGTTGCCGGGCCTTCGCTGTCGAGCCGTTTGAAGATCATGGCCGGTCTCGACATCGCCGAACGGCGGCGTCCGCAGGACGGCCGCGCCCGCGTCTCCATCGGCGGGGAAAACGTCGACATCCGCATGAGCACCCTCCCAGCGCTTCCCGGCGAGAGCATCGTCATGCGAATCCTGCCGCGTGCCCGCGACCTGCCGCCGCTGGCCCGGGTCGGCCTCCTGGAGGAGCAGCTCGAGGGACTCCTGCATGCGGTACGCCAGCCGCAGGGCCTCGTCCTGATCACCGGCCCCACCGGGTCCGGCAAGACCAGCACCCTCTACAGCACGCTGCTCGCCGTTCGTAATCGCGACAAGCACGTCATCACGCTTGAGGACCCGGTCGAAATCGGGCTGGCCGGCATCACCCAGGTGGGCGTCCAGGAAAAGGCCGGCCTGACTTTCGCGGCCGGCCTGCGGTCGATCCTTCGTCAGGACCCCGACGTGATCCTGGTCGGTGAGGTTCGTGACAGCGAGACCGCCCGGCTGGCGCTCCAGGCGTCCCTGACCGGTCACCTCGTGCTCACGACACTTCACACCAACGACGCGATCGGTGCCGTCGCCCGCCTGCTCGACATGGGCGCCGAGCCTTACCTCGTCGCGTCCGCCCTCTCGCTGGTGGTCGCGCAGCGCCTGGTGCGCAAACCCTGCCTGCAATGCCGGGTACCTTACGAGCCTTCGGCACAGGTCGTCGCCGCGCTCGGGTTGAGCGCGGCCGAACTCGCGGCGGGCACGCCCATGCTGGGCAAGGGCTGCAATGCCTGTCGCGAGAGCGGATTCCGTGGTCGTACCGGCATCTTCGAAGTGCTTCCCGTGACCGATGCGATCCGCTCGGCGATGACGGCCGGCGGCGGAGAGCGGGCTCTCGCCGAAGCGGCGAATCAATCGCGTTCGATCAGCATGCGCCATTCCGGGATCGCCGCCGCCATGCGCGGTGACACCACGCTTGACGAGGTTCTGCGGGTGACCAGCGAGGGTGCGTGGAGCCTCACCGACCGCTGCACCGGCTGCCACCGTGAGGTCGCGTCGGACATGGCGTGCTGCCCTTGGTGCGGGACGCCGACCGGCGCCCACCGTTGCGTCTCCTGCGCCCGCGAGATCGACCCGACCTGGACGCACTGCCCGTACTGCCGGGCGCCGAACGTCAGCTGAGCTGAAGCCGCGCCGGCGCCTCGCGGCGGTCCAGCAAGCTCATGGCAACACGACGGAGGAGTCGACGGAGAACGTCCGCGGCGCCGGGATGGACGAGGCCGCCGGCATGTACATCTCCGCGAAGATGTCAGCGATGGAGTGACCGCTCGCGTCAGCGAGTGCGCGGGTGGCGCGGCTCACCGAATCGACCTCGTCGGCCAGTAGCCGAACGCCCGTGCTGTAGTCGGCGAAAATCGTGCACCAGGGCTCACGCGCGCGTTCGGCGAGCGAGGTCAGTGTCACCAGGTGCGGCTCGATGCCGGCTTCGCGCCCGAATTGGTTGACCAGCCAGATGCGTTGCAGCTGCGTCATACGCAGGCGCTGGCTGGCCCGATTGACTTCGTCCGCCGCCCAGCGCAGGAAGCGGACGTCACTGGAGCGCAGCAGATGCTGCAATTCCAGGATTTTGAAGAGCAAGAACTCGATCTGGACCCGTTCCCGGCCCAGTAGATCTGCGAGTTCTTCCATGTGAAGGGTCTCGGCAGCTTCGGAGAACGGGTGTAGGCGCGCATGGTGCGGCAAGCGGGTGAATCCCACCACTTATGGCGCATTTTGCAGGGCAAATGCAGCTGAGTGCAGGTACTCCCACAGGGGTCCGGCCTGATCGCCGGGCAGTTCAAGACTATCGACGGCGGCTCGCATCTGGGCCAGCCAGGCATCACGCTCGGCCGGACCGATGACGAATGGCGCGTGGCGCATCCGTAGCCGCGGATGCCCCCGCAGGTCGCCGTAGGTCGGCGGCCCGCCCCAGTACTGGATCAGGAAAAGGGTGAGCCGCTCCTGCGCGGCGTCGAGTTCGTCCTCGGGGTAGAGCGGGCGCAGCACCAGGTCCTCGCGCACGCCGGCGTAGAACGTCGCAACGAGCCGGCGGAAGGTCGGCTCGCCGCCGACGACTGCGTAGAACGACTCCGTAGGTCGGGCCGGCTCGGGTGTCGTCACCCCCCTACTGTGCCCGGAGCGAGTGCGAGATGCGTGGCCAGGAAACTCAGTGTGTCGACGCTCAAACGGATCGTGCGATCGATCGAGCGGCCGCCGTGGCCGACGTCGCGTTCGCGTCGCAGCAGCACGATCGCGCCGCTCTGGCAGGTGCCCGCGGCCCACTGCAACGCCGCCGCGAACTTGCGGGCGTGCAGCGGGTCCACGCGCGTATCCGATTCGAACACCTCAAGCAGGACGGGTGGATAGGCAACGCCGCCGCGTACCGCGTGCACCGGCGAGTACGCCAGCAGCCAACCCAGCTCGACCGGGTCGCCGGCCGTCCCGTACTCGTCGTTCCAGGTGGAGCCGAGGCCGAACTGCTCGTAGCGGACCATGTCCAGCAGCGGCGCGCTGCACACCACGGCGTCGTAGAGGGCCGGCTCGCGGGTGACGGCCGCGCCCACCAGCAGGCCGCCGTTGGAGCCGCCGTAGATCCCGAGGCGTGAAGCGCGTCCGGTTGCTCGCAGGTGGTGGGCAGCGGCCTCGAAGTCGGCGAACACGTTCTGCTTTGCCTCGCGCATTCCGTCGCGGTGCCACTGCTCGCCTTCCTCGCCGCCGCCGCGTAGCTGCGCGACCGCCCAGATCCCGCCCCGCTCGACCCAGGCGAGCGCGCTCGCGGAGTAGCCGGGCTCCAGGCTGATGCCGAAGCCGCCGTAGCCGTACAGCACGGTGGGCCGCGATGCGACGCGGGCGGCGTCAGCGGCCGGCGTGAGCAGCTGGATCCGCACGGGCGTGCCGTCGCTGCTGGTGGCGACTTCCACGGAGGCTGTGACGGCGGGAACGTCGACCGTTCCCGGCGCAGCGGCCCACACCGCACCGGTCACCTCCAGGACCGCGGGCGGGGTCACCGCGTCGGTGTAGCCGATCCACGCGCGGGTGCCGCCGTCGTCCGCCGCGCTCACCCCGAGAACGCTGCCGATGCCGGGGAGCGGCAGCTCGCGTACGAACGCGCCGTCCGCGCGTCGGACGACGGACACCTCGCCGACCGCATGCCGCGAGCGGGTGATCACGATCTCGTCGTCGAGGACGGCAAACCCGCCGAGGACCGCCTTAGGGTCCTCCTCCACCAGCGTGGTCCAACGCCGCGGCTCCGCCGGATCGGCGATGCAGAGCCTCCCGCGCGGCGCCTCGGCATCGGTCCAGACGTACAGCCGCCCGTCGAAGGCCACGTAGGCCCCGCAGCGCGCATCTGCGCCGTGCTGGACGACATCGAAGACCTCCGCGCCATCCGCCGCGTCCAGGTCAGCGATCCACACGTCGTTACGCGGCGCCGTGCCGATCGCGGCGGTGATCACCAGCCAGCGGCCGTCGGTTGATAGGCCGACCCCGAGGTAGGTACGCGGGTCGAGCCCCTCGCCGAAGACGTAGCGGTCCGACCCGGCATCGGTGCCGAGTAGATGGAGGTAGACCCGGCGGTCAAAGGGGCTGTCGGAGCGTAGCCGCCGGACGTAGTAGAAGCCGCTGCCGTCGGGAAGCCAGGCGATGGGGGAGTAGCGGGTGCGGTCGATGGGTCCGTCGACGATCGCACCGCTCGCCGTGTCCATCACCTGAACGGCGGACTCCTCGTCGCCGCCGATCGAGAGCTGGTAGGCCAATAGCCGGCCATCGGGCGACGGCTCCCAGCCGTCGAGGGTGGTCGCGCCGGTGGGGTCGATCTGGTGCGGATCGATGAGTACGCGAAAGTCGGTCGGATCATCGAGCGGCCCGACCACCACGACGGGATGCTGCTGTTCACCGGCTCGCCGCTCGCGGAAACCGACTTCGCCGCGGGGGATCGGTGGCCCCTCGCTACCCACGGCAAGCAGGGTCCGGAGCCGTTCGGCAAAGCCCGCTCGGCCGGGCAGCGTATCCAGCGCAGGCCGGGTCAGCGCGTCCTGCGCAGCAGACCAAGCGACGGTCCGCGGGTCGCCGTAGTCCTCGAGCCAGCGGTAGGGGTCCTCGATCGAGTGGCCGAGAATCTGCTCGCGCAGAGGCAGTCGCTCGGCAGGCGGGTAGCGCATGAGACCAGCCTGCCGGAAAGAACCGTGCTGAAACGCAAGCGGGTATGAGACATTCGGCAGGTCGACGAGTCTTCGCAGGAGGCGGCCGGTGGCCGAGGCTCTGGTGTTGAACGCGACGTACGAGCCTTTGTGCGTTGTGTCGCTGCGCCGCGCCGTCGTGCTCGTGCTTGCGGAGAAGGCCGTGGTCGTCGAGCCCGGCGAGGGCGCCCTGCACGGTCCGACGATCGTGCTCCCGATCCCGGCCGTCGTACGCCTCGCTCGCTACGTGAAGGTTCCGTACAAGCCTGAAGTGCCGCTGACCCGCAAGGGAGTGCTGGCACGCGACGGCCACCGCTGCGTCTACTGCGGCGCGACGGCTACCTCGCTCGACCACGTGGTTCCCCGTAGCAGGGGAGGCTCCCACGTGTGGGAAAATGTCGTCGCCGCCTGCAGCCGGTGTAACCATGCCAAGGCGGACCGCAGTGTCGCAGACCTCGGATGGCGCATACATCGCCCGCCTCGCGCCCCCAGCGGCACGGCGTGGAGGGTGCTGGGGGCGCGCCGACCCGATCCACGCTGGTCCGCCTATCTGACCGGGCTGCGGCCGACCGCGATCAGCGCCTGATCCGCCGGTTCAATCCCCAGGGCAATTCGGTCGTTTCACGTCGTTCCCATGCTTGCCGACCGACAATCGCCGCATGGGGACGGCGCGGCGGCGGGTGACGTATGCGCTGCTCTGCCTGCTGGTGGCGGGGGCTGGGGCGCTGGCGGGATGCGGCGCTGATCGCGGCCGCGCGTCGCTTCGGCCTGTGCTGCTGCCCTTTCCCGAGGCCACGGCAGTCCACGGCGAGTTCGTGACCCGACGGCTGACGGTGCCGGCCAGCTTTGGCTCCGCCGGCAGAGCCTTCTACCTGCACTCGCGCCGATCCGGCGGGGCCGCGCGGCCGCTGGTATTGCTGCTCCACGGGCTCGACCAGCATCCGTGGACGGTCGAGAAGGCGACCGGCGCGGCCAGCTTCAGCGATGCCAACGGGTTCACGCTCGGCTACCCGATCGGGCTGCACGAGGCCTGGAATGCCGGCGGCTGCTGCGGTCACGACCAGGCTAACGACGTCGGATATCTCGTCGACCTCGTCCACTACGTCTCGACGCTCACCCCGGTCGACCTGCATCGCGTCTACATCTGGGGCTTCTCCAACGGCGGGATGATGGCCTGGCGCGCGGCCTGCCAGACCACGGACGTTTTTGCCGGTGCCGGTGTGGTGGCAGGTGCGCTGCTCGTCCCGTGCCGCCAGGCCGTCCACGTCGTCGATCTGCATGGCGTGAAGGACCACACGGTGCCGTACCTCGGGGGGTACTCGCGCTACACGCACACCGTTTTCCCGGACTCCGCGCTCGACCGCGGCCGGCTGGCTCGCGGCTCCACCCTGCAGGTCGTCCTGCTGGCGAACCTGGGCCACGTGTGGCCGCCGCTGCAGGCCGGCTCGGTCGATGCGCTGAACGCCCTGTGGCGCGGGCTGCGCGGCTACCGTGTGACGCATCCGGCGGCGATCTCGGCGCCTTTGGGAGGCACTGAAGGGTAGGCCCGCCCGATGGATCCTTCCTTGGAACGGCTGGCGCACGCTTTCGGTGTCGCTACCGAATACGAGGACTGGGCCCACCGTCCCGTCTCGGTGAGCGAGCAAACGGTTCGCAAGGTCCTCGCTGGCCTGGGGATCGACACCGGGGACCCCGCCGCAGCCCTGGCGAAATGGCAGGCGAGCCAGTGGCGGCGCGTGCTGCCACCGACGGTCGTGGTGCGCACCAGCAGCCCCGGCAACGTGCCGCTGCGCACACGCGTCGCTGCTGAAGTACGCCTGGAGATTCGCTTCGGCGGTGAGGCGGCCCGACCCGCACTCGCCCTCATGCCGCCCACTGACGGTGATCCGGACCCCGCCGGCAGCCGCATCGAGCGGTTCCTCGAGCTGCCGGTCGGCCTTCCACTCGGTGACCACCGGCTGATCGCCTACGCGGATGGCGAGGTGGCCGCCGACGTCCTGCTCGTCGTCGCTCCGGATCGGCTGCCGTTGCCTGCAGACCGGCTATGGGGCTGGATGGCGCAGCTTTACGCCGTCCGAAGTGCCTGGGGCATGGGCGATTACGCGGATCTGGCCGCGCTGGCGTCGTGGAGTGCCGGGCAAGGCGCCGGGCTGCTGCTGGTCAACCCCTTGCACGCCGCCGCACCGGTGATTCCGATGCAGAATTCGCCGTACTTCCCCGCGTCACGCCGCTTCAGCTCGCCGCTGTATCTGCGGCCGGAGCAGCTCCCTGAATACGCGGCCGCCCCCGAGCAGATCCGTGACCGGGTCGACGATTTGGCCGGCAGCGTCGCCATGGGTGAGCTGATCGATCGCGATGAAGTGTGGAAGGCCAAATCGTCGGCGCTGGAGGCACTTTTCGGGTGCGCGACGCCGCGGCCGAAGGCGGAGGACAGCGCCGGGCTCACCGATTTCGCGACCTGGTGCGCGCTGGCCGAGCTTCACGGGGCGGACTTTCGCGCGTGGCCGCCGCCGCTACGCGACCCGCGGGGTCCGGCGGTAAGTGCGGCACGCGAGGAGCTGGCGAGCCGCGTCGACTACCACCGTTGGCTCCAGCATTGCTGCGCGGAGCAGCTCGCGGCGGCCCAGCGGGCGGCCGTCGACACCGGCATGGAGGTGGGCATCGTTCACGATCTTGCCGTCGGGGTGGATCCGGGCGGCGCCGACGCGTGGGCGCTGCAGTCGGAGCTGGCGACCGGCTTCTCCGTGGGTGCGCCGCCGGACAGCTTCAACCAGCAGGGGCAGGACTGGGGGCTGCCGCCCTGGAGGCCGGATCGCCTGGAGGTCACCGGTTATGCGCCGGTGCGTGACATGGTGCGCGCCGTCCTGCGTACCGGCGGCGGGCTACGGATCGACCACATTCTCGGGCTGTTTCGGCTCTGGTGGGTGCCGGAAGGCGCGTCGTCAGCCGAGGGGTCCTACGTCTCCTATGACGCGGAGGCGCTGCTCGGGATCATCGCCCTGGAGGCGGAACGCGCCGGAGCGCTGGTCGTGGGGGAGGACCTCGGTACGGTGCCGCCGACGGTCCGCCAGACGCTGTCCGAGCGGGCGGTGCTCGGTTCGACGGTGGTGTGGTTCGAGCGGGACGACGACGGGGCGCTGATCCCGCCGGCGACGTGGCGGGCGGCGGCGGTCGCCTCGGTGACGACTCACGACCTGCCGACCTCCGCAGGCTTCCTGACCGGCGCTCATGTCAAGGTGCGAGCTGACCTCGGCCTGTTGAGGGACCCCGCCGCCGAAGCCGAGAACGCCGCCCGCGAACGCACCGAAATGCTCGCTCTCCTGGCGGCTGAGGGCCTGCTGGAATCCCCGACACCGTCCGGATCTTCGCTGCAGACCCAGATTGAGGCGCTCCATGCGCTGCTGACCCGAAGCCCGTCGCGGGTCCTTCTAGCCGCGCTGGGCGACGCCGTCGCAGACCTGCGCCAGCCCAATATGCCTGGAACCGTTGACGAATACCCGAACTGGCGGCTGCCGCTCGCGGACGGGAGCGGGCGCGTACTCACGCGAGAGCAGTTGTGCACGTCCCCGCGCACCGAGCGGCTGGCCGCGCTCATGCGAGAGCAGTTATGGGAAGGGTCACCCGAACGTCAGGCAGGAATGACCGGCGAACCGCACGAAAAGGACTGATGCGGATGGTGTGTCGCCCGGGGGTCAACGCACCATCCGCGCGAAAGCTCGGTTAGCCTCGCTCTTGTGACGCATCCAGTACGGCGGTCGCTTCGGGTTGGGGTTCGGGGTGCCTGCGCCGTTTTCGGCTTGGCGCTGCTCTGCCTCCCCGCCCTCCCGGCGGCGGCAAGCTCTGTAGATCCCGCGCAGATCGGTCAGGTCGGCAATGTCGGCAGCCCCCAGGGGCTGAGCTTGCCGCTGACGCTCCTGCTCTTCGTGGGACTCCCGCTGGTCGGCTTCATCATCGGCGGGGCAATGGCCTTCCGGCCGCAGCGCGGCGCCCGCCGGCGCTACCGGCCCGGTCGCCCGTGGACCCACGAACCGGTCTGGTTCGGTGACGAATCGTCCCTGGAACACGAGCCGAAGCGGGCCGCGCTTCCCGGCGCGGGAGGTGCCAATGGCCGCTGGTGAAGCGTTTACGCGTGAGCAGCACGAGCGCCTGGAGCGTGCGCGCCGGGGGGCCGAAAACGAGACCGGGATGCATTTCTGGCTTCGGGTCGGCGAGTTCGACACCGATCCGCGGCTTGAGTCCGAGCACCTGCTGGCCAACCTGGTGGCGACACCGCGCGATGACGCCGTCCTGATTCTGGTGGCTCCCGGAGCGCGCCGAGTCGAGATCATGACGACGCATTCGGCGCGCCGCCGCATCAGCGATCAGGCCGCCGGCCTGGTGGTGCTGACCATGACCTCGTCGTTCTCGGTGGGGGATCTCATCGGCGGCATTGTCAACGCTTTCCGCCAGCTGGCTGACGCGGCTGGTCACCCGGCTGACAGCGACACCGTCGTCTCCGAACGTCCCCAGCTCGAGGGCTCGCACTAGCTGTCAGGCGCGGACAAATCCCAGCGACCGATGGCCGGGGCCGAGGATGGCGCCGGGTCCGTCGCGAGGACATCGCCCAATACGGTCGCGTAGACATCGCGGAAGTTTGTCGTCACGACCAGATCGCCGTCGTCGTCTGCGGTGCCGAGCTTGGTCAGGCTCGGCTGGTCGCCGTACAGGCCGCCGCGCACCCCGGCCCGGCAAGGATGACCGGCGCCGCGGTGTCGTGGTCGGTGCCTCCGCTGGCATTCATCGCCACTCGGCGACCGAACTCGCTGTAGACCATCACCACCAGCCGCTGGGCGTGAGGCGAGCGGGCGACGCTGGTCAGAAACGTGTCGAGCGCGGTGTCCAGCTCGCCGAGCAAGCGTGAATGCGTCGGCTGCTCGCCGGCGTGGGTATCGAAGCCTGCGAGGCTGACCGCGTACGCCTGGGTGGGTAGCCCGGCGTTGATGAGCCGGGCGACCGTCTCCAGCTGTCCGCCGAGATCGTCAGCCTTGCCACTCTTGCCCGCCGAGCCGGCCGAGGCGGGAATCAGCCTGCCGCGGGACGGCGAGGTTCTCGGTAGGTACGGCAGCGGCTGAGCGGCGCACACCGACAAGCGCGGGGGTCAGGGTGGCCCCGACACCGACCGCCTGGACCGGTCCGCCTTGCGCGCTCGCCGACCCCGATGTCGCATCAAGCCAGCGGCCTAACCAACCGGACGGGACGGGCGTCTGCGGCGAGGCCGTCTGCCAGATTGACATCGAGCGGAAGTGGCTGTGGTCAGGGCGCGGATAGCCCACGCCGCGCACGATCGCGACCCCGCCACCGTCGTAGCGACGCTTGAGGCGGGTGAGCGACGGGTGCAGGCTGAGGCCATCGGCGAGCGGCAGCGCGTCGTGTTCCTCGATAGCCAGCGCGCCGCGGGCCTTCTGATACGCCGGGTCAGCCGCCGGAACGACGGTGTCGAGACCGTCGTTGCCGCCGTAGAGCGTGATCAGGACGAGTGTTCCCGGCTTGGCCAGCGACACGTGGCGATTCGACCCACGTTCGAATCGTGTAAAGCCGAATCAGGTCACGCCTAATCCGGTCACGAAGGGTTAGCCGCGCTTGCCCCGCTCCGTGTCGCACGCCCTGGCGCGAAGTGCCCGGGCCAGCGTGTCACGCCCCTCGACGAGCATCCGCCGTAGCGCGGGCTGCGGGCTCTGATCGGCGAGGTAGGAGTCGACGTGGGCCAAGGTTTCTTCCGAGATGGCGACGGTGGGGAACAGCAACTCGGTGAGGGTCTGCGCCGAATCCATCGAGCGCGTACGCCAGACATCGCCAACCGCGTCGAAGTAGCGGCTCACGTATGGCAACGTGACGGCGAGCTGCGCCGGCTCGGAGCGCCAGAAGGTGCGCATGGTCGCGACCTGCATGTGGTTGGACAACTCGTCGCGTTCGACGACGGCCGCCCAGGCAGCGGCTTTCGCTTCCGCGGTCGGGATCGCCGATCGGGCTGAGGCGGCCCGCTTCTCACCTGCAGCCGTGGGGTCGCGTCGCAGTTCGGCGGCAATGCCGTCGGCATTTGCGCGGCCGTGAGCGGCGAGCTCGATGAGCAGATGCCAGCGCAGCTCGGTGTCGAGAACGAGTCCGGGCAGCTCCTCGGAGCCGTCGAAAACGGCCTGGACCCGATCGAGACCGGCCGGATCGTCCGCACCGGCGAAGGTGTAGAGCAGTGCCAGCTGCTGGTCGCTACCGGGTGCTGCCGCCTCGAGCAGAGCCAGGGCGCCGTCGGTCAGCTGCTGGCGGGCGGCGCTGCGATGCGCCGGCTCGCCGTAGGCGTCGACGGCGAGAGCCGCGCGGGCCAGCAGGGTCTGCACCATGCTGATGTCGTTTTCGGCCCGCAGCCCGCCAAGCACGAGACGAAGGTAATCGCGCGCCGCCATCTCGGCGTCGCGGGTCATGTCCCACGCGGCGCCCCACAGCAGGGACCGTGGCAGCGACTCGCGTACCTCACCAATGGATTCGATCGTGGTGGCGAGTGAGCGCCCGTCGAGTCGGATCTTGGCGTAGGTCAGATCGTCGTCGTTGAGCAGCAGCAGGTCGGGCTGGCGGGCGCCGACCAGCTTCGGAACCTCGGTGAGCGCGCCGGAGATGTCGAGCTCGACCCTTTCGCGTCGCTCCAGACCGTCGGGGGTGCGGTCGTAGAGCCCGATCGCGATCCGGTGGGAACGCAGTGTCGGGTGGTCGGCGACGGCCTCCTGCACGACGTCGAAGGTCGTGTAGAGGCCCGAGGAATCGGTCTCCAAGCGGGCTCGAAGCGTGTTGACCCCGGTCGTCTCGAGCCACTCCTTAGCCCACCCGTTGAGGTCACGGCCGCTCGCGACCTCGAGCTCATCGAGCAGGTCGCGCAGCGAGGTGTTGTCGTACTCGAAACGGCGGAAGTAGTTACGCAGGCCCGCCAGGAACTCCTTTTGCCCCACCCACGCGACGAGCTGCTTGAGGACGCTCGCGCCCTTGGCGTAAGTGATGCCGTCGAAGTTGGTCTTGACAGCCTCCATGTCGACCGCGTCAGCCACGATCGGGTGGGTCGAGGGCAGCTGGTCCTGGCGCGCCGCCCAGGACTTCTCGGTCGTCGCAAAGGTGGTCCACGCGCCCTTCCAGCGGGTCGCCGACACCTGGGCCAGCACGGAGGCGTAGGTCGCGAACGACTCGTTGAGCCAGAGGTCATCCCACCAGCGCATGGTGACGAGATCGCCGAACCACATGTGGGCCATCTCGTGAAGGATCGTTTCGGCGCGCCGCTCCCGGCGGGCATCGGTCACTTTGCTGCGGAAGACGTAGTCCTCCAGGAAGGTGACGGCTCCGGCATTCTCCATCGCACCCGCGTTGAACTCCGGCACGAAGAGCTGGTCGTACTTGCCGAAGGGATACCGGTAGTCAAAGACCCGGTGATAGAAGTCAAACCCCTGCTTGGTGACTTCAAAGAGCTCCTCGGGATCGAGGAAATCCGCAAGTGAGCTGCGGCAGAAGAGCCCGAGGTCGATCCCCTCGTGCACGTCATAGACGGCGTGGTACGGCCCGGCGATCAGCGCGGTGATATAGGTCGAGATCCGCGGCGTCTGCTCGAAGTTCCAATGCCCGGGATGCGCTTCTTCGCGGGCCCCGACCCCATTGCTGACGCAGGTCCAGCTCTCCGGCGCCTTCACCCTCAGCGTGAAGTTGGCCTTCAGGTCGGGCTGGTCGAAGCACGCGTACATGCGGTGCGCGTCGTAGGTCTCGAATTGGCTGTAGAGGTAGACCGCGTTGTCGACCGGATCGACGAAGCGGTGCAGCCCTTCGCCGGTACGCGAGTAGGCGCAGTCGGCGTCGATGATCAGCTCATTGGCCTCGGCGAGACCCGCAAGCACGACCCGGCTGCCATCGAAGTCTTCAAGGTCGAGAGCCGCGCCATTGAGGGTCGCGCCGTAGACGTTGGGCGCCGCCAGCTCGATGAAGGTCGAGGCTCCTGGCTTGCGGCAGGTGAAAAGCACCTTGGTGCGGGAACGAAACGTCGACTCGGCGGGTCCCGTCAGGTCCAGCTCGACGTCATACGAAGAGACGTTGAGCAGGGCTGCGCGCTCCCTGGCTTCGTCGCGGGTGAGATTGTCAGCCATGGTGGGCGAGATCTTTCCATTGTTTTTGCTTGGACGTTGCCCGCCGGCCTCTCGGCCTGTCGGGTTTGCCAGCTTATGGCAGGTGTGTTGCGGCGATCCAGTGACCGGGAATGGGCTGTGGATGGGGGCCGTTGGCAGTCGAAGTGACTGAAACTGACCCCTCCCTTTCGGTAGCCGAATTCTGGTTCGACCCGCTGTGCCCCTGGGCCTGGCTGACCTCGCGATGGATGTTGCAGGTCGAGCAGGTGCGGCCGGTGACGACTCGCTGGCGGGTCATGAGCCTGGCGGTTCTCAACGAGCCGCGTGACCTCGCAGAGAAGTACAACGCGCGAATGCAGCAGGCCTGGGGGCCCGTCCGGGTCTGCATCGCCGCAGCGCAGCGCCAGCGCGACGGTGGCGCGGGTGTTGACTCGCGTACCGAAAACGAGGTCCTTGCCGACCTCTACACCGCCATCGGCAACCGCTTTCACCTCGAACGCAAGCCCAACGAGCGGGCCACCCTCGAAGACGCCCTCGCCGAGGCGAAGCTGCCCACCTCCCTTGCCGATGCGATGGAGACGCAGGCCTACGACGACGAGGTGCGCGCCAGCCATGAGGCGGGCATCAGCCTGGTCGGCACCGACGTCGGAACCCCGATCATTTCGGTGGCCGGCAACGCGTTCTTCGGCCCCGTCGTCACCCCGTTCCCCAAGGGTGAGGCGGCCGGCAAGCTCTGGGACGGGGTCATGGCCGTCGCCTCCACCCCGGGCTTCTATGAGCTGAAGCGCACGCGCGACGCTCGCCCGACCTTCGACTGAGCGCCCGCATGCGGCAGACTTCCGCCCATGCGGGTGCATCTGGGGTCTGACCATGCCGGCTTCGAGTTGAAGGCCGCCTTGCTGGCCAGATTGATCGAGGTCGGCTACGACCTGGTCGATCACGGGCCCGCGGTCTACGACGCCGAGGACGACTACCCCCCGTACGTGATGGCAGCCGCCGCCGCGACTGTGGCCGACCCGGGCTCGCTCGGAATCGTCATCGGGGGCTCCGGCAACGGCGAGGCGATCGCGGCCAACAAGGTGTCTGGCGTGAGATGCGCACTGGTGTGGACCGACGAGACGGCGCGTCTCGGCCGGCTGCACAACAACGCCAACGTCGTCAGCCTCGGCGCCCGCCAGTATCCGATCGCCGACGCGGTGCGCTTCGCGGAGATCTTCCTGGCGACCGCATTCAGCGAGGAGGCGCGCCACGAGCGCCGGATCGGACTGCTTGACGACTACGAACGGTCAGGCGTGCTCCCGTCGATTCCTGCCTGATCCGTCGGGTGGGGCTGATCCGTCGGGTGGGGCTGATCCGTCGGGTGGGCCTGTCCCGGCGGGTGCGGCTTGGGTCGGCTTTTCTCGCCCTGACCGGCGCGCGCCGGTCCGACGTGTGACGGCGTGATCCCGTGGGGGAGTGGGCGGCTGTCCGTCCGTGCCGCGGCGTGGCGGATGACCAGGTCACGCTCGGCCTCTTCGAGCTCCTGCGCGCTGGGTCGGGCGACGTCACGCGCGCGCATCGCGCCGTCGACGCCGACCTTCGATGGACCCGCGCCCACGAGCCCGCCGAGCCCATCTTTGCTGTGACCTGCGTCATGCTCCTGGCGCGGTCCCGACCGGTTCGGCACGCTGGCCATCATGCCCGAGGGTCACACCATCCACCGCCTGGCGAAGGCACACACCCGCGCGTTCGGCGGCGCCGTCATGGAGGCCAGCAGTCCACAAGGGCGGTTCGAGGACGGCGCGGCCCTGATCAGTGGCCGCGTACTTCGCAAAGTCGAGCCTTACGGCAAGCACTTGCTTTATCGATTCGACGGCTTGCCGGAGCGCCTGCACGTTCACCTCGGCCTGTATGGCAAGTTCACCGAAGGCCCGCTGCCACCACCGTTCGCGCAAGGGGCGCTGCGGCTGCGGCTGATCGGCGCCGAGACCTACGCGGATTTGCGCGGACCGACCGCTTGCGAGCTCATGCTGCCCGGCGACATCACCGATCTGCTGGCCCGGCTGGGACCAGACCCGTTGCGACTTCGGGTGGATCCGGAGCCGGCGTGGCTTCGACTCTCCCGAAGCCGCACCGCCATTGGGGCCCTCTTGATGGATCAGGCAGTCATCGCAGGCGTCGGAAACGTCTACCGCGCGGAAGTGCTCTTTCGCGCCGGGCTCTCGCCGTTTCGCATGGGACGCGACGTCAGCCGGCCGGAGTTCGCGGGTCTCTGGTCTGACCTCGTCGCTCTGATGCGGGCGGGTGTCCGCGAGGGCCGGATCGTCACGACCCTGCCGCGGGACCGGCCGACCGGAAGCCGCCGGCGCCCGACCCGCGAGGACGCAAGCTACGTCTACCGCCGCACCGGACTGCCGTGTCGACGCTGTGGCACCCCGATCCGTACCGAACTCATGGTGGCCCGCAACCTCTACTGGTGTCCGCGCTGCCAGGCGCGCTGAGAACCCAGGAGAGACAGCGTGGGAATGGGTGAAGCTGATGCCCGTCTCACTCATGTTCGGCTTGGCCTGCGCGTGGGTGGGATGAGTGGTCGGCGTTGGCCTTTGGGGGGTTTTCTGCCGTCGGGTGGGTGGAACCAGGGGGTTCGGGCTGGGTTGTTGTCGACGGTGAGGGTCCAGCCGCCTTCGTGGACGAGGTGGTGGTGCCGCGAACAGAGCATGTCAAGGTTTTGTTGGCTGGTGGGGCCGTGGTGGAGCCAGTGCCGGCGGTGATGGCATTGAGACCAGGATGGGGGTGCCTGGCAGCCGGTGAAGACACATCCGCCGTCTCGCAGGATGACGGCGGCCCGGATCGTGTAGCTGGTGATGCGGGTCTGGCGTCCGAGGTCGAGCGGCTGGGAGTGGCCGTCGAGGACGGCGGGGATGATGTTGGCGTCGCAGGCGAGGCGGCGCAGGGTTCCGGCGCCGAGTTGGGGTCCGGCGGCGATCTTCCCGACGCCGACACTGGACGTCAACACGTCGAGCCCGACTCCGATGATCATGGTGTCGCGGCCGGCGCCGTCGCCGTTGCAGCCGGTGGCGTGGGCGATGGCATGTTTCGCCATGTGGATCAGGGCTTGGGCTCGTCGCCAGCCGACGGGTTCGACGCAGGACGGGTCGGCGAGGATCTGTTCGCGGCTGGGGCTTTTGCCGGTGAAGAACGCGAGTGCCTGCTGGAAGATGGCGCCGGCTTCCGGGTCGAGCCAGCCGGTCAGGTTGACCATGCCGCCCGGGGTGGTGGAGGCGTGCAGCTTCTGATCCTTGTACTGGCGGGCGGCCCGCTTGTCGGCTTCGGCGGGCATGGTCTGCGCCCGGACCTGTTCGGCGAGGCGGGACAGGTCGGTCGGGTCCAAACCGTCGGCGGCGGCTTCGGGGAGAATGCGATCCAGTTCGGCGACGAGCGCCG
>JBBRSE010000018.1:0-76777 GCA_038245655.1 Mycobacteriales bacterium | reverse complement strand
TTCGCGGCACCACCACCTCGTCCACGAAGGCGGCTGGACCCTCACCGTCGACAACAACCCAGCCCGAACCCCCTGGTTCCACCCACCCGACGGCAGAAAACCCCCCAAAGGCCAACGCCGACCACTCATCCCACCCAAACGCAGACCATGCCGCACATGAGGGCGGCCCAGTGGGATCTAGGAGATTGCGTGCCGGACGCGGGTGGCGCGCCAGAGTCCCGGTCCGGCGACCGCCAGGCGGCGCGTCAGCGGCACGGCGACGCGACGGTCCAACACCTGGTAGTCCGCCCGTTCTATGGCGTCAAGGATCTCTGCGTAGAGGGTGAAGGCGGTGCGGATGCAGTCTCGTGACGTGGGGTGCAGCAGTCGGATCCCCGGCTCGGCCGAACGGAAGATCTCCCGGCAGCGGGCGATTTCGTACGCGAGCAGTCGCCGCACCGGGCCGTCGACTACGCCTGTCGCCAGCCGCTCGCGGGTGACGCCGAAATGACGCAGCGAGTCTTGCGGAAGGTAGATCCGTCCGCGGCGCAGATCCTCGCCGACGTCGCGCAGGAAGTTGGCGAGCTGGAAGGCGATGCCGAGGTCACGCGCGTAGACGGCGGCCGTGGCGGACGACGGTTCAAGGATGGGGAGCATCAGCAGGCCGATCACAGCGGCCGAGCCTTCGACGTAGCCGAGCAGGTCGTCCCAGGTGTCGAATTCGGTGACCGACAGGTCCATGCGCATCGACGCAAAGAACGAGCCGAAGTGTTCTTCGGGCAGTTTCCAGCGGGCGGCGCTGTCCGCGACGGCACGCAGGACGTCGGTACGGGTGTCGCGGGACGGCCCCAGCGACTCGCCGGCGAGGGCGGCCCGCAAGTCGTTCTCGAGCGAGGTCAGGGCCTCGGCGGCAGCGGGACCAGTCGCGCCTTCGCCGTCCACCAGTTCATCGGCGTAGCGGGCGAAGCCGTAGAGCGCGTGCACATACGGCCGTTTCCACGCCGGGAGCAGCAAGGTCGCCAGGTAGTAGGTGCGTCCATGTGAGGAGTGCAACCGGCGGCAGGTGCGGTAGGCGTCCGCCAAGTCTTGGGTCACGGAAGCCGCGAGGTCCAGACGATGGAGAGCGCGCCGCCGATCAGGCCAAGCACCAGGGCGAGGCCGACGTACCAGCGGCCGACTTCCTTGTGGGTGGTGTTGTAGCCGATCGAGCTCCCGAGGCCTTGGTAGACGCGCTTCAGCTCGTCGCCGGTGGTGGCGCGGTAGTAGGCGCCGTCTGTCTGGTCGGCGATGTCCTGCAACGCCTGCTCATTGACCGGCACCGGGATCTCCTGACCCTGGATCGTGAGCGTGCCGTCCTGGGTGCCGTACGCAATGGTGCTGACCGGGACGTTTGCCTTGATCGCAGCGGAGACAGCCGTCTCGTTGGGAGTGCCGCGGGTCGTCTCCCCGTCCGAGAGCAGCACGATGCGGGCCGGCGGTGGGGATGTGTCGCCGCTTTGGGTACGCGCGCTGTCAGCAATCGCGGTCAGCGAGGCCTCGATGCCGTCACCGATCGCGGTCCCGTTGGCCAGCTGAAGGTTGCCGATGGCGTTACGCACCTGGCTGCGGTCAGTGGTGGGGGTGACGAGGACGGAGGCGGTCCCGGCAAACGCGACCAGGCCGAGCTGCAATTTTGGTGGCAGCTGGTTGACGAACGCCAAGGCGCCGTCCTTGGCAGCGGCCAGCCGGGTGGGACTCACGTCGGTAGCAGCCATCGAGTTGGAGACATCAATCGCCAGGATGACCGTCGCCCGCTCTTTGGGCACCTTTGTGTCCTGGGCGGGTCGGGCGAGGCTGAAGACCAGGCCGGCCATCGAGAGCAGGAGCAGCGCGGCCGGGACATGGCGGCGATACCAGGTGGGCCTTCGCGGCGCGACCGATGCCAGCAGCGAGAGCTGCGTGAAGCGGGCGGTGTACCGGCGCCGGCGAAGGCTGACGATGACGTACGCAATGAGTAGCGCCGCTACCAGAAGCAACAGCCACAAGCGGGAGGCGGCAAGGAAACTCACCGCGCCGCCCCTCGTGAGCGTCGCGCGGCGGCGACGAAACGGGCCACGTCGAGCAGCCAGTTGGAATCCGTCGACAGGATCAGGTGACTTGCTCGGGCCTGGCGGATCGTGGTGGCCACTTCGGCCCGCTGTGCTGCGGCGGCCGCCGCGTAGCGCTGACGCAGTGCCCGTGACCGGGTGTCGATTTCGAGTTCGGCACCGGTTTCTGGGTCGACGAGGGCTAGTACCCCCACCGACGGAAGGGTCTGCTCGCGGGGATCACGGATCTCGACGACAAGCACCTGATGACGTCCGGTCAGCGCGCGCAGGGCCCGTGACCACTCCGCGGGGTCTCCCAGCAGGTCGGACACGACGACGACCAGCCCACGCCGCAGGCCCCGGCGTCCGAGGCTTTCCAACGCGGCGGTCAGCGGGAGGGTCCCGGCGCCGGGGTGCGAGTCGTACTTGCCGCCGAATCCACGCGGCACCTGGACAGGGGTGGCTCGGGGGGCTGCCGCCAGCGTGCGCAGTGCCCGGCGCAGGGCATCGCGGCCACCACGGGGCGGTAGCTCGATGACGTGACCAGCGCCGCCGCCCGCAACCGTAGTCAAGCCGAAGCGGCTGCCCAGCCGGGTAGTGAGGACGCCGAATGCGGTGGTGGCGGCGAGCGCAAGGTCGCGTTTCTCCCAGGTGTGGGTCCCGAAGTCCATGGACGCGGTCAGATCCACCACTGCATACGTGGTCAGCTCCCGGTCGGCGATCAGGTCGCCGACGTGGGGGACGCTGGTACGCGCGGTGACTGCCCAGTCCATGCGCCGGACGTCGTCACCGAGCCGGTACTCGCGGCTCTCCGCGCGCTCGCTGCCATGGCCGGGGAGCAGCCCGAGGTGATCGCCGTGCAGCAAGCCTTCGAGCCGGCGGCTGATCGTCAGCTCGAGGCGGCGCAGCCGGGCATCGATGTCGTCCGGTCGTGGGACGCCGGCGCGGTCACTCAGCTGACCGCGGCTGCGGCCATTGGTGGGAGCAGCGGCGAAAGCAGGTGTCACGCCAACCCCTGGCCGGCGCTGCGCCCGACCGGCTGGGCGCCGGTGTTGCTGGAATAGTGGCCCGCGTACTGGCTCGGGGTGACGACGGGCTGCGGGGTGGCCGCGAGCACGCGCTCGATCACGACCTCGGGGCCGATGCCGTCGGCCATGGCCTCGTAAGACATCACCAGCCGGTGGGGGAGCACCTCGGGGGCGACGTCGGAAACGTCGGAGGGGACGACGTAGTCGCGGCCACGAAGCAGCGCGAGGGCTCGGGCGGCGGCGATCAGTCCGAGACTGCCGCGGGGGGAGGCCCCGTACGCCAGCAGGCCGCTAATCTGCGGCACGCCGAAGCGCACCGGCTCGCGGGTGGCCAGCACGAGGCGTACCGCATATTCGGCGACGGCATGGTGCACGAAGACGTCAGAAGCCACCTCCTGCAACTCGATGAGCTGCTCCAAGCTGAGCACCTGAGACGCGTGCGGGGGGTGTGAGCCCATGCGGCGCACGATTTCGAGCTCGTCGGATGCGGTCGGGTACGGCACCTGGACGCGCATCAGGAACCGGTCCCGCTGGGCTTCCGGGAGGGGGTAGACACCTTCGGATTCGATCGGGTTCTGCGTCGCCAGCACCAGGAACGGCGAGGGGACCGGGTAGCTGATGCCACCCAGACTTACCTGACGTTCGGCCATGACCTCGAGCAACGCGGACTGCACTTTGGCCGGCGCCCGGTTGATCTCGTCGGCAAGGACAAGATTCACAAAGACTGGTCCCAACTCCACGTCAAATTGCTCGCGGCCCATCCGATAGACGCGCGTGCCAACGACATCGCTCGGGACTAGATCCGGAGTGAACTGCAACCGCGCAAATGTCCCGCCGATGACCTGGGCAAGCGTGGCGACCAACAGCGTCTTCGCGACGCCCGGTACACCCTCCAGCAGGCAGTGGCCGCGGGCGAGCAGGCACACGAGCATGCGCTCGACCATGCGGTCCTGGCCGACAACCACTCGCTTGACCTCGAAGAGCACCTGCTCAAGGGCGGCTGCGGTGGACGGGAGCGGTTCTTTCGAAGGACTCGTCACGATCCCAGTGTCGCAAGCGGGAACGCTTTCCCGGCTGGGAGTCAGCTGGGATTTCGCTGGACAGCCGCCCGTGGTGGCTTGTCACAATGCGCGCACGCATGAATACTTGGCGTGTCCCGGGGTAAGCACGTCGTTCAGACCACGGCATGCGCCGTGGTCGACGCCGAGAGGTTCCCGGTGACCACCACAGCAGCCCCCAGCCCCCAGTCGCCCCCGCCCCCCGGTCGGCGCCTCGCACACCGTGCTTACCTGCGTAAAGGCTCGGCCGCCGCCGTGTTGGCAGCGAGTGCGCTCGGCTGCGCGGCTGTCGTGCCATCAGCAGCGAGTGCCGCGGCGACTCCCTCCACCACCGTGCAGTCCAAGGCGGTGGGTGGCAGGTGGGTCGTCGTCACCGCTGCCGGCCGCACCCGCTCGGTGGTCAACGCGGTCGTGGCCGCCGGGGGCACCGTCGCCAACTCGCTGCCGACCCTCGACATGATCGTCGTCACGGGCATCTCCCCCCGCAGTCTCGGCAGCGAGCCGGGCGTCATCTCGGTGACGCCCGACGTCACGCTTTCCGGTCGCTCCGCAGACTGGGGAGACGGCAGCGCTCCGGTGGCGACCGACGGATTCGGCGCGACCCCCCTCACCACAGACGCGCCCGCCGCATCCCCGACCCCCGATCCGGCCGCCACCGCGTCAGCGGCCCCGGCGCCCTCGGTCGGGCTGGCGGCGGCAGAGGACGCGATGAACGTCCGCTCAGCCTGGTCGCGCACGACCGGCCGCGGGATTGATGTCGCCCTGATCGACACCGGCATTGCTCCGGTCGCCGGGCTCACCGGACCGGGCAAGGTCGTCAACGGCCCCGACCTGTCGTTCGAGTCCCAGGCCGCCAACCGGCGCTACGTCGACAACAACGGCCACGGCACGCACATGGCCGGGATCATCGCCGGTAACGACTTCCAGGGCACCGGGCTCACCCGGCGGACGTCGATGCTCATCGCCAACGGCAATACGTCTGTGATCGGCGTGGCTCCGAGTGCTCGGCTGGTCAACGTCAAGGTCGGCGACGGTCATGGCGTCACTGATGTCTCCCAGGTTCTCGCCGGTATCGACTGGGTCGTGCAGCACGCCCACGACCCGAACGGCGGCGACGGAACCGGGCTCAACATCCGGGTCCTCAACATCAGCTATGGCACGGACTCGACGCAGCCCGCGGCCATCGACCCGCTGGCGCATGCCGCCGAGGTCGCCTGGCACAGCGGGATCGTCGTCGTCGCGTCCGCCGGCAACAATGGCGATACCCAGGGCCGTCTCGCCGACCCCGCCGTGGACCCGTACCTCATTGCCGTCGGTGCGGCGGAGACCAGCGTGTCGGGGTCATTGAGCGACGACACGGTCCCCGGCTTCTCCAGCCGGGGCGACGGGGTGCGCGATCCTGATGTCGTGGCCCCCGGAGTTCACATCGCCAGCTTGCGGGATCCGGGCGGCGACATCGACCAGGCCTTCACCGCCGGGCCGTCGGACAACCCCCGACTGATCCGCGGCAGCGGGACGTCGCAGGCCACCGCCATGATCAGTGGAGCGGCCGCGCTGCTGCTGTCGGCCCGCCCCTATCTGACTCCTGACCAGGTCAAGGCGCTGCTCGTGTCGAGCGCCCGACCGGTGCCCGGCGCTAACCACCGGGCGGCGGGTGCTGGCCTGGTCGACGTCCAGCGGGCCGTGCGGGCCTGGACACCGAACGCGGTGCAGACCTTCCCGCCCGGGGCTGGCGGCGGGTCGCTCGACGGGGCCCGTGGCAGCCACCGGGTCATGCTGGACGGGGTCGCGCTTGCCGGCGAGCAGGACATCTTCGGCGTCCCGTTCGATGCGTCAGCGGTCGCCGGAGCTGAAGAGTCCCAGGCAGCCTGGACCGACGGCACCTGGAACGGTTCGAGCTGGGCCGGTTCGTCGTGGGCGGGTTCGAGCTGGGCGGGCTCGTCGTGGGCGGGTTCCAGTTGGGCGGGCTCGTCGTGGGCGGGTTCGAGCTGGGCGGGCTCGTCGTGGGCTGGCTACCGCTGGGGAGATCCGGCAGCGCCGGAGCAGGCCGGATCGTGGGGCGGCGCCGGTGAAGGAGGTGCTTCGTGGTCATGAGGGGACACCGCCCTGGAACGTTTGTGCGCCGACTGCGGCCGCGGCCGACGGCTGCCGCGTACCCAGCTCGGGCGGCGAGCGCCGGAATCCTGCTGGCCGCTGCTGGCGTGGCGATTGCCGGGTTCCTCCCGTCGCAGTCGAGCAGCCCTCATGGTCCACACGTTCCCTGGTACCTGCTGGCCGCCCTGTTCGGCATCGCCGAGATCTGCGTCATGCACGTGCAGATGCGCGGCGGCGCGCGCACGGTTTCGCTCTCCGAGGCCCCGCTAGTCCTCGGCCTGTTCTTCACGGCGCCGTCGGGCCTCGTTCTCGCGCGCCTGGTTGGCCCGCTGCTGGTCTTCATCCTGATCCGGCGCCAATCGCTGCTGAAGCTTTGGGTGAATGCCGCCGTCCTGCTCTTCGAGGTCGGTCTGGCGGTCGAGCTCTTCAGGTTCCTGCTGCACGGCGCCGCTGTGACCTCGCCACACGCGTGGCTTTCGGCTTACATCGCCGTCCTGGTGAGCGGCGTCGCCTCGGCGGTCGTTATCACCTTGATCATCGCGGTCTTCCAGGGCGAGCTGCATCTGAGTGACCTCTACGGGGCCGTCGCCACGAGCAGCTGCGTCTCGGTGATCATCGGCACCATTTCGCTGGTCGCGGTCAACGCGCTGCAGCGCTCGTCCGACACCGGGTGGCTGTTGCTGGGCGCCGCCGCGGTCATCCTCGCCTGCTACCGCGCGTATGCGGCGCTCTGCGGCCGGCATGCGGCGCTAGCCCGGCTCTACCGCTTCACCGACGCCGTTAGTCACACCCACGAGCCCGACGAGGTGCTGCGCCAACTGCTGCTGTCCGCCCGCGAGATCGCCGCCGCCGAGCACGCGGAAATCGTCTTTGCTCCCGCGCTGCCCGACGGTGTGCCGACCCGGCTGACCATTGACGAGCACGGCCACCTGCAGCGCGACGACACCCACGCCGCCTTTACCGCCGCCGTCAGAGGTTCGGCGGCCGATGACGACTACCGACTCGACGTCCCGGATCCCGTCCACGCTCAGGTCCTGCGCACCGGTACGGCGATGCTCCTGCCGCACCGCGCGGGGCTCGCGCGAAGCCCGGAATGGCGGCGGTACCTGCATCGCGTCGGTTGGCGTGAAGCCCTGGCCGTACCGCTTCGTGATGCTCACCAGCACGACCACGGCTATGACCCGGAGGACGACAAGGCCACCGGCGGCTACCGACCGGCGACCGGGAGCCTGCTGGTGGCCGGCCGGATCGGGCAGGTGCGTACCTTCGACGCGGCGGACCTTCGCCTCGTCGAGACGATCGCCAACCACGCGGGCCTGGCGTTGCGCAACGGCTGGTTGATCAACGGGCTGACTCACGCCGTCCGTCACGACGCCCTCACCGGGCTGGTCAACCGCAGCTTCCTGCACCAGCAGCTTTCGGACGTGCTCGCCGAGATCCGGACGGGGGAGCGCGCCGGCGCGGCGGTCATGATCTGTGATCTCAACGGCTTCAAGGACGTCAATGACGCCCTCGGTCACCAGATGGGTGACGTGCTGCTCCAGCAGGTCGCTGAGCGCGCTTCGGCGGCGCTGGCTCCGGGTGATGTCCTGGCCCGTCTCGGCGGCGACGAGTTCGCCATCCTGCTGCCCGACGCGCTGACCGCCGAGGGAGCCAGCGAAGCCGGCGAGCGGATCCTGCGGGCCGTCGCCGAGCCGATCGCTCTCGCCGATCTGGTCATCTCCATCGGCATGTCCATCGGTGTCGCACTCGCTCCGCGCCATGGGGTGGAGACGTCCGGGCTGCTCAAGCGGGCCGACATGGCGATGTACGCCGCCAAGGCCACCAACCGGGGGCTGCGCCTGTGGGAGTCGAGCATGGGTCGCACCGACGCCCAGCAACTCACCTTCGCCGGCGAGCTGCGCCGGGCCCTCGCCGAGGGCGAGCTCACAATCCACGCCCAGCCGGTCGCGTCGCTCATCACGGGCGAGATCACCTCGGTGGAGATCCTGCCGCGCTGGCAGCACCCCGAGCGGGGGCTGCTGATGGCCGAGGAATTCGCCGCAACTGCGGCGAGCAGCGGGCTGGCGAGCGAGCTCACCCGTCACCTGCTCTCGGCTGCCGTCGCCGCCTGTGCGGGCTGGCGGGCCGCCGGGTTCGACATTGGTGTTTCGGTCAACATGCCGGATCGCGTGCTTTCGGACTCGACGCTTCCCGAGATGATCGCCCGCCTGCTCGAGTCCCACGCGCTGCCCGCGAACCGGCTGACTCTCGAAATCGAAGAGGCCAGCATCAGCAACGAGCAGAACCGCTCGATTCCGGGGCTACGGCAGCTGGCGGCGCTGGGGATTCGCGTCGCGGTCGACGGGTTCGGCACCGGACATTCGCTCTCGCACCTACGGCGCCTCCCGGTCCGCCAGGTGAAGATCGACGGCACCTTCGTCCGGCGGATCGAACACGACACCTCGGATGAGGCCATCGTGCGTTCCATCGTCGAACTCGGCAGCAAGCTCGGGATCGACGTCGTTGCCGAAGGCGTGGACTACTCCGGGGTGTGGGACCAGCTGCGCCGGATGGGATGCGCCCAGGCCCAGGGCAACCTGCTGTGCGGCCCGCTGCCGCTGCCGCTCTTCCAGGAGTGGCTGCTCGCGGACGACCCGTCAGCGCGCCGACTGCTCGGCGGCAGCCGGCTACCGCTGGCGGCGCCGCGCAGTGGCGTCGACGTCCGGCCCCTTGATCCGCTCCGCGGCCAGGCGTCCTGACACCAGCACCATGGGCACGCCCACTCCGGGCACCGTCCCGGAGCCGGCCAGGACGACGTTTTCCAGGCCGGGAGCAAGGTTCGGAGCCCGGAACGGTCCGGTCTGGCTGAATGAGTGCGCCGCGGCGAAGGGTGCGCCGCGCTCCAGCCCGCGAGCGCGCCAGTCGGCGGGCGTGGTCACCGATTCGACCTCGATCCCTTCGCCGAAGCCGGTCCATCCGCGGCCTTCGAGCGTCTCGACGATTTCGTCGCGGTAGCGGGGGCCGATCACGGACCAGTCGAGCCTCGCGTCGAGGTTCGGCACCGGAGCGAGGACGTAGTACGTACTTCGGCCGGGTGGCGCGAGCGCCGGATCGCTCGCGGTCGCACACGTCACCAGCAGGGACGGATCGCTCATCAGCTCGCCGCGGTCGATGATCTCGTCGAACGTGCGGCGCCAGGCGCGTCCGAAGGAGATCGTGTGGTGGGCGGCGCCTTCGAACCGCGATCGGCCACCGGCCAGCAGCAGGAAGCAGGAGGGGCTGTAGCTCTGGCGCGGCAGCCGGTGCGACCAGAGCTTCCCGGAGGCGCGCGCGGGCAGCAGTTCGCGGTAGGCGACCGGCAGGTCAGGGGTGAGTACGACCGCATCTGCGGGCACCCGTTCGCCGCCGCGGATGATCACCCCGCGGGCCCGGTCACCGCAGACCTCAACGCGCTCGACGTCGGCGCCGTAGCGAATGGTGACCCCGGCTGCCTCGGCGGCGGCAGCCAGGGCCACGGGCACCGCATGCATGCCGCCGCGCGGGAAGAAGACGCCCGCGACCGAATCCATGTAGCTAATGACGGCGTAGATCGCCAGAGCGTCGTAGGGGGACAGGCCGGCGTACATGGCCTGGAACGACAGCACCCGCCGGGTGCGCGGATCCTTGAGGTAGGAGCCGACTTTCGGGGCGAGCCGGCGCAGGCCGCCGAGCGCGACGAGCCGAGCCAGGGCCGGGCTGGCGAGCCCCAGCGGACTGTCGAAATTGCGGTCGATGAAGCTGCCCATCTCCAGCTTGTAGAGCTTCGACACGAACTCGACGAAGCGCCGATAGCCCGCTGCCTCTGCGCTGCCGCAGACCCGCTCGACCTCGGCGGCCATCTCGTCGACCCCGGCCTTCACGTCGAGGGCGCTGCCGTCCGGGAACAGCGCCCGGTAAAGCGGATCCACCGGCATGAGATCCAGGTAGTCGCTCATTCGCGCGCCGACGCTCGCGAACGTCTCCTCGAGCAGGTCGGGCATGGTGAGAACGGTGGGTCCGGTATCGAACGTGTAGCCGTCGCAGGACCAGCTACCGGCTCGTCCGCCAGGCACGTCGGAGCGCTCGAGCACCGTCACCGAGCGACCGGCACCGGCCAGTCTCAGTGCGGCTGACAATCCCGCCAGCCCGGCCCCAACGACCACGACCCGTTCGGTGGGACCAGGGACAGTGCGCACGCTGCTGACGCTAGTGCGAGGTGCTGATCAGCGCCCTGTTCGAGGGGCGTGAACGATATGGCCCAGCTATCCGGCCCGGTCAGTTGCCGCGTCGGCGAGCAGGAGCAGGGCGTCGCGGGCCTGCGCGTCGGCGGGTGCTCCGGAGATCGCGTGACATGCCTCGGCGGCGCGCCGGGCGATCAGCTGCTCGACCTCGTTCAGTGCGCCGGACTCGGCGATCACCTCGCGGCAGCGCTCGACGCCGGCGGGGTCCAGATCCGGGTCGCCGACGAGCCGACCCAAGACGGCGGCTTGCGTCGGCGTGGCGCGTTCGGCGGCAAGCGCGACCAACACGGTGTGCTTACCTTCCCGCAGATCGTCGCCGGCGGGCTTGCCAGTAACGGCCGGATCTCCGTAAACCCCGAGGACATCGTCGCGAAGTTGGAACGCTTCGCCGAGTGGCAGGCCGTAATCGGAGTAGGCCGTGAGCAGGTCTGCTGAAGCGCCGGCCAGCGTCCCGCCCAGGTGCAGGGGGCGTTCGATGGTGTATTTCGCGCTCTTGTAGCGGGCGACGCGTAGGGCGCGTCCCGTCGCCTCTGCCTTGCTCGTCTCGCCCAGGACGGAGGCGAGCACGTCCAGGTATTGCCCGGCCATGAGCTCGACTCGCATCTCGTCGTACACCCCGGCGGCGCGGCGCAACGACGTGGGGTCCAGGCCGCTCTCGCCGAACATCTGGTCGGCCCAGACCAGACACAGATCGCCCAGCAGGATGGCGGCGCTGGCGCCGAAGGCGTCAGCGCTCCCGGTCCAACCGGAGCTGCGATGCAGGCCGGCAAAGCGGCGGTGCATGGCGGGACGTCCCCGGCGGGTGTCAGAGCCGTCCATGACGTCGTCGTGGATCAGCGCACACGCGTGCAGCAGTTCCAGGGAGGAGGCGGCGTTGATCAGACCGGTGTCGGCCGGCACCCCGGTGCCGCGCCAACCCCAATAGCAGAAAGCAGGGCGTAACCGCTTGCCGCCGGCGAGCACGAACTCCCGGGTGGCCAGCACCGCCGGTTCCAGCTCGGGTCCCACTGCGGAAAGTGTCACGGCGGCCTCGTCGAGGAACGTCGCCAATGCAGAAGTGACCTGCCTGCCCAGGGCGACGAGTCCGGCCGGATCGGGGTGCCCCGCGCTAGCGGCTGCGGAGGTATCAGAGGTCGGTACCCCGGTCGGCATGATGAGGACGTTAGCGAGCTGCGGAAGGTCCACGAGTCGGGCAAGCCGGAAAAGGCGCCGAGATGTCCGCGGAGCCGCCGCGCAGCAGGACCGACCTGTCCTGCCGCCCGGGCCGTACGCCATCAGCGCGCCTGCGACCGCCGAGCCGCTGCGATTGACCGGCGAGGAAGGTCTCGGCAGCTAACCTCATAGGGTGACGAGTACCGCGACGGGCACTGCTTCCCCGCATGCCAAGACCGTCCGCGAGCTGCTCGAGGTCGGCGAGCCGTCGATCTCCTTCGAGTTCTTCCCGCCGAAGACCGACGAGGGGGAGCGCCAGCTCTGGCGGGCGATCCGCGACCTCGAGCCGTACGCCCCTACGTTCGTGTCCGTGACGTACGGCGCGGGAGGTTCGAGCCGTGACCGGACCATCCGGGTCACCGAACGCATCGCCACGCAAACGACGCTCACGCCGGTCGCTCACCTCACCGCGGTGGGCCACAGCATCGCGCAATTGCGACGCGTCGTCGGGGATTACGCGGGGGCCGGAATTCGCAACATCCTGGCGCTGCGGGGCGATCCGCCGGGCGGTCCGAGCGCGCCCTGGGAGGCGCACCCGGATGGCCTGACCTATGCCAGCGAGCTGGTCAGCCTGGTCCGGTCGCTCGGCGATTTCAGCGTCGGCGTGGCCGCGTTCCCCGATAAGCACCCCGGTGCGGCCGACCTCGAAGCGGATGCGCGGCGATTGGTCGAGAAATGCGACGCCGGAGCGGATTTCGCGATCACCCAGTTCTTATTCTCGGCTGACGCGTACTTCCGGCTACGGGATCGGGTGGCTCAGCTCGGCTGCGATGTCCCGATCCTGCCCGGGATCATGCCGGTCACCCAGCTGTCGTCCGTGCAGCGGATGGCCGAGATGTCGGGGGCGGTCTTCCCACCCCAGCTGGAGCGTCGGCTCTATGCGGCCGGCGACGATGCGGCGGCGGTACGCGCCATCGGCGTCGAGGTGGCTTCTGAGTTGGCCACCCGGCTGCTGGCGGGCGGTGCGCCGGGACTGCACTTCTACACGATGAACCGCTCGACGGCTTCGCTGGAGATCTTCGAGAGCCTCGGCCATCTCACCCGGGGTGCCCGCGCCGCCAAGCGGTAAGCAGGGGCGGGCCGCCGGTACGTCCCTAGTCCTCGTCGAACGCTTCGAAGACGCAGATCAGCCACTCATCCCGAAACGGCAGCTCGCGGGCTAGCGCGAAACCGAGTTCGTTCGCGCCATCGACGACCCGCGCGACGAGCGTGAGATCAACCTGCCCGTAAACGGGGGTGATGCGCACGGCCACCACCACCTGCTCACGTCCCGCCACAAACAGCGTGTCGGGAGCGAAATCTTGGGCGGTCTCGACGACGTACGGCGCGGGTTCGCTCACGGCGCGACCATACGGGGCAGGATGAACAGATGCTCTCGCAGGCAATCCGGCCGATCTCCCGGCCGATCAGGCGCGTGCTGCGGGCGTCCGGTGGCGCCCGGGCGCGCAGTGCCGCTCCCGTTTCCGACGTTTGGGACATGCTGGCGCATCCGGGACGCTGGGCCGAATTCGATCCCTTTGTCGAGGTGGTGGAGTTTGCCGCCCCCGACTCCGATACCGGGGACCTTGATGATTCTGCGGTCGTCGCGGTAGGCCAGCAGTTGCAGGCGCGGATGCGGGTGGTCCCGGTTCGGGTGGCGATGGAAGTGGACCATGTCGTCAACCGGTCGTCGCTCGCCGTCACGTCCCGGCTGCTGCCCGGCCTGGCGGAGGAATTCGAGTACCTGGTGATTCCAGCCGCTACCGGCGGATCGCTACTGACGGTGCGCTTCACGCTGCACGGCCCGCTGGCGATGCCCGCGTTGCCCCTGCGCTGGATGGTGCGCGCGTTGACCGTCAGGCTGCTCGCTCACGCTGCGGAGGCCCGGCTGCGCGAGCTGACCCGGGAGGGCACGTCCGTCGCCTGACCCGCCCGGTGACGCTGCTGGACCGGGCGGCATTTCGCGAGCGGTGGTCGGATCTACACGGCGGCTACGACCTGGGCGAGAGCGGCGTTGCGGCGCGCTGGCTGTCGCTGGTGGAGGGCCTGGCCCGCCCGCTGGCAGGTCGTGGAATCTCGCCCGGCGCCCTGACCGGAGCGGGTGTGGGTATTGCGGCCGCGGCCGTCCCCGCCGCGCTCGCCGGCGGACGTTGGCGACTCGCGGCGGCTACGGCAGTGGTGGGCTCCGGTGTCAGCGACGGGCTCGACGGGGCGGTGGCGGTCCTGTCCGGGCGCGATACCCCCGCGGGCTACCTGCTCGATTCGATGGCCGATCGGGTGGCTGACGCGGCGTTTCTGCTCTCGCTGCGGCTCACCGGGGCGTCGGAACGGGTGATCCAGCTGGCCGCACTGGGCACCGCCGGCTTGGAGTACGGCCGGGCCCGCGCCGGCAATGCGGGCTTCGGCGAGATCGGGATCGTGACCGTGGGGGAGCGGCCGATGCGCCTAGCGGTCACCGCCTGCGGTCTCGCAGCGGCTGGCCTGCTCCCGGGCAGATCCCGCGAATCAGCCTCGGCGGCAGCCCTCGTGATCGGGGCGCTGGCGGGTGCGGGCACCGGGCAGTTCCTGCGGCAGGCGTTTCGCCGCCTGAACGCGCCTCAGGCCGGCCCGATCAGCCCTGCGACAGCCCGGGCGGAGAGCGCGACCAGTGGCAAGCCGCCGCCCGGGTGAGCGCTGCCGCCGGTCAGGAAAAGTCCAGGCACTGGCGAGCGGTTGGCCGCCCTTTTGAACGCGGCTCGTGATCCGTGGCTGGCGTTGCCGTAGATGGCGCCGCCCGGCGCGGCCGTCGTGCGTTCCAGATCAGCGGGCGTACGCGATTCGCAGAACACCAACTTCTCGCGCAGGTCGATCCCGCGCGCGGCCATCGCGTCCAACACCTTGGCCGTGTAGCTCGCCGAAACCCCGGGCGCCTCCCAGTCGAACGTCCCCTGCCGCGGCGCGTTGACCAGCACGAATATGGTCCGAGCACCGGGCGGCGCGAGGGTCGGGTCGGCGGGGGCGCTCACGTAGATGGTCGGGTCCGGCGCCACCCGCCCGCCAAAAATGGCCTCGAACTCGGTGCCGTAGCCGTCGTTCTCCAGCGGTGGGAAGAGCACGGTGTGATGTCCCAGACCGGGGGGCGCGCTGCGCAGGCCCAGCAGCAGGACGAAACCGGCCGACGATGGCTCGCCGCGCGGCAGCAGCCGGGCCCGTGGCAGCAGGTCGCCGTAGAGCTGGCCGGCATCGACGTCGGTGACGACGGCGTCGGCCGCCAGTTCCTGCCCGTTGTCCAGCCGCACCCCGCTCACCCGCCCGGCTGAAAGGGTGATCGCGCTGACCGGCGTCTGTAGCCGGAGTGCTCGTGGCGGCAGCCGATCGGCCAGGGCGGTGGCCAGCTGATACAGGCCGCCCCGGACGTACCAGCATCCGTACGCCTGCTCGACGTAGGCGGTGGTCGCGAGGGCTGCCGGAGCGCGGCGCGGATCTGACCCGGCGTAGGTCGCGTAGCGCTCCAGCATCGTGCGCAGGCGAGGGTCGCGGAGCAGGCGGCGGGCGAGCCATCGCAGCGAACGTCCCGGAGCGATCACCGGTAGCTGCGGAGGCTGCCGGCGGGCGAGCGGGAGCAGCGCGGGCGGTCCGGCCGCTTCCAAGAAAGGCCCGCGGGCGACGTCCCACATGCGTTGTGCGCGCAGCAGCAACCGTTCCCAGTCCGCCGCGGCATCGGCTCCGAGTGCGCGGGTCAGCTCGGCGGTGAGCTCGGCGCGGCTCTCCGGGATGTCGAGGGTGCAACCGTCGGCGAACCGGTAGTGGCAATGGGGGTCGACGCGCTCGAGATCGAGGGTCGCATCGAGCGGATCTCCGGTCTGCGCAAAGAGCTCGGCGAAGACACCGGGCCAGGTGAGCAGCGACGGGCCGGTGTCGAAGCGATAGCCATCCCTGACGTACGTCCCGAGCTTCCCGCCAATCCCTGCCGCCTGTTCGCAGACGATGACCTGATGACCCTGCGCGTGGAGCCGGGCGGCAGCGCAAAGGCCGCCCATCCCGGCGCCGACCACGACGATCCGTGCCATGCGGTCGCCGCTACGCGGACGGAGTAGGGAGGGGGCGGCCCTTCCACTGCAGCCGCCCGGTCAGCCGGTGCTGCCATGATCGGGCCGTCAGCGCGACGAGGGTGGCGATCGACAGCGGGTGGGCGAGAACGTCGGGCAACACGCGCGCGCCGCTCTTGCGGGCCGCGATGACCCGGGAGGCCACGCCGGCCGCGTACGTGACGGGGTCGGGCCGCAGGTAGAGCCAGCTGAGCAGGGCCAGCTGACCAAGGCTGACCGCGGGATGGCCGCCGCCGGCCGCCCAGAGCGACTTGGTGTAGCCGTCGCGGAGCTGCTCCCAGCCGTCGTACATCCGGCAGGTGGCGATCGGTGTCCCGTCGGCCATCCCTCCGCTCGCGCCGATCCCGCGAAGAGCCCGTGCAAGCGCAACGTCTTCGAGCACGCCATTGCGTACGCCATCGCCATGGTGACCGCCCGCGGCGGCGTAACGAGCAGCGTCCACCGCCAGGAGCTGACCGTTGGCCAGCGCCAGCGAGCGGTGGGCAGTGCGCTCGGCCAGCCGCAGCGGCGCGAAGGTGAGCCACGACCATTGCAGCAACGGCTGCACGAGGCGTTCGGCCGGGGAATCGGCGCGCTGGCGTGGATAGGGGCTCACGAAATCCAGCCGGGCTTCGCGAAGCAGCGTGACCGTCCGGGTCAGTGCCTCGGGAGCCAGCACCACGTCGGCGTCAAGGAACACCAGGACGGTGGCGTTCGGATCCGCCGCCGCGGCAAGTTGCGAGCAGGCCCACGGCTTGCCGAAAAAGCCAGCCGGCGGCGGGCCGCTCGAGCGGATGAGTCGCATGCGGGGCTCGTGACCGCACACGGCGGCAACCAGATCGGCGGTGTTGTCGCAGGAGTCATCGTCGAACACGACAAACTCGACCGCCGCGGCCTCGTCCAGGCCGACCTGGCTCGTCAGGGCCCGCAGGCAGGGCATCAGCCGGTGGGCCTCATCGCGCAGCGGGAGCAGCACGCTGATGCGCTCACCACCGAGGATCTTTGCCGACGCGGCGGGGGGTCGGCGCAACAGGTGCGCGTTAGCTGCCGAGTGGATCGCGAGCCCCACCGCGACCAGGCGGGCGGCGCGACGAGCGGTGCTGGCTGCGGTGCTGGTGCGGCTCACCCGGCGACGTCCGGCGGGCGGACTGCAACCGCTCCGGTACGTGCGCGCAGGTGCAGGAGGACCGGGATGCCCATGACGACGCCGCCAACCAGCGCGACGCCGGGCCGATCGAAGAACGCGACGGCGGCCAACACCGATGAGGCGTAGGTCCACAGGTACAGCCCTAGCGGTACCCGGTCATCGGGCGGGCTGCCCGCTGGCAAGCGTTCGGGAAGGCGCCTGAGCAGGACCATGATCACCAGCGAGACGCCGATCCAGCCGACCGTGTTCGACACCGGGATCGCGTTCATGGTCGGGCCCGCGCCGGTGAAATGCCAATGGCCGGCGGCGACCATCTGCGGGTCCAGGAACAGATCCCAGCTCGCGAGCGCGGCCGCCCCGGCCAGCACCGGTGCCCCGATGCGCCGCCCGACCAGCAGCGCCGGGTAGGCCATCATCGTCCAGGCGAGCGGAACGATGATCGGTACGTCTGCCAGCCGCGGGCCGAGCGTGGCCGCGTAGCTGTAGCTTCCGAACGGCCAGCCGGTCGCCGTGCCGACCACCTCCGCGCCGAAGCCGACCCCGGCACTGATCGCCAGCAGGCCCGCGGCGAAACGCGGCCCGCGAGTCAGGAGCGCATGACTCAGCGAGGCGCTGCACCACAGCAGGACCGTGGCGACGGTGAGCCGATTTCGCTCGACACCGTCCAGCAGGGGATAGGCGACCTGGGCCAGCACCGTGATCGCGGCCAGTGCGACGGGAAGCTGGCGGCGAACGGGAAGCCGCAGCGCCAGGCTCCTGGTTGCGACGCCGGATGCGGTGGAGCTCGCCACGACCTGAGCGTACGGGGACGTCATCGCCGGTGCCCGAGGACAGCAAAGCGCGACCGAAGACGGCGGGACGCGCGCTCCTCATCGGCCATCACCACCCGAGCGGCGCTCCGACCGCTCGCCCCGGACACGCCGCCGCCCGGGTGGGTCGACGCGCCGGCGAGGTAGAGGCCTGCGATCGGGGTGCGGTAGCCGGAGAGCTCCGGGAGCGGGCGCCAGGCGAACATCGCCGGCAGGCTCATATCGACGTGCATGACGTTGCCCCGCAGCAGCCCGAGCTCACGTTCCAGGTCCTCGGGGGTCTGCAGAAACGCCTCTTCGACGGTTGCGGAGAAGCCAGGTGCGGCCGCATCGACCGCGGCGAGCAGACGCTTGATGGTGGGTTCGCGGGCGGCCTCCCAACTGGCCGGCGAGCCGCGGCCGAGGTCGTACGGGTACCACTGTCCCCAGACAGTCACGAGGTGTCGATCCGGCGGCGCCAGGCTCGGATCGATGCCGGAGAAGCCCATGACGACGGCGGGGGGCCGAGCCGGCGGTAGCCCCGCGAGTTTGTCGCCGTACGCGGCCGCCAGGACTTGGCGGTCCGGTGCCAGCAGGCCAAGACCCGAGTGCACGTCCGGCGCGGCGCCGGGGTAGTCCGGCAAGGAACGGGTGGCCAGTCGCAGCGCGACGCCGATCCCATTGCCCACCGGGATGGCCCGCCGCGCACGATCAACCAGCCCGGGGGGTAAACCGTCGGCGGCGAGTTCGAGCGTGGTGAGGACGTGGCACGCGGCGATCACGGTCGTGCACGGCAGCCGATTGCCGGATGTCGTCGTCACAGCGGTGACGCGCCCCCCCTGCGTCTCGATCGATCGCGCGCCATCGCCCAGCCGCAAGCGTCCACCGTCCGACTGCAGGCGCGCTGCCAGGGCACCTGTGAGCGCTCCGGACCCGCCGATTGCTCGCCCGGGAGCCTGCCGGTGCATCATCGCGCTCCAGCCGAGATGGCCCGCGGTTCCCGGTTCGGACATCGGCGGACCCGACTGCGCGCCCAGCCAAGCGAGCGCTGTCTTGAGGCGTTCGTCGCTGAAGGTCTCATCGAGTACGGCATCGCCGCCGGACAGGAATTGACGCCCGATCTCCAGACCGCTCGCAGGCAGATGCCTGCCGGCGCGCCAGGCGGCCCGGCCCAGGCGTCCAGGCGTCGGCGGTGCATTGAACGCTTCGATCATCGGCGCCATCCGCTGCGACCAGTCGCCGACGAAACCGCGGTACACGTCCGCCTCCGCCGCGCCGCACACGGCTTCGATCGAGGCGCAGGTGCGTTCCAGATCGACCCGAAACGTGATCCCACCGCCGGGCGCCCCGGTGATCGGAAAGAAACCCCAGGGATCGCAGTCGATGTAGCGCAGTCCGAACCGGGCGAGATCGAGCTCCTCCACGATCCCGGTCCAGCGGATCATCACGTGCAGGCTCGACCCCCGGTCCACGCGATAGCCGGCAAATCGCTCGACGGTCGACACGGCGCCCCCGACGACGTCGTCACGTTCGATGACCTCGACAGATCGGCCGGCGCGAGCCAGGTAGCAGGCCGCGACCAAACCATTGTGGCCGCCGCCGATGACGACCACGTCCGATCCCGTACCCGTCATACGGAGGTCAGGCGTTTGGCGAGCACCGCATAGCGCGTCGGGCCGCCAGGGAAGCGGAAATGCTGAAGGAGCGGGACAAAGCCTTCGGCCGTGTACAACCGGCGAGCCGGGCTGCCGTCCGGTTCAAGCGCCGACAGCGCGGCGGTGCGCGCCCCGGTGTCCGAGATGAGCAGTCGCAGCACGTCACGTCCGATGCCCTGGCCCTGATGGGTCGGCAGCACGTGAAGCTCCACGATCTCAAAGCAGCTGCCGAGCCAGTCGTCGGCGGCGTCGTCGCCGCGGTCGGTGGCGACGGCGGCCATCACCACGTCGTGCCACCACTGGCCGGCGGTGCCGGGCTGGCCGTAGCCGATTCCGACGAGGTGGCTGCCTTCGAGTGCGGCGACGGCGCGCACTCCCGGACGTCGCAAGTGGCTCCGAGCGTGAGCGGTGCGCTCGATCTCGGCGCGGGCCGGGTGTGCCTCGTGGACGTCAAGGAAGGCCCGCCGGTACACCCGCATCATGTCGGTCAGCCGGGTGTTCATTTTCACGGGCGTCCAGCACTCCAGGGTTATGCCGTCGGGTCGCGCCGCGGGCGACTCGACCATCACGGCGCACCTTCGATCAGGAGCGGATCCCTGCCGTTCACGATGCCGCTGGCTTCGACCACCGCGAACCGGGCGAAGAGTTGCTCGGCGTACCAGCCGGTCTGCGCGGTGCGCTCGATGGCCAGGCGATGTTCTGGGGAGCGGTAGGCGAAGTCGGCGGCGGCCTGCTCGTCATCCCAGACCGAAAAGGTGGCCTGCAGACCGATGGGGGCCTCGCCGATGCCGCGGGCGAAGCGCAGGCCGTCGGCAGTATGCAGAGCGCGGGCGACCGGCGGGATGGACCGCCAGAAGGTCGCGGCCTTCGCCGAGTGCAGCCGTGCACGGGTCAGCACCGCGCAGGGCCCGCCGGCAGCTTGTGAACGGGCGTCGGCGGCGCGGCTCGGCCCGAAAGGTTGCTGGCCGGACCAGAGTCCGTGGGAGGTCAGCGGCCGCAGGCCGAGCCGCCATCGTTCGTGACTGTGGTCGTTCCACGCAGTCATCATGGCGCTGCGCTCAAACGTCGCCGCGTGGGCCGGGGTCTCCCAACTCGACAGCAATGCCCAGTGTCCGGGGTCGGCGTCGGCGGGGGTGAAGGACTCGCCATGCCCAGTGCCGAGCAGTCGCGCAAAGCGCAGCCCGGGAGCGGCGCGCAGCGACCCGCGGTGCAGCGCCATCCGGCTGAGGGCCCACGGCAAGTGACGGCGGCGCACTCCCCAGAGGTGAAGCGTCACCAACTCCGGTGTCCCGTGCACCTGACCAGCTTGCCCGCTGCAGGCCTCGGCTGCGGCCCTACTCGCCGCCATAGTGCTGCATGAGGGCAGCCGGCTTGAACGGGTCACGAGCCGGCGGCGCAGCCAGGACAGCTCGCGGGCAGTTGGCCAGCATGAGGCCGGCGTGGCTGAACGCCTCGTCACAGAGGTTGTCGGTCGTCCACCCGGCCGCCACCGCAGCATCCGTGACGGAGGCCCGGTAGACGGTGATGCTCGCTCGGGTGGGGGTGCCGTAGACGACGGCGATGGTCCCGACGAGCTCGGCTCTGCCTGGGCTGCCGAGCGGGCCGTCCCAGGGACGGTCGTAGCGCTGCCAAAGAGTCGCCGTCGTGTTCCAGACGCCTCCGGACGCGACGTCTTGTTGACGGAGCCCCCGAAGTATCAGCTGCGCCGCCTGTTCCGGCAGCACCGCCGCCGGCCGGATGATGGTCTGCATTCCTGCCACATCACAGAGCTTCGGCAAGCGGGAAGTGCGCCTACAGGCCCATCCGGGTTACGCCGAGCGGAGCAACCCCGTGATAGCGCATTAGGACTAATTCGATGAGGGCCGGATGGGTGCCAAGGTGGTCGGTGTCGGCTTCAGCACTGTCCGGCAAGCGCCCGGGCGCCAGGAAGTAGCTGACCACTGCAGGCGGCTCTGAGCTGCGATTTTGGGTGCTTTCGCCGGCCGCTGCGGAGGCCGCCTCGGTGGCCGCCGAGAGCGACGGCTCGCCGGTGACGAAGCCGGGGCGAACGGGGGCCTTCCAGGCCGCTTCGAGCATTTCGGCCTGCGCCAACAAGTCGCAGGTCCCGAGTGGGTCCGTCGAGCCGGTCGCCGCCAGGACGAGCGGGCGCCCGGGGGTGATGGCGGCCTCACGTAGCCGGTCGAGCAGGATCGCCGTCAGGATCGGATCCGGTCCGAGCGCCCTGCGGGCACCCGGGGGCAGATCACGAGCCGTATGCGTCCCGCGGGAAAGCAGCAGCGGAACGACGACGGGCGGGTCCTCCCGCGCGCGCATCACGTCGCCGATCAGCGGGGTGTCCAGCTCGATCCACGCGAGAGTCACCTCAACGGACAGGCGTGCTGCCACCGCGTCGCGGAGGGCACGCAGAACCATGCCCGCACGCGGGTCGCGGCTGCCGTGACCAACCAGCACCAGATCGGGCTCGGCGTTCACCTCTCTAGCATCTTTGGGGGTCGGCCGAGGCTCAAAGGTGAAGGCCGCATTCGATCTTGCTCTGGCCGGCCCAGCGTCCGTCGCGGCCGGCACCGGGGCGGGTGCAGGGGGCGCAGCCGACGCTGGCGTAGCCCTCGGACAGCAGCGGATTGACCAGGACGCCGTTGGCTTCGACGTACTGATTGATCTGCTCCTGGGACCACGCGACCAGGGGGTTGATCTTCACTTTCCCCTTGCGCGCGTCCCACTCGATCAGCCGGGCCGTCGACCGGGTGTCGCTCTCATGGCGGCGCACCCCGGAAGCCCAGGCGTCGTACTCGCGCATGGCGGTCTCGAGCGGGCGCACTTTGCGCATCCGGCAGCAGGCGTCGGGGTCGCGCTCATACAGCCGCGGCCCGAACGCCTGATCCTGCTGCGAGGTTGTCAGCTTCGGTCGGATACGTAGCAGGTTGTTCAGGCCATAGACCATCTCGGAGGCGTCGGCCGTACCGATGGTCTCCGGGAAGTGGTAGCCAGTGTCGAGGAAAACCACCGGAATCGTGGGGTCCACCTGCGAAATCATGTGCAGCAGGACGGTGTCCTGCATCGAAGCGGTCACCGCGAAGCGCGGGCTGAAGCGGTCAACCGCCCAGCGCAGGACTTCGACGGGGGGTGCGCCTTCAAGCTCCTCGCCGGCGCGTTCGGCGAGCTCGCGCGGCGATAACGTTGTCAGGTCTAGGCAGGTCACAAGCGTCCTTCATCGAGGTCAGTCGGGCGGGAGAAAGACGCATCAGAAAGCTGACGCGCCGACTACCGCTGCGGACAGACCGCGCTCGAGCAACGCTGCAGATCAACATGCAGCCGCGCAACGAGCATCAAGAACACGTTTGAACACTACAACGAGGTGAGCCCAGATGTTCCCGCGGGCCCCCGGTGAATGCGTTCGCCGACCCTTCGCGTTCGCGGGAGCTAGCTTCCCGCGACACTGTGCGAGACTTGAGGCGTCCGGTATGTGCTTGTTCCAGCGGAAGGATCCGTGCGCATGCCCGCGCCTCAGCGCTCCACCGGGCAGGGCCAGTGGGCCCTCGGCGATCGGGAGCCGCTCAATACGAATGAGCAGTTCAAAAAAGAAGATGACGGGCTTAACGTCCGGCAGCGGATCGAGACGGTCTACGCGCAAAACGGGTTCGACTCGATCGAACCGAACGATCTGCGTGGCCGTATGCGCTGGTGGGGGCTCTATACCCAGCGCAAGCCCGGCATCGGTGGTGGCCTGACCGGTTCGCTCGAGCCGGCGGAGCTGGACGACAAGTTCTTCATGCTGCGGGTGCGTATCGATGGCGGGCGTCTCACGTCCGAGCAGCTGCGGGTCATCGCGCAGGTGAGCACCGATTACGGCCGCGACACCGCCGATGTCACCGATCGTCAGAACGTGCAGCTGCACTGGATCCGTATCGAAGACATGCCGGCGATCTGGGAGCGGCTCGAAGGGGCCGGCCTCTCGACGACGGAAGCGTGCGGGGACACCCCGCGCGTGATCCTCGGCTGCCCGCTGGCCGGGGTCGATGCCAATGAGGTCATCGACGGCACCGATGCGATCGCGGAGGTTGTCAGCCGTTACATCGGCTCGCCCGACTTCTCCAACCTGCCTCGCAAATTCAAGACGGCGATCTCCGGATGCCCGGACCACTGCACGATTCACGAGATCAACGACGTTTCTTTCGTCGGCGTGCCCGACGGACCCGCGGGCACTCCCGGCTTCGACCTCTGGGTCGGCGGCGGCCTGTCGACCAACCCCAAGCTCGCGGTGCGGCTCGGCGTCTTCGTCACCCCGGAGCAGCTGCCCGAGGTTTGGGCGGGCGTCACGTCGATCTTCAGGGACTACGGATATCGCCGCTCGCGTACCCGGGCGCGCCTTAAGTTCCTGGTCTCGGACTGGGGTCCGGAGCGTTTCCGTGAAGTGCTCGAGAAGGAGTACCTCGGCTACCCGCTGCAGGACGGTCCCGCCCCGGCCACTCCGCGTTCGAAGCGTCGCGATCATGTCGGCGTGACGGAGCTGCGTGACGGCACGTTTGCCGTCGGTTTCGCGCCGCGCGCCGGCCGGGTGCCCGGCACCCTGCTGGCTCAGGTCGCAGACCTTGCCGACCGGTTCGGCGCCGGCGAGATACGCACCACGACCGAGCAGAAGCTGATCATCCTGGGCGTTCGTGACGTCGACGGCCTTACCGCCGAACTGGCCGCTCTCGACCTGGCGGTGAACCCCTCGTCGTTCCGCCGTTCGACCATGGCCTGCACCGGGCTGGAGTTCTGCAAGCTCGCCATCGTCGAGACCAAGGCCCGCGCGAGCGACCTGATCGATGAGCTCGAGCGCCGCATGCCCAACTTTGACGAGCCGATCGGCATCAACGTCAACGGCTGCCCGAATGCCTGCACCCGCTTCCAGGTCGCCGACATCGGTTTGAAGGGTTCCCTGATCGGCGGCGAAGAGGGCTTCCAGATTCATCTCGGCGGCTCGCTCGGCGTCGAGGCGGCGCTCGGACGCAAGGTGCGCGGGCTCAAGGTGACCTCGCAAGAGCTTCCGGACTTCGTGGAGCGGATCCTGCGCTCGTTCCAGGCGGGTCGCACCGAGGGCGAGAGCTTCGCTTCCTGGGTCCGGCGCGCTGACGAGTCGGCGCTGCAGTAGGCCCCTGGTGACTGAAGGCCCACCCGCGACCTCCCCCGGGGGAGAGCGTTCGGTGCCGTTCTACTGCCCCTACTGCGGCGAGGAAGATCTCGAGCCGGTAGGGGAGCGCGGCGGCTGGTGGTGCCAGTCGTGCAACCGGCGGTTCGTGCTGCGCGGCGACGGAGTCGGGCCGCCGCCCGAGCGCACCTGAGGGCTGCCCCTTAGGCGGACGTCGGGACGCCGATCGGAAAGCTTGACGCCCTGGCGTTTCGAACGTATGTTCGGTACACCAGCTTGCGCGTCCCATCCAGCGTACGAGGCAAGCCGGATCGTTCGGCAGGCGGTGTCGTGGGGAAGCGACATCGCCTGCCGGCAACCGTCGCCTTCCCCCGGCGAGTCGTGCACGTAGATGCACGTGTCCTGGGTCATTGCCCGTCGTGCCGGCGGGCTGGGAGGAGGCGGTCGTGGGTAGGCGTCATGCGGAGCCGATCGAAGTTCGGCGTCGTGACGATGTTCCGGAGCAGTTCCTATGGCGCTCGCGGCTCTATGTCGTCCGAGACGTGCTCGAGCATTGGTTCGAGTCCGGCCAGTGGTGGGCTTCCAGCGCGGCGATGGCGCTGGCTGCCGGCGGTGAGGTGGCTCGTTCGGAAGCCGACCTTGTCCTCGATCCGATTCCCGCGTCACCCAAGTGGGCCCAGCGCGCTTGGGGTGAGCCGGCGCCTGATGTCGGAGCGTCCATCGGCCCGGCCTCCATTGATGACGGTGAGCAGGAGTTCTGGCGGGTGGAAGCCGGCTCCGGCCGGTCCTCGTCACTCGGGGTCTACGACCTTTGTTTCGACTGGTCTCGCGGTAGCTGGAAGCTTGTGGAGGTGCATGACTGATGGCCGTTTCTTCGAGCCAGGCGCAGGTGCGGGTGCTTTCGCGAGCCGTCGGCGGTTTGCTGACGGCCTCTCGGCAAGGGCTGGCTGACGCCGAGGGGGCTCAGGTGGCTGGGGAGCGTTACGCCCTTGCTCACCTCGCCGCATTGCGTGCTGCGGCGGCGGTGCTAGCTGCCCGAGCCCGACCCCACAATCGTCGGGGTCGGCCGGTCAGTGCCTGGCGACTCCTGACCGAGGTGGCTCCGGAGCTCAGGGAATGGGCGGCGTTCTTCGCCGCCGGTGCCCCCAAGCGCGCTGCTGCTGAGGCGGGCCGACCGGTGGTCAGTCAGCGGGAAGCAGATGATCTCGTCCGGGATTCAGAGCGTTTCCTGCTAGCAGTTCTCGCCTTGCTGGGCCTGGCCCAGCAGCCGTCGCTGTCGCTGTCGGCATAGGTCGAATCGCAGGGCATGTCCGATTACTTCGTTCACCTCCATGTGGCATCCGGCTATTCCCTGCGTCACGGTGCATCGCATCCCCAGTTTCTCGCGGCCAAGGCTGCAGAGCATGGGATGGATGCACTGGCGCTCACCGACCGGGACGGGGTTTACGGTGCGGTGCGCTTCGCCAAGGCCTGCCAGCGGGAGGGCATCCGTCCGCTGCTCGGCACCGACCTTGCTGTTGCTCCACTGGCGTCAGTGCGCCGTTCTGACACGCGGCAGACCGCCTCTCGATCGTCGTCGTCGCCGGCGCGTGGCGGGGCGTTCGTCGATGCGGGGTTGCCGAGGATCACCCTGCTGGCATCGGGGCGCGCCGGGTGGGGGGCACTCTGCCGGTTGGTGACGGCTACGCATTTAGCCGGGGATCGCGGCACCCCAGTCACCAGCATCGAGCTGATCGCTGAATACGCGCAGGTGGCCCGGTCCGGAGGCGGTGCCCTTATCGCATTGCTCGGCCCGCAGTCCGAAGCCGGGAGGGCTTTGATCGCGCGCCGCGAGGCACTCGCCGGTGCACATGTGGCTCGCTGGCGCGCGGCCTTCCCGGAGCCGGGCGAGCTCCAGATCGAGGTGGTGCATCACCGGGGTCGCGGGGAGCTGGCGAAGGCGGGCCGGTGGGCGGCTTTCGGGCTCGATGCGGGCGTGCCGGTAGTCCTTACCAATGCGGTGAGATATGCCGACCGAGGTGATGCGCCCGTCGCCGATGTGCTCGATGCCTCCCGGTTGCTGGTGGCGTTGGATCCGCGTCACGTCGGCCGGGCCAATGCAGAGGGGTATCTGAAGTCGGGCAAGGAAATGGCAGATGTTGCCGAGGAAGTCGCGCGCGCTGCCGGATTCACCGACGGTGGGCGGAGCCTTCTCATCCGCTCCCGCCAGATCGCCGAGCGCTGCGTGCTGGATCCAAAGGCGGATCTCGGTATCGGGGAGATCCACTTTCCGGAGCTGGCGATCACTGGTGACATTCCGGCCGGAGCCAATGCCCATGACGCTGATCATGTGCTGCGTGCTCGCTGCGAAGCCGGCCTTGGCCGGCGCGGCATGCAGCTGTCCCGGGAGGTGAACGAGCGACTCGACTCCGAGCTCGAGGTGATTCGAGCATTGGGCTATCCGAGCTATTTCCTTACCGTGGCCGATGTTGTCGACCTGATCCGCGGGATGGGGGTCCGCTGCGCGGCTCGTGGCTCAGGCGCCGGCAGCCTGGTCACCTATCTCACCGGTGTTTCTGACGTCGATCCCCTGCGCTACGGCCTGCTGATGGAGCGGTTCCTGTCACCGCTGCGCCACCAGTTGCCCGATGTCGACATCGACGTCGAGTCGGCCAGGCGTACCGAGGTTTATGAGCAGGTGCTCGCCCGTTACGGAGGCGAGCGCTGTGCCTGCGTCGCGATGATGGACACCTACCGGGCGCGCCACGCCATCCGCGATGTCGGTGGGGCGCTCGGGTTGCCGCCGGGTGAGATCGACGCGGTGGCCAAAGCGTTTCCCCACATCCGGGCCAGCCAGGTGCGCGCAGCGATGCGTGATCTGCCGGAGTTGCATAGCAGCGGGCTGTCCAGCGAGCGGCTTGACCTGATGCTGCGCCTCGTCGAGCGCCTCGATGGGCTGCCTCGTCACATCGCGCTGCATCCCTGCGGCGTGCTCCTGTCCGATGCCACCTTGCTGGATCGCACCCCGGTAGAGGCGAGTTACCTGGGTTTTCCGATGAGCCAGTTCGACAAGGACGACGTCGAAGATCTCGGGCTGCTCAAGCTCGATCTGCTCGGGATCCGCATGCAGTCAGCGATCTCACACGCCATTGCCGAAGTGCGACGGGTCGATGAGGTCGACGTTGATATCGACAACATCGATCGCGCCGACCCGGCCACCTTCGCGCTGGTGCAGTCCACCCGCACTCTCGGCTGCTTTCAGATTGAGTCGCCCGGCCAGCGGGAGCTGGTGGGAAAGTTCGGTCCAGAGACGTTCGACGATCTCATCATCGACATTTCGCTGTTTCGGCCCGGCCCGGTGAAGAGCGACATGGTGACCCCCTTCTTGGAGGCTCGCCAAGGATGGCGGGAGGCCACCTCTATCCACGCTGACCTTGAGCCCTACCTGGCTGACACCGGAGGGGTCGTCGTTTTCCACGAGCAGGTCCTGCAAATCGTGGCTCAGATGACCAAAGTTTCGCTGGCCGAAGCTGATGAGGCGAGGCGTGCGCTCGGTGATCCGGTTCTCCAGCCGGAGGTCAGGGCCGCCTTCGTGCCGGCGGCCCTGCGCGCCGGCTACGACCTCGCGACCATCGAGCGGGTCTGGGAAGTGCTGAAAGCCTTCGGGTCGTTCGGGTTCTGCAAGGCGCATGCCGCGGCCTTCGCGCTTCCCACCTACCAATCCGCCTGGTTGAAGGCCCACCACACCGCAGCGTTCCTCGCCGGGGTGCTCACCCACGATCCGGGGATGTATCCCAAACGGCTCATCCTCGACGATGCCCGCCAATTCGGCATTGCCGTGCTGGGACTCGACGTCAATCAATCCGACAGCGTCTACCGCGTCGAGCGCATCGGGTCGTTTTCCGAGCCCCCACCCGCCGTGCTGGACGCCCCCGCTCGCCATCCACCGCTTGACCCGCGGCTTCCCGATGCCCGTGATTACGGCATCCGCATGGCGTTGTCCGAGGTCAAAGGGATCAATGCGGCTGAAGTCACCGGGATCATCACCGGCCGGCCCTACGGCTCCTTGTCCGACTTCTGGCACCGGGCGGCGGTGTCCAGACCCATCGTCGAGCGGCTTGTGCTCGCGGGCGGGTTCGATTCTCTCTATGGGATCGGGCTGGCGGCACCGGTGCGTCGCCGGGGTCGTATCACCCGGCGCGATCTGCTTCTGCAGGTCGCTGAGCTTGATCAGTGGAGCCGGGCGGTGGCCCGGGGCAGCGCCCGGCGCGGGCGGGGTTCGAGCCGCGGCGGCGCGGCCGGTGGCACCGAGCGAGCCGCCGATGGGGTCGTTGAAAGGGCGGCGCGGCAGTCGCGCGCGGCGCGCACCGGGCTGCCCGGTTTGACCGGGGCGCCCGGGGATCTGGGGTCGGCGGGGGCCCAGGAGCACGATCCGGTGCAGCTCGCCCTCGATCTCGGTGACGATCCATCCGCTGTCCGGGCGTCCGGACTCCCTGAGCTCACCAGCGCCGAGCAGGTGCGTGCTGAGCTCGATGTGCTGGGTCTGGATGTCACTCGCCATGTGGTGGACTTCTACGAGCCCTTCATGAAGGCGTTCGGTATCACCCGCGCCCGCGATCTCGTGCGGTGCCGTAGCCGCCAGGAAATCTTGATCGCTGGAGTGAAGGTGGCCACCCAGACGCCGCCGGTTCGCTCGGGGCGGCGGGTGGTGTTCGTGACCCTCGATGACGCGACGGGACCGCTCGATGCCACCTTCTTCGAAGATGCCCAAGCGGGGTACGCATCGACCGTCTTTCATTCGTGGCTGCTGGTTATTCGGGGGTTCGTACGCCGTACCGGCCCGCGCGGGGTATCGCTGCGGGCGACCGGTTGCTGGGAGCTGCCCGCTCTGCGAGATGCCTGGGAGGCAGGAGGAGCAGCGGCGGTTGAGCGGATCATGGCCGATCCGGTCAGAGTCAGTGAGCTCGCGGTTCAGGGTGCGGCGGCCAGCCGGTCCAGCCGGCCGGTGATGGTCAATCCACCGGCCGGGGCACGGGCGCAGCAGTACGCCACCGGTTTTCGCCTGTCTCCCTACGCCGACATCAAGCCGTCAGGCGGGGACGCTCGCAGTGCTCCCCGCCGGTTGTGGCATTCCAGCCCGGGGAGCTCGGGCGGATGAGCAGCGGATTCGTGTTGGCCGGCCGCCGGCGGGCGCTGTCGCAGACCCGCCCGTGTGCCGGTGGGCGATTACCCTTCCAGGTGAGTGCCGGTGTAGCTGCCGGCACCCACGAATCCGATGCCCAGCGGTCCCGGGAAAGGCAGGCGTGCCTACCAGTCAGTCGAGCCAGTCCAGCTCTTGGCCGGCGTCGCGCAGCAGCGTCGTCTGGGAAGACCTGCGGCGCGCGCTCGTGGAGCTTGCTGGGCGACCCGAGAGCCGCGAGCGAGGTGGTGGCAGGCTCGTCGTCGTCGACGCCGGTGGTGGCAGCGGCGGGTTTGCGGTTCCCTTGGCGCAGCTCGGCCACCGGGTCATCGTCGTCGATCCGAGCCCTGACTCGTTGGCTTCCCTCGAGCGCCGGGCTGCGGAGGCCGGAGTCGCTGAACACGTCAGCGGTCGCCAGGGCGATCTCGACACCCTCGGTGATGTCATCGACCCACAGCAGGTCGACGTCCTGTTGTGCCATGACGTGCTCGAAGTCGCTGATGATCCAGCCGCCGGCATCGTGGCCGCCGGAATTGCGTTGCGGCCGGGCGGCCTGCTCAGCGTGCTTGCGGCCAACCGGTCAGCCGCGGTCCTCGGCCGAATCCTTGCCGGGCGTCTCGACGCCGCCGAGCGAGTTCTTTTCGATCAGGCCGCGGCGGGCACCGATCGCCTGCATCGCCGGTTCGATCTGGAAGAGCTGGTGCAGTTCACGGAGGCCGCGGGACTGTCCGTGGTGGGGATTCACGGAGATCGGGTGTTCTCTGATTTCGTCCCCGGAGCCGTGCTCGACATCGAGCCCCACGCCCGAGAGGTCCTTGCGCGCCTGGAAGAGTCGGTGGCCCGGCTGCCGGTCTACCGCGCGATGGCCACCCGGCTGCACGTGCTGGCCCGCAAGCCCGACGCGTAGGGACGCGCCATCGGCTCCTGCACGGGTGCAGCCCGCTGCCCGGTGTGGGCGGAAGCCGTCATGAGCGGCGGATCAGGCGGTTTCCCCGGTCTCGCTGCACGCGTGCAGTCGGATAGTGGTTGCCCGATCCTGCATGTCGATATGGACGCGTTCTACGCGTCGGTGGAGCTGCGTACCCGTCCGGAGCTACAGGGGCAGCCGGTCATTGTCGGCGGCGGCGGCACCCGCGGCGTCGTCCTGTCCGCGACGTATGAGGCGCGCGAGTTCGGGGTGCGCAGCGCGATGCCCATGATGCGGGCCCGCCGATTGTGCCCGCAGGCGATCGTGCTGCCGCCGACGTTTCGTCGTTACAGCGAGGCCTCCGCCGGAATCATGGAGATCTTCCGGTCGGTCACCCCACTCGTCGAGCCGTTGTCGCTGGACGAGGCATTCCTCGACGTCCGGGGAGCTGAGCGGCGGCTTGGCCGTCCGCGCGAGATTGCCGAGTGGATACGCGCCCGCGTCTGGGACGAGCAGCAGCTCACCTGCACGGTGGGGGTCGCGTCCACAAAGTTTGTGGCCAAGCTGGCCTCGGCCCGCGGCAAGCCGGACGGGCTGCTCGTCGTCCCGGCGGATGGCCTGGTGTCCTTCCTGCATCCGCTGCCCGTTGAGGCCTTGTGGGGGGTGGGTGAGCGCACTGCGGAGTCGTTGCATCGGCTTGGCTTGCAGACGGTCGGTGACATCGCGCAAGTGCCGGTCCATACGCTGCAGCGGGTGCTCGGAGCCGCGGCCGGCTCCCACCTGACAGCGCTTGCGTGGGGACGCGATGACCGCAAAGTCATTGCGAGCGAGCCGGAGAAAAGCGTTGGTGCGGAAGAGACTTTTGCCCGTGACGTCGATGACCCGCAGATCGTGCTGCGCGAGGTCCTGCGGCTGGCTGAGCGCACCGCGGCCCGGCTGCGCGAGCAGGGATACGCCTCGCGCACCATCAGCCTGAAGGTGCGCTTCGCCGATTTCACCACCATCACCCGAGCGCGCACCCTGCCGCAGGCCACGGATAGCGGGCGCGAGATTTACGAAGTTGCCCGCGAACTGTTCCGCAAGCTCGGGCTCCAACGCGCCCGCCTGCGTTTGGTGGGGGTGCGTGCGGAGTCGCTCGTCAGCTCCGGACGGGTGACCCGCCAGCTTTCGCTGGGGGAGCGGGAGTCCGGATGGCGGGAGGCGGATCGGGCGGTCGACCGGGCGTCCGCCCGATTCGGTTCGGGATCGGTACGCCCGGCGTCCCTGGTCGATCCCCCTGGCCGTTCACTGCCCACCCAATGATTTTTGCGGTGATCACCACATTGCGGGTTCGATGAGAGCGCGTGTTCACCGCGAAGTACTCACAGGTTTGCCAAATTTGGCGCACGCCGGGAGCTTGCGACTATCGTCGATCCTGCCGAGGTTCTATTCTGAGAAGACCCCCATCGGGGTCTGGAATGTTGGTGTGGGGAGGAGCGCGGATGCCGCTCTCAGAGCACGAGCAGCGTCTGCTCGAGCAAATCGAGCGCGATCTCTACGCCGACGACCCCAAACTTGTCAGCACCGTCCGCTCGATAAACCCACGTTCGTATGCGATTCGGCGGCTCTGGCGCTCCACCGCCCTGTTCGTCGTCGGGCTCGGTGTGCTCGTCGCGGCGGTAGTGATCAATTCCGGTGCGGCCAGCATTGTGCTTGGTTTGTTGGGTTTTGTCGTCATGTTGCTCGCGGCGCTGCGGGGCTCCGGCGATCTTCGTCGGCTCGGCGGCCGGCCCGATCTCGAGTCCCGCTCCCGCCGATCGCGGTCGCCGAAGGCCCGTCGCTCGCTCTCCCAGCGCGCGCAGGAGCGTTGGCAGCGGCGCTGGGACGACCGCGACCGCTAACCGAGTCCGGCTTTCGGATCCGCCAGAATCGGATCTTGCAGGGTCACGCGCAAAGGATCCGCTCGGTCAGCTTTGACCTGCTGGCCTTGACCGGAGCCGCCGCAGCGCAAGCCTGCGCGAGCCCGGCTTGCTGTCTGCACCCGGGCCCGATTCGCCCGCCAGGACGGTCCTAGCCGCCGGGCGCATGGACCGCGGCGCCAGCAGGGCGCGCAGGCGCACCCGGGATTCGCGGGAGTGTTCCCAGGAATGCAGGGCGTCCCGAACCTCCTGCGCGGTCCAGGCGACCGCCGGATCGGCGCCGGCGCTCGATTGCGGGGCATACCGGAAGCGTTCCTCGGCGTGAGCGACCTCGGCCAGTACTTTGCTCGCGGCGTCGGGCATGACGCGCTCGCCGGTCGAAAGGCGTGACCATCGCTGCACGGTCCGGCGAGGGGAGAGCGTCGCCGGCACGTCAACACCAAGATCCACGGCCGTGTCGACGATCTCCCGCCACGCGTCGCGCTGCCAGCCGGCCGAACTGTCGTCAAGGCGCCGCCGCCGCCGACGCCGCCGCAGCCGGGCCGGTGCGAGCAGCAGGACGACGCCGACGGCCGCGCCGCCGCTCCAACCCAGCACCTGGGTCGCGGGGAAGGAAAGCCCGCCGCCGGAGGAACCTGCGCCGCTCGTCAGGCCACTCGATGGGCCGGCTGCCGGCTGGCTCGCCTTGCCGCTCGGTGCCGCGGTCGCCTGTGACTTCGGGTCGGCGGACTGGATCGGCGCCGGCGCGCCGCCCTGCGGGTTCTGTGTGTAGTCCGGCGCAGTCGTGCTGTCGTCGCGCTTGGTGGGTTCGAAGCGGATCCAGCCGGCTTGCGGGAACCAGATCTCGGGCCAGGAGTGGGCGTCATGGTTGGTGATCAGCCAGCTGCCATCCGCCTGGCGGGTACCAGGGGTGAACCCCACGGCCACGCGGGCCGGAATCCCCGCCTCCCGGGCGAGCACGACCATCGCTCCCGCGAACTGCTCGCAGTAACCCCGATGGTCACGCAGCAGGAAGTCCGCCAGCGCGTTGTTCCCGATCGGGGCACCCTTCAGGTCGTACGTGAAGAGCGGGCCGCGCAGGTAGGCCTGGATGGCGGCGGCTTTGTCGTATTCGGTCGGGTAGCTGGCCGTCAGCCGCGCCGCGAGCTCGGAGATCTCCACCGGCAGGTCGTTCGGCAGGTTGATGTCGGCGTCAATCTCGGGCGCCAGCGAGCCGGTCGGGGTCTGGGCCCGTAGTGCCTCCGCGGTCGGCGTCGCGACTTGCGAGGTCACCGAGTAGTGGGCGCCGGAAGTGTCGTTCTGGGCGGAAAAGATGGTGAACGTTCGCCCGGACAGCCGCCAGTCACCATCGATCGCCACCTGCGTCGCCTGGTACGGGGTCGGCAGATAACGCTGGTGCAGGACGTTTTCGACGTCGATCGTCGCCTTCACTTCGGCGGTGCTGCCCTTGGCAGGAGCCGGCAATCCGTGAGACACCCTGGCGTCGCGTCCGGCCGACAGCGAACCGAGCGTGAAGCGTTGCCCGTCGAAATGCTCGAGCGAGGCCAGCCGCAGGTACTCGGGGGTCTGCGTGTGCACCGTCAGCAGAGGTTGTATGGAGTCGCTGTGCAGCTGCTGCGCGAGGGTGACGACCGGCTCGATGACGGTGGCCGATCCGCCTCCACTGCCGCTGGAGCGGTGACGTCCGACGCCGGTATAGCGCGGGATGAGTACCGGCAGGAAGAGCGCCGCGACGACGGCGATGGCACCGATGCGCCGCCCCGTCGCGCCCGTTGCCTGGCGGATCCCGGCCGCGGCTCCCGCCGGGACGCGCGCCCAGCGTACGAACCCATGCCGGCCTGAGGAGAGCAGCATCGCCAGGTACGACAGGCAGGCTGCCACGAAAGCCAGCAGGCCGACCCCGCGCTCGACGACTGCAGCCGGGACCGCTAGCAGCGCCAGCAGCGGGAGACCAGCGGCCGCCGGCCGGTCGAGCCCTACCGCGATCGCATCGACGAGGGCGGCGATGACGAAGACCCCGGCCACGGTGAGGAAAAGGAATCCGGGCCGATCGGGGACGGGGACGGTCAGGGCGCGGATGTCGGTGGAGCCGGAGTTGGCCAGATCGCGCAAGGCAGTGAAGGTGTCGCCGGTAGGCCACAGTCCGACGCCTGGCCGCCGTCCCGAGTCGCCCGCGGCGACCGGTATGACGTACAGCCATCCGGCGACGGCATAGAGCAGCGGCATCACCGCAAGCGGCGCCCGCACGCGACGGCCGAGCTCGCCCACGATCGCCGCCACCACGATCGCCCCCAGCGACGGGTAGAACCACCAGCGGATGCCCTCGAAAAGATTGCCGAGGCACAGCGTGGTGCACAGCGTCGCCAGCGTGGCCAGCACGGGCATCGGAATGCGCAGCTCGGCCGACATGCCGCGCGGCGGCTTCGGGGGCGGCGGAGGCCACCACGGCGACGGGGCGCCCGGGCGTCCCGCGCCGCGCGGCTCCGGACGGTCGAGAGTGGTCGTGTTCATCCGACCCACCTGCGGGTGTCCATCTGCTCGGGAGTGTTGAGCTCGCGCCAGAGCGTCTCGATGGAGGACTGCGGGTGGGCGACAGCCACCGACCATCCCGCCCGCTGCAACACGTCGCGTTGCTCAGCCGCTTTCGTCCTGACGGGGTGGTTGCGGCCCGGCGTCCAGGCGTCCGCGTCGACCAGCAGCGCCAGCCGGCGAACGCCGCTGTTCGAAGGCCGGGCCAGCGCGGTGGCGTCGCCCGGCCACAGCCGGCCGAGAACAGCCACGATGGCGCCGCGGCCCTGCGAATGGTCACTGAGCCGATTGGCGACCGGCAGCAGGGTCTCGTTCTCGCCGCGTTCCAGCTCGCAGAGCGCATCCATGACGGCGAAGCCCGCCTCTCCCGGCGACGTGTGCGAGTCGGCGATGATGCGCGCCACGTCGTCGGTGAGCCTTAAGCCGTAGCCGTTTCGGATCAGCGCCGCCGCGATCGAGGCGGCGGCGCGGACGGCGAACTCGAATGATCCGGAGGGCTGTCCGGGGCTGTGGGCGGTCGCTCGGGTGTCGACGAGCAGGGTCGCCCGGCTCTGCCACGGCTGCTCCTCCCGTCGCACCGACAGCTCACCCGTCCGGGCGGTGGTGCGCCAGTGGACCCGGCGTCGATCGTCGCCGGAGCGGTACGGCCGGGTCGTCGCGTCCTGCTCGTCGCCCGTCGTGACCCCGCGCTGTTGGGTTTCGCCTCCGGCGGACCACTTGCCGCCCATCCGCCCAGCCGACAGGGGGGCGATCGCGGGCAGGACGCTGAGGCCGTCGATCGCGGAGAACGTGCGCACGATCTGGCAGAAGCCGAACGGGTCGGCCAGCCGTACTGACAGGGGTCCCACGGTGTAGCGCCCGCGCTGAACCGGCCGCACGGCGTAGCTCACGGTCACTTCGCGACCGGCCGGAATGCGTTGCAGGACAAAGCGGGCGCCCTCACCCGGAGCGGCGCCGAGCTCGGCCGGAAGAGCGTCCCGCGCGAGCAGCATCGGACTCGCGAATCGCGAGACGTTGCGGACGTCGAGTTCGACCCGCACCACGCTGCCGACGGGTGCCCGGGACCGGTCGAGCCGGCGCTTGGCGCCGACCCGGTACTTCGAGCGAGTCAGGAAGGCCGCGGCTGTCAGTGGCAGCGCGAGCAGGAGAACCCCGACGCGGACCAGATCGCGCTGGTCGAGGATCACGCCGGCGGCCGCGCTCGTGGTGCCGGCCGCCAGGAAGGCTCTCCCGCGGGCGGTCATGCCCTGCAGCGCCATGACCGTGTGACGCGGCGTGCGCTGCGAAGCGGCGCCGGCGGACGGCGGCGAGAGCTTGCTCTGCCGCCGTAAGGGTTGCTTGCCGCTCAGCGCGACCGCCGCCGTACCGAAGGTGCCGGCAACGGCAGCCGAGCGACGATCTCACCGACGATGTCGAACGGTTCCCGCCGGCTCTGCGCCGCCTCCGACGTCAGCAGCAGCCGGTGTGACAGCACGGCGCCGGCGAGCGCCTGGATGTCGTCCGGCAGGACGTAGGCCCTCCCTTCCAGGGCAGCCGCCGCGCGGGACGTGCGAAGCAGTTGCAGGCCGGCGCGGGGTGACGCGCCGAGGCGAAGCTCCGGGTGGCGGCGCGTGGCGGTCACCAGATCGACCACGTATCGGCGGACGTCGTCGGCGACATGGATGCCGCGCACGACCGCTGACAGCCGGGCGATCTCGTCGGTCGTGGTGACCGGCTTCAGCTCATCCAGCGGCGACCCGCTGGTGTGGTTGTCGAGCATGGCGAGCTCAGCCGTGGCTGACGGGTAGCCCATCGCGACCTGCGCGGTGAAGCGGTCGCGCTGCGCCTCCGGCAGCGGGTAGGTGCCTTCCATCTCCACCGGGTTCTGGGTGGCGACTACGAAGAACGGAGGATCCAGCCGGTAGGTCTCGCCGTCAATCGTGACCTGGCGCTCCTCCATGCACTCCAGCAGGGCTGACTGGGTTTTCGGGCTGGCGCGGTTGATCTCGTCACCGATGACGACATTGGCGAAGACCGCACCCGGCCGGAACTCGAACGTGCGGGTGCCCGGCTCGAACACGCTGACGCCTGTCACATCGCTGGGGAGTAGGTCAGGCGTGAACTGGATACGGCGCACGCTGCCCGACATCGCAGCGGCCAGCGTCTTGGCGAGCATCGTCTTGCCGACGCCCGGAACGTCTTCGATCAGCAGGTGGCCCTCGGAGAAAAGGACGACGAGCGCGGTACGTATGACCGCAGCCTTGCCGTCGATCACCGTCTCGATGGCGGCCAGCAACTGGTCGCCGATCTCGCCCACCCGCTCGACGTCGGGCTCGAGATCGTCATTCACGGCGACGCCGCGACCCCGAGCCGTGTGCGGCCAATCCCCATGGGGCCGCTGAGCGAAACCCCCTGGGGACGCCGCCATGGACAACGGGTCAACCACCGCGTACCTCCTGGGTCGGTTGCCCCAAGTGTGCCTCGCCGTGGCGTTCCGCGCCCCTCGCTCCCGGGATCCCGGTCGGAATCCGGCAAACCGGACGGCGCCACGAGGATCCTGGCGGATCAGCCGGCGATCAGCCGTGGTGCGAACGCGCCGTGCGCGCCAGCGTTGCGAGCGCGTCGGTGAGCTGCTCCGCTTGGTCGGCGTCCCAATGCCGGGCGGCAGCGTGGACCCGGCGGCCCGCGGTGTCGAGGTGGACCGTGGCCAGTCGTAGCCGGCGCTGCACAGGCCCCTGGACCAGCCGCACGCTCTGCAATTTGTCTTGCGGGACCACGTCGGTTACTCGTCGGATCCTTCCGTACGACGTGACCGACCAGCCCGCGTCGAAGGCCGCACCGAGGTTGTGCCAGGACAGGGGTGCCCGCCAGCGTGCGCGCCGCGGCGGGCGGACCGGCCGCAGGGCCGCAAGGTCCAGCCCGGGGAGTACGGCCTGGATGACGGCCGCCGACTCGGACCGGAGTGCGACCGGGAGCAGCACGCCACTGGCCGCCCTTTCCTCGGCGGCTGCGGCGCCGTTGCCGCGGTAGCCGGCGACGTCGACCTCCACCCGCACCCAGCCGAGCCGTCGCCAGAGCCAAGGTTCGACGATGCGTACCGCCTGAACGCGGCCACGTGGGACGGTTTGCTGACGGGTGTCGAGCAGCCCGTGACGCAGGCGCAGACCCTGCGGCGAGAGCGCAACCGTAAACCCGAACTCGATGGTGAACTTGCGGTAGAGGGTTGCCCCGATCGGGAGCAGAGCCGCAGCAACTCCGCCGGCTGCGGCCGGGGTCACCAGGAACGCGAGCGCGATCGCCCCGCCGAAGATCGCGGTGAAGGCCCCGGAGGCGGACAGGATCAGCGACGCCACGAACCGTCCGGCGGGCACGGCCACAAGCACGGCCTCGTCATGTGGCCCCCACGAAGGGATGGGCGGGGAAGGGTGCGGGGAAGGGTGCGGGGAAAGAATGACCTCCGCCGCCGGCCGGTGGGCCAGGTCGAGCAGGTAGCCGCGCACCTGCTGGGCGTGCGGCTCGGTGAGGTAGGCGAGCGTGGCCTCGGTGCTGCCGTGGCCCACGACCTCGAGCCGGAGTTCAGCGAGGCCGAGGGCGCGGGCCAGTAACGGCCGTACGACATCGATCGCCTGCAGTCGAGCGAGCGGTACCCGGCGGCTCTTGCGGGTGAACACGCCGTAATCCAGCCGCAGGTCACCGCCCTCGACCCGCCAGCGGCGACGTCGCCAGGACACGTAACTCGCGATGGCGGACCCCAGCAGGACAACCGCTGCGAAGACCAGTAGTTGGCGACCTGGCAGGCCGCCTCGGCGTAGCTGGTCCTGCGCGGTGAAGGCGGCCAGCACTCCCAGCACTCGCCAGCCCTTCAGCAGCGGGCTGAGCGGATGGAGCCTGGCCCATTCGGAGCCTGGTGCGCTCGGCTGGTCCGCAGGCTCAGGCGCCAACTCCGACACGCCCGGCGGTCCAGGGGACCAAGGCGGCCCAGGAGGCCTCGGAGACGCCGTCACAGGCCGGCCGCCCGCGACTCCCCGAGCATGGCCAGCCGGTCGCGTAGCCGCTCCGCCTCGGCCGCCGGCAGGCCCGGGACGCGGGCGTCGCTCGCTGCTGCCGCCGTGTGCAGTCGCACGGTCGCGAGGCCCCAACTGCGCTCCAGCGGGCCGGCGACGACGTCGACGAACTGCATGCGGCCGTACGGGACCACCGAGAGCCGCCGGACCAGCACGCCGCGCCGGACCAGCAAGTCCTCGGCTCGCTCGGCGTAACCCCAGGCCCGGAATCGCCGGAGCAGGATCACCTCGGCCGCGATCTCGGCAGCTAGCACCAAGGCGAGGGCGATCAGTCCACCGGTCGTCGCGAACAGGGTAATCACGACGGCGCCCAGGACCAGTGCCAGCCCGGCGACCCGCAGTTGCCACCGGCGTAGCGCCAGCAGTCGGTGTGACGGGGCGAGCCAGGTGAGCGGCACTTCCGTCGGCGCTGCGGGTGCTTTCGAGGGTCCGGTCACGCGTCCATCTTCACCCGTTCTGGGCTCGTCGGCGTCTCGCCATGGGGGCTGCGGAGGGTGAATGACTGTTTGGGAGGGGGGAAGTGGGGTAATGTGGGTAACCGTGGGGCAGCGGGGTGTGGCGATCCCTCATCGTGATCGGGTCGATCCGCTTGGCCCCTTTGGCGTCGCGGGCGGAGGTGTGGCGTGTTCCTTGGCACCCACCGGCCGCGGCTGGATGAAAAGGGCCGGCTCGCCCTTCCGGCCCGGTTTCGTGACGAGTTGGCCGAGGGGGTCGTGGTGACGAAGGGTCAGGACCGCTGCCTTTACGGCTACACCGCGGCCGCGTTCGCCCGGATCGGCGAGGCCCTGCGCGATGCCCCCCTCGGATCGGCCGCGCTGCGTAACTATCAGCGCACGTTCTTCGGCTCGGCCTCCCTCGAGGTCCCGGACAAGCAGGGCCGCGTCACGCTGCCGGTGGCGCTGCGCGAATACGCCGGCCTGGACCGCGACTGCGTCGTGGTCGGTACCAACGCCCGCTTCGAGGTGTGGAACGCCCCCGCCTTCGACGAGTGGGACGCGGGCAATGACGTTCGTTTCGCCGAACTCCAGGAGGAGGTGCTGCCCGGAGTGCTCTGACCACGTCGACCCATCGCGTCGGCGTATCAGTCATCGCGTACGGCGAGGTTCCGGCCCGCTCGCATCCTGGCGCACCTTCCCCGGTGCCTGGCGGTAGAGCGGACCTGGACCTGACCGGATGCCCATAGACCAGATCAAGGTTTGTCCGGCCCGAAGCCCCACGATGGAAGGGACGGCGGGAATGGCGCCTGACTCGTCCCGGCCGCAGTTTCGCCACGAGCCGGTGCTCGTGGACCGGATCATCGAGCTCCTCGCTCCTGCGCTTTCCCAGCCGGGGTCGGTGTTAGTCGATGCCACGGTCGGTCTTGGTGGCCACAGCGCGGCGCTCCTTGACGCCGCCCCGCAGGCCCAATTGATTGGGATCGACCGCGACGCCGATGCGTTGGCCGAGTCGCGCATTCGCCTTGCGCCATATGGGGATCGGGTCCGGTTGGTCCAGGCCGTGTACGACGAGATCCCCGACGTATTGGATTCCTTGGGTCTTGTCGCGGTTCATCCCCCGAACGGGGGGATTTCGGCAGTCCTCCTTGATCTCGGCGTGTCGTCGCTTCAGCTCGACGATGGAAAGCGAGGCTTCTCCTACAGCCGGGACGCGCCGCTCGACATGCGGATGGATCAGTCGAGGGGGCTTACGGCCGGAGACGTCATCAATGGTTACGGGACGGGAGAGCTGACGCGGGTGCTACGCACGTACGGCGAGGAGCGGTTCGCGCGGCGCATTGCCGAGTCCATCGTCCGGGAGCGCGAGTCCGCCCCCATCACCGGCACCGCACGGCTGGCCGAGCTCGTGCGTGACGCGGTTCCTGCCGCTACCCGACGCACCGGTGGCCATCCCGCCAAGCGCACCTTTCAGGCGTTGCGCATCGAGGTCAACGCGGAGCTGCAGTCGTTGACCTCAGCGCTTCCAGCGGCCGTTGCCGCGCTGGCTCGCGGGGGACGGGTCGCGGTCCTGGCCTACCAGTCCCTGGAGGACCGCATCGTGAAGCGGACTCTCGTCGCGGGAGCGCATCCCGAGCGTGACGCGCAGCTTCCGCCTGATCTACCCGTGCCGCCCCCGCCCGCCGCCCTGCGGCTGCTGACCCGCGGCGCCGAACGCCCCTCGGAAGCGGAGGTGGAGTCCAACCCGCGCGCCGCGTCGGCTCGGCTGCGCGCCGCCGAGCGTCTCGACGCACCGCTGCCGCGAGCGATCGTCGCGGCCCTTCGAGGAGCTGGTCGACCGTGAGCGCGGATCCGGTCACCGCCCCGCAAGGGGCGGCACAACGAGCCGGTTTCGCCGCCACCAGAGGGCGCGCGCTGCTGTCCCTGGTGCCGCCGCCGGTGCGAGCCCGCCGTGCCCCCTTCGTCGCGCTGCTGCTCGTACTCCTGGCTTCCGGGCTCGTCAGTCTGCTGCTGCTCAACACGGCGTCCGCCCAAGACGCTTTCCGCCTGCATTCGTTGCAAAGCCAGCAGGCATTGCTGGACCGCCAGCGCCAGCAGTTCGCCAGCCCGGAGGATGGGCTCGATGACCCGGCGCGGCTGGCCTATCGCGCGTCCAAGCTCGGCCTGGTACCGGGCGGTGCACCGGTCTTCCTGGCGAAGGGGCAACCCATACCCAAGGGCGGAATTCGGCTGGGGAACCTCATCTACGTGCCCGGGGTCGTGCCCGTCGTCCCCGCGCCGCCGGTCGTGCCGCAGGTGCCGCCGGCGGTGACCCCGGCCGCTAAGCAGCCGGTCAAGGCCAAGCCGGTCAAGGCCAAGCCGCCCGTCACAGCAAAGCTGCCCGTGAAGAAGGCCCTTCCCCGGCTGCCGACCAGGACGCCGGCTACGGGTCAGCTGCCGGCCAGGAAGACCACCACGACTAGCGGCACCGCCAGGACCACTGGCACAACCGGCACGATAACCACGCCCGCAAAGCAGCCGACCACCCCAGCGTCCACCGGGGGGCAATGATGGGCCCGACCGCACCTCCTCCGGTACGCGAGCGGCGTCCGGCCCCCCGCCGCGCGCCTGCCCGGCCGGCGGCGCGTCCCGGTGATCGTCGCGATGGCGGGAGCGAGCGGCGCCGCCGCGGCTACCAGCTTCGTTCCTCTGGAAAGCGGCTGCGCATGGCTGCCGCCGCGTTGGCCGCGCTCTTCCTGCTCCTTGCCGGTCGCCTCGTTCAGCTGCAGGGTTTTCAGGCGCATTCCTACGCTCAGATGGCGCAGTTGCAGCGCACTCACAGCGTGCCGCAGCCGGCGACCCGCGGTGAGATTCGGGACCGTTCGGGCCACGTGCTCGCGGTCGATGTCGACGCCGCCGACGTCTACGTGCAGCCGCCGAAGGTCACGGATGCCGAGGGTGAGGCCAAGAGGTTGGCCCGCGTGCTCCACATGCCGGAGGCGCCGCTGCTGGCGCGCATGATCAGTAATACGCCGTTCGTCTACCTCGCGAAGGACGTCGACTATTCAGTCGGGCAGCAGGTGCTGAAGCTCAACCTGGCCGGCATCGGCACCAACCCGCAGACCAAGCGGCTGTACCCGGCCGGCGAGCTGGCGGCCAACGTCCTGGGGATCGTCGGGCGCGATGGCGTCGGACTGGCGGGCCTGGAAAGTGCTTACAACACAAGCCTTGCCGGCAGGAACGGCACCCTCGTCGTCGAGGAGGACCCGCAGGGCCGCACCATCCCGTCGGGCACCCATCGGGAGAAGGAGCCGGTTCCGGGACAGGGGCTGCAGCTCACGCTGGACCGCGACATCCAGTACTTCACGGAGAAAACCCTGAGCGACGAGGTCAAGGCCTCCGGTGCCATCAAGGGTGTCGCGATCGTCGTCAACCCGCATACCGGCGACGTCTACGCGATGGCGAGCTCGCCGGGCTTCAACCCCAACAATCCGGCGAAGATCACCGCTGCGGACCTGCTGAACCCGGATGTTGCCTGGACGTTCGAGCCGGGCAGCGTCAACAAGCTGGTGACGGTTTCCTCGGCGATCGACCGGGGCATCGTGACGCCCACGTCTGAGGTCGACATCCCGCTGTCGCGCGGCGGCAACTCTCCGCTCGGCATTTCCGCTCCGGGCGGATACACCATCCATGACGCCGAGGATCACGGGCCCGAGAAGGCCACCGTGGCTGGCGTGCTCGCCAAGTCGAGCAACCTCGGCACGATGCTCATCAGCCGCAAGTTGCCCTCGCGTCAGACGTTGGAAGACGCGCTGCGCGCCTTCGGTCTCGGGTTTCTGACCGGCGTCGGACTGCCGGGGGAGTCCGCCGGGCTGCTCGCCAAGTCCAACACCTGGTCCGAAGCGCAGGCCGACAACATCCCGTTCGGGCAGAGCATGTCGGTCAACGCGTTGCAGGTGGCGATGGCATACGCGACCATTGCCAACGGCGGGGTGCGGGTCACGCCGCGCGTCATCGCCGGAAAGATCGACGGCAACGGCAAGGTCGTCGATGCCACCCCGGGGCCGACCAGGCGAGTCGTCAGCAAGCAGACCGCGACGACCGTGTCGCAACTGCTCGAGCAGGTCACCAACACCAGCGGTACGGGCAATCTGGCGTCGATCCCGGGCTACCGGGTCGCCGGCAAGACCGGCACGGCAAACCGGATCGACCCCAATACCGGCAAGTACAAGGGCTACGTCGCCTCGTTCGTCGGGTTCGCCCCCGCCGACAACCCGTCTCTCGTGGTGCTCGTCACGCTGGATAACCCGACGAGCAGCATCTACGGCGGCTCGGTCGCGGCGCCGGCGTTCGCGAAGATCATGCAGTTCGCCCTGGCCAGCATGCGGGTGCCGCCGACCAACACCAAGCCAGTGATCTACCCGCTCTCGATCCCGTGAGCCAGCGTGCGTAATCGGCGGGCCCCCGCCGGGCACCTATTCTCGGGCCCGTGACATCGACGTCGCTACGCCCCGCTGCAGCGCCCGAGGTCTCGTTCCAGCGGCTGCGTGAGCTCCTACCGGCCGCCGGGTCGAAGCTGCCCGCGGGCGCGGACCCGGTTGTGCGTGGGGTGACGCTCGATTCGCGTCAGGTCCAGCCGGGCGATCTGTACGCGGCTCTGCCGGGGGCGCAGGTTCACGGTGCGCGTTTTGCCTCGCAGGCAGCCGCGGCTGGAGCGGTCGCCGTCCTGACCGATCCAGCGGGTGCGGCCCTCATGGCGGGGGAGCCGGTCGCGGGGCTGGCGGTGCTCACCGCCCCGGACCCCCGCCTGGTGCTGGGCACGATCGCCGCGGCGATCTACGGCGAGCCCACCCGAGCAGTCACGCTCCTCGGCGTCACGGGCACCAACGGCAAAACCACGGTGACGTATCTGCTGGATGCCGGCCTTCGAGCGGCGGGACATCGCACCGGTCTGATAGGCACGGTGGAGACACGCATCGCCGATAGCGTCGTACCCAGCGTGCGCACGACCCCGGAGGCCCCCGAGTTGCAGGCCCTGTTTGCAACGATGCGCGAGCGCGGTGTCGATGCTGCCGTCATGGAGGTCTCCAGCCACGCGCTGGCCCTGCATCGGGTCGATGGCTGCCGTTTCGCCGGCGCGGCATTTACCAACCTGAGCCAGGACCACCTTGATTTTCACGCCTCGATCGAGGAGTACTTCGAGGCCAAGGCGCTGCTCTTTGACCCGGCCGGCAGCTTCCTCACCCCTGGTCAGGGCCGCGCGGTCGTGTCGGCGGACGACGCGCACGGGCGCGTGCTGGCCGGTCGCCGGACGGATGCCGTGACGTACGGCTTCGGCTCCGACGCCGATTGGCAGGCGTTGGACGTGCGCTGCGGACCACGCGGCTCGCACTTCATGGTGAAAGCGCCGGCCGGCCACTCGGCGCACACCACCCACGCGGCGCGTGTCCAGCTTCCGGGGGCCTTCAATGTCAGCAACGCGCTCTGCGCCATCGCCTTGCTTGCCGAGACGGGTACGCCGCTCGACGTCGCTATCGATGGCGTTGGCGCCCTCGAGGGCGTACCCGGCCGGATGGAGCGCATCGAAGTCGGCCAGCCGTTCCTGGCACTCGTCGACTACGCCCACACGCCGGCCGCCGTGACCAGCCTGCTGGAGACGGTGCGCGAGATCATCGACGGCGAGATCGTCGTCGTGCTCGGCTGCGGGGGTGACCGCGACCGCGGCAAGCGTCCGCTGATGGGCGCGGCAGCCATCCAAGGCGCCGAGCGCGTCATCCTGACCAGTGACAATCCCCGGTCGGAGGACCCGCTGCAGATTCTGGCTGAAATGCAGGCCGGGGTTCGGCAGGCCGCTGCAGCCGGTTCCGGGCGGGCCACCGAGGTCGTCGTCGAGCCGGATCGGGCGGCTGCCATCGCGCTTGCCGTTGCCCGGGCGGCGCCTGGCGACGCCGTTCTGGTCGCCGGCAAGGGACACGAGAGTGGCCAGGACATCGGCGGCGTGGTGCACCCGTTCGACGACCGCGAGGTGCTGAGGACGGCGTTGACGAAGCTGTCCGGCCTGTCGGCGGCCGGATGATCGCTCTCAGTCTGAAGCAGGTCGCGGCGGCTGTTGGTGGTGAGCTGTCGACCCCTGCCGACCCGCACCAGCAGGTCACCGGCCTCGTCATCGACTCCCGGTCCGCGGGCCCCGGCCTGCTCTTTGCCGCCCTTCCCGGGGACCGCACCGACGGCCACGACCACAGCGCCTCCGCACTGGCCGCGGGTGCGGCGGCGACCTTGGCGAGCCGGCCGGTCGACGGCCCTGCCATCCTGGTGCCGGATGTGGCGGCCGCCATGGCGACCCTGGCCGCGCACGCGCTGCGCCTGCTGCCGCAGGTTCGCGTGATCGCGCTCACCGGATCCTCCGGCAAGACGAGCACGAAGGATCTCATCGCCTCGCTGCTGGAGCCCGCCGGCCCGACGATTGCGCCGCCCGGCTCGTACAACAATGACCTCGGCGTCCCCCTCACGGTCCTGCGGGCTGATGCCGCCACCCGCTTTCTCGTGCTGGAGATGGGCGCCCGGGGTCGCGGTCACATCGCCCGCCTCTGCGCGATCGCCCCGCCCTCGATCGGGGTCGTGCTCAATGTCGGAACTGCTCATCTGGGCGAGTTCGGGAGCCGGCAGGCCATCGCGGACAGCAAGGGCGAACTGGCTGAGGCCGCTCGCGACGTTGCCGTCCTGAATGCCGATGATTTGCTGGTGACGGCGATGGCAGTGCGGGCCCAGCACGCCAGGCGGCGGGTGGTGACCTTCGGTGAGAGCGCCGGCGCGGACGTGCGCGCCGAGAGCCTCGACCTCGACAGTGAGGGGCGGGCGTGCTTCACCCTCGTCACCTCCGCCGCGAGCGCGCCGGTTGCGCTGCAATTCGTCGGCGCGCACCACGTCGCCAACGCACTGGCGGCCGCCGCGGTGGCCTTGGAGTGCGGGCGCACGGTCGCCGAGGTGGCCGCCGGATTGAGTACGGCGACGGCCCGCTCGCGTTGGCGGATGGAGGTGACGACCATCCCGGGCGGGCTGACCGTCGTCAACGACGCGTACAACGCGAATCCCGAGTCGATGCGGGCGGCCCTGAAGACGCTCGCCGTTCTGGGCCGGCCGGCCGCGAACCGCCCGATGCGGCGCACGATCGCGGTGCTGGGTCCCATGTACGAGCTAGGGCCCACGAGCGTCGACGAGCACGACGCCATCGGCCGGCTCGCTAGGCGTTTGGGCATCAGCAAGCTGGTGGTGGTCGGAACCGACGCTGCGGCGATCCACACCGGCGCCGACCTGGAAGGTTCCGCGGGTGCCAAGTCGATCTTGGTAGACGACGTGGCGGCGGCGCTCACGTTTCTTCGCCAGGAGTTGCGCGACGACGATGTCATCCTGGTGAAGGCCAGCCGCGCGGCCGGGCTGGAGCGCGTCGCTGAAGCGCTGACCGGTACGGGAACGGGCGCATGAAGAGCGTCCTGGTGGCGGCGACGGTGGCGCTGATCATCTCGCTCGTCGGCACCCCGCAGGCGATCAGGCTCTTTCGCAAGCGCGGCTACGGCCAGGAGATCCGCGAGGACGGCCCGCAGAGCCACCTGACCAAGCGCGGCACCCCGACCATGGGTGGCGCCGTGATCATCTTGGCGACACTCGCGGGCTATTTTGTCGCGCATCTCGTCGACATGGACGGCGTGACCGCGAGCGCGATGCTGGTGCTGATGGTCATGACCGGCCTCGGCATCGTCGGGTTCGCCGACGACTTCATCAAGATCCGTAAGCAGCGCAACCTGGGGCTCTCGGCGCGTACGAAATTTATCGGACAGCTGGCGGTAGCGCTCGCGTTCGGCTTACTGGCCGTGCGGTTCCGCAACGGTGACGGTTACCTGCCGGGCTCGACCGAGCTCTCCTGGGTACGCGACATCGACTTCTCGGTCGGCACCATCGGGTTCCCGGTGCTGGCCTGGCTGATGATCTCGGCCACCTCCAACGCCGTGAACCTCACCGACGGCCTCGACGGGCTCGCCGCGGGCACGAGCGCGATGGTCTTCGGGGCGTACGTGATCATCTCGTTCTGGCAGTTCGGCAACTCCTGCGCCGACGGGGGCGCGGTCGCCTCCTGCTACGTCGCGCGGGATCCGCTCGACATCGCCATCGTGGCGGCCGCTGCGATGGGAGCCTGCTTCGGATTCCTGTGGTGGAACGCGAGTCCGGCGAAGATCTTCATGGGCGACACGGGTTCGCTGGCGATCGGAGGCGCCTTCGCGGCGATGGCGATCGTCACTCGCACCGAGCTGCTGCTCGTCATCATCGGCGGCCTCTTCGTCATGGAGACGGTCTCCGTCATCTTGCAGGTGGCGTCGTTCAAGCTGACCGGCAAGCGGGTGTTCAACATGGCGCCGATCCACCATCACTTCGAGCTGGCCGGCTGGCCGGAGACGACAGTGATCATCCGGTTCTGGATCATCAGTGGGCTGACCGTCGCGCTCGGTCTCGGGCTCTTCTACGCCGAATTCCTTTCCCACGGGTCGCTGCGCTGACCGCCCCCGCGCTGACCGGCAGGCAGGTCGTCGTCACCGGCCTCGGCCTCTCAGGTGAGGCGGCGGCCAGGGTGCTCGCCGGCCAGGGCGCACGCGTTCACGTGTACGACGACGCGGGGGCCGCTGCCCAGCAGGCGGCGGCGATACGGCTGGCCGTGGACGGGGTGGAAGTCACCCTCGGCGGCATCCCGTCGCGGCCGCCGGAGGGCACCGAGCTCGTCGTCACCTCACCTGGGCTGCCCCCGACGACCCCGCTGCTGACCTCGGCCCGCGCGGCGGGCATCCCGGTCTGGGGCGAGGTCGAGCTGGCGTGGCGGCTGCGCCCGGCGGGGCAGGACTGGCTCGCGGTCACCGGCACCAACGGCAAGACCACGACGACGCAGATGCTCGGCGCGATCCTGGCGACGGCCGGGGTGTCATCCGCTACGGCGGGAAACATCGGCGCACCGCTGGTGGAGGTCACCTCCGGGACCCCGGTGCCGCAAGCCCTTGCCGTGGAGCTGTCCAGCTTCCAGTTGCACTACACCGAGTCGCTCGCCCCGCGGGTCGGTGCGATCCTGAACCTGGCCGAAGACCACCTTGACTGGCACGGCTCGATGCAGGCGTACGTCAGCGACAAGGCCCGGGTGTGGGGGAGCGAACCGGCCGTGACCATGGCCATCGGAAATGCTGACGATCCCCTGGTGGTGGCCCTGCGCGGGGGGCTGCCGCTGGTCACCTTCGGGCTGCACGGAGCCGGAGTCACCGTCGAGAACGGGTGTCTTGTCGACCACGCCTTCGGCGCCGGGCACCTGGTCGCGGTCGCTGATCTCGCGGCGCCCGGGGCTCACAACGTGGCCAACGCGCTGGCCGCGGCGGCCATGGCACGTGCGTACGGGATCGCACCGGACGTCATCGGCGCAGCGCTTCGCGACTTTCGTCTCGGGCCGCACCGCAACGAGCTGGTCACGACGGTCAGCGGGGTCGCGTACGTAAACGACTCCAAGGCCACCAACCCGCATGCCGCGGCCGCCAGTCTCGGCGCCTACCCGTCGGTGGTGTGGATCGCGGGAGGTCTGAACAAGGGGCTGGACTTCGACGACCTCGTCACGGCCGCCGCCGGCCACGTTCGCGCGACCGTCCTGATCGGCCGTTGCGCCGATGAGATCGCCGACGCACTTGCCCGACACGCCCCAAAGATCCCCACATCCCGGGCCAGCTCCATGGACGATGCCGTAGTGGCAGCCGCCCGGCTCGCACGCCCGGGCGACACGGTCCTGCTGGCACCGGCGGCAGCCTCGATGGACATGTTTCGCGACTATGCGGCGCGCGGCGATGCTTTCGCCGCAGCCGCTCGGAGGCTTTCGGAGGGCTTGTGACGGCACTGGACACCCCAGGCTCGTCACGCGTCCGCGCGCCCCGCTCGCCGGCCAGGACCGTTCGCGGCGTGGATACGCGGGTGGCCGCGTCCGATTCGCAGCGCGTCCCCGTGCTCGCCCGGCCGATGACCTCGTACTACCTGATCGCCTCGGCGAGCGCGCTGCTGCTGGGCCTCGGGTTGGTCATGGTCCTTTCGGCGTCCAGCGTCACCTCCTACGCGCGGTCGGGCTCATCGTTCTCGATTTTCGTCAAGCAGCTCATGTGGGTCGGGATCGGCCTCCCGGCGTTGCTCATCGCCAGCCGGATGTCCACCCGCGCCTTCCGCCTGCTCTCGTACCCGCTGCTGCTGATCGGCGTCGGTGGTCTGCTGCTGGTGCTCGTGCCCGGGATCGGGGTGTCGGCGTATGGCGCCACCCGCTGGATCGGGTTCGGCTCGCTGACCTTGCAACCCAGCGAGATTGCCAAGCTGGGACTCGCGCTCTGGGGCGCTGACTTGCTCGTACGCAAGCGGCGACGGCTTCGTGAATGGCGCCATCTGCTGATCCCGCTGCTGCCGGTCGCCAGCGTGATCGCCGGGCTCATCATGCTCGAGCCTGACCTCGGAACGACGCTGGTGCTCGTTGCGATCCTGATGACCCTGCTGTGGGTGGTCGGGTCGCCGGCGCGGCTGTTCGCCGGGCTGCTCGCACTGATCGGCGTGCTCGTCAGTTACCTGGCGGTGATGGAGCCCTACCGGTTGGCGCGCCTCGCCTCTTTCGCTGACCCGTTCAAGGACTCGCAGGACACCGGATGGCAGGCGGTACAGGGGCTTTACGCGCTCGCGTCGGGCGGCTGGTGGGGTGTCGGGCTCGGGGCGAGTCGCGAGAAGTGGTCCTACCTGCCCAACGCCCACACCGACTTCATCCTCGCGATCATCGGCGAGGAGTTGGGGCTGGTCGGCACGTTGCTCGTCGTCGTGCTCTTCGGGGTACTGGCGTACGGCGGCATCCGGGTTGCGCAGCGTTCCGCTGACCCGTTCGCCCGGCTGGTCGCTGCGGCTATCACCGCCTGGCTCGTGGGGCAGGCACTCATCAACATGGGTGCGGTGGTTGGCCTGCTGCCGATCACCGGCATTCCGTTGCCGCTCATCTCGTTCGGGGGTTCATCCCTGCTGCTGACCATGTTCGCGATCGGGATCTTGCTGTCGCTGGCCAAGACCGAGCCGGCGGCCGCGCAGGTTCTCGCCGCCCGGGCCGCCAGCCGCTCAGCTCACCGGTCGGCCATGCGCGCCGGTGGCCGGCGTCGTTTCCTGCTGCTAGGTCGGCGCCGCACCAAGGGCAAGGGTGCGCGGGGCAAGGCGGTTTCCAAGCGGCTGCGGGGAAAGGTTGAAGCGCCGCGACGGCGCAGTCGCCAGGCCGGCAAGGCCGGGGCCGGTGGTCGCGCCGGGGCTGCACAGCGCCAAACGCGGCGGCGGCAAAGAAGCTCGGGGGCGAGAGTCGGCCGCGGCGGCCGCCTGGGCCTGGCGAGGCTTTCCCGCGGTGGGCGCAACCGCTCGGCACGCCGCTTCCCGAGCCGCTGACGTGCCCGCTGCTGGGCCTCTCGGGTCCGCCCAGCTCGCGGACCTACCGCCAAGCGTCGTGCTGGCCGGCGGCGGGACGGCCGGTCACGTGGAGCCTGCTCTCGCGGTCGCTGACGCCTTGCGCGCGGCCGCACCCTCCATGCGCATCACCATGATCGGCACTGAAACGGGCCTCGAAGCGCGATTGGTACCGGCCCGCGGCTTCGATCTGCGCTTCATCCCGCGGGTCCCGTTGCCGCGGCGGCTGACCCCGGAGCTGCTACGGGTGCCGTCCCGGGCCGGCGGCGCCGTGCGGGCGGTGCGCCGGATCCTCGACGAGGTACAGGCTGACGTCGTGGTCGGATTCGGCGGCTACGTGGCGTTCCCGGCATACCTGGCGGCCCGGCTGCGCGGCTGCGGGATCGTCGTGCATGAGGCCAACCCGCTGCCCGGGCTGGCCAATCGGGTCGGAGCACGGCTGACGAAACAGGTGGCCGTGAGCACGCCGCAGACGCGCCTCGCCCATGGCGTACTCACCGGAATCCCGCTGCGGCCGGCGTTGCTCGACCTCGACCGCAGGGGAGCGAGGCCGCAAGCTGCGCGAGCGTTCGGCCTCGATCCGGAGCTTGCGACGCTGCTGGTCTTCGGGGGATCGCAGGGCGCCCGGCGTATCAACGAGGCGGTCGTGGGCGCAGCCCAGACCCTCACCGGGGCCGGCATCCAGGTCTTGCACGCGGCCGGTGCCGCCGGCGCCGATGCGGTACGCGCTGCGCTCCCCGCCGGGCTCGACGGCGACTCGGGACCGTACGTGGTGCGGGCGTACATCGACGACATGGCCTGCGCCTACGCGGCGGCCGACCTGGCCCTGTGCCGTTCCGGCGCGCTGACTTGTGCCGAGCTGGCAGCCGTCGGTCTGCCCGCGGTTTTCGTCCCGCTGCCGATCGGCAACGGGGAGCAGCGCCGCAACGCCGAGCCCGCGGCCGCCGCCGGCGGCGCCCTGATCGTGGACGATGCGGAGCTCGATCCGGGCTGGGTCCGCTCTCAGGTAGCCCTGCTCTTCGCCGAACCCGGTCGGATCGAGACGATGACCGTCGCCGCGTCGCGCAGCGGGCATCGCGATGCAGCTGCAGCGTTGGTGGGCTTGGTGGCTGCGGCTTACGCGGCCCATTCCGGGCGGCGCCGAGAGCCGGCGACGTGATTTCTGGACGGACAATGGCAGGCGTGCCCCTACCGGACCTGCCACTCGAGCTCCTGCGCGTCCACCTGATCGGAGTCGGGGGCGCCGGGATGAGCGGGATCGCCCGGTTGCTGCTTTCGCGCGGCGGCGTGGTCAGCGGGAGCGACGCGCGGGACAGCCGGGTGCTGGCGGCCTTACGGCAGCTGGGAGCGACGCTCTTCGTAGGTCATGACGCGGAGCACGTGGCGACCGTCTGCGCGCCGCTGGCAGCCGCTGCAGCGTCGGCCAGCGAGGTCACCGTCGTGACCTCCACCGCCATCAGGTCCACGAACCCCGAACTGGTCGAGGCGCACCGGCGCGGTCTGACCGTCCTGCCTCGAGCGGCGGCGCTGGCATTGCTGATGTCGGGCCGCCAGGGGGTGGCCGTCGCCGGTACCCACGGCAAGACCACCACGACCTCGATGCTCACGGTGGCCCTGCAGGACGCCGGCCTGCACCCGTCGTTCGCTATCGGTGGTGACCTGTCCGAGCCCGGTAGCAATGCCCACGCCGGCAGCGGCGACGTATTCGTGGCCGAGGCCGATGAGAGCGACGGTTCGTTCCTGATGCTGGCCCCGTTCGGCGCGATCGTGACTAACGTCGAGCCCGACCACCTCGACCACTACGCGGATGCGGCGGCGGTCGACTCAGCATTCGAGCAGTTCATCGAGCGCATCGATCCGGCGGGTTTCCTGGTGGCGTGTCTCGATGATCCCGGCTCGGCCCGATTGCTCCCGCTCGCAGCGTCTCGCGGGCTGCGTACGGTCTCCTACGGAACGCATGACCGCGCCGACGTCCGGATCGATCGCCTGCGTAGGGGCCTCGCGGCTGGCGGCGTGACGTACGAGGCCGTGGCGCGCGGGCGACGCCTGGGCGAGGTCACCCTGCAGGTGCCCGGCGCCCACAACGCCCGCAACTCGGCGGCGGTCCTGGCCGCCGGTCTCGAGCTCGGCGTCACGGGAGCGGCGCTGCGTCATGGGATCGCGGCCTACCCGGGCGTGCGGCGCCGCTTCGAGCTGAAGGGGCGAGCGGCAGGGGTCACCGTGATCGACGATTACGGCCACCACCCGACCGAGGTCTCGGCGACGTTGACCGCGGCCCGCCCCATGGCCGGTAGCGGGCGGTTGCTTGTGGTGTTCCAGCCGCATCGCTATTCCAGGACGGCGGCGTTCGCGAAGGAATTCGGCGCAGCGTTGGGGCTCGCCGACGTCATCGTCGTCATGGATGTCTACTCCGCCGGAGAAGATCCGCTGCCCGGGATCAGCGGACGCTCGGTGGCCGACGCGGTCCCACCACCGCCCGGCCGCGTGGTCTACGAGCCGAGTTGGGCTCGGGTGCCGGCCTTGCTGGCGGCCCTGGTGAAGCCGGGCGACCTGCTGCTCACGATGGGCGCCGGTGACGTCACGCAGGTCGGTCCCGAAGTGCTGCGGATGCTCGCAGAGCAGGCCGTCGAGCAAGCGACCTAAACCTGACATCGAGGGTTGTGCCGGCTGAAGCTCCCGTGAAGGCTCGTCCCGCCGTCTGCGATGGCGCTTTTCCGGACTTCGAGGTGCTCGGCGAGCCCGCCGGGGACCTCGATCATGGCGCTGCCGAAGCCCGATTGCGCTTGGCGTGGGCGATATTTGATGGCCTGGGGGTTTCGCGAAGGCGCCCTACCGTTAATCCAAGTGAGGTTCTTGAGCGACACGCCGAAAGGCTGGTCAGCCGAGTCCGTGGCTGGGCTAGTCTGCGCCCAGTACGCAGCCTTACCACGCGGTAACCGTCAAGTTTACGGTGAGGGTTCAGGGTTGCGGTCGCTGCTCGAGGCCCGCTTGTTCGTTCCGCCATGGAGGACCGCCTTATGCCCGCCCCGCAGAACTACCTCGCTGTCATCAAGGTCGTCGGCATCGGCGGCGGTGGGGTCAACGCCGTCAACCGGATGATCGATGTCGGGCTCAAGGGTGTCGAGTTCATCGCGATCAACACCGACGCGCAGGCCCTCCTGATGAGTGACGCTGACGTGAAGCTCGACGTCGGCCGCGAGCTGACCCGCGGGCTGGGCGCGGGAGCCAACCCTGACGTCGGCCGCCAGGCCGCGGAAGACCATCGCGAAGAGATCGAAGAGGTGCTGAAGGGCGCCGACATGGTCTTCGTGACGGCTGGTGAAGGCGGCGGCACGGGTACGGGTGGGGCGCCCGTCGTCGCCAATGTCGCGCGCGCCATCGGTGCCCTGACCATCGGCGTCGTGACCCGGCCGTTCACGTTCGAAGGCCGCCGGCGGGCCGGCCAGTCCGATGTCGGGATCGAGGCTTTGCGCGCCGAAGTCGACACCCTCATCGTGATCCCGAACGATCGACTCCTGTCGACCGCCGAGCACCACGTGAGCGTCATGGACGCCTTCAAAAGCGCGGACCAGGTCCTACTGCAGGGTGTTCAGGGCATCACCGACCTCATCACCACCCCGGGTCTGATCAACCTCGACTTCGCTGACGTCAAAGCCGTCATGTCCAACGCGGGCAGCGCCCTCATGGGTATCGGCCGCGCCCGCGGTGATGACCGCGCTGAGGTCGCGGCGCAGCAGGCCATTTCCAGCCCGTTGCTCGAGGCGAGCATGGACGGTGCGCTGGGCGTCCTGCTCAACATCTCTGGCGGATCAGACCTTGGCCTGTTCGAGATCAACGCCGCGGCCGAGCTGGTTGCCGAGGCCGCCCACCCTGAGGCCAACATCATCTTCGGTGCCGTCATCGACGACGCGCTGGGTGACGAGGTCCGCGTCACCGTCATCGCGGCCGGGTTCGACTCGCCTCCGGTCGGTCGGCGCGCCGGCGCGGTGGGCCGGCGCGCCACGACGGCGGCGCCTAACGGCGATCCGCGCGTTGTCGATCTGCGTGAGGAGCCGTCCCGTACCGCCGCGGCGGCCGTCACCGCGAGCCCAGCGCCGAGCCGCGCCGCCGACCAGCGGCCGCCGACCCGGCCGCTGCCGCCCCGCCCGACCGCCGCGCCGCCGAGCCCGTCTCCGACCGCCACGCGGCCGATGGCGCGCCCCGCGACGGAGCAGCCCCGCTCCGAGCCGCGCCGCCCGGTCGTGTTCGATGACCTCGACATCCCTGATTTCCTTAAGTAGGGGTAAGTAGGCGAAGCCGATATGGCGGTGTGGTTTACCGACCGCCGGGGTGGGGTCAGCGAACCGCCGTACGCGGAGCTGAACCTGGGCCTTCATGTCGGTGACGACCCTGCTGCCGTGGCGGAAAACCGCCGCGGGCTGCAGGGTTTGACCGGTGGTCGCCCCGTGGTCTGGATGGATCAGGTCCACGGCCGGCGGGTCGCCGTCATCGACGGGCCGCTTGACGGGCCGGTACCAGAGACCGACGCGATCATCACGAGCGTTCCGGATCTGGTGCTGGCTGTCCTCGTCGCCGATTGCGTCCCGATCATGCTGCGCGGTCCCATCGACCGCGGCGGAGCCGATGACGGCGCCGATGACCCGGCGGCTTCGCGTGAGGTGGTGGCTGCCGCGCATGCCGGTCGGCGCGGCCTGCAACTCGGAGTCGTGGAGGCGGTTGTCAGCCGGATGAGCTCGCTGGGTGTGCAGCCGCGGGCCATCGTCGCCGAACTTGGGCCGGCGGTCTGCGGGAAGTGTTACGAGGTGCCCGCGGCAATGCGCGCCGAGGTGGCGTCGGTGACTCCGGCGGCGCTGGCGACGACACGGGCCGGCCGCCCGTCACTGGACCTGCGGGCCGGGCTGGTCGCGCAGCTGCATGCCCTGGGCGTCGGGAAGCTTCACGTCGACCCGACCTGCACGATGGAATCCAACGCCCACTTCAGCCACCGGCGCGATCAACGGACAGGGCGCTGCGCGGGCCTGATCGTCATCGACAGTTGAGCGGCTCGGAGCAGCCGCTCGACCCGGTCGCCCAAGCCCGCCGAGCCGAGCTCAAGCGTCGCTGGGAGGCCTTGGCGGAGCGGGTCGCCGCCGCCGCGCGGGCCGCTGGGCGCGACCCAGCGGAGCTCACCATCATCGCGGTCACCAAGACGTGGCCGGTCAGCGACGTCGTGCACCTGCTTTCGCTGGGCGTGCTGGACATCGGTGAGAACCGGGCGCAGGAGCTGGCGGCCAAGTTGGCCGAGATCGAGGAGTCGGCCACCCGTAATCCAGGCGAGCCGGCGCCGCGCTGGCATTTCATCGGCCAGCTGCAACGCAACAAGGCTGCGCTCGTGGGTCGAAGCTGCCACGCAATGCACACGCTGGATCGCGTCGAGCTCATCGCCCCCCTGGCGCGGGCGGCATCCGCCCAGGGTCACCGGCTCGAGGTCTTCCTGCAGCTGAGCCTCGACGGCGACCCGCGCCGCGGCGGCATGAGCGAGGACGCTATTGCGGCGCTGTCCGACCAGGTTGCGCAGGCTCCTTCGTTGCGGCTGGCGGGCCTGATGGCCGTTCCCCCGCTAGGTGGCGACCCGCGCGCCGCGTTCCGGCGGCTGCGCGCGGCGAGCGAGCGGCTGGTGCGATCGCACCCGGGATCGGTCGCGATCTCCGCCGGGATGTCGAGCGATCTCGAAGAAGCTGTCAGCGAAGGGGCGACACACCTACGTATCGGTACCGGTTTGATGGGTTCTCGGCCTTAGAGTGCTGCCCATGGGTATGGGCCGCAGGGCGATGGTCTACCTCGGGTTGGCTGAGGAAGACGAGGGCTACGTCGACGATGAGTACGAGGCCGATGAGCCCGTTCGCGAGCCGGTGTCAACGCGCCAGGTTCGTCGGATGGAGCAGCGCGAGATACGCGAGGTGCGACCACCTGAGGTGAGTGTCGGGCGCCGCTCGCGTCATGAGGCGCGGGTCGACGGGCTGTCCGTCGAGACGGCGACGCGTGGGAGTGTCGCTCCCCGGCTGGCCGAGCCGGTGCTTCGGGAAACCCCGGAGACCCCCTCGTACCAGATCACCACTCTGCAGCCGCGCAGTTACAACGAAGCGCGCCAGATCGGTGAAGCCTTCCGGGAGCACATCCCGGTGATCATGAATCTGACGGACATGTCGGATGAGGACGCGAAGCGTCTGGTCGACTTTGCCGCCGGTCTGATCTTCGGCTTGCGGGGCAGCATCGAAAAGGTCACCAATAAGGTGTTCCTGCTGTCTCCCAGTACTGTGGCAGTCAGCGCAGAGGACAAGCGTCGGATCGTCGCGGGCGGCTTCTACAACCAGTCCTGACGGTCTCGGAGCGAGGCTGCAGGAGGCATTATTCACGCGGTTGGGCTGGTGCTCTACACGCTGCTGTGGGTTTTCTTTGTCATGCTCATCGGTCGGTTCATCATCGACTGGGTCATGGTGTTGAGCCGCGGCTTTCGTCCCAAGGGCCCGCTCGTCGTGGTGTTTGAGGTGATCTATACGGTTACCGATCCGCCGCTAAGGCTGCTGCGCCGCCTGATCCCGCCGCTGCGTATCGGCGGGTTCTCACTCGATCTCGCGTTCTTCCTGCTGTGGATTGTGGTGCTCGTGGCGATCCAGTACGCCGCGAAGCTGTGACACTGTTTGTCCGGGCGCTTTCACCCCTAGCTTGAGAAGGCGCCCGCGACGGCGATAGTGCCCAGCAAAGTGTTGCGTTGCGTCGACAGGAGAAGCCATGCCGCTGACGCCTCAAGAGGTGGCCAGCAAAGTGTTCGGTTCCACCCGGATGCGCCGCGGCTACGACGAGAATGAGGTCGACGCTTTTCTCGACCAGGTCGAAGCCGAGATCATCAGGCTGACCACCGAAAACGAGCAGCTGCGCCGCGACGTCGAGCTGGCCCGCGCTGGCCGGCCGGCGAGCACGGAGCCCGCCTCAGCGGCCGTCAGCGCCGCCGCCGAGGTACCCGAACCGGCCGCGTCCGCGGCGTCGCCGACTGAGGTCGTAGCCGCGCCGGCGCCCGCCGCGCCGCCTCCCGCGCCCGACGATGTCGCCGTCGAGCAGCGCGTCACGCGCATGCTGGTGCTGGCCCAGCAGACGGCTGACGCGGCGGTACGCGAGGCGCAGTCCGATGCCGACCGCACCCGCGGCGCCGCCCGAATCGAGGCCGAGCATGTCCTCGTCGAGGCCCGCGGACGAGCCGCGGACGAGATCAGCAACCTGGAGCGCAACAAAAGCGCGCTCGAGGGTGAGGTTGAGCAGCTACAGACGTTCGAGCGCGAGTACCGCCACCGGCTGCGGGCCTACCTCGAGGTGCAGCTTCGCGACCTTGAAATCGCCATGCCCGGACCCCCAGCGGTCGAGGGCGGCGCAGCCAATGTGCTGGATGCCGGGGAGCCGTCGGCTTCGGATGAGCCCGGCCACGAGCACCGGGAACAGGTCGATGAGGGCGGCCACGGCGAGTCGGCCCCAGCCGGTCCTTCCGACCCGCCGGGCTTCGGACCGGTCTGGTCGCCCGGCAGCGGCGGCCCGTCAGGCATCGACCCACTGACCAACGAAGACCCAGCTGCGCAGACCCAAATAGGGGCTTCGCCGTTTGACACGGGCGGCGAGGGGCATCGTAGCGGGAGCTTCGGCTAAGCCGTCAAGATGGATTAAGCAGCTCAAGCCTTGATCCGGTGACCCGTTCCGATCCAATTTCGATCTATCTCGATCCCTATCGACAAGGTGAACGCGCTTGATTGTTCTCAGCGGGGCGCTTGTCCTTATAGCCGCAGTGTTACTGCTCATCGGTATCGTGGCGGGCAGCATCACGTTGGTGTATGCGGCGATCGGCCTGTCCCTGGTTTCTGCGGTCTTCTTGCTGGTGGGAGTTTTCCAGCGGCCCGTTCCTGCCGCCGATGCGGGTGATGGCGACGCCGACAGCGACGCCACCCGGCGCCAGGCGCCGTCACGTGAGCCGAAGAAGTCCCCGAAGGAAACTGCGCAGAAGCCCGTGCTCACGAAAGAGCCGGAGCATTCGCCGCACGACGTTGACGCCGACGACCATGCCGACGACCATGCCGACGTACCGGACGACGCACCGGACGACGCAACCTCCGACTTTCCGCTGGAAGCCGCCAACGCTGACTTCGAGCAGCGGGCGGAGGCGACCGGCGCCGATGTGCTCGTCATTTCCGGACGTCCGCGCTATCACGTCGGTGGCTGCGAATACGTCGAAGGTCATGACGACTCCGAGCCGATTGAGATCGTCGAGGCCCGCGAATTGGGATTCACCCCGTGCGGGGTTTGCCGGCCTAACGAGACGTTGGGCCGCGGCGCCGCGGGCCGTGAGCATGCTGCGGATGGGCACGGTCCCGAGGAGCCGAGCCCGGCGCACGACATGCCGCCCGTCGCGGTGACGGCGCCGGCGATGCCCGCCTACAGCGCTGCCCCGCAACACGTTTCGCACAACAGCGTGCCCGTTCAGCAACCGGCCGCGGCCTCCGCGCCTGCGGTGCCGGTGACCGAACCGGTCGCCCAGGCGGCCCATCCTGCGCCGCCGCCCGTGGCCGCCCCGCCGATCGCCGCCCCGTCCGTCAGCGCGCCTGCGGCCGCGACCTCGGCGCCGGTGCCAGGGACGGCACCCGCTGCACCCGCGCCGCCGCCTACCGCCGCACCCGTCGCCGACTTCTCCGCGACGACGGCACCCACCCAAGCCGCGCAGCCGGACGCTGACACCAGCGGCGGCACCCCCGCCGCGCCAGCCCGCCCGCGTCGCGGCGGCCGGACCGTGCAAGCTGTCGCGTCGACCCGCGAATACCACCGCGCCGACTGCGAGCTGCTGGAAGGTCTGGAAAGCGAGGAGTCCGGCAAGGTCGAGGCGGTCCGCCGGGGCTACCTGGCTTGCGGCGTCTGCAAGCCCTAGCAGCAGCCCCGCTCAACCGCCGGCGACCCGTAGCCATATCGTCAGCCCGAGGTCGTCGTCGCGGTGCGGTGCGACGGCCACCTTGGGGTGTCCTTCGGTGAATGAGGTCGCCAACACCTCAGCAGCGATCGCGGCCGCGTGCTCGCGGACGGCCGCGGCCAGTTCACTGCTCTCGGCCTCCCACCACAGTTCGATCCGGTCGCTGACATCCAGGCCGGACTGCTTGCGGGCCTCCTGAGCCCGCCGGACGACATCGCGGGCCAGCCCGGCCCGGCGCAGCTCGTCGGTGAGGGTGAGATCCAGCGCCACCGATGCCCCGGACTCGCGGGCAACTGCCCACCCGGCTTGCGGGGTCTCGGTGACGATGAGCTCGTCGGCCGAGATCTCGAGCGTTTCACCGTCGACGACCACCGACAGTCGCCCGTCCACCGGATGCCCGGCTTCGGCGACGGCCGCGGCGACCTGCTTGGTCCGCGAGCCGAAGCGCTTGCCGAGCGCCCGGAAGTTCGGCTTCACCACGATGTCGACGAGCTCGCCGTCGAGCGGTTCGACGGCCATGACGTTCAGCTCGTCGGCGATTTCCTGGCGGAGCTCCGCATCGAGCTGCGAGAGCAACGCGGCCGGTATGCCCGCGCGGGCCAGTGGCTGGCGCGTCTTGACCTTCGCCCCGGCCCGGGCCGCCCGACCGAGCTCGACGAGCCGGCGTACCAGCACCATCTGAGTCGAGAGCGCGCGGTCCGTCTGGGCGCCACCGGGAACCGGCCACGAGGTGAGGTGCACCGAGTCCGGCGCACCCGGAATCGCCAGCTGAGGCCACAGCCAGTCGGTGAGGAACGGCGTCATCGGTGCCATCAGCTGGGTGACGGTCGCCAGGCACTCGTGCAGCGTCGCCAGAGCGGCCGGATCGCCGGCCCAGAAGCGGCGGCGCGAGCGTCGGACATACCAGTTGGACAGGTCGTCCAGGAACCCTGCGATGCGCTTGCCGGCGCGCGCCGAGTCGAAGTCCTCCAGCGCGGCGTCGACTTCCAGCACGGTATCCGCCAGCTCGCTGCGCGCCCAGCGGTCGAGCACGTGCTCGGCCGCCGCTGGCTGGCCCGGCTGCCAGTCGCTCGTGCTCGCGTACAGCAGGAAGAACGAGGCGGTGTTGTAGTACGTGAGCAGGACCTTGCGTACGACCTCTTCGATGTTGGCGTGGCCGACCCGCCGGTCCATCCACGGCGATCCACCGGCCAGCATGAGCCAGCGCACCGCGTCGGCGCCGTGGCGGTCGAACAGCTCAAAGGGATCGAGCACGTTGCCCAGATGCTTGCTCATTTTGCGGCCGTCGCCGTCGAGCAGCAGGCCGAGGCACAGCACGGTCTCGTACGAGGACTTGTCGAACACCAGCGTCCCGATCGCCATCAGCGTGTAGAACCAGCCGCGCGTCTGGTCAATCGCCTCGCAGATGTACTGCGCCGGGTAGTTGGCCTCGAACTCGGCCAGCTGCTTGTGCGGTGCGCCCCACTGGGCGAACGGCATCGAGCCCGAGTCGTACCAAACGTCGATGACCTCCGGTACGCGCGTCATCCGTCCGGTGCAGCCCTGCGCCGTGCAGGCGAGCGTCACGTCGTCGACGAAAGGACGGTGCGGGTCGAGTGCCGACAGGTCCTTTCCGGCGAGCTCGCCGAGTTCGCCCAGGGAGGCGACGCAGACCCGATGCGTCGTCTCGTCGCCGCAGACCCAGATCGGCAGCGGCGTGCCCCAGTACCGGTTGCGCGACAGCGCCCAGTCCACATTGCCGCGCAGCCACTCGCCGTAGCGGCCGTGCTTGATACGCGAGGGATACCAGCGGGTGGCCTCGTTCTCGGCGAGCAGTCGGTCCTTGATGGCGGTCGTACGGATGTACCAGGAGGGGAGCGCGTAGTAGAGCAGGGGAGTGTCGCACCGCCAGCACAGCGGGTAGCTGTGCTCGTACGGCACGTGGCGCCATAGGACGGCGCTGCGCTCCAACTCCTCGACCAGCGCCTCGTCGGCGGTCTTGAAGAACTGGCCGCCGACCAGGGGCACGTGTTCGTCGAAGGTGCCATTGGCGCGTATCGGATTGACGACCTCGAGCCCGTAGCGGCGGGCCACTTCGAGGTCCTCGGCGCCGAAGGCGGGCGCCTGGTGGACGAGACCCGTGCCGTCCTCGACGGTGACGTAGTCGGCGAGCACTACGCGGTGGGCCGCCGGGCCGAACTCCTCTGCAGGGATCAGGTCGAGCGGGCGTACATACGCCAGGCCTTCGAGTTCGCGGCCCGGGATCCGCTCGATCACCTCGGCGTCGGCCCCGACCGCCGACGCGATCAGCGGTTCGGCAACGAGTAGTGGCCGCGCTCCGGGCACCTGGTCTGACGTGCTGACGACCGCGTAGGTGACCTCCGGGTGGACGGCGACAGCGGTGTTGGAAACCAGGGTCCACGGGGTGGTCGTCCAGACCAGCAGGTCATAGGGGCGGTCCACGACCGGGAAGCGCACGTAGACGCTGGGGTCGACCACGTCGGTGTAGCCGAGCGCCACCTCATGGTCGGACAGGGCCGTCTGGCAGCGCGGGCAGTACGGCGCGACCCGGTTGTCCTGGACCAGCAGGCCCTTGTCCCAGATCGTCTTCAGGCTCCACCAGACCGACTCGATGTAGCTCGTGTCCATGGTCCGGTAGGCGCCGGCCATGTCGGTCCAGTAGCCCATCCGTTCGGTCAGCCGTTCGAACTCATCGACGTGGCGCAGCACCGACTCGCGGCACTTGGCGTTGAACTCGGCGACCCCGTACGCCTCGATGTCCTGCTTGCCGGAGAAACCGAGCTCCTTCTCGATCCCCAGCTCGACCGGCAGGCCGTGGCAGTCCCAGCCGGCGCGGCGGGGGACGCTGAAGCCCTTCATGGTCTTGAACCGCGGGAACAGGTCCTTGAAGACGCGGGCCTCGACGTGGTGGGCGCCGGGTTTGCCGTTGGCGGTCGGCGGGCCCTCGTAGAACACCCAGCGCGGGCCGTCTGCGGTCTGCGCTATCGAGCGGTCGAAGACCGCTGTCTCGTGCCAGCGCGCCAGGACCTGCGTTTCCAGCGACGGGAGGTCGGGCGGGCCTGTCGGCAGGGGCCTGAACGGCGGCGGGGCGGGCGGCATCTCGGTACTCCTTCGTCGGTCGTCCGGCGAAGGGACGAGACCTGCCGGCCCCGCGGTACCACCCTCCTTGGCCCGCCTACCTGCGCGGGCCCCCTCAGCTGCGCGGGCCGGGTCTAGCGCGGACCAGGGATTTTGTCCCCGGCCCGTTTCTGCCGGCGGCTCAGGGGTGATTTTCACGCCGGGCCGGCCTCCGGGCTCACACCGCCCCCGGATCGCTCTGGGCTGCTTCCGGCGCTACTCGTCCCCGTCAGGGCCGCTCCGCGCGTCCCAAGCGTATCCCGGAGGGCCAGGGCCGGTCACGCCGTGCAAATCTGCCCGAAACCATGATCCATTCCGGCGACACGCCGGGTGAAGGGGGTGAATCGGGCTGCGCCGTGGAACTTGGGGCAGATTTGCACGACCGTGCCGCTGGCGAGGGTGCGCGCGCAGAGCCGGGTGCGCCGCGCACGCCTAGACTGCGCTGCGTGGCAGAGCCGACGCAGCGGGCAGCCGACGCGCGCAGTCCCTTCGATACGCGCGCTTCCGTCGACGAGCCGCAGGCCAGGGAGCCCGCCGCGGTGCCGGAGCACGCGCCGGAGCCCGTAGCGCAGGTTCGTCGCCGCCTGCCGCTGCTGCTGATCGTGGCGGCGATCATCCTGGTCGCAGACGTCGTCAGCAAGATCGTTGTGGTGGCCAAGCTCGCCAACCGCGCACCTGTCGACGCGATCCCGTCGGTGCTGGATCTGCAGCTCACCCGCAATGCGGGAGCAGCTTTCGGGTTCGCCGCCGGGGCGACCGTGATCTTCACGCTCGTGGCGGCGTCGGTGGTGGTCTTCATCGTGCGGGCGGCCCGTCAGTTGGGCTCTGTCGGCTGGGCCTGGGCGCTTGGACTGCTCCTCGGGGGTGCGCTGGGCAACCTCGGCGATCGGCTTTTTCGTGCACCCGGTCCGTTGCGTGGCCACGTTGTCGACTGGATTCACCTGCACCACTGGCCGGTGTTCAACGTGGCCGATTCTGCGATCGTGATCGGCGGAATTCTCGCGGTAGTGCTGTCGATGCTCGGTAAGAGCCTGGACGGGCGTCACGCTCCGGCCGATAGCGAGCCCAGCAGCACATGAGCCGGTACGGCGCCCAGTACGGCCCCGACGTGACGTTTCTCGGAGTCGACCGGGCGGCGGTCGACGACCCAGGGAGCCTGGCCGGCGCCGATGTGGTCATCGTCGGCGCCCCGTTTGACGGCGGGACGTCACATCGGCCGGGCACCCGATTCGGGCCGATGGCCATCCGCACCACGGATTACCTACCGCACGACGGCTCGCGCCCCTCGTTGGCGCTGCGCACGGATGGGCTGCGTGACCTGCGGGTAGTCGACGTCGGTGACGTCGAGATGTTCTCCGGCGACATCGAACGGGCGCTCGGCGCACTCGAGGCCGCCGTGCAGACCGTCACCGCAGCAGGTGCGATCCCGCTGGTGCTCGGCGGCGACCACTCCATCGCCCTGCCGGACGCGACGGGCGTAGCAAACGTCCTGGGTCACGGCCGCATCTCCATGATCCACTTTGACGCTCACGCCGACACCGGAGACATCGAGTTCGGCTCGCTCTGGGGTCACGGGCAACCCATGCGGCGCCTCATCGAGTCGGGCGCCCTGCGCGGCGACCGCTTCCTGCAGATCGGGTTGCGCGGCTACTGGCCCGGCCCCGAGACGCTGGACTGGATGGCGCGGCAGGGGATGCGCTCGTACGAGATGACCGAGATCACCGCCCGCGGGCTGGGGGTCTGCCTCGAGGAGGCGTCGGCTATCGCGACCGACGGCTGCGACGGGGTTTTCCTGTCCGTCGACATCGATGTGTGCGACCCGGGCCACGCTCCGGGCACCGGTACCCCGGAGCCCGGAGGCCTGACGGCGCGGGAGTTGCTGGACTCCGTCCGGCGGATCGCGTACGAGCTGCCGGTCGTCGGGATGGACGTCGTCGAAGTGTCGCCGCCGTACGACAGCGCTGACATCACGGCTGCCCTCGCGAACCGGGTGGTGCTCGAGATGCTGTCTGCCACCGCCCGCAAACGCCGCGATGCTGCCGCCGGTACGCGCTGGGATCGCGAGCAGCCACTGCTGGCGAACCGGCCTGGCCAGGTCGCCGACTGACCTTCCGTACGCTGGACAAGTGGCTGCGCAGCGATCGCTAGCCGTCCCCGATGGTCTGGACGGCATGAGGCTGGATGCTGCCGTCGCCCGGATCTTCGGGCTCTCGCGCGCTGCCGCTGCCGACCTGGTCGCCTCGGGCGACGCGAGCCTGGACGGGGCGCCGGCGAGCAAGTCGGCTCGCGTGAGCGCCGGCGCCCAACTCGACGTCACCCTTCCTGACCCGCCCGGCGCCGTTGACCAGTCGCCTCCCCAGCTGGTCGCCGGCATGACGATCGTCTACGAGGACGCTGACCTGCTTGTGGTGGACAAGCCCGTTGGGGTGGCCGCGCATCCGAGCCCAGGCTGGGACGGCCCCACGGTCACCAGCGGGTTGGCGGCGGCCGGGCGGCAGATTGCGACCAGCGGCGCAGCTGAGCGGCAGGGGATCGTTCACCGGCTGGACGCTGGAACGTCCGGGCTGATGGTGGTCGCGAAGAGCGAGATTGCGTACGCGCGCCTGAAAGACGCCTTCCGCGAGCGCACGGTCGACAAGCGCTACCGGGCCCTCGTCCAGGGTCATCCCGATCCATCGCGCGGCACGATCGATGCCCCGATTGGTCGCCATCCCGGAGCCGACTATCGCTTCGCCGTCGTCGCGGGCGGGCGCGACAGCGTCACACATTACGAGACCGTCGAGGCATTTCGGGCCGCGAGCCTGCTCGATATCCAGCTGGAGACCGGACGTACCCACCAGATCCGCGTCCACCTGGCTGCCGTGCGCCATCCGTGCGTAGGCGACCTGACTTACGGCGCTGATCCGACTTTCGCCGCCCGGCTCGGGCTGACCCGCCAGTGGCTGCACGCGGCGCGGCTCTCGTTCGACCATCCGACCGAAGGGCGGCCGGTGAGCTTCGAAAGTCCCGACCCGGACGACCTCGCGGCGGCGTTGCAGATCCTCGCGGCCGAGTCGTGACCGGCGCCCGAATCACGAACGACCCGGCGCAGATCGCCGCGGCTGCGCACCTGCGCCATCGGGTCTTCGTCGGGGAGCAGGGGGTCGACGAGGCGCTGGAAGCCGACGGGCGTGATGGGGCGGCGGCTCATGTCGTGCTGAAGCGCGACGTCGAGGTCGTCGGGACGGCCCGCATTTTCCAGACCGGCGAAGCGGCGATCGTCGGCCGGGTAGCGATCGCGCCGGAGTTGCGGGGTCAGCGGCTCGGGGCGCTGGTGATGGAGGTCGCTGAGCGGTGGGCCGCAGACCAGGGGCTGCCCGTCGTGGAGTTGCACGCGCAGCGGCAGGTGACCGGCTTCTACGAGCGCCTGGGCTACACCGGCGACGGCGCGGAGTACCTCGAAGCCGGGATCCCGCATCTGACGATGCGCAAGGAGTTGCTGCCGGGTCTGCGTCTGGTCTGCGACGACGACGCGAAGGCGCTCGAGAGCCTCATCTGCGACGTGTGGGCGGAGTATCCGAGCATCATCTTTGACGTAGACGGCGAGGAGCCCTGGCTGCGGGCGCCCGCCACTGCTTACGCCGGCCGCGGAGAGTTGTGGGTCGTGCCCGCGCCGGACGGCGACGGCATCATGGCCTGCGCCGGCTGGCGGCCGTGCCCGGATCGTGCCGAGCTGAAGTCGCTGTACGTCGCGGCCGCGTCCCGACGCCGCGGCTGGGGCTCGCGGCTGGTGCATTTCATCGAGCGCCGGGTGGGCGGCCGCGGGCAGCTGCGCGCCTGGAGCGACAGCCGGTTCACCGACTCCCATCAGATGTACGAGCGGCTGGGCTACGCACGCACCGGCGCTACCCGCGAGCTGCATGACAAGTCGAACACCGTCGAGATCGAATTCGTGGGGTGCGCCGGATGATTCGGCTGATCCTCAACGTCCTGTGGTTCGTACTCTCGGGCTTCTGGTTGGCCCTGCTGTACGCCTTTGCCGGACTGATCATGTGCGTGCTGATCATCACGATCCCGTTCGGCATCGCGTCGTTCCGGCTGGCGGGCTATGTGTTGTGGCCGTTCGGGCGCACCGTCGTTCCGCGGCCGGGCGCCGGGCTCGCGTCGTTCATCGGCAACATCATCTGGTTCATCCTGGCCGGACTGTGGATCGCCATCGCCCACATCGTCTCCGGCATTGCGCTCTGTCTGACGATCATCGGGATCCCGCTGGGGATCGCCAACTTCAAGCTGGCGTACGTCGCGATCGCGCCGCTGGGCAAGGACATCGTGTCCACTAGCGACCCGCGAGCGCTGGGGTACGTCCGCTAAAGCCTTACCAGCTCTGCAACGGCCTGCCTTCGGCGAAACCGGCGGATCCCTGGACGCCGATGACGGCGTGCTCGTGCAACTGTTCGAGGGTGCGCGCGCCGGCGTACGTGCAGGCGCTGCGAAGCCCCGCGACGATCGTGTCCAGCAGGTCCTCGACTCCCGGGCGGGCCGGGTCGAGATACATGCGTCCCGTCGAGATGCCCTCCTCGAACAGGCTCTTGCGGGCCCGCTCGAACGGGGTGTTATCGGAGCTGCGGATCCGTACCGCGCGCGCCGATGCCATGCCGTAGTTCTCCTTGTAGAGCCGGCCGTCCGGGTCGCGCTGCACGTCGCCGGGGGACTCATGGGAGCCGGCGAGCCACGATCCGATCATGACGTTCGACGCTCCGGCGGCGATGGCCAGCGCGATGTCGCGGGGATGGCGGATACCGCCATCGGCCCAGACGTGGCGCCGGAGCCGGCGGGCCTCCTCGGCGCACTCCACGACGGCGGAGAACTGCGGACGCCCGACGCCGGTCATCATCCGGGTCGTACACATAGCTCCGGGGCCGACCCCGACCTTGAGGATGTCGGCGCCGGCTTCCACCAGATCGCGTACGCCGGCAGCCGTCACGACGTTGCCCGCGACGATCGGGACGCCCGGGTCCAGCGCACGGACGACGCGCAGGGCGTCGATCATCCGTTCCTGATGGCCGTGAGCGGTGTCGAGGACAAGTACGTCGACGCCGGCCTCGAGCAGTCCCTTGGCCCGGGTCGCGACGTCGCCGCTGACCCCCGTGGCAGCGGCAATCCGCAGCCGGCCGGAGTCGTCCAGCGCCGGCGTGTACAGGGCCGAACGCAGCGCGGCTTTACGGGTGAGGATGCCGACGAGCCGCCCGTCGCTGCCGACGACCGGGGCGAGGCGATGGCGACCGTCCTGCAACCGGTCGAAGGCGGCCTGCGGGTCGACGCTGTCGGGCAGCGTCAAGAGCTCACGTGACATGACCTCGCGCAGTTGGGTGAAGCGGTCAACCCCGAGGCAGTCGGCTTCGGTGACGACACCGACGGGTCGGCCGTCTTCCACGACCACCACCGCGCCGTGAGCACGCTTGGGGAGCAGGTTCAGCGCTTCCCCGACGGTCTCCAGGCGGCTCAGCGTGATCGGGGTGTCGTACAGGATGTGGCGGCTCTTGACGAAGCTGATCACCTCGGCGACGACGTCGATCGGGATGTCCTGCGGGATGACGGTGATGGCTCCGCGACGGGCCACCGTCTCGGCCATCCGGCGCCCCGCGACCGAGGTCATGTTGGAAACGACGACCGGGATGGTGGTGCCGCTTCCGTCGACCGTCCGGGTGTCCACCTCGAGGCGTGAAGAGATGCCCGAGCGGTGGGGGACGAGGAAGATGTCGTCGTAAGTCAGCTCGTACGGGGGCGACGTGAGCATGCGCACGTGTAGCGATTGTGCCCTAAGACGGGGACCTTGGCGGCGCCGGCTCCGGCGACACGCCCACCCACCTGACGCCTCGCCACAGGGGCCGTTTTCTGTCGGCGCGAAGTGCTAAACCTGAACCTTGCGCTGAGGCGTCGAATCCTGGTGGATGTTTGGTGGAAAGGCGGGTTGCGGCATGACGAGCGAGGGGCCCGCGAGGACCACGCGGGACGATTCGTTCGTCCATCTCCACGTCCACACCGAGTATTCGATGCTCGACGGCGCGGCCCGGCTGAAAGACCTGTTCGAGGGATGCGAGCAGCTTGGCATGCCGGCGCTCGCGATGACCGACCATGGCAATCTCTACGGCGCGTTCGACTTCGCCGGCCAGGCCACCCGGGCCGGGATCAAGCCGATCATCGGCACCGAGGCCTACATCGCTCCCGGTTCCCGCTTCGACAAGCGGTTGCCCGACGGCGGCAATGCCAAGACCGACAAATACAGCCACATGACCCTTTGGGCAGCCGATCCGCGGGGCTACGCCAACCTGATCAAGCTGTCCAGCCTCGCGAGCCTCGAGGGGTACTACTACAAGCCACGGATGGACCGCGAGCTGCTGTCGCGCTACGCCGGCGGCATCATCGGCACCACCGGATGCCCCGGCGGTGAGGTCAGCCAGTCCCTCGAGCGCGGTGATTACGCGCTCGCCAAGGCGACGGCCGCTGAATACGCCGAGATCTTCGGTCGCGGAAATTTTTACGTCGAGTTGATGCAACACGGCATCGGCATCGAGAAGCGCACGTTCCCGCAGCTGGTGCAGATCGCCCGAGAGCTCGACCTGCCGCTGGTCGCGACCAACGACCTGCATTACACGAAGCAGGCCGACAGCCAGGCCCACGAGGTGCTCTTGTGCGTGCAGACCGGTGCCACCCTCGCTGACCCGGCCCGCTTCAAGTTCGAGGCCAACGAGTTCTACCTGAAGTCGCCGGCCGAGATGCGTCAGACGTTCTCCGAGCTCCCCGAGGCCTGTGACAACACCCTGCTGATCGCCGAGCGGATCGAGCCGCCCTCGTTCGCGCCGAAGCAGCTCCTCCCGCAGTTCCCCTGCCCGGAGGGTGAGACCGAGGAGACGTGGTTCGCCAAGGAGGTGGCTCGCGGCGTCGCCGATCGCTATCCGGGCGGCGCGACAGAGCGTCAGCAGGCGCAGGTCGATTACGAGGTCGGTGTCATCCTGCAAATGGGTTTCCCGGCGTACTTCCTCGTCGTCGCCGACCTGGTGCGCTACGCCAAGGCGGCCGGCATCCGGGTCGGACCGGGCCGCGGCAGCGCGGCGGGCAGCATGGTGTCGTACGTGCTGGGCATCACCGAGCTTGACCCGCTCGTGCACGGGCTGATCTTCGAGCGCTTCCTGAATCCCGATCGCATCTCCATGCCCGACATCGACATGGACTTCGACGAGCGCCGGCGCACCGACATGATTCGTTACGCGACCGAGCGCTACGGCGATGACAAAGTCGCGCAGATCATCACTTACGGCACGATCAAGGCGAAGGCCGCGATCAAGGACTCGTCGCGGGTGCTCGGTTACCCGTATGCCATGGGCGACAAGATCACCAAGGCGTTCCCGCCCGCGGTCATGGGCCGCGAAATGAACCTCTCCGACTGCTTCGAGCCGACCTCCAAGCGCTACGGCGAGGCGGGCGAGTTGCGGGCGATGGCCGCCTCGGAGCCCGACGTCGCCAAAGTGCTGGAGACGGCGCGCGGCCTCGAGGGCCTGAAGCGTCAGGTCGGCGTGCATGCGGCGGGCGTCGTCATGTGCCGCGATCCGCTGACCGACCATGTGCCGGTCTGGCGGCGCGATGCCGACGGCGCGATCATCACCCAGTTCGACATGGGTGCCGTCGAGAGCTTGGGCCTGTTGAAGATGGACTTCCTGGGCCTGCGCAACCTGACGGTGCTCGACGACTGCCTGGCTCACATCGAGTCCAACCGCGGCGAGACGATCGTGCTCGAGACGCTGACCCTCGATGATCCGGAGGCCTACAAGCTGCTGGGCCGCGGCGACACCCTGGGCGTGTTCCAGCTCGACGGTGGCCCGATGCGCTCGCTGCTGCGCTCCATGAAGCCCACGTCGTTCGACGACATTTCGGCGCTCATCGCGTTGTACCGGCCTGGCCCGATGGGCGCCAATGCCCACAACGACTACGCCGACCGCAAAAACGGCCGCAAGCCCGTAGAACCGATCCATCCCGAGCTGGCCGAGTCACTGGCCGACATCCTCGACGAGACCCACGGCTTGATCGTCTATCAGGAGCAGGTCATGGCGATCGCGCAGCGCGTCGCCGGCTACACGCTCGGCGCCGCCGATCTGCTTCGCCGCGCCATGGGCAAGAAGAAGCGCGAGATCCTGGACAAGGAGTACGTGCCGTTCAGCGACGGCATGAAGGGTCGCGGATTCGGTGCCGCCGCGATCAAGACGCTCTGGGACATCCTCGTCCCGTTCTCCGATTACGCCTTCAACAAAGCTCACAGCGCCGGGTACGGGCTGGTGTCGTACTGGACCGCCTTCCTCAAAGCGAATTACCCGGCCGAATACATGGCCGCGTTGCTCACCAGCGTTCGCGATGACAAGGACAAGACCGCCATCTACCTGCAGGAGTGCCGGCGGATGGGGCTGAAGGTGCTGCCGCCTGACGTCAACGACTCCGACCGTGACTTCACCCCGCGCGGCACCGACATCCGCTTCGGGCTTGGCGCCATTCGCAATGTCGGGGCCAATGTCGTCGATTCGCTGGTGCGTACGCGTAAGGCCAAGGGCAGGTTCGCCGATTTCGCCGACTTCCTGCGCAAGGTCGAGCCGGTCGCCTGCAACAAGCGCACGGTGGAGTCACTGATCAAGGCGGGCGCATTCGACTCGCTCGGGCACCCGCGGCGCGGGCTGGTGCAGATCCACGCTGAGGTCATCGACGCGTGCCTGGAGGTGAAGCGCGCCGAGGCAGCCGGGCAGTTCTCGCTTTTCGGGAGCCTCGGCACGGAAGCTCCGGAGATTTCCGGCCAGGACGCTGATGCGGCGCTCGAGACCACCATCCCCAATGGCGAGTGGGACAAGAAGCTGCTGCTGGCCTACGAGCGGGAGATGCTCGGCCTCTACGTGAGTGACCATCCGCTGCTCGGCGTCGAACACGTGCTGGCAGCGGGGTCTGACGCCACGGTTGCTGATCTGGCGGAGTCGTGCGACGACGGTGCGATCGTGACGGTCGGCGGCATCGTCGCCGGGATCGTCCGAAAGGTCACCAAGACCGGCAACCCTTGGGCGGTCATCCAACTCGAGGATCTGGACGGAGGCGTCGAGACCCTCTTCTTCCCGCAGACTTACGCGGCGGTGTCGCACCAGCTGATCGAAGACGAGGTCGTGCTGGTCAAGGCCCGGGTCGACAAGCGTGAAGACGTTCCGCGGCTGATCGCCATGGAGCTGACCGTCCCGGATCTGACCCAGGGTCCGCGCGGACCGCTGACCGTGTCGCTGCAGGCGGCGCGTTGCGTGCCTGATCTGGTCTCCCGGCTGAAGGGTGTGCTGTCGACCCACCCCGGCACCACCGAGGTACGCCTGCAGCTGCTCGGGACGGCTCGCGTCACTACCCTGCGCCTTGATGACGGGCTGCGGGTGAGCGTCTCGACCAGTCTGGTGGCGGATCTGAAGGAGTTGCTCGGCGCCGGCTGCGTGTCGGGATGATGGTGACCAGCGTTGCCCGGTGCTCGGGACCGGCGTTTCGGATGAGAGGCTGACATCCATGCGCCTGGCCATGGGAACCAAAGAGGTACTCGACGCCGAGGGCCTGGTGCGTATGTACGTCAGCCCTGGTCGCCGCGGCCTTCGTTACGCCTACCCGTACTACGACGGGCTGATGACCAACGGCGACCCGGCGACCTTGTGTACGGGTGACCTGCTGGCCCCGACCCTGCTCGGCGTTCACGTCGACCTGGACCGGATGCACACCCTCACGGCGCTAGTTCCGCTGCTGCAACGCGGTCTCGACGCACTGCCGCCGATCGACCTCGTCGAGGCCGACGATGAGACGTGCGACCTGGTCGCTGCGCTCTATGACCCGCTCGACGATCCGAGTGCGCTCGACCGTGATGTCCGGGGATCGCTGCTGGCGAAGGTCCTGCACCGTAAGCGGCCCGGCCTGGTGCCGCTGTTCGACAGCAAGGTCCAGATGTATTTCCAGCACGAGGATTGCGTGCCCCCGGCGCCCAAAGACGGCCGTACGGTGCGCGAATACATGGGGCTGCTGGTGCGGGCGATGCGCCAGGATCTGCGGGACAATGCCGACGAGCTGGCGGCGCTGTCCCGGCTGGTCCCCGAAGACGGGCCGGCGCTCACCCCGCTTCGGGTGCTGGACATCGTTGTGTGGACCACCAGCCTCGTCTGAACCGCGCTCCACACGTCAAGCTGCGACACTGAGGGGGTGACGTTGCCGCCCGCGTACGAGGTGCGTGGGCTGGTCCGTACCCATCGCGCGGCTGCGCGTGGGGGCGAGCCAGTGCTCGCCAACGATCAAATCGACCTCGATATCGCCGCGGGTGACGTCTTCGGCCTCTTGGGTCCCAATGGCGCCGGGAAGACGACGCTCGTGCGCCAGCTGGTAGGACTGCTGCGGCCAGCTGCGGGCACCATACGACTGCTCGGCCAGCCCCTGGACGGTCAGGTGAGTGGCCTGGTCGGCTACTTGCCGCAGCAGGAGGCGGCCCTGGCCGATCTGACGGTCTCTCTTGCTGTCGAGACCACGGGACGACTTCGCGGGCTATCTGCGGGGGCCGCCCGGGCCGCGCGCGATGAGCTGATCGACGAGCTCGGCCTCGGTCCGCTGAGTCGGCGGGTCCTTGGCACGCTTTCCGGAGGGGAGCGGCGGTTGGCTGCCTTCGCCGCGACGCTGGCGGGCTACCGGCCGATCCTGGTGCTCGATGAGCCGACGACCGGGCTTGATCCGCAGGCGCGCCGTGCAGTGTGGGCCGCTATCGAGCGCCGGCGTAGCGGCGCCGGAGTCACCGTCGTACTCGTGACGCACAACGTGCTGGAAGCCGAGGCGGTGCTCGACCGGGTCGCCGTGTTGGACGCCGGGCGGGTCATCGCGTGCGATACCCCGGGACGGTTGAAGGCCCAGGTCAGCGACGAGGTGCGGCTGGATCTGGTGTGGCGGGGGGTGCCGCCGGAGAGCGACCCCGTCGTGGCGGCGCTGGCCGCGCGGGCGGCCGTGAACGGACGCCGGTGGAGCGTGCGGATGCCGGTGGCCGAGGCCCGGGCAGCGCTCGGCGCGCTGACGTCCGGTCCCGCTTTTGCCGTTCTTGACGACTTCACGCTGGCGACCCCCACCCTCGAAGACGTGTATCTCGCGCTCGGAGGCCGGGCCCGCGACCTGGAGCGGGTGTGACCGAGCTCTTGCCCAATGCAGCGACAGCCCGCCCTGCGCCGTCCGTTCCGCCTCCGGCGGCGCGCCCCGGCTCGTGGGCAGCCGTGACGACGGTCTTTCGCCAGCAGTTGGCCCGCGGTCGGGTGGCGCGCGTGCCGCTGCTTTTCGTTGCGGCGTTCCAGTCGATCGGGCTACTGCTCCTGCTGCGTGGCGTCGTCGACCGGACAAGTGAGACGACCGGTCAGCAGGTGGTCGCCGGGTCGACGGTGCTCGTCGTCGCGTTTGTCGCGCTGAACCTGCTGGCTCAGCGCTTCGGCGCGATGCGCGCCTCGGGCGCGCTCGACTACTACCTCACGCTGCCGGTGCCGGCCGGAGCGGTGGTGTTGGGGACGGCCGCCTCATACGCCACTTTTGCGGTGCCGGGGACGGTGATCACCGCGGTCACCGGCGGGCTGGTCTACCGGCTGCCACTCGGGCGGCTGTGGCTGCTCATCCCGGTCGTGGTGCTGACCGGTGCCGCGCTGGCCGGTGTCGGCGCGCTGCTCGGGCTGCTCGCTCCCCGGCCGGAGCTGGCGACCGTCGCAGGCCAGCTCGGGATGAGCGCGATCCTCTTCCTGGACATCATCCCGGCTTCGCGACTTCCCGAGCTGCTGCGCATCGTTCGCGCCGCCCTGCCCGGGACATACGGAGCTGATGTGCTGGCGATCGGGTTCCGTCATCGGGTGCCGTGGGGGAGCGTGGGCGTCGACCTGCTGGTGTGTTTGGCGGTCGCGGTGGTGAGCTTGCTGGCGGGCGGTTGGGCGCTGCGCCGGACGGCTCGCCGGTGACACGCGGCCAAAGGACGGTCCCGGCACCGGCGATCATGCGCCCAGCTGAGAAACTGTCCGTATGACCGCGCCGGGTGCCGAACCGACCGTCGCGGGTGATCCAGGATTCGGTACGCCACCTGGACCGCCCACCGGCCGGAGCTGGAAGCCGGACGTGCCGAGCTCGCGCGACGTGCTGTCGGCCTTGGTGGTTACCTTTTCGCTGGTGATCGTGGGGGTCCCGCTCGGACTGCTCTGGGGATGGACCACTCCCACGCTCAACGTGCAGATGGCGCTGCGCTCCTCCTCAGGTGTGATCAGCGAGTCCGCCTTCAACGCGCAGGCCGGTGTCGACGTCCATTTCGCCTTGCTGGCCCTGATTTTCGGACTCATCGCGGGCGCCTTGGTGGGCTGGCGGTCGCGCGCCAGCAGCTGGCCGCTTCCCCTCTCGTTGGCCGTGGGTAGCCTCGCCGGCTCGCTGGTCGCCGCTCAGATCGGACACGTTCAGAAGAGCAGTCGCGTGCTTGACCAGATCCCGGAAAACATCCGGGGTCAAGTCGGTGGCCTCGCCGACTTCGTCTTACGCAGCCAAGGATTTCACGTCGTCTTCCCCGTCGCCGCGCTGATCATGTACCTGGCCATCGTGTTGGTCACGACCGGGCATGAGGCGCCGCAGCTACCCAGCGACCCGGAGCTGGATCGGTACTGGTCAGTGCCCCGCTGACGCGGGCCGCTTCGTTGTTGAGGGCTTGGCTTTGGGCGTCTTGTGCTTCGGGTGAGCCTTGACCGCAGCCTTGGCAGGGTGCGCAGTCTTGTGTGCCGCTGGTTTGTGTGCGGCCGGTTTGTGGGTCTTTGGCTTGCGGGCTGATGGCGTGGCTGGTTTGGTAGCGGACTTCAGGGCGGCAGCCAGCCGGTTCGTCAGCCCCGCCAGTTGCGCCCGGGCTTTCGGGCGGGCCTGCGCGGCGGCGCGTCGGATGTCAGCAAGCAGCGCACGCAGCGGCGCGCGACCCACCTGACGGCGCTTCCACTTGCGCAGCAGCGCATTGGTACGCGATTTGAGCCTGGCGAAGGACACCGTGTCCGGGCGCGGCCGGCGGATCAGCGCGGCCGCCGACGGCGTGGGAGCAGGCGGGTGCGCGGCGGAATGCACCGCCGTCCGGTGCTTGGGCGCAGCCGGCGTCGGGATCGTGATGACGGCGGTGACGACGGTTGGCCGGCTGACGGGGGCGACCGGAAAGCGTTCTGCGAGCAGTGCGGTCCACGGTGCGAGGTTGCCGACGGGGTACCAGGCGCGATGGATGTGTGCGACGGCTCGGGGAGTCGGCGCGCCACCGGTGGCAGCGGGGGCTTGAACACTCCGCGTAGCCGCCAGCGGGGGTGCCGGCGTCTTGGTGCTGGCTGGCATGGACGCCCGATTCTGGGCTGGGACCGGCAACGATGCCCCTTCGGTCGACGCAGCGCCGCACCCGGTCATGGTCAGTAGCAATAGCAGCGCCGTCTTCCTCGTCACGCGGCGTGAGACTACGGGTCTGGTGAGGGACACTTCGGGCAGTGCGGACAACCTGTGGATAAGTGCGCAGCGTCACTAAGGGCCCGCGATTATTTAACGTCGGCTGGCTCGGGCGTGTCGTTGGTTGCGGGGTTGAGCGTGTAGTTCCACTCTCCGTGGAAGGTGTGGCGAGTGAGGATCCCTTGTGTTTCAAGGCTTTTCATCTGTTTGTCGGGGATCTTGACGCCGGTGGGGTAGGCCGTGGTGTCGAGTTCGGCGTGGACCTTCAGCCCGCTTCGGGTGGTGGTGGCGGCGATGGTTTCGATGATGACTTCG
>JBBRSE010000017.1:0-80794 GCA_038245655.1 Mycobacteriales bacterium | reverse complement strand
GCGCCGCGCCTACGGACCGCAGCACGCGCCTACCAAACCGCAATCGACAACCTCACCCGAGAAGCCGGCCTCGCCGCATGACAACACCAAAAGCCAAAACTTGACTCAAAATCGCGGCTCCGCCGCGCCTAGCTCAACTAGCCCGCTCGCTCGCGCGCCGCGGCTGCCTCGCGGTCGCGTGCTTGCTCGAGCTCAGACAGCTGCAGCGCCGCTCCGGTGTCGCCCGCCGCGTCCGCATCGGCGAGCTGCTGCACGACGCCGGCCAGCTCGCGCTGCTCTCGGCTCGACGCCGTGGCGTCCAGATACACATGCCGCACGGTCGGGTAGGCCTCCCGCAGTTCGAGCTCGATCTCGGTGCTGACCGCCTCGATGCGCGCCGATTCCAGGTCGTCCACGAAGTCGATCTTCATGGCCACCAGGACGTCGTTGGGCGAGAGCTGCATCGTCAGGAGTTCCAGCACCGCGTCCACCTCGGGACGCTGGGCGACCATGTGTTGGATGTCCAGTCGTAGTTCAGGGTCGGCCGACTCGCCGATCAGCAGGTCCTTGGTGTCGCGGCCGAGGGCGTACGCGATCCAGGCGAGCAGGACACCGATGACGATGGACGCCGCGGCGTCGTACACCGCCGATCCGGTCGCCTGGTGAAGCGCGATGCCGATGGTGGCCAGCACGATCCCGGTCACGGCAGCGCTGTCCTCGCTGGCAACGGCCTTGACGGTCGGATCGTTGCTGCGCCGCAGGTGGGTGAGGAAGGTACGCCCGAGCCGCTCGGCTTCGGCGTTCACCTGCCGGAGCGCCCTCGTCAGCGATGCACCCTCGAGCAGGAAGGAGACGCCGAGCACCGCGTACGTCAGGTAGAACTCGGCGGGGTCCGGCTCCTTGGTGTGGTTGAGGAGCGAGTGGACGCCCTGGTAGATCGAGAATCCAGCGCCCGTCACGAAGATTCCGACGGCTGCCAGCAGCGTCCAGAAGAAGCGTTCCTTGCCGTATCCGAAGGGGTGAGCGGAGTCGGCCGGTTGCGCCGCTTTGCGCAGCGAGGTCAGCAGGAAAATCTGATTGAGAGTGTCGGCCCAGGAGTGTGCGGCCTCCGCGAGCATCGCGCTGGAAAGCGTCACCGCGCCCGCCGCAGTCTTGGCGATGGCGATCAGCAGATTGGTGCCGAACGCGAGCAAGACGGTCCCGCGACTCTCCGAGGCTGCGTTGTCGGACACGAGCGGTCCCTACCCGGCACTACTCTGCGTACTCATGGGGGATACGTCCGTGCTCGTCGCCTCGAACCGCGGGCCGCTGTCCTACGCCGTCGACGAGCACGGTGGGCTGACGGCTCGCCGCGGCGGCGGGGGCATGATCAGCGCCCTGGAGGCTCACGAGGAACCCGTCACCTGGGTCTGCGCGGCGCTCACCGATGGGGACAGAGCCGCCGTACGGGCGTCACGTGACGGTCTGCTGCGCAACCCGGCATCAGAAACGCACCCCGCGGCGCAGACGGTCCGCATGCTCGAAATCGATCGGGTGATCTTCGATCGCGCCTACAACGCCGTCGCCAACCGGACCCTGTGGTTCATCGCCCACCTGCTCTTCGATACGCCGCACACGCCGTCGTTCGGTCACAGTTGGAACGGCGATTGGGCGGCCTACGAGCACTACTGCGCCACGTTTGCCGCCGCCCTGGCCGCCGACGCCGCACCTGACGGCAAGGTGATGATCCAGGACTACCACCTGGTGCTGGCCCCGCGCCTGCTTCGCGAGCTACGCCCGGAGTTGCGCATCTCGCACTTCACCCACACGCCCTGGGCGAGCCCGGACTACTTCCGCCTGCTCCCCGACCCGGTCGCCGTCGCCGTCCTGCGCGGCATGCTCGGCGCCGATCGACTGGGCTTTCATTGCCGGCGGTGGGCGGACGCCTTTCTGTCCTGCTGCGACGCGGTCCTTTCCGCCGATGTCACCGGGGATGAGGTCACGTTCGAAGGGCGCACCACGACCGTCGCCGTCCACGCGCTCGGGGTCGACGGCCAGGGTTTGCGCAAGCGGGCCCAAGCCGTCGACGTCACCAGCCGCCGCGACATCCTGCGCGAGCAGGTGGACGGTCGCCGGCTCCTGCTACGCATCGACCGCACCGAGTTGTCGAAGAACATCGTGCGCGGCCTCGACGCGTATCGCGAGCTCCTGCGTTCCCACCCGGAACTGCGCGGCGAGGTGACGCATCTGGTGTTCGCCTACCCGAGCCGTCACGATTTGCCGGAGTACCGGGAGTACACCGCGGCGGTACAGCGGATGGCGTACGACATCAGCCAGGAATTCGGACGGCCCGGCTGGGAGCCGGTGCGCCTCGAGGTAAGCGACGATTTTCCACGCTCGCTGGCCGCGTACGAGCTCGCCGACGTGCTCGTCGTCAATCCGGTGCGGGACGGGATGAACCTGGTCGCGAAAGAGGGTCCGGTGCTCTCGCGCAACGACCTGTCACTCGTGCTTTCGCGGGAAGCAGGCGCTGTCGCCGAGCTCGGAGCCGACTCCTTCGTCGTCAACCCCTACGACGTCACGCAGACCAGCGAAGCGCTGTGGGAGGCGCTCGAGCAGCCCGCCGCCGAGCGCAACGCCCGCTGCCGGCGGCTGGCCGACGCGGCGACGGCGCTGCCGCCCGCCCAATGGTTCAGCGAGCAGCTGGCCGCGCTTTAGGCCAGCTCGTCGGCCAGCTGGTGAAGGAACGCCACCACGCCTTCGGGGCCGGGTAGCAGCAGATCGGCGTGTTCGCGAAGGCCGGAAACCTCGGCGGAATCACTGACGACGCCTACGCAGGGAATGCCTTCGGCGCGCAGCTCCTGGAGTACGGCGAAGGCGGGAATGTCACCGACGTCGTCCCCGACGAACATCACCGCGCGCGCCTCCCGTTCGGCGACGAACGCGCGTAGCGCTCCTCCCTTTTCAAAGCCTGGGGGGCGCAGCTCCAACGCGTGTCGCGCGGGATGGGGTTCTAGTCCGGCGCGTTCGGCGATGGCAACCAGGCGGGGATGCAGCGCCCCCAGCACCCCGGCCGGATCGGACGTCAGCCGCGTGTGCACCACGAGCGCGTGGCCTTTGTCCTCGACCGAAACTCCTTGGGGCGTGGCCGTGTGAGCCATCAGCTCAACCAGGTCGCGACGGGCGTCGTCGACTCCCGGCAGCTGCGCGGGGGACGTGATCTCGCCGGTGTGACCGTCCCAGCGCTGCAGCCCGTACTGCGCGAGGACGGTCAGCTGTGGGCCGGCCGGATCCGAATGCAGCCCGCTCAGGTTCAGCAGTTGGTGCACCGGGCGTCCGCTGATCAGCACCACCGACCCGAAGCGGGCGGCGAGCAGCCCGACGGCCTCCAGCGCGCCAGGTGCCGGGATGGCGTCTTCGGGACGCTGCGCGATCGGCGACAGCGTGCCGTCGTAGTCGAGCGCGGCAAGGGCTGATCCCGGGTCGGCGATGATCGCCGCCAGCCCCGCGCGGCCCTGCGGCGTCGTCGGCTCCGGCAGTCGGGAGGTCACCGCGAGGTCTTCACGAGCGCACGAGTGTCGCGCCGGTGACGACCAGAACCAGCCTGCCGTGGGCGCCGAGCCACTGGGGTGCCGGCGCAACGGCGCTTGCTCCTGTCAGCGCGGCGAGCGTGCGGGCCTGACCCCGGCCGCCCGGCGGGTAGTAGACGGTGCGGATCGCCGGACGCTGCGCGGCAGCCAGGTTTCCGATCGCGGCGACGCTCACCCCGCGCTGGCGCAGCAGGGTCGCCGTGCGACCGGCCAGCCCCGTGACGTTCGAAGCGTTGATCACGACGACGGGCTTCGTGACGGGCTCGGGCGGGCCGGTCCGCGTCGTGCCTTGCGAGGTTGCCGGACTCGGCGCTGGAGTACGCGGGGGAAGCGACGCGGTGCCTGCCCCGGAACCGCTTCCGAGGCTCAGCGACGGTGCGCCGGTCGTCACCGCCGCCGCGGGCGTACCGACCACGCGATACAGGCCCTGCCCGGCGACAGCAGCGGCGGCCAGCAGGCAGAGCGGCAACACCCAGCGCAGCAACCGCGCGGCCGCGGGGTGCAGGTGAGGACCGCCCGCCACCCGGTTAGACCGGGCGGCCAAGGCGGCGAGCCGACCGGGCACGCTCCCGCTGCAGCCGCAGGCGCTGCAGCCGCTTGACGAGCATCGGGTCGGCGCGCAGGGCGGCCGGCCGGTCGATGAGTCCGTTCAACAGCTGGTAGTAGCGGGTCGAGGAGAGTCCGAAACGGTCGGCGACCGCCTGCTCCTTCGCGCCGGCGAGGCGCCACCACTGGCGTTCGAAATCAAGGATCTCCGCCTCGCGTGGCGTGAGCTCGTCGGCTTCTGCGGGCTTGACGATGGGGCTCGCTGCCTGCGATCCATGAGGCTGCCCGATACGGGGCGCGGGATTGACCACGCGAGACCTCCCTCTGAGAGAACCGGCCTGACGAACGCCGGAATTACACCAGTGTCGTTAGTACCACGGCTGCCTCGCCGCCAGCGTGAACGCGCCGAAGCCTCAGGGGTAAAGCCCGCGCAGGCGGTGCGCTTCCGCCACCCTTCCGACCGCGATGATCTGAGCCGCGTCGCGCATCAGAACCTCGCGCTCTTCGGCCACGGCGGCCACCTGCTCGTAGGTGCGATTCATGATCTTGGCGAGCTTGGCGTTGACCTCGTCCTCGTCCCAGAAGTAGGCCTGCAGGTCCTGCACCCACTCGAAGTAGGAGACGGCGACCCCGCCCACGTTCGCCAGCAGGTCGGGCACGACGGTGATCCCGCGGTCGCCCAGGATGCGGTCGGCCGCCGGGGTGGTCGGGCCGTTGGCGCCCTCGACGACGAGCCGCGCCCGGAGCCGGTCGGCATTTTCCGGCGTGATGACGCTGTCGAGCGCCGCCGGGACGAGCACGTCGACGTCGAGTTCGAGCAGTTCGGCATTCGTGATGCAGTCGGAGTCGGCGTCCAGTTGGGCGACGCTGCCACCGCCTTCGCGGCGCGTGGCGATCAGCGCCCAGGGGTCGAGGCCGTGCTGGTTGTAGATGCCGCTGTCGACGTCCGAGACGGCAACGACCCGGCAACCGGCCTCGTGCAGGAACTGCGCCGCCTGGCTGCCGACCTTTCCGAAGCCCTGGACCGCGACCGTCGCATCGCGGGGATCCTTCTGCTGGGCGCGCAGCGCGTTAAGGGTCACGTAGAGCAGGCCGCGCGACGTGGCGCTGGCCCGGCCGAGCGATCCGCCGAGGGCGACCGGCTTGCCCGTCACCACGCCCGTCACGGTGTAGCCGGTCTGCACGGAGACGGTGTCCATGATCCACGCCATCGTCTGCTCGTCGGTGCCCACGTCGGGGGCCAGGATGTCGTGCTCCTGGCCGATGAGGGGCAGGATCTCGCTGGCGTAGCGCCGGGTGACGCGCTCGAGTTCACCTCTGGACAGCTGGCGCGGGTCGACGGTCACCGCGCCCTTCGCGCCGCCGTACGGGATCCCGATGAGCGCGCACTTCCAGGTCATCCACATGGCGAGCGCGGTGACCTCGTCGAGGTCCGTCGCCGGGTGATAGCGCAGGCCCCCTTTCGCCGGACCGCGCGTGATGCTGTGCTGCACGCGGTAGCCGGTAAGGATCTCCAGCCGGCCGTCATCACGGGTCAGGGGGACGCTGACCTTGAGCGATCGGCGGGGCGTAGCGAGCATCTGATGCATGCCGTCGTCGAGCTCGAGGTGGCGGGCTGCGTCCGCCAGCTGGGAGAGCGCCGAGTCCCACGCGGACTGGGCAGGAGCGGCAGCGGGGCTGACGGGGGGTTTACTGCGGACATCGGTGGCCACGTCCGGCAACGTAGCCCGTTATCCACAGTTCAGCAGCAGCCGCGCCGATCAAGCCCCGCAGGAGCGATCGTCCGCTGGGTGATCGAAGCCGACCCGAGCAAGCTGTGACGTACGGACTCTGTAGCGTGAGGCAGGCCCAGGCCGCCGATCTGGAGCCCTCGGACGTCGGCCTGCTCGGCGTGCTCCCACGGACCGAGCCCCTTCGAACCGCGCTGGACATCGCCGCCCGCGCGGCAACGGAGCCAGCGGTCGTCGCCCTGGACTCGGCGGTGCGTTGCGGGTCGGTAACCAAGCCGCAGCTGGAGCGCTACTTCGCGAGTTCCGCACGCAATCGTGTCCGGTGGGCTCGCGCCGCGCTCAAGCTGGTTGCCCAGCAAGTGCAAGCGGGCCTAAAACGCAGGCCCGGTTGCTCTTTCGAGAGGCGGGACTTCCACCGCCGGATTCGCAGTTCCCGGTACTCGTCGATGGCGTGCTGGTGGCTGTGATCGACTTCGCCTGGGCCTGGGCGATGGGATGCCCCAGCGGCTGAGAGACTGCAGACGTGCAGTTCGATCCCGCAGATCCGGCGTTCGTCGCGGATCCCTATCCGGTCTATGCCCGGCTGCGGGAGGCAGGGCCGCAGTGGTGCCCGTCCGCGGGGGTCTGGCTGATCGCCCGCCACGCGCAGGTGGCGGCGCTGCTGCGCGATCGCCGGCTCGGCCGGGTGTTCGCGGAGCGGGAGCCCGCGGCGTCCTTCACCTGCTGGAACATGATCAACAAGCTGAACATGCTGGAGCTGGAGCCTCCCGATCATCCGCGTCAGCGCCGGTTGGTCTCCCGGGCGTTCACCCCGCGACGCGTCGAGGAGCTGCGGCCGCGTATACGCGCCCAGTGCGACCGGCTGGTCAGCGCTGCGCTGACGGAAGGCGACGGGCAGTTCGACGTCGTCGGGGCACTGGCCGAGCCGCTTGCAGTGGGAGTCATCGGCGCCCTGCTTGGCATCCCGGAAAACGACTGGGCGCAGCTGCGGCCCTGGTCCAACGCGATCGTGGCGCTCTATGAGCTGGACGTCACGGCCGCGGCCGAACGCGAGGCGGAGCGAGCGGCGGCGGAGTTCGTCGACTATCTGCGCGCCCAGGCGCAGGAGCGGCGCGGCACTCCCGCCGACGACCTCCTGAGCGCGCTCGTGCAGGCCAGCGACGGGGGCGATCGGCTCAGTGCGGACGAGGTCGTCGCGGTGAGCATTCTGCTGCTCAATGCGGGGCACGAGGCCACCGTGAACGTCATCGGCGGGGGGATCGTGTCGCTCGTGGGTCATCCCGACCAGCTGGCGGCGTTGCCGCCGGAGCCGGAGCAGCTCACGGAGGCGGTCGACGAGCTGATCCGCTACGACACACCGCTGTCGATGTTCACCCGGACGGCGTTCGAGGACATCGACCTGGGGACGGCCGTCGTACCGGCCGGGGAGCGGGTGGGTCTGCTGCTGGGCGCGGCCAACCGCGATCCGGACGCCTTCGACCGGCCCGATCGACTCGATGTGAAGCGCTCCGACAACCCCCACGTCGGATTCGGCGGCGGTATCCATTTCTGCCTCGGGGCACCGCTCGCCAAGCTCGAGATCGCCGAGGCCCTTGCTGCCCTCCTGCGGGCAGGGCGGCGGTGGGATGTCACGGAACCGGTCCCGTTGCGCACGACGTGGCAGTTCCGCGGGCCGACGAGCCTGGTGCTCAGCCTCTCGTGACATCGCCGCTGAATCCGGACGCCGTCGACGCTTACGGCACCCGGCGCGCCTCGACCCTGCTCCCGGGCTACGCGCTGGTGCATGCCGACCTGCACAACCACACCAAGCTTTCGGACGGTCGCGGCGAGGCGCGCAACGCCTTTGGTTCGATGCGCGACGCGGGCCTGGACGTTGCGGCGATCACTGACCACACCAACCTGCCGAACCCGTTCGGCGGCAGCTTGGATGACCGCGGCTGGCGCCAGCTCGCCGAGCTGGCCAAAGCCGCAGACGCGGCGGGCGAGTTCGTCGCCATCCGCGGGTTTGAGTGGTCGCATCCGACGCTCGGGCACATCAACGTGTGGGACAGCCCCGACTGGACAGCTCCCGTCTGGCCGACTGGACGCGATCTGCGCCGCTTTTACGACTGGCTGGAGACGCCCGCCGCCGGCGACGCGCTGACGTCGTTCAACCACCCGGGCTCGCGGGGCACGGTGCTGCGTTTCGGCGGCTTCGTGCTCCGGGCGCCGCTGCGTCCCCGGATGGTTGGCTTGGAGATGTTCAACAAGTCCGACGACTACCTGCTGGCGCTCGACACGAACGGTGTCTCCCCCCTCGTGCAGTGCCTGGACGCCGGCTGGCGGCCGGGTCTGATCGGGGTCACCGACGAGCACGGCCGCGACTGGGGACATCCCGAAGGGAAGGGCCGCACCGGACTGTTCGTCAACGAGCTGAGTCGGGCTGGGGTGCGTGAGGCGCTGGCGGCCCGGCGGTCCTTCGCTGCACGCGTCAAAGGGATGCGCCTGGTCGCGACCCTGGGCGGCGCCCTCATGGGACGGCGACTGCCGGCCACACCTGCGCCGGCGACCCTGGAGCTCGCGGTTGACCTGGATCTTGGGCCACTGGCGGCCGGCTTGGAGCTCTCGGTTCAGCTGCTTCGGCGCACCTCCGGAGTGCCGGCCGTCGAGGAGGTCGGTCTCGTGGTGTCCGGCTCGGGGGTGTTTCGTACCGCTGTGAGCGTGGATCCCGAGGAGCCCTGGCTCGTGATGCGCGTCACCGATCCGAGCGGGCGGCCGGAGTTCGGTTCACCCAGCGGCTACGCGCGCTTGGGCAGGAGCATTGCGTACGCGAGTCCATGGTGGGTCGGGCGGGGATAGCCGGTGGGTCGGGCGGGGATAGCTGGCCCTTTCAGCCGGCTAGCACCGTGACGGCATGGATCGCGAGTCCGGCGAGGGCGCCGACGACCGTTCCATTGATGCGAATGAACTGCAGGTCACGGCCGACCTGCAGCTCGATGCGCCGGGACGCTTCGGCGCCGTCCCAGCGGTTGATGGTGTCGGAGATGACGGTGGCGACCTCGCTGCTGTACGCGCCCGCCGCGTGGGCCGCCGCGTCGGCCAGGTACCCGTCGACCTTTGCCTGCAGGCCCTCGTCCTGCGCCAGCCGCTGGCCAAGGTCCGCCAGCCCGACGACGACCCGCCGGCGCAGCTCGCCGTGCTCGTCGTCGACCGCTTCGAGCAGCAGCCGGCGGGCGGTCGACCAGACGGACGTGACCCCTTCGCGCACGTCTGGGTGCGTCAGTAGGCGCTCTTTCAGCAGTTCGACGCGGTGGATCGTGTACGGGTCGCTGCGCAGGTCGTCGGAGAAGCGCGTCAGCAGCCCGTCGAGCGCTTGGCGCAGCGGATGCTGCGGGTCGGCCTGCACCTCGCGTACGAACCGCAGCAGCTCCCGGTAGGCGCGGGCGGCGACGGCTTCGTCCAGGAATTTCGGCGACCACGAAGGTGCCTGCTCGGCGACGATCGCTATGACGGCTTCGCTGTTGGCGAGCAGCCATCCGTGGGCCTCGTCGACGACGAGATCGACCAGTCGGTGGTGGGTGCCGTCGGCGACGATCTGGCCGAGCAGCCGTCCTGCGGGCGGAGCCCACGGAAGTTGCGCGATACGGCGCAGCACGGCTGTCTCGAGCACCGCGGTCACGTCCTCATCGCGCAGGACGCGAATGGCGGCGCGGGCAGCGGTCGCGAGCTCGATGCCTACCCGGCTCGCGTGGTCAGGCTCGGCGAGCCAGCCGCCGACCCTGGCCGCCACCCGAGCGCGTACGACCTTGTCGCGCACCACCGGACCCGACAGGAAGTTGGACGCGACGAACGACTCCAGGCTGCGTCCGAGGGCGTCCTTACGGGTCGGGATGATGGCCGTGTGGGGGATCGGCAACCCCAGCGGCGAGCGGAAGAGCGCCGTGACGGCGAACCAGTCGGCGAGCCCGCCCACCATCGCCGCCTCGGCCCCGGTGTTGACGAAGCCCACCACCCCGCCGTGGTGGCGCGTCGCGACGTAGACCACGACGGCGACGATCAGCAGGCTTCCGGCCAGCCCCTTCATGCGGCGCAGGTCGCGCTGGCGCACCAGCTCGTCAGGGGTCAGCAGAGCTAGGGGCACACCCGGATCCTGCCCGACTTTGCGGCTTGAACGCGTTTGGTCGGCCCGGCCTGCGCCACGCCGGTGTCTGCGCGACGAAGGACAGCGGGCCACGAAAGACGTTGTCGGGGTCATACGCCGTCTTGATCGAGGCGAGCCGGCCGAAGACCTCCGGTCCCCAGATGTCACACGCTCGGGCATCTGACGCGGCGAAATTCACCTGGTGGCCTCCGGCGGCGGCGGGGGCGAGTGCGGCGAGCAGCGCCTTGGTGATCTGCGGGGTGACGGCCGCGGTTTCGGGGGTCATCATCCCGACGATGTGCGCGGCGAACGCGCCATGGCGGCCGGAGACGGCGTCGATCCCGCCGGGAGCCCGGCTGAAGGCGCCGCCCAGGTGGCGTAGCTCGATCTTCGGGAACGGGATGTTTTGCTCCGGGCCCGCCACCTCGAGCAAGGCGGCGATGTCGGCGTCGGTCAGCGCGCCCAGCAGCGCGCCGGCGTCGGCGGCGGGAAGCGGGCCTGGCGGCAGGCCGACACCCGGCCTCGCCGATAACGTCCGAGCATGACTGCAATCGAGGAACCGACGGATCCGGCGCGCACGCTGGCCGAGGCCCGCCGGTTGGCTGATGAGCTGCGCCGCATCATCAACCGGCTGGCGCTGGTGCGTCCGCCCGCGCAGGACTCGTCCAACGCGGCGGACGCCGCGGCGCAATTCGCGGACCGGTTGGAGTTGCTACGCTCGCGCCCCTCCGCTTGGGAGGTCAGCGAGGCAGGCCTGGAGCCGCGCGACTTTGTGGAGCACAGCCCGCTCTCCGGGCGTTCCAACCCGCTGGCCCCGCCGATGTATACGCAGTTGGTGCCCGAGCCGGACGGCGGCTTTCACATCGCCGGCACGGTGTCTTTCGGTTCCGCGTACGAGGGACCGCCGGGGCATGTGCACGGCGGACTGCTGGCAGCGATGTTCGACGAACTGCTCGGTTTTGCGCAGCTGTCCGGCGGGTTCACCGGCTCGCTGACCGTGCAGTACCGCAAGCCCACGCCGCTGAATTCGCTGCTGACGGTGAAGGCCTGGCCGGATCGGGTCGACGGGCGCAAGCGGATCATCAAAGGCACCTGCCATCTCGGAGAGCTGCTGCTGTCGGAGGCAGAAGGGCTGTTCATCGCGCCGCGGGACGGCGACTACAAGCGGGTGCTTGGACTCAGCTGAGCTCGGCTACGCTCCGCGCCGTGGCGACCCTTCCCGAATCCCGCGTCGAGCACGGCCGCGGCGCGGTGGCCGCTGTCGTGGTGATCGTGCTCCTGGCGGCCGGTTGCAGTTCCAGCTCCGGCTCGCGGGACGGCGCTTCGTCCACGCCGCCGTCGTCAGCCTCGAGCGTCCCCTCCAAGGCGCCGACAAGCGTCCCGCGGCCGGCCGGTCCGGCGGCGACCATCTCCGGCCCGATTACCGGGGGCAAGGGGATCTCGCTGCTGAGCGCGAGCGTGCTCAAGCCGGCGACCTTGCTGCGGGAGAGCGAGTATTTCGCCAGCGGTACGGCCGTCTCGTACACAGCTGCCAGCCGTCCCGCTTCCGGTCGCTGGTCGCTGACGCCTGGTGCGAGCGCGTCCTACCGCACCCGGATCATCGTGCGGACCCCCAAGGACTCCAGCCGTTTCAACGGCACGGTTCTCGTGGAGTGGTTGAACGTCAGCGTCGGTTCCGACACTGACCCGGACTACTCGTACTCGTCGGCCGAGATCGAGCGCGGTGGCTACGCGTATGTCGGGGTCTCCGCGCAGCAGGTCGGCATCGACGGGTCGCGCGCCGGCGACATCGCCAGCCAACTGCTGCCCGGGCTCGGGGTCTCCGGGCTGCGAAAGACCGACCCCGTGCGGTACGCCAGCCTGCGCCACCCGGGCGACGCGTACTCATACGACATCTTCACGCAGGTGACACGCGCCCTGCGGGCTCCGGGCCCGCTGGACGCTCTCGGCCGGCTCCGGCCGTCGCGGGTCATCGCGCTGGGCGAGTCGCAGTCCGCATCTGCACTGACCAGCTACGTCGACGGCGTGCAGCCACTCACTCGCGAGTTCGACGGCTTCTTCATTCACAGCCGCGGAGGCGGCGCCGCCCCGCTCGGCGGCACCGGTGACAGCGGGTCGATCGTCGACGGCTCGTACCGGGTGCGTACCGACATCGGGGTGCCGGTACTCATTTTCGAGACCGAGACGGACATCGCGTTGCTGCGCTACGACCGCGGCTCGCAGCCGGACAGCCGCTGGGTCCACGTCTGGGAGGTCGCCGGGACGTCCCACGCAGACGCGTTCGTCGTCGGGCCGGCGGCGGGGCTGCTCGGGTGCGGACCTGCGATCAACAGCGGGCCGCAGCAGTACGTCGTCAAGGCGGCCGTCAGTGCCTTGCAGCGTTGGGTGACCTCCGGGAAGGCGCCGGCCCCGGCGCCGCGCCTGGAGCACACCGGCTCCGTGCTGCGTCGTGACGCCCACGGCATCGCGCTCGGCGGCATCCGGACGCCGCCTGTCGACGTGCCGGTCGCGGTCCAGTCCGGTGTGCCGGCCGACGCGAGCAAGGTGATCTGCGCGCTATTCGGCAGCGCCCGGCCGCTCAGCGCCGCGGTCCTGCATCAGCTCTACGCCAGCAAGGCGCAATTCCTCGCGGAGTACGACCGGGCCGCGGATCGCTCGATTAGCGCCGGGTATGTGCTCGCCGCTGACCGGCCGGCGCTCGTCGCGGAGGCGCGCAAGGCCAACCTCTAATCGGTGGGACGCCCGACCAGTTTTACGACGGCGCGGTGGGCTTCGCCGAACTGGTCGACCCAGCCGAGCGAGACCTGCTGGCCCGGCTTGGACTTCGACAGGCTCTTGGTCAGCGAGTCGGCAGAGGTGACGGGCTCGCCGTTGAGTTCGGTGATGGTGTCTCCCGCCTGTACGCCCGCGACCTCGGCGGGGGAGTTGGGGGTCGTCGCGATGACCTGCGCGCCGCCGCTGTTGGCCTGCGGATTCGCCGGCTCCACGTTGACGCCCAGGTAGCCGCGGTTGCTGGCGCGTCGAAGGGAGTCTGCGACGGCCAGCGCGCGGTTGATCGGGATGGCATAGCCGTAGGTGTGGGCGCCGGGCGTGCTGCGCTGGAGGACGGAGGCGGCCGTGTCCATCCCGATGACCTTGCCCGCCCGGTTGGCCAGCGGACCTCCGGAGTCGCCGGCGCGGATCGGCGCGAGCACTTCGATCATCCCGGTGAGCCGCTCGGAGCTGCCGCCATGCTGGTCACTCGCCGTGATCGGGCGGTTGGTGGAGGTCACCGTGCCCGTCACGACGCTGAGCGAGCCGCTGCCTCCCGCGTTGCCGATCGCGACGACGGACTGGCCTTTGGTGACCGAATCTGAATTGTCGAGCGGCACCGCGGCGAGCCCGGTGGCTCCTTCGAGCTGCAGAACGGCGACATCGCTGCTGGCTGCCGTGCCCACGACGTCGGCGACGTAGTGGCGCTGGGTGCTCACCACGGTGACGCTGATCCGGGTGGCATTCGCGATCACGTGGTTGTTGGTGAGGATCACCCCGTTCGGTGACAGGACCATCCCGGTGCCAGCCGCCTCGGCCTGGTAACCGAGCTGAGAATTGATCACCACAACTCCCGGATTCACCAGGGCAGTGACCGCAGGCACGCTGAGGACCGGTGCCGGAGCGGTGCTGCGCTTGGGCGGCGCCGGGTTGCCGGTCTTGCCGGTGTCGGTCGCCGCCGCCGCCCCAGGTTGGCCGGCCCAGCTCAGCGGACTCTTGTTGTGGTCGATGACGACCGTCCCGCCCGCCAGGGCTACGGCAAGTGCGGTCGCGCCGGCGATCAACCCGGCGGCTATCGACGCCTTGGGGGGTCGCGGCGGGATGCGGCCGGCCGGGGGCCGGCTGACGGTGGGGGTGCCGTAGGCGGGAGTCGGCGGATCCCAGGACTCGTGACGGCGACCCGGCGGCACGCGAAGCGGCGCGGTGACGTAAGGGTCCGGGGCACCCCATCCGTCATCGCCGTCCGTCACGACTCCGCCTTCGCGCTATGCCTCGACATCGGCCGCTCGCACGGCTGACCTGACCAGATGAAACGGGACTGCGCTGCGCCGATGCAGGCAAGGCCCGGAGCCGCTCAACGTATTAACCCAGGATGTACCCAAGCGGGCGGAGTTTTCTCCCCTGCGCTCTCACTCAGTCGACCAGCGGCGCGAGCGCGTCACCCAGCTGCCCGCTCTCGATGAGGAAGGCGTCGTGGCCATACGGCGAATGCAACACCCGCACCTCGCCGGCGCCTCGGATCCCAGCCGCCAGCCGCTGCTGCTGCTCCAACGGGTACAGCCGATCACTGTCGACGCCCGCGACGATTGTTCGCGCGGTGATGGCGGCCAGCGCGGCTTCCAAACCGCCGCGCCCGCGTCCGATCTCGTGACTGTTCATCGCTTCGGTGAGGGCCACGTAGCTGCCCGCATCGAAGCGGTGGGCCAGCTTATCGCCATGGTGGTCGAGGTAGGACTCCACCTGCCAGCGCCCGCCGTCCAGCGGGTCGACCGGATCCTGGGCGCCGCGCCCGAACCGCCGGTCGAGCTCACCGGCGCTGCGATACGTGAGGTGGGCGATGCGGCGGGCGACACCGAGACCCGCGTGAGGCCCGTCCCCGGGCTGGCGGTCGTGGTAGTCGCCGCCGGCCCACGCAGGGTCGGATTTGATCGCCGCCACCTGCGTCATCGAGAAGCCGATCTGGTCGGCGCTCGCCTCCCCGGTGGCCGCGACCACGCCGAGTCCGGCGACGCGCTCGGGGGCCGACACCGCCCATTCCAGCGCGCGCATCCCGCCCATCGATCCACCGAGTACCAGCCGCCAACGCTCGATGCCAAGCAGGTCGGCCAGCCTGCGCTCGACGGTCACCTGGTCGCGTACGGTCGTGCGCGGCCAGCGGCTGCCCCATCGCCGCCCGCCCGGGCCCCGCGACGACGGCCCGGTCGTTCCCTGGCAGCCGCCGAGCACGTTGGGGCAGATGATCCACAGCCGCGCCGGATCGAGCAGCTTTCCGGGACCGACGAGTCCCGCCCACCAGCCGGCCGTTGGATGCCCCGGCTCGATCTCGCCGGTCACATGAGAGTCACCGGTCAGCGCGTGCATGACGAGGACCGCGTTGTCGACGCGGCCGTCGCCGGCTAGGGACGGCTGCCCCCAGCTCTCGTACGCAACCCGTACCGCCGGAAGGACACCGCCCCGCTCCAACCGCAGCGGGCCGACGTCAACGAACTGACGCCGGCCGACCGGGTCGCCCTCCTGCCAGCCACCGCTGGCCGGAGGCGGATCCCAGCGCGGCGAGCCCGCAGGGGGATCGCCGTCCGCTGCGGAGCGCGTGACCACCTGCGGTTAGGCCTCCTTCGACGCGCGGAAGCCGGCTTCGAGGTCGGCCTTCAGGTCCTCGAGACCCTCGATCCCCACTGAGAGCCGCACGAGTCCGGGTGTCACACCGGATGCGATCTGCTCGGCACCCGTCAGCTGAGAATGCGTGGTGCTGGCGGGCTGAATGATCAGGCTTCGGACATCGCCGATGTTAGCGAGGTGGCTGAAGAGCTCGACGGCGTCGACGAATCGCTTGCCCGCCTCGATTCCACCCCGCAGCTCGAACGACACGATCGCACCGGCTCCGAGCGGCAGGTAGCGCTGCGCGTTGGCGTACCAGGGGCTCGACGGGAGCCCGGCGTAGTGCACGATCTCCACCTCGTCGCGCGCCTCGAGCCACTCGGCCAGCGCCTGCGCGTTGGCGGTATGGCGCTCGATGCGCAGGGAGAGCGTTTCGATGCCCTGGATCAGCAGGAAGGCGGAGAAGGGCGAGATGGACGGGCCGATGTCACGCAGGTACTGCACGCGCAGCTTCGCCGCGAAGGCGCCCGGGCCGAGCGCCGACCAGTACTGCAGGCCGTGGTAGCTCGGGTCGGGCTCGTGGAAGCTCGGGTGGTGCGCGGCATGGACGCCGAAGTCGAAGGTGCCGCCGTCGACGACGACGCCGCCGATGGTCGTTCCGTGGCCGCCGAGGAACTTCGTGGCGCTATGGATGACGATGTCGGCGCCGTGCTCGATCGGGCGCAGCAGGTACGGGGTCGGCACTGTGTTGTCGACGACCAGCGGGACCCCGGCCTCATGGGCGACGTCGGCGATCCCGCGGACGTCGAGCACGTTGCTACGCGGATTACCGAGCGTTTCGGCGAAGAACAGCCGGGTGCGGTCGTTGGCAGCCGCGCGCCACGCGTCGAGGTCATCAGGGTCGTCGACGAAGGTGACGTCGATGCCGAGCTTCGGGAACGTGTAGTGCAGCAGGTTGTACGTGCCGCCGTACAGCGAGGAGCTCGACACGATGTGGTCGCCGGCGCTCGCGAGTGTCAGGAAGGTGAGCGTCTCGGCTGCCTGTCCGCTGGCCACCGCCACGGCGGCGACCCCGCCTTCGAGCGCCGCGACGCGCTGCTCGAGAACGTCCTGGGTCGGGTTCATGATCCGCGTGTAGATGTTGCCGGGCTCGGCGAGGCCGAACAGGTCGGCCGCGTGTTGGGTGTCGCGGAACGTGAACGACGTCGTCTGGTAGATCGGAGTCGCCCGGGCGTTGGTCGCGGTGTCCGGGGCCGCGCCGGCATGGACCTGGCGCGTTTCGAATGACCAACCTTGCGTGTCGGGCTCCGCCGGCGGCGGTACGGGCGTGGTGTCGGGGGCATCGGTCGTCATGCGCTTCTCTTCCTCTGGTGGGCGTGAGCAGGGTTCTTGTTCGGGGTTGGGAGGCCGGGTGGTCGGGCGCGGACGCTGCCGCTCGGGGAAGGCTCGCCGACACCCTTTCAAAGCATCGGCGTGCTAGCCAGAGCGGGGCGGGCTCGGATTGCCGGGAGGGCGACATCGCGTGATGCGCCCGGTCGAGGCTTGAGGTCCTAGTCCGTCGGACAGGAGCCGCGGCACATTCGCGTCGGATCCACAAGGATCGGATCGCGGTAGGTGCGCATAGCTGTCACCGTAACACCCCCGACTCCATCGAATCACTCCGGTTTCGCCCGGCTCGCGCACCCGGTGGACGACCAGCCGGCGGCAGCTCGCCCGCCGCCCGGCTGCCGAGAGCAGGAAAAGTGCATGTCACTGCTCTGACAGGCGGTAGTCAGCACGGCGGGGCTTCTGACATGGTGGCGACTGTGGTGGGCAGATGAACAGCCTGATGCTGGGCCTGGTATGCGCGCTCTGTGCTGCCACCTGTTACGGGGCCGGGCCGCTGATCCAGGCGCTGGCCGCCCGCCGGACGGCGGCTGGTAGCGGACTCGGGCTGGGATTGCTCGCCCGCCTCGCCCGCAACAAGCTCTGGCTGGCGGGAGTGGCGGCAGATCTCGGTGGGTTCGGCTTCGAGGCGGTCGCGCTAGCGCTCGCCCCTGCGGCGTTCGTCACTCCGCTGCTGCTGTTCGACATGGTCGTGATCGCGTCGCTCGCCAGCAAGATCGTCAAGGAGCGCATGACCCGGCAGGGAATCGCCGGCGCCGGGGTCATCATCGCCGGAGGTGTCCTGCTCACCGTGGCTTTTTCGACCTCGCATCACGGTGTGGGGCGGGAGGCGCGCTTCGGTGAGCAGCTGGGGCTGGCGGGCGTGGTCGGTCTGACGGCGATCGGAGCGCTGGCGGCCAGCCGCCTGCGGATCAGCGGGACGAGCACCGCGCTGATGGCCGCCACCGCCGGGATTTTGTACGCGGTCGCCACCCTCTGCACCCGCCAGATCAGCGTGTCGCTGCGGGACCACAGCATCTGGCATCAGCTGGTGACGCCCGCGCCGTACGTGCTGATAGTGGCCTCGTTGCTGTCCCTCAGCCTGCTTTCGCGTGCCCTGCAGGCCGGCGCGGCGATCGTCGCCGTTCCCGTGATGAGCGCCTTCGCGGCCCTGCTTCCGGCGGCTGCTGGGCTGGCGGTCTTCGGTGAGCCGGTGCCGCGCGGCTGGGGTCTCGCCGGTTTCCTGCTCGCGCTTCCGCTGCTGCTCACCGGTTTGGTGATGCTGGCCCGCCAGCGCACGGTCGGTGACGTGCTCGCCACCGAGTCGCGCGCCTCCGCAGGCCAGGCGCCGGAGCAGCTCAGTCCCGCGGCCGCAGCCCCTCGCTGAGCAGGCCGCTGAGGGAGATGATCGGGTCGCCGATCACCGACGCGGCGAGTTCGGCGGCTCTGGTGTCCTCCAGGATTCCCGTGATGGCGTAAAAGACGACCCAGGTGATCGCGGTCGGATCGACCGCGCCTTGGATTGAGCCGTCTTTCATTCCGTCGACCAGCACCGCGCGCCACAAGCCGACGCATTCATTACGCCACGCGACCAGTGGAGCCAGGGCATCGGTCAGTGCGACGTGGCGGGTGTCATGAGACAGGGTGAGGAACTCGCTGCGAAACTGACCAGCCACCGAGTATGTGATTTGGACCATATTCATGACCCGTGCGAGACCCGGTTCAGGCGCCCTCGCCGCCGCCTCAAGTTCACGAATAAAGACGCTGTAGAAACGCTCCCCGATGGCCAGCATCAGGGCGTCCTTGCTGGCGAAATGGTTGTAAAGCGTGGCTACGGACGAATCGTTCAACTTGGCGATATCGCGCATAGAAACGCCGTGAAAACCATGTTTCGCGAAACTTCTGGCCGCGATACTGATGATCGCCTCGCGACGGCTCCCAGGCTCGGGCGCAGGGGCATAAGCAGATGAACTCACATCCGACCCAACCAAATCTTCGGCGATAACAGTCCACCGCGAGCGTATTTCCTGGGAATGGTCCGGCTGGAGCGCCGAAGGGCCCGGGCCCGCCAGGTGTGCTGGCGGACCCGGACCCGGTGGTCCGGCGGGGCGATTTAGTAGCGGTAGTGATCGCTCTTGTACGGCCCCGCGACGTCGACGCCGATGTACTCGGCCTGCGCCTTGGAAAGGACCGTCAGCTTCGCACCCAGGGCCGACAGGTGCAGTCGGGCCACCTTCTCGTCCAGGTGCTTGGGCAGCGTGTAGACCTTGTTGGCGTACTCCCCGGGCTTGGTCAGCACCTCGATCTGGGCGATGACCTGGTTGGTGAACGAGGTCGACATGACGAAACTCGGATGACCGGTCGCGTTGCCGAGGTTCAGCAAACGTCCCTCCGACAGCACGATGATCGAGTGACCATCGGCGAACACCCACTCGTCGACCTGCGGCTTTACCCGGATCCGCTCGATCCCCGGGGTGCGGGCGAGCCCGGCTATGTCGATCTCGTTGTCGAAGTGGCCGATGTTGCCCACGATGGCCTGGTGCTTCATCTTCGCCATGTGGTCGGCGGTGATGATGTCCTTGTTGCCGGTGGTGGTGATGAAGATGTCGGCCCTGTCGACCACGTCTTCCAGGACGACAACCTGCAGGCCGTCCATGGCTGCCTGTAGCGCGCAGATCGGGTCGACCTCGGTGACCAGCACCCGGGCGCCCTGGCCACGCAGCGATTCCGCGGAGCCCTTGCCGACGTCGCCGTAGCCGCAGACGACGGCAACCTTGCCGCCGATCATGACGTCGGTGCCGCGGTTGATCCCGTCGATCAGCGAGTGGCGCACGCCGTACTTGTTGTCGAACTTCGACTTGGTCACCGAGTCGTTGACGTTGATCGCCGGGAACAGCAGGGTCCCGCCGCGCTCGAACTCGTACAGCCGGTGTACGCCGGTGGTGGTCTCCTCGGTGACGCCCTTGATGTCCTGGCTCGCCCGCGTGAAACGGGTTGGGTCGTCGGCGATCGAGCGGCGAAGCGTCTCGAGGATGACGCCGTATTCCTCGGGGTCGCTCTCATCCGGCTGCGGCACGGCGCCGGCGGCCTCGTACTCCACACCCATGTGGACCAGCATGGTGGCGTCGCCGCCGTCGTCAACGATGGCGTCTGGCCCCTTGCCGTCCGGCCAATTGAGCATCTTGTCGGTGCACCACCAGTACTCCTCGAGCGTCTCGCCCTTCCAGGCGTAGACGGGGATGCCTTGGGGGTAGTCGGGGGTGCCATCGGCGCCCACGACGATCGCGGCCGCTGCGTGATCCTGCGTGGAGAAGATGTTGCAGCTCACCCAGCGGACGTCGGCGCCGAGAGCCGCGAGGGTTTCGATCAGCACGGCGGTCTGGATGGTCATGTGGAGGCTGCCCGCGATGCGCTTGCCGGCGAACGGCTGCGCCTTGCCGTATTCCGCGCGAAGCGCCATCAGGCCGGGCATCTCGTGCTCGGCAAGCTGGATCTCCTTGCGTCCGAACTCGGCGAGGGAGAGATCGGCGACCTTGAAGTCGCTGACGCTCCCGGCCGAATCGGGTGTGAGCTCCGTCACGGGAATCGGTGTCGTGTCGGGCATGGGGGCTTCTCCTCGAGTCGGTGTGCGGGCGTCACGATGGTCACGGTCCTGGGAGTGGTCGTACTGGTCGGAGTCGGGCAGCGGGTCCATCTCGTCGGCAAGCTTGCGGTAGAGCGAGGCGCGGGGTGGGGCAGCGACCCGGTGAACGGCCCCGAACCAGGCGTCGAGCGCTTGGGCGAGCTGCGGCTCCGTGCGCTGCCGCAGCTCAAAGGCGACATCGGTGAGTCCGATGTCGAACCGTTCGACGATCTCGTGCAGGTCACGCAGCCGCTGGAGCTGGTTCGGTCCGTAGACGCGATGCCCTCCCGGCGTGCGCAAGGGTCGGATGAGGCCGCTGCTTTCCAAATACCGCAGCATCCGCGCAGACCAACCAGTGATCTCGCTGGCGTGCTGAATACTCTGCGACGTCATCGTGGACGAGGTTACCACGGTCGTGTCAAGTTTCGCGCCAACGCCGCGGAGGCGGTGGGGCGGCCCGTGCGAACTAGCGCTGTGTCGCCTTGCCGCGCACTTTGCCGACCATCTCGTTGACCTTGGCGCGGGTCGCCGGGTCGTTCGCCTTCGTCTTGACCTGCGCGATGAACTGCTTGCCGCGCGGGCTGCCGGCGAACTTCTTGGCCTGCTGGAAGGCAACACTGGCGAACGCGGCACGGGAAAGGAGGCGGGGCATGTCTTCTAGCCTTCCCCAGAGCCGCCGGATGATCCCGGTTCACGGAGGCGGAAACCGCGTATCGGCGCCTGCCCCCCAGCAAGCTGGGTAGCCCGAGATGGAGCCCCCGGTCCGGATCGAACGGACGACCTGCCGCTTACAAGGCGGCTGCTCTAGCCACTGAGCTACGGGGGCGGAGGCTCCATCGTAGGGATGACGTCAGCGAGCGCCCACCACCGCGGGCTCGGCGGCACTGTGCAGCGCTGCCGCTGCCGGGTCGTCGGGCGCCTTGACCTTCTGCACTGCTATGGCGATCACGGCGACGCCCACGGCCATGACGACGGCCGCCCACCCGAAGCCGTTGGTGTAGCCGTCGGTCACGCGAGCCGGGTAGTCCGGCGCCGACGGTGAATAACCGTGGACGAAGGACACCGCGATCGTGGTGAAGACCGCGATTCCGAGCGCTCCACCGATTTGCTGGACGGCGGTCTGTACGCCCGAAGCCAGGCTGGCGTCTTGCCCGGACACCTCGTGGAGCGAGGCGTTGGTGATCGACGGGAAGCAGAGTCCGGCGCCGAACGCGAGCAGGATCATGCTCGGCAAGATGTCGGCCGCGTAGGTCGAGTCCACCGTGAGGCGCGTGAGCAACGACAATGCCACCGCGCAGATCGCGAAGCCGGTCAGCAGCAGGCGCTTCGCTCCGAGCTTGGGCAGCAGACCTGTCCCGATCCCGATCGCGACCGAAATGCTGACGCCGAACGGCAGGTAGGAGACTCCGGTGCGCAGCGGCGACCAGTGCAGGATCTGCTGCAGGTAGAGCGTCTGCAGGTAGAAGTAGGCGAAGAAGCCGCTGCTGAAGAAGATCGTCACACCATTGGTGGCGACCCGGGTGCGGTTGGAGAAGAAGCTGAGCGGGACGAGCGGATCGCGGGCGCCGCGCTCGACGAGCACGAACGTCGTCAACAGGGCGACGCCGGCGACCAGCGAAGCCACCACCAGGCCGGAGCTCCACGACGTCTGGCCGCCGCGCAGGATCCCGTAGACGATCGCGATCAGACCGAGGGTCGCCGTCACCGCACCCAGGATGTCGGGCTTCGGGCGGCGGGTTCCTGCCGTGTTGGGCACGCGCGCAGCCCGGCTCTCTTCAACGAGCTTGGGCAGCACGACCAGGGCAAAGGCCGCCACCGGAATGTTGATCAGGAAGATCCAGCGCCAGCTACCCGGCCCGATGTTGACGATCACGCCTGAGATCACCGAGCCGAGGGTCCCGCCGAGGCCGGCGATGCCGCCCCAGATTCCCAGCGCCTTGGTGCGCTCGCGCGGGTCGGGGAACAGCAGAGCGACCAGACCGAGCGCTGCCGGGGCCGCCAGCGCCTCGCCGATGCCTTGGATGAACCGGCTGGTGACCAGCATCGCCGGGTTCTGCGCCAGGCCACAGGTGACCGACGAGATACCAAAAATGGCCACGCCGACCAGGAACAGCCGCTTGCGCCCCACCAGGTCGGACAGCCGGCCGCCCAGCAGCAGCAAGCCGCCGGCCATCAACACGTAACCATCGACCACCCAGGCCAGGCCGGTGGACCCGAACTTGAGGTCCTTCTGAATGTTGGGCAGCGCGACGTTAACCACCGTCACGTCAAGGATCAGCATGAATTGCACTAGCGCCAGGACCGCCAAGGCCTTCCAGCGCCGCGGGTCGGCCTCGGTCGCCGCCGCGGGTGCGGCGGGCGAAACGGTCACGGCGGAGTCTTCGAGCGGAGTCATGAGCCGCCTCCTTTCAGGTCTATGACGGAGCTTGTCAGCGGGGTGTGACAAAAAAGCGAACAGCTTTGGTCATTCGTCGGGCGGACAGGGGAGATTCCGACGCTTACGGCCGCAGAACTTGCAGAAAACGAGCTGTCGGGAAGCCGAGGTCAGAAGAGTGCGGCTTCCGGTGGGCGATCAGCCAGCGGAACCGGCCTGAGCTCGGGATCCATGAGGTGTGCCCCTTTGACCCGGACCTGACCCACCTCGCGGCTCACCGGATACCAGTCCAGGGCGGGATAACCGACCCCGGTCAGGGCCTCGAGGACGGCCGCGGCGTCGTCGCCATCGCTGGCCAGCCACTGCTCGAAGAAACCCGGCGGCACGACCGCCGGCGCGCGATCGTGCAGCCAGCTCAGCTCATCCGGGGCGGGTCGGGTGATGACGGCGGCGGTGGCGACCGGATCGCCGCCTCCGGGAGGGTGCCAGCGTGCCCAGATCCCGGCCAGCCACAGCGGCTCGCGATCGGCGCGCTGCACGAGATGGGGCAGCCGGCCTTCGGGGGTCACCTGCCACTCATACCAAGCGTCCGCCGCAAAAAGGCAGCGCGCGGTGCGTACCGCTCGCCGGTAGGAGGACTTGGTCGCGACCGTCTCGAGCCGAGCGTTGATCATGCGCGCCGCGCCCTCCGGCCCTTTCGACCAGGGCGGGATGAGACCCCAACGATGGCGGCGCAATACCAGCCGGCCGTCCTGCTTCAGCAGCACGCGGGCCCGATCGGTCGGGGCGACGTTGGCCGACTGCACAGGGCCCAGATCCGCGACGTCGTCAGCGCGCCCGTCCGCTGTCTCGTCGGCCGCCCCGGTCAGCAGGACCAGGTCGGCTGTGTCACGCATCGACGCATACCGACCACACACCCCGTCGTTTCTATCACTGCACGTCGCTCAGCACCCCGCGGATCGGCCGGGCCCCGCGCAACGCGAGCCGTTGCACGACGATCTCCCGAGGCCGCAGCAGCACCAGGGTCCAGCGCGTCAGCTTGAGGTACGAGCTCTCGAAAGCGAAGTGATCACAGGCCACTTCCAGCGTGGTCCCGTCCTCGTAGACCACCAGGTGCCGCACCGCTCCACGATGGCGCAGCCGTCCGACAGCGACGCGTCACCCCTGCTCGGCGACCTCACGCTCGCGCAGGCGACCGTCGAGCTTGCGCCTGATGCGCTGCAGGGCGTTGTCGACCGATTTGGTGCGCCGGCTGAGGATCTCGGCGATCTCGCCGTAGCTGCGGCCCTCGACATACATCCGCAGCACCTCGACCTCGAGATCGGAAAGCGCCTCATCGACGTACGCCTGCAGATCGCGTACGCGCTCCACGCTCGTCAGATGTTCCGCCGGATCCGACTGGGGGGACGCCGGGAGGACGTCGGCCAACACGCGGTCGCCCTCGTCGTCGTCACCGACGCTCCGGGAGAACGACACGTAGCTGTTGAGCGGGCCGTGCTTGTAGCGCGTTGCCGACTTCAAGGCCGTAATCAGCTGGCGCGTGACGCACAAATCGGCGAACCCGCGAAAGGATATCTGCTGGTCGGGGTCGTAATCGCGAATGGCCTTGAAGAGGCCGATCATGCCCTCTTGGACGACGTCCTGGTCATCGCCGCCCACCAGGAAGTAGGAGCGTGCCTTACCGCGTACAAAGGGACGGTAGCGGGTGAGCAGCACTGACTCGGCGTCGCCGCTGCCGGCCTGGGCGGCCTTGGCAAGCTCCTCGTCGCTGGGGCGCATGGGGGCTCCTCGGACATCGTTCGGATGTCTGGAGAACGAGGCGCAGAACTGGACGTTACGGGCGGTACCGGGGTATGTCCGGCTAGCGGGCCCGGCGCCGCGCGATCTCGGCCAGTGCGACCCCGGCGGCAACCCCGGCATTCAGTGACTCCACCGGGCCGGACATCGGGATTCGCACCCGCACCTGGCAGGCCTCGGAGACCAGCCGTGAGAGCCCGCGCCCTTCCGAACCGATGACCAGAACCATCGGGTCGGTGGCGGCCTGTAGCTCGGTGAGAATGATCGGCGCGTCGGCGGCCAGCCCCACGATCGTCAGCCCCGCCTTGTCGTAGGCGACGAGGGTGCGCGCCAGGTTCGTGGCGCGGGCGACCCGCAGCCGGGCCAAGGCGCCGGCGCTGGCCTTCCAGGCCGAGGCGCTCACTCCAGCGGCGCGTCGCTCCGGCACCACGACTCCATGAGCGCCGAAGGCGGCCGCCGAACGCACGACGGAACCGAGGTTGCGGGGGTCGGTCACGCCGTCCAGCGCGACGATCAGCGCCGCGCCGCTGCGGGGCATCAGATCGTCCGGATGCGCGTATTCGTACGCCGGAACCGCCAGGCCGATGCCCTGATGCGGCGCCCCGCCTGACAGCCGCTCAAGCTCGCCCGGCGGCACGTCAGCGATCGGGATGCCCTGCATCTCCGCGAGCCGGCGGGCCTCCGCGATCCGGGCGTCACCGGGCCCCGCGACGATCAGCAGCCGGTTGGCCGGAATGGCAGCACGCAGGGCTTCCACGACCGGATTGCGGCCGACGACGACCTCGTCGGCGGCACGCTCGTCGCCTCGGCTACGTCCCGGCCCACCGCCGGAGGTGGTGCGGCGCGCTGATGCCGCCGCCCGGCGCTGGGCAGGGTGACCGGGACGGTCTTTGGCGCGCGGGGTCGGACCTTTGCCGGCGAGCCGGTCACGACCGTGGCCACCGGTCCCCTTCGATGAACCTTTAGCAGTGGGCATCAGCGGGACAGCTCCCAGCGCTGCCCACGTGGGGTGTCCTCGACGAGGATGCCGGCAGCGGCCAACTCGTCGCGGATGGCGTCGGAAGCCGCCCAATCCTTCTGCTTGCGTGCCGCTGCGCGCCGCTCCAGCGCGCCGCTGACCAGGCGGTCGAGCACCGGCTGCAACGATCCGCCCTCGCTGGACGGCCACTGGGACAGCGGATCGAGCCCAAGCACGGCGAGCATGCGGCGCACCAGCAGATGTTCGCGCGTCGGGTCAGCCGCCCGGTGCCCTGCGGTGACCACCTCGTGGACGACGGCCAGCGCGCGGGGGGTCGACAGGTCCTCGTCCATCGCGGCCCGGAAGGCCTGCCAGTGGGGGTCGTCGGTCCGTGCTTCGGGGGCATCGGCGGCTGCGCTCGTACGCATGAGGAAACCTTCCAGGCGGTCGTACGCGGCCGAGGATTCCGCCAGCTGATCCGGCCCGTACTCGACAGCCGACCGGTAGTGCGCCGCCAGCAGGTAGTAGCGCAGCGCCTGTGGTCGGACCTGGGCGATCACGTCGTCGACGAGGAACGTATTGCCGAGCGACTTCGACATTTTCTCGCCGCCCGCGACATTCAGCAGCCCGTGGTGCATCCAATAGCGAGCCATCTCGCGCTCGCCCGGGAAATCGAGCCCGCAGTCGGTCTGGGCTCGCTCGTTTTCGTGGTGCGGAAACACCAGGTCGAGGCCGCCGCCATGAATGTCGAACTGCGCTCCGAGGTACTTCGCCGCCATCGACGAGCACTCCAGATGCCACCCCGGACGCCCCTCGCCCCAGGGCGTCGGCCAGGTCGGTTCGCCAGGCTTGGCCGCCTTCCACAACGCGAAGTCGCGGGGGTCGCGCTTGCCCCCCTCGCCCTCAGGGCTGGGCTGGACGGCGTCGGGCCGCTGTCCCGACAGGCCGCCGTAATCCGGAAACGAGGACACCGAAAACCAGACACTGCCGCCGCCGGTGTAAGCATGGCCGCGCTCGATCAGCCGCTGCATCAGGTCGATCATCTCGGTGACGTGGCCGGTGGCCCGCGGCTCGATCGTCGGCGCCATCACCCCGACCAGCGCGTATGCCCGGTTGAATTCGCGGGTGAAGCGCTCGGCGAGGGCGAAGGGGGACTCCTGGGCGGCGACCGCGTTGATGATGATCTTGTCGTCGATGTCGGTGACATTGCGAACCAGCGTCACCGCCAAGCCCGACTCGAGGAGCCAGCGGCGCAACACATCCACCACGACAGGCCCGCGCAAGTGTCCGACGTGCGGAGCGGACTGGACGGTCGGACCACATAAGTAGATGCCGACGTGCCCAGCGGTGACGGGCTCGAACGGCCGCACCCGCCGGGTGCGCGTGTCATACAGCGCGAACCCCACAGCAGTGATCTTACCGAGGCCGGTGCCTGGGTCCGCCGAGCAAGAGAAGGCGTGCGAAAGCCGAACAAAGGGAAGCAAGTCCCGTGAGCCGTGTCACACCCGAGTGTTACGGTCCGGCCTGCCTGCCCCCAGCGAGAGGTCACACCTGTATGTCGCGCCTTCTGAAGCTGCGAGCCGCCGTGGTCGGCGTCGCCGCCGCCGTCATGACGCTCGGTTCCTGCACCGCCAGCGCCCCCTACCCGGTGAACTACTCGTTCACGGCAGCGATCGCCTACACGCTCACCCACTTCGGGCAGCCGCCGGTCGGGGCCAACAACTTCGCGTGCCGTCCGAGCGCCGACCACCCGGACCCGGTCGTCCTCGTCCACGGGACGTTCGGCAACATGACCGACTCCTGGGAAGCCCTGTCACCGCTGCTCGCCAACAACGGCTACTGCGTCTTCGCGCTCAACTACGGCGGGTCCTTCGCGGGCAACCCGATCCAGGCGACGCGTGACATTGCCGCCTCGGCCAGCCAGTTGTCAGCTTTCGTGGATCGGGTGCGGGCGGCCACTGGCGCCGTCAAGGTCGACATCGTGGGGCACTCGCAGGGCGGCCTGATGCCGCGCTACTACCTGCGCTTCCTAGGCGGCGCGGCGAAGGTGAAGACCCTGGTCGGGCTGGCGCCGAGCAATCACGGCACCACGCTGTTCGGCCTGACGACGCTGGCGGCCGCCTTCGGCGCGAGTGGCAACGTGCCCGGCTGCGTGGCCTGCGGCCAGCAGCTGGCCGGCTCCGCGTTCCTCACGAACCTGAACGCGGGACACGAAACGGAGCCCGGAGTGCACTACACGGTCATCGAGACGAAGTACGACGAGGTCGTGACCCCGTACGCGAGTGCCTTCCTCACCGGCCCTGACGTGCACAACATCCTGGTCCAGAACCGCTGCGCGACCGATCTCGGCGACCACCTGGCGATCATTTACGACCGTCGGGCCTTGGCGTTGACGCTCAACGCCCTCGACCCGGCCCATCCGATCGCGGTGCCCTGCTCGGTCGTACTTCCGGGCAACGGGGGGTAGCGGGCTACGCGACGTTGATGGAAATTTCTCAAGGTCCGATTTCCGGCCCGGCGTGTTTCGATGACACGCCGAGTTTGAAGATCGTCGTCAGCAGACCTTGTGCATTTTCGACAACTGCTCGCCCGTCAGCGGCGTCGCCAGCGCGGCGCGAGCGCATGAGCGCGCGACCCGCCCACGAGGGCACAGCCGACCGCCAGCAGCGCGCAGATGAAACCGGCGAAAGCGCCGCCGCCGCGGCGGAAGGACTCGCCGATGGCGGCTTCCAGCACGAGACACACCGCGCCGCCGGCCGCCAGCAGCAGGCTCAGGAGCATCCAGGGTCGCCGTACCGGCAGGCGCCCGACGAACGGTCGCGCCGACGCCGGTACGGCTTTCCACGACTGCAGGCAAAGCATCCCGATGATCACAGCGCCGATGATCGGGGCCAGGGTCGCCGACGATGGAAGCCCGCCGAGCGGCAGATCGCCCTTTCTGGACGTGTGATCCTCGGCGAGCGCTGAGGCGACCCAGGTCGTGACCCAGAGGGCGAGGGTCACCCTTTGGAGCAGCTTCCACGCCGTGACCTCAACATTGCGCCGAGCAACTTCCATCCGCGGGTCGTGAGCGGCGGCGGCCGTGAAACCGGAAAGCGCCTCCCCGGTACGCCCTTGCTGAAGCCGCAGGACTGCCAGGTTGTTCATCGCAGCGGCGTTGCTCGGATCCATGGCGAGCACCTGGCGATAGGCCGCCTCCGCCTGGCGGGTCCACCCGAGCTTGCGTGCCGTATCGGCGACGACCAGGTGGCACTCCGGTTCGTTCGGATCGAGGGTGACCGCGGCCAACGCCTCGTCGTAGGCTGCCCGTCGCAGCGCAGGGAGGGTCGCCATCGCTTGGGCCAGCTGCACCCGCACGATCGGAAGGTGGGGGGCGAGCCGTACCGCTTCGCGGGCCTCGGTGACCGCCTCCTCGGTCCGGCCCAGGTTGACCAGCGCCACGCTGGCCAACCGGCGTGACCATTCCTCCGTGGGGTCAAGACCCGACGCCCGACGGGCCGCTTCCAGCGCGTCAGCGGGCCGTTCGAGCTGCAGCATGGCCTGCGCCCGCAGGCACCACAGCCGATCGTCATGCGGGGCGACGGCGAGCGCGCGGTCGAGGTGGCGAACCGCCTCGTCCGGCCGCCGCAGGTCGAGCGCAGCCTTGGCGCGTTGCAGCGCGATCGCGAAACTCGCCTCGTCGCTCATCGGTCTCTCATCGGTCGCTCATCGGTCTGCTCGCCAACCGCCTTCGCGGCCTACCGCCCGGAATCACACCAGACGACGCTTCTTGAGGTACGCGAGCAGATCGTCGTAGGTGCCGCTTTCATTCGCGAACTGCGCAACGTTGCGGGCTATTTCCAGCCAGGGTCCGGTGGACGGCCGGATCTCCGCGATCGCTGCCTGCATGTCGTCCTGGCGGATGCCGCGAACCTGTCCGCTGCGGACGCTGTCCGTCAGCGCGCGCTCGGCGGCCGTCTCGCAGACGTGAGCCAGGTCGGCCCCCGAGTACCCCTCGGTGCGTTTGGCCAGCGGTTTCAGATCGATGCCCTCGACCGGCCTGGCGCGCAAATGCAGCCGCAGCACCGCCTGGCGGGCACTCTCGTCCGGCGGCAGCACCAGGAGCATCCGATCGAAACGACCGGGCCTGCGAAGTGCGCTGTCGACGTCCCACGGATGGTTGGTCGCGGCGAGCACGAACACCCCGTCGTTGCTGTCGGCGGCGCCGTCGAGTTCGGACAGCAGGGCCTGCACCACGCTGCGCAGCCCGCTGCCGCGAAGGTCGGTGCGCTTGTGGCCGATCGCGTCGACCTCGTCGAGGAACAGGACGCAGGGAGCGTTGCGACGCGCAGTGTCGAAGATGGCGCGCAGCTTGCGCTCGCTCTCCCCGATGTACATGTCGAGCACGTCGACGAGGCTGACCGGATAGAAGCGGGCACCGAGCTCGCCGGCGACCGCTCGCGCAATGAACGTCTTCCCGCAGCCGGGCGGCCCGTAGAGCAGCAGACCTCCGCGCAGGCTCTTGCCGTAGAGCCGACGCAGTTCGGGGTTTCGCATCGGAAGCAGAAAGGCGCTCTCCAGCCGGTCCTTCACCGCCTCCATGCCCGCGACGTCGGCCAGTCGCACGCCCGCCACTTCGACCTCACCGGGTGCCGGCTCGCCGGGTTCGTCGCCGACAAACATCGGCGGGACGACGCCATCGAAGTCCTTCTCGGCCTCCCCCCAGTCGAACGCGTTTCCGGTGGAGCGGGCGAGCGCTGCGGCAGGGTCTGCCGGCGTCCCTTTGGCTGGCTCCGGCCCCGGAGCCAGCGGCGCGGGGCCGCCCGTCAGTGCGGCACTGGCCGCCGTCATCAATTGCTGGGCGGCCTCGTTCGAGGGATCCGCACGCACGACGTTGGCTGCCTCGGTCAGCGCCTCAACGAGTTGGCCGTGAGCGAGCAACAGCTGGCCGTAATGCAGCCGAAGCGGGAGATTGTCCGGCGCGGCGGCCACGGCTGCGGCGAGGCTGGAGAGCAACGGATCCGCCATATCACCCATGGTGCCGGACGCCCGGTGACAGCGCCGCGCCGCGTGATCTCATGTCCAGCGTCCTACCCCGGTGAGTGACGAGCCACCAGAGCCGTGGCTATCGCCGCAAGACCCTCGCCGCGGCCGGTGAGTCCTAACCCGTCGGTGGTCGTTGCGCTGAGCGAGACCGGCGCCCCAACGGCCGCCGCGAGCGCGGCCTGGGCCTCATCGCGACGTGGGCCGAGGCGCGGCTGGTTGCCGATCAGCTGGACGGCAACATTGCCGATCCGCCAACCGGCGGCACTCACCTGGAGCACTGTCTCGGCCAGCAGCGTCACTCCGGAGGCGCCTGCCCAGCGGGGATCGGACGTGCCGAAGACGCTGCCCAGATCGCCCAGCCCGGCAGCCGACAGCAGTGCATCGCAGGTGGCGTGCGCGGCAACATCACCGTCGGAATGTCCGGCGAGACCGGGCGCATCAGGCCAGAGCAAGCCGGCGACCCAGCAGGGTCGCTCGCGGTCGTACGGATGCACGTCCACCCCGACGCCGACGCGCGGGAGGCCGGAAAACGAAAAGCTTGAGGAACCTGCCGCTCTCCCGCGGGAAAACGACAGCTTCCGCAAGCTTCCGATGCTGCTTTTCAGCTGGCGAGGACCTCATCGAGCATGGCCTCGGCCTTGTCCTCGTTAGTACCCTCGGCGAGCGCCAATTCGCTCACGAGGATCTGCCGTGCCTTGGAGAGCATGCGCTTCTCCCCGGCGGACAGCCCGCGCTCGCGGTCACGGCGCCACAGGTCACGAACGACCTCGGCCACCTTGTTGACATCGCCGGAGGCGAGTTTTTCGATGTTTGCCTTGTACCGCCGGGACCAGTTGGTCGGCTCTTCGGTGTGCGGTGCACGCAGCACCTCGAAGACTCGCTCCAGACCATCCTGGCCAACGACATCGCGGACGCCGACGAGCTCGACATTGTCCGCGGGCACCCGAACCGTCAGATCGCCTTGGGCGACCTTCAGAACCAGATAGCGACGCTCCTGGCCCTTGATAACGCGGGTTTCAATCGCTTCGATCAGTGCTGCTCCGTGATGCGGGTAGACCACGGTCTCACCGACAGTGAACGCCATAAGTGTGCTGCCCCTTCCGACCTGCCTCAAGTCTAACAGGTCTATCGCCGCAGGTCACAGGCTTGACAGCAACGCCTGCGCATGCACCCGGCGAGGATTGGGCCGACCGGGTGAGCCGGGGCCGCCGCGGGCGAGTGCGCAACAGGCCGATTTGTGACAAGAGACTCCCTCAGGCGGGGCTTCAGCCGGTTGCAGAAGTTAGCGCCTGCGGGGGTGCACCAATCGGACTTCTCGGAGCACCATAGGTAGGTGGCCCTGCCGGACGACGACGACGGCTTCTCCAGCCGGTTCGATCCTAACGAGGATCTGTTGCACGTCGTCGTGCCCGATGACCTTCGTGAGCTTGCTGCCGAAGTCACCGCTTACCGGCGTGAGCTGGAGATCGCCAGGCGCCAGCAGCGTCGCCAGCAGTTGCGGTACCGGTTCACGCCGGGGTGGGCCAGGGGCGGGCTGCCGAGCCCCGTTTTCACGGCGATCCTGCTGGTCATCGCTACCACTGGGCTGCTGCTCAGCGTGTTTGCGCCGGTGACCCAGCAGAGTGCGCGCCAGCTCCCCATCAGCAGCCTGGCCCATACCAACAAGCCGGACGGCACCAAGGGCGGCCTGCTGCCCGATGTCCAGCTGGTCGATGGCAGCGACCAGATTCGTACCCGCGCCGTCCGCCCGGCGGTCTTCGTCCTGGTACCGACGGGGTGTCAGTGCGCCTCCCTGATCTACCAAATCGTCGGCCAGGTGAACGAGGTTTCGCCGTCGCCGTACACCGTGCTCGTTTCGCAAGACGACAGCGCGGCGGCCCTGGCGGACGACAAAAACGCCGGTCACAGCCTGCCGCTCGGGGTGCGCGACGTCGACGGGGCGCTGGCACAGAAGGTTCATGCGTCGACGATCGCGCCGACGCTGCTGCTGGTGCGCCGTGATGGCGTGCTCGTCAGCGATCCGCGGGTGTTTCACGACGGCGTCCGGCTGGAGACGCTGCTGGAGCAGTTGCGCTCTTGAGGGCGCGTAGATCGATCGCGACGTGAATCAGGACCGGCAGAAGCAGGCTGGCGGTCTGCACGTAGATCTCGGCCAGTAAGAAGCCGGCAGCGCAGACGGTGACGGCCGCACGCAGTCCCTGGTATGCGTGGCCGACTCCGAAGGCAAGCGCCGAACCCAGGGCCGCCGATTGCCAGGACCAGCCGGCGACATCGGTGAGGAACAGCATCAGGAATCCGCGATAAAGCAATTCCTCGGCGGTCCCGGCGGTCATGGCGACGGCGACGTAAAGGCGTCGCTCTGCGCTGGTTTTGGGCATCAGATGAGCCACCGACAGCGGGGCGCGCACCAGAAGAAGTGACATCCCGGCCGCGACGAGCAGTGCCGTGCCCCACGTCCCGCCGACGTTGTGAACGGATTCGCCGGTGGGCCGAAGACCCAGCGCAGTCGCCGGCAGCCCGCTCAGTCCGACGATTGCGGCTGCGACGCCTGCGAGCAACGACTGGTGGCGAATCAGCTGCCGGTAAAGCGTGAGGCGTTGTGCCGGATCCTCGCGAAGGCGGTCCGCCAAGGCATGGCGGCCCAGAGCCCCCGCGAGCGGCAGCCCGAGTACGAGGTACGCGGCGAGGACACTCGCGGCCGCCGTGACGAGTGGCAGCCGATCCAGCATGCAACCATTCTCTCCCGGCAGCGCGCGGGGGAGCGGACGGGGTGACAAGCTCGCGTCATGGCAAGTAGCCAAGCAGCGAGCGGTCGGCCGGCTGGTCGAGGCTTGCAACAGGCTCGTCTCCTGCTGGCTGCTTCGCATCCTGAGCCGGCACTCGCGGTCACGACCCTCACCTGCGCTCTGGCGGCGAGCGCGGGGCGGGCCGCCTGGGGCGTGGCGGCCGTCGCGGCTGCGGTCATCGCCGGTCAGCTGTCGGTGGGCTGGTGCAACGACTACGTCGACCGCGAGCGCGACGCCGTCGCCGGCCGGCGCGACAAGCCAGTCGCCCGCGGTGACGTCTCGCCCGAGACGGTGCGGGTGGCTGCAGGTGTGGCGCTGGCCGCCGTTCCCCTGCTGTCCCTGCTGTCAGGCTGGCGGGCGGCGATCGTGCACTGCGTGGCCGTGGGGCTGGCCTGGGCGTACGACTTGCGCCTCAAGTCGACGGCTTTCTCGGTGCTCCCGTACGCAATCGCCTTCGGGCTCCTTCCGGTCTTCGTCGTGTTGGGCCTGCCGGGCGCCCCACTCGCGCCCTGGTGGGCTCCGCTCGCCGGCGCCCTGCTCGGGGCCGGGGCGCATTTCGCCAACACGCTGCCGGATCTGGCGGACGACATCGCCACGGGAGTGCGCGGCCTGCCGCACCGGCTGGGTCCACGCTGGTCGCAGATCTTTTCGGTGGTCCTGCTGATGAGTGCCTCAGCGGTGCTGGCCTTTGCGCCCGGGCTGCCTGGCTCCGGCACTGGTGACCTGCTGATCGCCCTTGCCTTGGGCGCGACCGTGGCCCTGGTGGCGGCGGGCACCCTGTTGGGCCGGCGCTCCGGATCGCGGGCGCCGTTTCGGGCCACGATGCTGGTGGCGATGCTCGATGTGGTGCTTCTGATCGCACGTGGGCGGGCGCTGGCGTGAAGTTGCCGTCTCGTGGGCTACGGTTTCCGGTAAGACCCGCGCTGCCCGTACGTTCTGTGCTGGCTGCGTCCCGCCGTCGATGTCTGCTGTTGTCGTCTGACCCTGCTTGCCGAGGAGGCTGCTGCACGTGACCGGCACTTTCCGTCCCGGCCGCCGGCTCGCCTGCGTCGCGCTCCTTGCCGCGGTGCCGTTGAGTGCCTGCGCAGCCGGCTACCAGGCGGAGACCTCCCGCGAGCGCACGACCTTGACCAGCATCTCCGCCGCCAAGGGGCAGCTGACCTTCCGCAACGTCTACTTCGTCGGCCCCGCTGCCCCCGGAGGGTCGCTGCCGCTGTACTTCGCGGTCTTCAACGGCGGTACGGCCGACGACCGCCTTGTGAGCGTCACCTCCACGGAGGCCTCCGGTAGCGCCGTTCCGGCGGCAGATACGGTGACCGGCGGCGGCCAGCGGTTTTACAACGAAGGCGATGCCGACGTTGTGCAGCTGACCGGTCTGAAGCAGAAGGTGCTGGTAGGCCAGACCGTCTCGGTCACCCTGGTTTTCGCCCAGACGGGAGAGGTCGCCCTGACCGTGCCGGTGGAGGCCGCGCAGTCCGACGCCCAGGGCAATCCGCTTCCCGGCCCCTCGCCGCTTCCTTCGCCCTCGCCGTCAGCGTCCGCCGGCGCCTCGGCGAGCCCCAGCGCATCGGCCACTCCTTGATCGCCGGCCAGCACTACTAGAGGTTCGCGGCGCGCCTGTGGGCGCTGCCATGGTTCTGTCGTAGGGCAGCCTTAGGTTGCGTTCATGGCCGCCCGCATCGTCAGCTCGCCCTATCGCTGCTCGGAGTGTTCCGCGGAGTCGCTGAAGTGGCTCGGCCGGTGCACGTCGTGCCAGGCGTGGGGCACTGTCGAGGAGGTCTCGTCGCGCTCTTCCGCTCTTGGCGTGCTAGGTGGGCGTCACTCGTCGCGTTCCCGGTCCACGGTGTCAGCCGCCGCTCTGTCGATCACCGAGGTGCCGCCCGATGGTGCGCGTTCCTGGCCGTCGGGTCTCTCGGAGTTCGATCGGGTCTTGGGCGGCGGGCTGGTTCCAGGCGCGGTCGTGTTGCTTGCGGGCGAGCCCGGCGTCGGCAAGTCGACCTTGTTGCTGGCGGTCGGCGCGCGCGCTGCCCGGGCCGGGCGCCGGGTGCTGGTAGTGACGGGGGAGGAGACCGCCGCCCAGGTGCAGTCGCGGGCGGCGCGTATCGACGCCCTGGAGGAGTCGCTCTACTTGGCCGCCGAGACCGATCTGGGCGCGCTGGTGACCCATGTCGAGCAGGTGGGGCCGAGCCTGTTGATCGTCGATTCGGTGCAGACCATCTCCTCTTCCGAGGTCGATGGCGTACCGGGCGGGGTCACCCAGGTTCGCGAGGTGGCCGCCGCGCTGGTGGCCGTGGCCAAGTCGCGCAGCATTGCCACGATCCTGATCGGTCATGTGACCAAGGACGGTTCGGTTGCCGGGCCGCGCACGCTTGAACACCTGGTGGATGTTGTGCTGGCCGTGGAGGGCGAGCGGGCGACCCCGCTGCGAATGGTCCGCGCCGTCAAAAACCGGTTCGGGCCAACCGACGAGGTGGGGTGCTTCCGGCTGGATTCGGACGGGCTCGAGGATCTGCCGGATCCGAGCGGCCTGTTCCTCTCCCGGGCCCACGGCCTTCCGGGGGGAGAGCCAAGCGCGCCGCCGGGTACCTGCGTGACCGTCACGCTCGAGGGTCGCCGGCCGCTGGTGGCTGAGGTTCAGGCCCTGGTGGCGCCGCCGGCGGGAGCTCACCCGCGCCGTGCGGTGGCCGGTCTGGATCCGGCTCGCCTGGCCATGGTGTTGGCTGTCATCGAGACCCGCCTGGAGATCAAGCTTGCGCAGCAGGACGTTTACGCGTCGACCGTGGGTGGGGTCCGGCTCACCGAGCCCGCGGCGGATCTCGCCGTTGTCCTCGCGGTGTTCAGCGCCGTCCACCAGATTCCGCTGCCGGCTGACCTGGTCGTCCTCGGTGAGGTCGGGCTGGCCGGTGACATCCGTGCCTGCCAGGGGATCGAGCGCCGGTTGGCCGCCGCCGGCAGGCTGGGATTTCGCCGGGCGATCGTCCCGGTCGGGTTTGGCACGCCACCGGATCAGATGATGGTCGCGGAGGCCGGCGACCTGCGGGGAGCGATCGACGGTCTCACCCGGTTGATCGCGGAGGTGCTGCCGCCTCGTCGGGGCGAGGGTCCGTATGCCGGCGGAGACCTGGCGCGGCGCCATTCGATCGAGGACCGCGGCCGGGCTCTCGAGGCGCAGGTACGCGCGTTACAGCGGCCCGCCTCATGATCGCGGCGTTTGCGCGACGCTTTCGCGGAGCTTACTGACGGTGGTCAGGGAACCGTGGGCGTGTATCGCCCGTTTCGGCCCGTCGGCCGCTTAGGATCGGTAGCAGGTCAGACCGACCATCTTACGAGGGAGACCGATGGCTGCCGCCGCCGGTGAGGATGTCCTGCGGTCGGTGTTGGCTGCCATGGCCCCAGGGACCGCGCTGCGTGATGGGCTCGAACGGATCCTGCGGGGCAATACCGGCGGACTGATCGTGCTCGGCTTCGACCGCACGGTGGAATCGCTGTCGACCGGCGGCTTCGAGCTTGACGTCGAATTCTCCGCGACCCGGCTGCGCGAGCTGTCGAAGATGGACGGCGCCGTCGTCCTGTCGACCGATGGCACGCGTATTCAGCGGGCGAATGTCCATCTCGTGCCGGACCCGACGATCTTCACCGACGAGCAGGGCACCCGCCACCGCACGGCAGAGCGAGTGGCCAAGCAGACCGGCTATCCGGTGATCTCTGTCAGCCAGTCCATGCGCATCGTCGCCCTTTACATCCAGGGTCGCCGCTACGTGCTGGACGATTCCGCCGCGATCCTGTCGCGGGCGAATCAGGCGCTGGCGACCCTCGAGCGCTACAAGCTGCGCCTCGACGAGGTCGCCGGCACCCTCTCCGCCCTGGAGATCGAGGACCTCGTGACTGTGCGTGATGCGGTGGCGGTCTCGCAGCGGCTGGAGATGGTCCTGCGGATCTCCGAGGAGATCGGCGGCTACGTCGTGGAGCTCGGCACCGACGGCCGGTTGCTCTCGCTGCAGCTCGAGGAGCTGATGGCGGGTGTCGAGCAGGAGCGCGAGCTGATCGTGCGCGACTATCTGCCGTCGGGTGGGCGGCGGGCCCGCACCCCAGACACCGTGCTCGGGGAGCTCTCGGCGGTCAGCGCGACCGACCTGCTGGACATGACGGTGTTGGCCCGGGTCATGGGCTATCCGGGCGGGGCTGATGTGTTGGAGACGCCGGTCAACCCGCGCGGCTACCGCCTGCTGGCGAAGGTGCCGCGCCTGCCGCGTCTGGTGGTCGACCGGCTCGTCGACCACTTCGGCAGCTTGCAGAAGCTGCTGGCGGCGACCATCGATGATCTGCAGGCGGTCGAGGGGGTGGGTGAGACGCGGGCCCGCTCGGTGCGTGAGGGCCTGTCCCGGCTGGCCGAGTCGAGCATCCTCGAGCGTTACGTCTGAGCGGCTACTGGCCCCGGCCCGCCTCGGCCAACCCGACGACGTCGACGAGGGGGACCAGGGCGCCGTCCACGTGCAACATCGCTTCGACGTAGGACGGCAGTGCCGCCGGGCTCGCCGGCGGGGCGTCCGGCACCTCGAGCAGCCCCTCCACCTGGTCGCAGGCCACGCCGACCGCGTGCTCTGGCCAGCCCGCCGCCAACACGAGGACGTCGCCGCCCGCGTCGGGCGCGCCGGGTGCGCGGGTGTCGTAGATGGCGACGGTCGTCTCCTGCACATCGAGCACGCCGGCTAACGCACCCGTCGAGCCAGGCAGTCGCCGAAGCCCGCGCAGGCGCACGACAGCGCGTACCGCATCGAGGCGGACGAGGTAGCGCTCTTCACCGGCATTGAAGGCCAGCACCCGCATGGCGGTCACCTCGCGATCAGGTCGGTGGACTGGGAGCCCGGGGTCAGGCGGGACAGTTGGCGGCACATGTCGGCGAGGTCGCCGGTGCGCCGGTCACCCAGCTCGCGGGCGCGTTCATCCGGTCCGCGCCGGGACAGTGCGATGGCTGCGGCGCCGTACGCGCGCGTCGATTCCGCCCCGTGACCGAGCCGGCCGAGCACCACGGCCAGCAGGAACTGCGCGAATCCCGCATCACAATCAAGGTAGGACGCTCGCCGCAGCGCGACCAGCGCCTGCGCGTCCTGGCCGAGCTCGACGAGCGCCAGACCGTGCAGGTAGTGCAGCTGGGCGCAGACGGGGTCGTTAACCAGATGCGCTTCGGCCAGCTCGGCGGCGGGCCCGTACGCACCGGCGGCGAGCGCGTCGCGAACCTCTTCGACCGGGTCCACCCGCACCCGGGGCCGCGCCAGCGGTTGGCGCAGCGGCAGAGGTCGCCGCACGACAGGCATCGGCTCGGGCGGGTGACGGCGATAGAGGAAGGCGTCGTCATGGCGTACGAGGCAGAACCCGTCGTAGAGCCGCCAGAGCGTCTCGCTGTGCCCGAGCAGCAACCATCCGCCCGGGACGAGCGCGCTGTGCATCGCGTCGATGACCTCGAGCATCTTCGGTCGCTCGAAGTAGATGAGCACGTTGCGGCACAGGATCAGATCGAGCCGGGAGGCCGGCGGTCTTTGGGTGGCCAGGTTGTGCTGGCGGAACTCGACCAGCTTGCGCAGCTCGGCGCCGACCTTCCAGCCGCCCCCGTCACGAACGAAGAAGCGCTGCAGCTCGTCGTCGCTGAGCAGGCTGACGGCCCGGGCACCGTAACGGCCCTCGGCAGCCGCGGAGAGCGCCTGCGAGTTGATGTCGGTGGCGATGATGCGCACATCCCACCCGGCGGCATCAGGCGGCAGCAGCTTCGCCAGGAGCATCGCAATCGTGTACGGCTCCTCACCCGTGGAACAGCCGGCTGACCAGATCCGGATCCGGCGATCCCCGCGCGCCAGCAGCGAGGGCAGGACGAGATCTTCGAGCGCGCGGATCTGCGGGGGGTTGCGCGCGAAGTACGTCTCGCCGATCGTCAGGCGTTCGATGAGCTCTTGCAGCTCGCCCGGGTCGCTGCGGATGTGTTCGAGATACGCGCCCGGGCCGTCCATCCCCAACCGCTTGCAGCGGACGGCAACGAGCGCGGCCAGGACGTCGCGCCGCGAGGTGTCGACGATCAGGCCGCTGGCCCGGCGTACGACATCGGCGATGCTGGTCAGGTCGCGCTGGGTCGCGGATCGCTCGTCGCCGGGCGGCGTCATGTCGCGGACCGTTCGCGGGCCGCCGCGGCGACCTGCCCGACGATCGCTTCGGCAATCTCCGGAAGCGGAAGGATGCGGTCGACCGCGCCGGCAGCGATCGCCGCCTGCGGCATGCCGTAGATGGCCGACGTGTTCTCGTCCTGGGCAATGGTGGCGGCTCCCGCGGCGTGCAGTGCCGCCATCCCGCCGGCGCCGTCGCGGCCCATGCCGGTGAGCAGCACACCGACGGCGCGCGGACCGAGTACGGCGGCGGCGCTTGTGAACGCCCGGTCGACCGAGGGAATGTGGTGGGCGTCCGGCTGCGGGCGAAGGCAGCGCAACCGCCCTGCTGCCGGCGCCGGGGCCGGCTCGATCACCGAATCCAGGCCGCCGGGGCACACGAGTACCTCGCCCGGCTGGAGCAAGTCTCCGTCGGCTCCCACCGACACGGGCAGGGCGCAGGTGCTGTCGAGCCACCCGGCGAGGCCGGAGAGAAATCCGGCAGGCATGTGCTGGATCACCAGGACGGCCGCCGATAGCCCGGGCGGCAGGGCGGCGAGCACCGTGCCCAGCGCGCTCGGACCGCCGGTCGAGGCACCGAGCACCACGAGCGCACCGGCGGTCGGCCCGGTAGCCGGACGCAGCAGCCGGCCGCGGGGATGGCGGATGACTCGAATTCGCGATGCCAGGAGCAGGCAGGCGCGCAGGTCATCGCCCGCTGCGTAGCGCAGCTCGCGGGGGTCGCGGCGGCCGCTCGGTGACGGTTCGACCGGGACCCGCACCACGACATCCACCGCCCCGGCGGCGCGCAGGTCTGCCTGCATCGACGGTGTGATGAGTTCGGCCGGGCCATAGATCACGACCGGGACCGGGTGCGTTGCCATGAGCTCGGCAAGGGCCGGCAGGACGCCGTGAGGAAGCTCCGGATCGAGTACGACCGCGGCGGGCCGCAGCTGTGCCGCGAGCGTCAGCAGGTCGGCTCGGGTGCGCGCCTCACCGAGCACGGTGAAACGCGGGTCATCGGCCAGCACGGCACGTACCCCCCGGCGGCTCTGCGCGGACCCGCCGGCCACCAGGACGGCGACTTCTGCGGTGGCGGCCCGGGGGCGTGTGACGGCATCCCGTAGTGGTTCAAGCGTCATCGCAGCCGTTCTCCGGGCACATCGAGACGGCAGATCCCCGCTGTGCGTCCACGCGTTCCCCCTTGGATCTGGACATCGGAGGACATGGGCGAGATCTTGAGTACCTGTGGCAGTCTGCGAAGGATGCTGCGCCCTGGACCGGACCCACTCCTGGGGCTGCGCAGCTGGTACGGCGGCTGTGCGCGGGATCTTCCGTGGCGCCATCCGGGCACGACCCCCTGGGGTGTCCTGGTCAGCGAGGTGATGCTGCAGCAGACCCCGGTGAGCCGGGTGCTGGAGCCGTACGCCCAGTGGTTGCAGCGCTGGCCGACCCCGACGGCGCTGGCGGGCACGTCAGCGGGCGAGGCGGTGCGCCAGTGGGGGCGGCTGGGCTACCCGCGGCGCGCGCTACGGCTGCACCAGGCGGCGTGCGCGTGCGTCGAGCGTCATAGCGGCAAGGTGCCCGCGACAGCGGCCGAGCTGCGTGCCCTTCCCGGGGTCGGCAGTTACACGGCGGCGGCCGTCGCGGCTTTCGCGTTCGGTGCCCGCATTCCGGTGATCGACACCAATGTGCGGAGGGTGGTCGCGCGCTGGTCGCTGGGCCTCCCGGCGGCGCTTGCCATCCCGGAGGCGGCCGTGGCCGACCTGCTTTCGCCCAGCCCCGCTGCGGCCGTTGTCACCTCGATAGCGCTCATGGAGCTCGGGGCGCTCGTGTGCACCAGCCGATCGCCGAACTGCTCGGCCTGCCCGATCCAGCGCGATTGCCGGTGGCTGCAGGCGGGAGCGCCGAGCGCGCAGGAGTCCGGGGTACGCACCCGGCGCGCCCAGGGCTACGAGGGCACGGATCGCCAGGCGCGCGGCCGGTTGCTGGCATTGCTGCGAGCGGCTGACGCTGCCCTGGCCGCGGCCGAGCTGGAAGGCGCCTGGCCCGCGGCGGAGCAGCGCGAGCGTGCACTGCAAAGCCTGCTCGAGGACGGCTTGGTGGTGGCAGCGCGGGACGGCTACGCGTTGCCAAGCTAGCTGCGGTGCAGGAGCGCGGCGTAGAGCGTGAGCCCCGGGCCGAAGGCCATCGCCACTACCGGGCCGGGGGTGGCGGGAAGCTGCTCGAGCACCATCAGTACGGTCGCCGACGAGCAATTCCCGTTCCGGTCCAACACCGCGTAGGAAGGCTCCATCGCTTCGGCGGGCAGCTCAAGCTGCTCCTCGACGACCTCCAAGATCCGTCGCCCGCCGGGATGGACTGCCCAGCCGGCCACGTCCGTGGGCGCCAAGCCGTGGGGGGCGAGTAGCCGGTCGCGCACGACACCGCTGACGTGACGGGCAAGTACGGCCGGCACCTGCGGCGAGAGCCCCATCCGGAAGCCGAGATCGGTGATGTCCCAGGTCATGTGATCGGCAGTGGAATGGTCCGCGACGGCCACCATGTCGACGAAGCGCAAGCCGCCGGTGCCGGCGGCCACCTGGCTGTCAGGCCGGATGACGACGGCGGCTGCCGCATCCGAAAAGAGCGCGTGGGCGACCATCTGGGAGACCTCGTCGGTCGCCGGCTGGATGTGCAAGGACGTGAGCTCGACGCACAGCAGCACGGCCGGCCGGCCGCGCGCCACCACGAAGTCGGCCACCGCTCCGAGGGCCGGCAGCGCCGCGTAGCAACCCATGTGTCCGACGAGCAGCCGCTGCACGCTGGGTTCCATGGCCATGTCGCGGGCGAGTACGAGATCGAGCCCGGGGGTGCTGTAACCGGTGCAGGAGGCGACCGTGAAAAGACCGATGTCGGCCGGGTCGAGATCGGCGGCGGCGAACGCGGCGGACAGCGCCGCCTTGCCGAGCCGGGGCGCCTCATCGACGTAGCGGGCCATCCGCTGGCCGGTCGTCCAGGCGGACACGTCAATCAGCCGGGGATCGGCCACCCCGTGCCGGGTGGTGATGGCCGAGGACGCAAAGACGCGCTGGGCCAACCGGTCACTGCCGTAATGAGCGCGGAAGAAGTTGTCCCACAGGCCCGCCTGATCCATGGCACCGGGAACGGCAGACCCGACACCAGTAATGACCGCGGACATGGACTGCTCCTTCCCAGAAAGTAGACATCCCCACCCCGGCTCTCCAAGACCCAGGGTGGGGACGACTAAGGGCAGAACCCGGTGTTTTGGTGACCGGCGCTCTTACTTGACGAGCCCGACCGGCGGTGAATCGGGCAGCGCCGGCGGCTTCGTCTCGCCGCGGAACGTGAGCTTGCGCTCCTCGCCCTCGCCCTCGCAATCGACGACGACGATCTCGCCCGCTTTCAACTCGCCGAACAGGATCTTCTCACTCAGGACGTCTTCCAGCTCGCGCTGGATGGTGCGCCGCAGCGGCCGCGCGCCGAGCATCGGGTCGTAACCCTTGTCGGCAAGCAGCGCCTTGGCGGACAGAGTGAGCTCGAGGCCCATGTCCTTGTTCTTCAACGCGACGTCGACTCGCGCCAGCATGAGGTCGACGATCTCGACGATCTCGTCCTTGCTCAGCTGATGGAAGACGATGATGTCGTCGATCCGGTTGAGGAACTCGGGGCGGAAGTGCTGCTTCAGCTCGTCCTGGACCTTGGCCTTCATCCGCTCGTAATCGACGCCGACCCCACCGGTGGTGAAACCGATCCCCGGGCCCTTGGAAATGTCACGGGTGCCAAGGTTGGAGGTCATGATGATCACGGTGTTCTTGAAGTCCACCTGACGGCCCTGAGAGTCGGTCAGGCGACCGTCTTCCAGGATCTGCAGAAGCGTGTTGAAGACATCCGGGTGAGCCTTTTCCACCTCATCGAAAAGCACTACCGAGAACGGCTTGCGGCGCACCCGCTCGGTGAGCTGCCCGCCTTCCTCGTATCCCACGTAGCCGGGGGGCGAACCCACCAGCCGCGAGACGGTGTGCTTTTCCATGTACTCGGACATGTCGAGGTGAATCAGCGCGTCTTCATCACCGAACAGGAACGAGGCGAGCGTCTTCGAAAGCTCCGTCTTTCCGACGCCTGAGGGGCCGGCAAAGATGAAGGAGCCACCGGGACGCTTGGGGTCCTTGAGGCCCGCCCGGGTGCGCCGGATGGCCTGCGAAACCGCCTTGACGGCCTGCTGCTGCCCGATGACCCGCTTGTGCAGCTCATCCTCCATGCGCAGTAGGCGGCTGGTTTCCGCCTCGGTGAGCTTGAAGACGGGGATACCGGTCCAGATGGCCAGCACCTCGGCGATCTGCTCGTCATCGACCTCTGCGATGACGTCCATGTCGCCGGCCTTCCACTCCTTCTCCCGCTGCGCCTTCTCGTTGAGCAGGGTCTTTTCGCGATCGCGCAGCGAGGCGGCCTTCTCGAAGTCCTGCGCGTCTATCGCGGACTCCTTCTCCTTGCGCACTCCGGCGATCTTCTCGTCGAACTCGCGCAGGTCCGGCGGAGCCGTCATCCGGCGAATGCGCATCCGGGAGCCGGCCTCGTCGATCAGGTCGATCGCCTTGTCCGGCAGGAAGCGGTCGCTGATGTAGCGGTCTGCCAAGGTGGCAGCAGCCACCAGCGCCCCATCGGTGATGGAAATGCGGTGGTGAGCCTCGTAACGGTCGCGCAGGCCCTTGAGGATCTCGATGGTGTGCGCGACGTTGGGCTCCGGCACCTGGATGGGCTGGAAGCGACGCTCGAGGGCGGCGTCCTTTTCAAGGTGCTTGCGGTACTCATCCAGGGTGGTGGCGCCAATGGTCTGCAGCTCCCCGCGGGCGAGCATCGGCTTCAGGATGCTGGCGGCGTCGATGGCGCCTTCAGCAGCGCCCGCGCCCACCAGCGTGTGCAGCTCATCGATGAACAGGATGATGTCGCCGCGAGTGCGGATCTCCTTGAGAACCTTTTTGAGGCGCTCCTCGAAGTCACCGCGGTAGCGGCTGCCGGCGACGAGGGCGCCTAGGTCAAGCGTGTAGAGGTGCTTGTCTTTCAGCGTCTCAGGGACCTCACCCTTGACGATCGCTTGGGCGAGACCCTCGACGACGGCCGTCTTGCCGACACCCGGCTCCCCGATCAGGACGGGGTTGTTCTTGGTGCGCCGCGAGAGCACCTGCATCACGCGCTCGATCTCTTTTTCCCGGCCGATGACCGGGTCGAGCTTGCCCTCGCGGGCTGCGGTGGTGAGGTTGCGCCCGAACTGGTCGAGTACCAGCGAGCTGGACGGAGCGCCCTCGGTGGGGCTGCCCGCAGCGGCCGGCTCGCCCTTGCCCTGGTAGCCGGACAGCAGTTGGATGACCTGCTGGCGCACGCGGCCGAGGTCGGCGCCCAGCTTCACCAGCACCTGGGCGGCGACGCCCTCGCCCTCGCGGATCAGCCCGAGCAGGATGTGCTCGGTGCCGATGTAGTTGTGGCCCAGCTGCAGGGCCTCGCGAAGCGAGAGCTCCAGCACCTTTTTGGCACGCGGCGTGAAAGGAATGTGGCCACTGGGAGCCTGCTGACCCTGGCCGATGATCTCCTCGACCTGGCTGCGGACAGCCTCCAGCGAAATACCGAGCGATTCGAGCGCCTTCGCGGCGACGCCCTCCCCCTCGTGGATCAGACCGAGCAGGATGTGCTCGGTCCCGATGTAGTTGTGGTTGAGCATCCGGGCTTCTTCTTGCGCCAGGACAACAACCCGCCGGGCCCTGTCGGTGAACCTCTCGAACATGTTGCGCTCCTTCGAGCGAGGCGACCGCCCCGCCAGCGTGTGCTGCCGACGGCCTGCTCGCATGCTAGCCCCGTGCGTGTCTTTTCATCGTCGATCGAAGAACTGTCAAGCATCACGCGAGGACCCATCGGCGGCGGCGGGACCCTGCGTAGCGCAAGGGGCAGGCTTGCTGACGCAGACCCTGCCCCACTCAACCTCAGTTTCATCCTCCCGTGTTCCCAGGATGTAGCGCTCGTATTGCTTTCGCTCAAAGCGAAGCGCTGGATGGTAGTGGGGCACGTTCGCTTGCACGCGTCGATCAACGCCGAGACCCCTCCGGCCGCGAGGGCCGAAGGGGTCTGTTGCTGCGGGGTGACCTGCGCGGGAGGTCGGCTTGTCAGTGAGCCGCCCGGTAGGCCTCCATGACCTCGAAGGAGATGCGCCCGCGCTCGTTCACGGCGTAGCCGGCGTCGCGCGCCCAGGAGCGCACATCCGCCGTATCCGGGCCGGATGAAATATGCGCGGCGGTGCGGCGGCGGGGATTCGTCCGAATCAGTGCGGCTTTACGGCCGTGAGCCACGTAGTCGGCGAGAGACTCGCGTAGCTGCGTCGCGTTTTTTTCGGAAAGATCGATTTCATACGTGCTTCCATCGAGCCCGAAGGCGACGGTCTCGTCGGCGGTGCCGCCTTCGAGGTCATCGATGAGAAGGACTTGGGTGCGCTGGGCCATCGTTATAACTCTTTCGTCGCTGGATTCTTAGCGGACCGGTGTAACCATCGGTAACCGCATTGAATCATTCTTCCCGAGTAAGCGGAAACGCGAGTACGTCGCGGATCGACGGGGCGCCCGTCAGAACCATCAGTAAGCGCTCGACGCCGACACCCACACCGCCCGTTGGTGGCATTGCGTGTTCAAGCGCTCGCAAGAAATCACTGTCAAGTTGCATTGCTTCGGGATCTCCGCCGGAGGCGAGCAGCGATTGTTCGGTGAGGCGCGCGCGTTGCTCGACCGGATCGACCAGTTCGGTGTAGCCGGTCCCCAGCTCGCGGCCGAGCGCGACCAGATCCCAGCGTTCGGTGAGGCGCGGATCTTCGCGGTGTTGGCGTACCAAGGGGGACACCTCCACCGGGAAATCCCGATAGAACGTCGGCGCCACCGTGCGGCCTTCGACCAACTGCTCGTAAAGCTCCAGCAACACCTGACCGGCATTCCAGCCGGGCTGCAAGGCGACGTCGGCGGCGGCAGCGTAACGACGCAGCGCCTCGTCGGAGGTGTCGGCGGTGACCTCTTCGCCGAGCGCTGCACCGACGGCGGCGTGAACTGTGACGCTGCGCCAGGGTGCGCCGAGGTCAACTTCCCCGCCGGAACCGTCGGGGACGACTCGGCTGCCGAGGGCATCGGCGCATTCCAGGACGAGCTCGCGGGTCGTCTGGGCCATCGCGTCGTAGTCGGTGTAGGTCGAGTAAAACTCGAGCATCGTGAACTCAGGGTTATGTGAGGTGTCGACGCCCTCATTGCGAAAATTGCGGCCGATTTCGTAAACCTGCTCGATACCGCCCACCACGAGTCGCTTGAGATAGAGCTCCAAGGCAATTCGAAGGTAAAGGTCGACGCCGAGCGCATTGGAGTGGGTACGGAAGGGGCGCGCCGTGGCGCCTCCGTGCAGGGCCTGCAGGACCGGGGTCTCCACCTCGACGAAGCCCCGGCCGCGCAGCCCCGTACGCAGGGCGGCGAGGACGTGGTCGCGGGCCAGCACCTGGCGGCGCGCGTCGGGGTTGACGATCAGGTCGACGTAGCGCTGGCGTACGCGGGCTTCGAGGTCGGCCAGGCCCTTGTGCTTATCCGGCAGCGGGCGCAGCGCCTTGCTGGTGAGTGCCCAGGTCTTGGCGCGCACCGAGAGCTCGCCGCGGCGGCTCGTGATGACCTCGCCGGTGACTCCGACGTGGTCGCCGAGGTCGATGTCGGACTTCCAGATGGCGAGCTGATCGGGGCCGGTGGCGTCGGCGGTCAGCATCACCTGCAGCCGCTCGCCGCCCTCCTGCAGCGTGGCGAAGATGAGCTTGCCGCTGATGCGGTTCAGCACGACCCGTCCGGTCACACCGACGACCTCGCCGGTCGCCGAGTCGGGCGGGAGGTCCGGAAAGAAGGCGCGCAGCTGTGCCAGCGACGTGGTGCGCGGGTATCCGGCGGGGTACGGGTCGATTCCGGACTCGCGTATCCGGTCGAGCTTCTCGCGCCGGATCCTCAGCTGCTCCGGCAGCTCCTGCTCGTCGGTGGTCACGTCGGCGAGGCTATCGACTGCGCCGGGGCCGCGACCGGATCAGGTGTTGCGCTCGAAGACGAGTCGCAGCCCGATCAGCGTGAGATCGGGCTCGTGATGGTCAAGCGTCTCGCTGACGGAAAGGACGAGCGGGGCCAAACCGCCGGTGGCAATGACCACGGGCGGCGCGTTGAGTTCGGTGGCGATCCGCCGCACCAGGCCGTCCACCTGGCCAGCGACGCCGTACACCATCCCGCTCTGCAGCGCCTCCACGGTCGACTTGCCGATGGGCGAGCGGGGTTCGGCGAGCTCTACCTTGCGAAGCTGCGCGGCCTGAGCGGCGAGGGCGTCGAGTGAAATCTCGATGCCGGGCGCCAGAGCGCCGCCGAGGAACTCCCCACGCTCGCTGACGACGTCGAAGTTGGTCGAGGTCCCGAAGTCGACGACGATGCACGGTCCGCCGTAGAGGTGGTGGGCCGCCAGCGTGTTCATGATGCGGTCGGCGCCGACCTCCTTCGGGTTGTCCATGAGGATCGGCACGCCGGTACGAGTCCCGGGCTCCACGACGACGTAAGGCAACCCCGGGTAGCTGCGCGCGCAGACCCGGCGCACCTCGCGCAACTGCGACGGCACGGTGGAGCAGACCGCGATGCCGTCAACGGTCACGTCCATGAGCAGGCCGCGGTAAAGCAGTGCCAGCTCGTCCGAGGTCGCGCGCGCGTCGGTGCGAACCCGCCAGGAGTCGACCAGGACGTCGTCGTCGAAGACGCCGAGCACCGTGTTGGTGTTGCCGATGTCGACCGCCAGCAACATCAGCGAGCACCTGCAGCCGGGGCCGGCCGCCCGGCCGGATCGCCGTCGCCGGTGCGTAGGTCCATGCCGAGATCCAGGATCGGGGCGGAGTGGGTGAGCGCTCCGACGGCCAGGAAGTGGACCCCGGTATCGGCGACGTCGCGAGCGTTAGCGAGGGTCAGGCCGCCGGACGCTTCTAGCAGCAGGCCGGCCGGCGCGACCTCGACGCAGGCCCGCAGGTCGGCGAGCGTCATGTTGTCGAGCAGGATCAGGTCAGCCCCCGCCGCGATCGCTTCCTTGACCTGAGTGAGGGTGTCGCACTCGACCTCGACGGCGACGTGCGGAAAGCGCTCGCGAACGGCCTGGAAGGCGGCGGCCACCCCGCCCGCGGCCGCGACGTGGTTGTCCTTGACGAGCGCGGCGTCCCAGAGGCCCATCCGGTGGTTGACCCCGCCTCCGCAGCGGACCGCGTACTTCTCCAGCGCACGCATCCCCGGCGTCGTCTTGCGGGTGTCGCGGATCTGCGCATGGGTGCCGGCGATCGCGTCGACCCAGCTCGCTGTGAGGGTGGCGATACCCGAAAGGTGGCAGAGCAGGTTCAGCATCGTTCGCTCGACCGTCAGGAGCTGGCGCAGCGGTCCCGTCGCGGTCAGGACGACATCTCCCGGCTGTACCCGGTCACCATCCACCGCGACCCTGATCACCTCGGCAAAGGCGCGCTCGAAGACGAGGGCCGCCACATCGATCCCGGCCACCACGCCGGCGGCTCGGCTACGCACGTCAGCGGTGCCGATCAGGTCGTCGGGGATCGTCGCGGCGCTGGTGACGTCCACGTCGTCGCTCACGTGGCCGCCGCCGAGGTCTTCGGCGAGCGCCCGGTCGACCAGGCTCGCCACGGCCGCCGGATCCAGCCCCGCTTCCTGCAAGCTGGCCTCCGTCATGACGTCACCGGTTCGTAGTCGGTCCTGAGCGCGCCGTCGCCGCTTAGGTGAGTCACCAGGTGACCGCGGTAGGTCTCGGCGGCGGCGGGGAAGTCCTCGCGCCAGTGACACCCGCGGGTCTCGCGCCGCTCCAGGGCGGCGGCGACGAGGGCGCTGCCCACCAGGTGGGCGTTTGTCGCTTCCCACGCATCAGGGGTCGGTACGGCCGCTGCGGGAGCGCTCTGCGCGGCGAGCGACTTCGCGGCACCCTCCAGGCTCGCGGCGCTGCGCAGCACTCCCGCCCCCTCGGTCATCGTGGCGGTGAGCTCGCGCAGCACCTCGGCGCCGAGTACGCCCGTGGCGCCCTCGGTGGTCGTGGGCTCGATTCGGGGCGGCAAGCCCGCCGCCAGCGCCGTACCGATGCGGGCCGCGTAGACTAACCCCTCGAGCAGGCTGTTGGACGCCAGTCGGTTAGCGCCGTGCACCCCCGTGCACGCGACCTCCCCGCAGGCGTAAAGCCCCGGCAGGCGACCACCGACGGCGGCCGCGCGACCGAACTCGTCCGTACGCACCCCACCGGACGCGTAGTGAGCGGCGGGGGTCACCGGAATGGGCTCGGTCACCGGGTCGATGCCGTGACGCCGGCAGGTGGCGACGATCGTCGGGAAGCGGGCCAGCAGGAGGTCGGCTCCGAGGGCTCGCGCGTCGAGGAAGAGGTGGTCGGTGCCGGTCTCGGTCATGACGCGCGACATCTGCTTGGTGACGATGTCGCGAGGAGCCAGATCGCGTAGCGGATGGCCGTCGGCGGGCATCACCCGGCGTCCGGCGCCGTCAATGAGCACCGCTCCCTCGCCGCGTACCGCCTCGCTGACCAGCGGCTGCTGGCCGTGCGCCGCGCCGCCCACCCAGAGCGACGTGGGATGAAACTGCACGAATTCGAGGTCGGTGACGAGCGCTCCGGCCCGCAGGGCGACGGCGACCCCGTCACCGGTCGACACCGGCGGGTTGGTGGTGCTGGCGAAGATCTGGCCGAGCCCGCCCGTGGCGAGTACCACCGCGCGGGCCGTGATCGCCCCGACGCCGTCGCGCGTGCCCTCTCCGAGGACGTGGAGGGTGAGCCCGACGACGGGCGGCGGACCGGACGCGGGCGCCGGGCCGCGCAAGAGGTCCAGCACCAGCGCATGCTGGATGACCTCGACGCCAGGATCGGCTCGGACGGCGGCGATGAGGGCGCGTTGCACTTCCAACCCTGTCGCGTCGCCGCCGGCATGCGCGACCCGGTCACGGGAGTGGCCGCCCTCGCGGGTCAGCGCGAAGTCGCCGCCCGCGGCGCGGTCGAATCGGGCGCCAAGGGCAGCCAGCTCGAGTACGCGCGTCGGACCTTCGGTGACCAGCAGCCGTACCGCGGCCTCATCGCAGATCCCGACGCCCGCGACGAGGGTGTCTTGCAGGTGCTGCTCGGGATCGTCTTCGGGGCCGAGCGCTGCGGCGATCCCGCCTTGCGCCCAGCGGGTCGAGCCGGCATCGAGCAGCGCCTTCGTCACCAGGACGACGGACAGCCCGGCTGCCCGCGCATGCAGCGCAGCGGCCAGGCCGGCGACGCCCGAGCCGACGATGACGACGTCGCCATCCCGGGCCCAGCCGGGATCGGGCGCTGTCAGCCGGCGGGCGAACGGGCTCACTACGCAGGCTGGAGCGGGTGCGGCGGGGGCGCGACGGTGTCGCCGCGTACCAGGCCCGGTAGCGGCTCCGCGGCGTCGCCGCCGGTACCGGTGACGCGGTTGGCGGCGTCGACAAAGACGACTCGCGGGGTGAAAGTGCGGGCCTCGGCGGTGTCCATGACGCCGTACGCAATCAGGATGACCAGGTCGCCGGTGTGGACGAGGCGAGCGGCCGCACCGTTGATGCCGATGATGCCACTGCCGCGCGGGCCAGCGATGACGTAGGTCTCCAGGCGCGTGCCGTTCGTGATGTCGACGATGGCCACCTGCTCACCCGCCAGCAGATCGGCGGCGTCCATCAGGTCCTCATCGACCGTGACCGAGCCGACGTAATCCAAATCGGCCTGCGTCACCGTCGCCCGGTGGATCTTGGACTTCATTATCGTGCGCAGCATCTACATCCCCAGGCTCAGCGCGATGTTGTCGATGAGGCGGATCGGGCCGGACGGGCCCGGCAGGATCGCGGCAACCAGCAGGCGCGCCGGCCCGTGGGTCGCGCCGGCGAGAGTGAGCGGGTCGACCAGATCGAGCCGGTCGAGGGTCAGGCCGGGCTGCGCGGCCAGCACGGCACGCGCGGCCGCGAGGACCGCTTCGGGACCCTTCGGCGCTGCCTGTGAGCCGGCGGCCAGCGCCCGCGAGAGCGTGAGCGCGACGTCGCCCTGCTCGGCCGCGAGGTAGCGATTACGGCTGGACATGGCCAGCCCGTCGCCGTTGCGCCAGGTGGGAACCCCGACGATCTCGACGCCGAGGTCGAGGTCCACGACCATCTGGCGGATCAGGGTCAGCTGCTGGAAGTCCTTCTCGCCGAAATACGCGCGGTCGGGCCGGGTCAGGTTGAGCAGCTTGGCGACCACCGTCAGCACCCCGGCGAAGTGGCCGGGTCGGCTGGCACCCTCGAGCAGCGCACCGCCGGGGCCCGGGTCCACACGCACCAGCGGTGAGCCCCCCGGATACATGACGTCGGGGGTCGGGGCGAAGACGAGATCCGCACCGGCCTCGGCACACAGCTCCAGATCGGCCCCGAGCGTGTGCGGGTAGCGGTCGAGGTCCTCGCCCGCGCCGAACTGCAACGGGTTGACGAAGATTGTTACCAGCACGCTGCCGTACGACGCGGCGGCCCGGATCAGCGCAGCGTGCCCTTCATGCAGCGCACCCATGGTCATGACGACGGCGACCGACCCTTCGAGCCCGGCTCGAGCCGCGGCGAGCTCGGCGCGGGTCTGCGCGACCGGGAGCGACGTGCCGACCGGCAGCAACGCGTCGAGCGTCGCCGCCGCACCCAGCGAGGTAGGCCGGCTCGTCGTCGTCACAGGGATCTCCTGACCTGGAGACGCCGGGTGTCGAGTCGGGTTGGCTGTGCGGTCCCTGCCAGCACCGGCCAGAGCGCGGGGGCGGGCTCGGCAAGGCGCTCGGCGGTCGCCCGGGCCAGCTCCCGGTAGATCGGGGCCTGGGCCGGGGCGTGTTCCTCGAGCGCGCCCAGATGGCCGGCGACCGCTTCCGCGTCGCCGCGGGCGATGGGCCCGGTGAGCGCCGCGTCGCCCTGCTCGAGCGTGCGCTCCAGAGCGGCCGACAGCAGTGGTCGCAGGACGGCGGCAGGATCGCTTGCCCCTGTCGCTCGGACGATGTCGAGCGCAGATGCGACGAGCGTGACCAGGTGGTTAGCCCCGTGAGCGAGACCGGCATGCCAGAGCGGGCGCAGCTCCTCCGGTACGGAGACGGCGGTGCCTCCGAGCTCGGCGACCAGCCACTCCGCGAGCGGCCAGTGGCGGCCCAGGGAGGTGACGCCGTACGCGACCCCGGCCAGTCGCGGGAGGTCGGCGGCCGTACCGCCGAAGGTCTGAGCAGGGTGCACGGCCAGGGTGACGGCACCGGCTCGGGAAACGGGTTCAAGAACGCTCAGGCCGAGGCGCCCGGAGGTGTGAGCGACGACCTGGCCGGCGTGCAGCGCGCCGGTGGCGACCAGGTCGGCCACCGGGCCCGCCGGGTCGCCCAGCACCTCGTCGGGCAGCGCCAGCAGGACCAGTGTGCTGTCGCGGGCCACGTCCTGGGGGCTGCGGACGGGAACGCCCGGCAGCAGGTCGGCAGCGCGCGCCCGGCTCTGCGGCGAGCGGGCGGACACACCGACGACATCGTGGCCCGCGCCGCGCAAGGCAGCCGCGAGCACGGCACCGACGCGACCGGCGCCGATGACTCCGACGCGGATGGTCACCAGGCGCGACGCATCAGCAAAAGGGGAAGTATTCAAAGCCGTTCCAGTCCTCCGTGGGTACCGGACGTACGCGAGACAGGCTAACCCGCAACTTCGGCTTTGTGTTACCCCTAGATGACGATGAATGCGCGGCTTGTGGCTTTCGTCACAAGCAAGGAGCCCCGTCCGCTGCGCGCACGCAGCGGACGGGGCTCCCTAGATGCTTTGGAGCTAGCTTCCGGCCTTGACCAGGTCGGAGTCGGCCGAGAACACCTCACCGATCAGGATGCGGCCCTGCTTGAGCGCGCCGCGGGTGAGCGCGCCGTCGTAGTCGAGCGCCTTGAGCTCGATGGTGATGCCGTACGCCTTCTTGATGGCGTCGGCGCAGAAGACGTTTTGCGGGCAGTTGGCGCCGGCGCCGAAGGTGATCCCGGTGGTGCCGCACTTGGTGGCGACATCCGACATCTTCGTCAGCTTGTACTTGTCCGCCGTCGCCTTTGTGACGGCGAAGGCGTTCTGGTCGGTGGCCGTCGCCGGGTCGAGGACGACGAAGCCGGCCTTCTCAGCGAGCGGCTTGAGCGAGGCGACCGTCTTGTCGATCTGGGCGCTGGAGGTGTCAGCCACGCCCTGCTTCTTGGCCAGGAAGCTGTTCAGGCTGGCGGCGTACTCGGGAACGACCTGGACCTGGTTGCTCTCCAGAGCCGGCTCCAGCAGGTCGCGGGAACCGACGGTCTGCACCGAGGCGGTGTAGCCGGCCTTGGTCAGGACGTCCTTGTAGATCTGGCCGAGGGTGGAGGCCTCCGCGAAGTCCTGCGTACCGATGACGATCTTTCCGGAGCCGCCCGAGAGGCCGTCGCCCAGCTTCTTGTCGGCGACGAACGTGCTCGCGACGTCAGCGGGCTTCTTGTTGGCGCTGGTCTCGCGGTTGAGCCCGGTCAGGGTGTCCTGGTCGAGGATCTTGCTGACGGCGTTGAGTGCATCGGTCAGCGGCGCCTTGGCGACCGACTTGTTAACGGCGGGAATGATGTTGTCGCTGGCCTGCGACTGCTTGTCGTCGGCGAGGACGACGAGTGCCGTGCCGGCGACCGGGGTGCAGACGTTGGCCTTGGCCGGGACGTTGGTCGGCGCCGTGACGGTCGTGGTGCCCTTGTCCTTCTTGCTGTCGCTGCAGCTGGCCAGGATGGGCAGTGCGGCGATGGCGGCAACGAGCACGCATGCCTGTACCCCACGGGGTCGATTGAACATGTCGAGATTCTCCTCAGAGGTGTCTGACGCCCGCGTCGTCCATCCCGACGGCAAAAGTGGCGCCCGACAGCGCGTTAACGCTAGCCGACACCCGGCGAGATGGTGGGCATATCCACCCGTCGACGGGGAAAGCGACGGACACGACTTCGTAACGGTTTGGGGGTCAGGCGACGCTGGATGATCGCCAGCACGATGTCGATGACGATGGCCAGCAGCCCGATAATGATCGCCGAACCCAGCACTTCACCCTGCCCGGCCTTTCCGGCTCCCTGGCCCAGCTGGATGAGGTTGCCGAGGGTGTCGGTGCCGACGAAGGACGCGATCGTCGCCGTGGCGAAGGTCTGCAGGGTGGAGCTGCGCACCCCGGCGAAGATGAGGGGCACGGCGAGCGGTAATTCCATCCGCCAGAGAATTTCCCATTGGGTCATGCCGAGCCCGCGAGCGGCATCCACTGCCTCGGGGTCAACGGTGGAAACGCCCGCCCAGGCATTCGTGAGGATCGGCGGGATGGCAAAAATCGCCAACGAAATGATGGCGGTTTTCTCAGAGACGCCGAAAGTCGGGAATTCCGCTAGCAGGTAGAGCAGTCCGAGGGTGGGTACCGCCCGGCTGGTGTTGGCCACCAGCGTGACCAGCGGGCCTCCGCGCCGGAAATGGCCGAGCGCAACGCCGATCGGCATGCTGATGACCGCGGCGATGAGCATAGCTGCGCCCGTCACTTCCAAATGCGACCAGGCGAGGTGGATCACGCCGGTCTGACCGCGGTAGTTGGCGAGATCGTTCAGCCAGTCGACGCCTTGCTGGAGCAGGCTCATGCGCGGGCCCGCTCCCAGGGGGTGACGAGGCGCTGCACGATCAGCAGTACCGCGTCAGCAACGATGGCGAGCAGGACGATGAGGACGAGCGACACCAGGATCTGCGCGTAGATATCGCGCTGGAATCCCTGGTTCAGCAGCGTGCCCAGACCGCCCTGGTTGATCAGGCCGCCGATGGTGAGCAGGGCGATCGTCGACACGGTGGTGATGCGTATGCCCGCCAGGATGGCCGGCAGTGCCAGCGGGAGCCGGACCTTCAGGATGAGCGCGACGGGCCCGTAACCGAGCCCGCGGGCCGCTTCGATCGACTCCTCCGGTACTCCGTCGAAGCCGACGAGGATGTTGCGTAGGAGCAGCAGTTGGGCATAGGCGACCAGGGCGATCACCACCGGGATGGCGTTGTCGATCCCCAGATACGGCCGCAGGATCACGAAGAGCGCGAGCGACGGAATCGTGTAGATGACCCCGAGGATCGTCATTGTCGCGCTGCGCGCCCAGCGCTTCCACATGGCAAACGCCGTCAGTGGAACGGCGGCCACCAGAGCGATTCCGAGCGACGTGGCCGTCAGCGAGATGTGCTGGTAAAGCGCGTGCTGGATGTCGCCGCTATAGGTTCGGAGGTAGTCACCGCAGATCCAGGCATGACTGTCGGACAGGCAGCTCCCCGCCGCCAGAGAGGTCACCGCGTGGACAGTAGTGTGAATGTCGGGATAACTCTTGATGAGGTCTCCAAGACTTATCCGGGTCCCGATGGCGGCACCCCGGCCGTCCACCAGCTTTCGATGCAGATACCCGCAGGTCAGCTCGTTGCGCTGGTCGGTCCGAGCGGGTGCGGCAAGACCACGACACTCAAGATGATCAACCGGCTCATCGAACCGACGACCGGGCGGATTCTGCTTGGTGAAGACGACGTCACACGGGTCAATCCGGTCGCACTGCGCCGGCGAATCGGCTACGTCATTCAAAACGTCGGGCTTTTCCCGCACCTGACGGTCGAAGACAACATTGCGACGGTGCCGCGGCTGCTCGGCTGGGACAAGAAGCGTCAACACGCGCGGGCGATCGAGCTCCTGGAGCTGGTGGGCCTGGATCCGAAGATCTTCGCCAAGCGTTACCCCACGCAGCTGTCCGGCGGCCAGCGGCAGCGGGTTGGTGTCGCCCGCGCTCTCGGCGCCGACCCGCCGGTGCTGCTGATGGACGAGCCCTTTTCCGCCATCGACCCGATCGGCCGCACCCGGCTGCAGGATGAGTTCCTGCGCGTGCAGCGTGAGGTGCGCAAGACGATCGTCTTCGTGACGCATGACCTGGATGAAGCGGTACGCCTGGCCGACCGGATCGCGATCTTTCGCCAAGGCGGTTTCCTGGAGCAGTACGACACCCCGGCACAGCTGCTCGGCTCGCCGGCCACGGAGTTCGTCGCGGACTTCGTCGGCGGTCAGCGCGGGCTGCGCCGACTCTCGGTGACGCCTATCGACGCGGCGGATCTTGAACCGGCCGGCCTCATCAAGGACGGTCCGCAGGTTGCGCTCAGCGCCACGTTGCAGGACGCGATGGCGGCGCTGCTGACGGACGACGCCGGGCACGTGCGGGTCGTCGACGAGCGGGATCAGACGGTTGGCGTCCTCACCGTGGCGGGGGTTCACGTCGCCCTGCGACGCAGCGTCCACGCGGCCGAACGCGGCGGCGAACCGGCGGCCGCCGCCCTCGACTGAGCCGTGTCTTCGGCCCCCGCCGCGAGAGCGTTTTCGCGCTGCGGGAAGCTGACCCTGTGCTGACGCCATTCGACGACTTCCCGATCCACCCGTCCGCCGACCCGATCGCCCACCCGGCGAGCGGTGACCCGAACCATTACGACCGCTACTGGTTCAACGGTCAGGCGAAGGACGGCTCGTTCTTCATCGGCGGGGCGATGGGCCACTACCCGGTGCGCGGGGTCGTCGATGCCGCCTTTTCGGTGGTGCACGAGGGCGTCGAACACTCGATCTTCGCGTCCGGCCAGATGCCGCTGGACCGTACGACGGCCGTCGGACCCATCCGGGTCGAGGTGATCGAACCGATGCGCGTCGTCCGGCTCGTCGCCGACCGCAGTGTTAATGGTCTCGGCGCCGACCTGACGTTTCGCGCTCGCACCGTCGCCATCGAGGAACCGCGGCAGCGACTCGTCGGCGACGACGGCGTGCTCGGCATGGACCACACCCGCCTCACCCAGTGGGGCACCTGGGAAGGCACGATCTGGATCGATGACGTGACGATCGACGTCGACCCCGCCCAGACCATCGCGACCCGCGATCGTTCCTGGGGAATGCGGCCAGTCGGGCAGCAACTGGTCACTCAGCGTGCGTCACGGTTGCCGCAGATCTTCTGGCACTGGCTCCCGCTGCACTTCGACAACTTCTGCACCCACATGGCGCTGCACGAGCGCACGCACGGCGACCGGTGGCTGGAAGCGGCCATGATCGTGCCGCTGCTGAAGCCCGGCGCGCCCGCCTGTGGCTACGACCCCGCGACCCACCTGACCGGGCTCGCGTACGACATCGAATGGGAGCCGGGCCGTCGCGAGATGCGCAGCGCCGTCTTCACCGCACAGGCCCCCGGCGGGCGCGAGGTGCGTATCGAATTGGAAAAGCTCTACACGTTTCGCATGCGCGGCATCGGCTACAGCCACCCGCACTGGTCACACGGCAGCGCCCACGGCGAGCTCGAAGTCGGCCGCGAGGACATCGCCCTGGACGACTTCGACCCGCTCGACATCTCCAGCATCCACCTGCAGAACATCGTCCGGGCGCGGCTGGACGGCGAGGTGGGCTACGGGGTACTGGAGCAGTTCGTCCTCGGGGAGCATGAGCCGTCGGGGATGAAGGGGTTCCTCGACGGGTGGTCACCGGCCGCGTAGCCCCCCTGCCTCCCTGCCCCCTTCCCTGCCCGCTTCCCTGCCGCCCGTGCCGCGAGAAACCCCGAGTTGGTCGCTAAGACGGCGTTTTGGCGACCAACTCGGGGTTCCTGACCACCCCCGCGGGCCATGCCTGTGGATAACTTTCGGTCGTCGCGTCGTGAGGTTGCAGGGTGGGGTGGTGAGGCCACTCCCCGTGCTACCGACAAGCCTGCTGACCATTCTTTCGGGGCAGGACGGCGCGATGACAACCGACCAGGCACTCACCGCCGGCCTGACGTATCGACAGCTACGAACGTTGCTGGAGAACGGTTGGTCGCATCCGACGCAAGGCGTGTACGTCACGCCCTCGCCGGCCGACCCGTTCCGGTCCTCCCTTCGCGCGGCATTGCTGGCCTGCCCTGATGGGGTGATTTGTGGAGTGAGCGCGGCGCGCCTGCACGGGCTCGCTGGGCTGCCGCGCTGGACGCCGTCCGAGCTGCCCCACGTGCTGCTTCCCGCAGGTCAGACCCGCAATGCCCGCCGGGGTGTCCGCCGCCACAGCGGCCTGCGGGAGGGCGAGCGGACAAGCTTGGCCGGGTTGCCGGTCACCAGCCTCGCGCGCACGGTGACCGATCTGGCGAGCCCGTTGCGGCTTGATGACCTCATCTGCGTGCTCGACAGCGCGCTAGCTGCAGGTTGGGTGCCTGGGAGCCCGCCGCGGCGCGGGCTTCGTAAGTTCCTGGCCGCCTTGGCCGAGGCCGACGGTCGATCGGAGTCCGCCCTGGAGACGTTGCTACGGCTGCTGCTCTCACGCGCCGGTTTGTCGCCGGAAGCGTTGCAGGTGAAGGTATCCGACGGGCGTGGCCGGGTCTTCGCGCGGCTGGATATGGCGTGGCCGAGCGTCTTGCTGGCCGTGGAGGCGGACGGTCGCGAGTATCACGACGCGCCGCAAGCCCTCTACCGCGACCGCATCCGCGCAAACGATCTTGAGCTCTCGGGGTGGACGATCTTGCGTTTCACGTGGGCGGATCTGCTGCACCGTCCGGAGTGGATCATCGCCCAGGTGCGGCGCGCCATTAACCCCGAGTTGGCCGGTAAGAACGCGGTTTAGCGGCCAACTCGGGGTTTCTGACCACCTGGGACGGCGCGGCGACGGGACGTAGAAGCTAGCCGGGCAGCTTGCGGAAGATCGGGCGCGGGAGCAGGCGAAAGCCGGCGAACACGGGCCCGAGCAGGCGCGGGACGTGGATAGCTTCGCGACCCTTGCGGACGGCCTCGGCGACGGCGGCTCCGACGACGTCGGGGGTGGTGGCGAAGGGGGCGTCGGCCAGGTGGGCGGTCATTTTCGTACGCACGAAGCCGGGTCGCACGACGAGCACCCGCGCGCCAGAACCGGCCAGGCTGGACTGCACGCCTTCGGCGAGGGCGTCGAGGCCCGCCTTGGAGGCGCCATAAACGTAGTTGGCGCGCCGGGCCCGCAGACCGGCGACCGAGGAGAAGACGACGATCATTCCGTGGCCTTGGACGCGTAGCCGTTCCGCTGCCGGGAGCATGGCGGCGGCAACCCCGACGAGGTTGATCGAGAGGATGTCGACGGCGTGGTTCACATCGGCTTCCGCTCGTGCTTGATCGCCGAGGATGCCGGCGGCGACCAGCACCAGGTCGATGTCGCCCAGCGCCTCGGTCGCAGCGGCGACTACGGCGGGCCCACTCGCCGCGTGCGCCGCGTCCCAATGCAGCGGGATGACGGTCGCCGAGCCGCCGCCGGAGGTCGGGACGGTGATGGCGGCGAGGGCCGGCTCGTCACGACCGGCCAGTGCCACCTGCGCACCGGGCCGCAGGTCGAGCGCGGCCAGGGTCGCGAGCGCCAGCTCCGACGTGCCACCGAGCACCAAGACGGTTTGTACGCCGCCGAGCGCGTCGTTCATGTGAGCCCCAACCTTCGAGAGAGATCGCTGTGCAGGACGCCATCGGGGTCGAGGCCAGCGCGGACCTGCTGCCACTCGCCGAGCCGCGGATACATCGCGCCGAGCAGGTCAGGACGTAGCCGGCTGTCTTTGGACAGGTAGATCCGTCCGCCGGCCGCGACGACGACCTGGTCCAGCCCGTCCAGCAGCGGCCCGAGCCCGGGGAGCGCAGCGGGCACGTCGACGGTGAGCGTCCAGCCCGGCTGCGGGAACGACAGCGGCCCCGGATTCGCCGGACCGAAGCGCTTGAGGACGGTCAGGAACGATGGGCAGCGCGCCGCCGACAGCCGGCCCAGCGCCTCGTGGACCGTCTCTTCGGCGTTCAGCGGCACCGCGAACTGGTACTGGATGAAGCCGGGGCGGCCGTAGATGCGGTTCCACTCGAGCACCCCGTCGAGCGGGTGGAAGAAGAACGGGATGCTCTCGTAGCCGGTGTGTTGGCGCGGCGCCTTGCGGAACCAGACCTCGTTGAACATCCGCACCGTGCTCGTCCGCAAGAGGCCTTCCGGTACCCACGGCGGGGCCATCAGCTTGGGGCTCGGTGAGTACGCGAGCGGCGAGCCCCGGCGTTTGGCCGGCAGTTCGGCGACGGTGGCGTGGTCGCCGCGGGTCAGCACCGCACGTCCCATCGAGCTGCCGGTCGCCAGCGAATCGATCCAGGCGACGGAGTAGCGGTACTCGTCGTCGCGCGACGACATGCGCGACATGCAGTCGCCCAGGTCGCTGGCGCGTTCGGTGTCGACCCGCAGATAGCTGGACTCGATGGGCAGCAGCCGGATGGTCGCGGACAGCACGATCCCGGTGAGGCCCATGCCACCCGCAGTCGCCCAGAAGGCGGCTCCGGAATCGTCGTCCGGGCGCAGGACGCGCACCTCACCGGACGGGAGCAGCAGCGCCAGCTCGGTGACGTGCTGCGAGAACGAGCCTTCGACGTGATGGTTCTTTCCGTGGATGTCGCTGGCGATGGCTCCGCCGACCGTCACGTAGCGCGTGCCTGGGGTGACGGGCACGAAGAATCCGAGCGGGACGAGCATGCGCATCAGGGCATCGAGGGAGATGCCGGCGTCGACGGTGATGCTGGGGTCTGGCGAGCCGTCGCCCGCGTCGAAATGGTGCACGCGGTCGAGCGAGGTGAGGTCGATGACCGTCCCCCCGGCGTTTTGCGCGGCGTCGCCGTAAGCCCGCCCGAGACCGCGGGCAATCACCCCGCGTCCACTGCACCGGGCCGCGTCCAGGGCGGCCAGGACCTGCTCGCGCGACGCGGGCCGGCTGACGTCTGCGCGGCTCGCCGCGGTCATCCCCCAGCCCGTCAGGAGCTCGCTGCTCATTTGAGGTAGACGCCAAGCACGAACGTGAGGACCCACGCCAGGCCGGTGAACAGCAGCGGCGGATCGCCGAGCACGGCTTCCTCGGGTGCGCCGCCGTGACCACGTTCGAGCAGCAGCTGGTAGCGCAACAGCCCGAAGGTCACGGGCACGATCGACAGCTGCGACCACGGACCGTTGTGCAGATCGACCCGCTCGAAGGCCCAGAGGCAGTACGCGAGCAGGGTGACGGCAGCGGAGAGCTCGCGGGTCTGGCGCAAGTACGCGATCGGGTAGGCCTCGAGGATGCGCCGGTGAGCGGCCGCGTCTTCACCGAACTCGGTCGCCTCCGCGGTGCGTTTTCCGGCGACCATGTAGAGCGACCCGAACGACGCGACGATCAGGAACCACTGCGAGACCTTGACGTCGGCGGCGGCGGCACCGGCGATGGGACGCAGCAGGAATCCGGCCGCGACCAGCATCATCTCGAGCACCGGCACGTGTTTCAGCCAGGTCGAATACGAGAACGTGAGGATGACGTAGCCGCCGAGAACGACTGCCAGCTTCCATGATGCGAGCAGCCCGCCGGCGGTGATGCTGCCGGTGACGAGCGCGACGCCGAGCACCCGAGCGAGCCTCACCGGGACGACTCCGGCCGCGATCGGCCGGTAGCGCTTCTTCGGGTGGCGGCGGTCGGACTCGACGTCGGCCGCGTCGTTGATCAGGTAGCCACCGGACGCGCACAGGCTGAAGGTGATGACGGCGACGATGGTGTGTTCGAGCACCCGGCCATGCGTCAGGACCCCCGCGGCCGCCGGCGCCGCGGGAACCAGCACGCTCTTGACCCACTGCTTGGGCCGCAGTGCCTTCAGCAGCCCCAGCGCGAGGCCGGGCGTAGGGCGCGCGGCCTCATCCGGAGCCGGGTCGACCGTCGGACGCACGGTGAGGCTCATGCCGGGCTCACGCGTACGCGATCACGTGCGCTGACCGTCGACCACGGCTGCCGATCTTAAGCGGCCGCGGACCGCTTGCCGTCACGGCCGGAGGTAGAAGGCAACGAAGTCGCGACTCTGCGGCGAGAAGTAGTGGTCGGCGCCCTTCGACTGGGTCGGGCGTGACACGTGGCTCTGGACCTGGCCGCCGTCGTGGGTGAAGTAGTAGCCGATGCTCCAGTCGTAATTGATGTCGAGTTCCATGCCGCGCTGCACGCCGGCCGACTTGAGGAGCTGACCGAGCGAGCAGACTGAGACCGCGGGGCTGTTGACGAAGATCAGCGAACCGTCCTTGCGGACGCCGAGCGCAGTGCGCGGGACAAAGGCATCGTTGCCGATGGTGTAGCCCCAGGTCGGCGAGCTGTCGCTGCTGCAGGTCGGGTTGACGTTGCCGCCGTCGACGAGCAGGTCGAGGTTTTGCCGGACGCTCTTGACGTTGGAGGTGAGCGAGACGTCGCGACCCCACTGGCCGACGGTTGTCGTGCCGTCCTGGTAGATCACCAGGGAGGCGGCACCGTCGCGCAGCGCGGGCGCTGGCGGCCCAGCGGCCCGGCCGTCATCGTAGTAGCCACCGCGGTTGCCGACGGTGCCGCCATTGACCCGAAAGCCGCCGGGGAAGGCGGCAGCGACCGTCTTGGCGAGCGCAGGGGTGATCTGGGGGGGTGTGGTCCAGACGCCGCCCGGGTCGCCTGACGGGATGCCCTCATGCAGGCGGCCGGTCAGCAGCTTGGGGTCCATCCACATCAGCGCCGCGTAGTACGACGTATGAACGGCGTCGGGGCGGACGTAAGCAAGCTGGATGGCTGGCAGGCCCTTGTTGAGTACGACCGTCTGCCACTTGCCTTCATTGGGCAGACCTTGGCCGGCCAGCAGAACTGGCGTCGGCGGCAATGGCGAATGGGCGACGCCCGGGACGTTCTTCTTCGGCACCGTCTTGTCGCCGGCGACCGTCGGGATCTTGGCGGTGCCACCCTTTTTCGGCTTATTCTGCGAGTACTGCACCTTTTCCAGCCAGGTGACGATCCCGCCGAGATGATGATCGCGGCCCCATTCCGCGACGCGCTGGCTGACGCTGTCGTTGCCCGGCCGGGTGAGCGCTCCGCCGAGGGAGTAGCCGACCACACCGATGAACATCAACACGACGAGCGCGAGCACCTGTAGCGCCCGCACGATGGGGTGACGCCGGCGCCGCAGCCAACCGAACCGCTTGCACGGCGGAGCGGGGGTGAGCGGACGGCCCGTCCCGACGCCGCCGCTGTCGGAAGCGACGGGGTCGCTCTCGGGGGCCTTGTCCAGCATCACGGTCGGCGCTTCCGGCCGGTCAGAACGATCGGTCTCGGGGAACGAGGAGGGCACTGACTTCCTTCGGCGCGGGTCGGGATCGATGGAACGCCACGCGTAGTGGCGCGGGAGCCGGGCGGGTGCCGGTCGGGACATACGTTGCGCACAGAGTAGCCGCCGGGAGGCCCGAAACGGGCCTATGACGCCGCGCGTGGGGATTGCGCCACATCACCGTTTAAGACTTCCGAACAGACAAGCACTGTCTACCTGCCGATTCTTGGCAGCTTCTCAGCGGCGCCGCTGCCGGCATCCGAATTCCAGCCACAACGCGGCGGCCAGCAACAATGCCCCGGATGCGATCCCCAACACCGACGTGATCGTGTCTGCCCCGGCGACGGCGGGTTGCTCGCCGCGCGGAGCCGTGTAGGCGAGCACCCCACCCCAGCCGCCGATCACGACCGCCGCCGCCAGGCTGCTTGCCCGAGCGAGCGCGGCGAACCGGGCCACCGCAATCGGCATGATCGCGCGGGTCTGGGGCCGGCCTGCCCATCGGGCCCGGACGCTGCGACCGAGTTGGGCTTCGACGAGGGCGACGATCGCCACCGAGAGCACCGGGGTGCGGGGCAGCGCGGCGGTCAGCGAGTCGAGATAGAAGGCGCGCATGAGGACGTAGCTGATGATCAGGGCGATACCACCGCTGATAACCAGCCCCCGCGGGTGGGTGGGGTTCACAGGTGCAACACGTCGCCGGTGCGCCTGACACCGTCGTCCCCGACGCGGGCCAGCAGCTCCGCCACCCGCCCGGCTCCCGGGATCACCGCCTGCGCAGCGACGTCCAACCAGGGGGCGAGCACGAAGGCGCGTTCGGCGGCCCGTGGATGCGGCAGCGTCAGCTCGGGCGTCGCCAGCTCGAGGCCACCGACATCCAGCAGGTCGACGTCCAGCGTCCGGGCGCCCCACCGCTGCGCCCGCACCCTGCCGCGTGCCACCTCCACCGCCTGCGCCTGGCGCAACAACCGCAGCGGCGCCCCGGCCCGGACCAGCACGACGGCATTGAGGTACGGCCCTTGCTCCGGCCCGCCGACGGGGTCGGTCTCGTACACCCGCGAAACGGCGAGCGGCGCCAGCAGGTCGACCGCGGCTTGCAGGTGAGCGAGCCGGTCGCCGAGATTGGATCCGAGCGCGAGGGTGGCGATCGCGCCGGTGCTGACCGTCACCGCGACATCGGCGAAGTCCAGCGGGATCGGGGCCTGCGGCTTGTGCACGGTCACCTCGGCGTGGTGAACGCCGGGCGTACTCGCGCAGACCGCCAGCAACCGCTGGGCCAGGGTTTCGATCAGGTTCACCGGTTCTCCGGCGACGACCGCTGCGAGCCCCTGCGCGAGGACCCCGTAGTCGGCAGTGAGCGCGAGGTCATCGCGCGGCGGATCGGTGATCGTAAGGGTCGCGTCGACGATGAAGTTCTGGCCCTCGCGACGCTCGTGGTCAAAGACGCCGTGAAAGCCCCGGACTCGCAGGCCGCGCAGCCGGATCTCAGCCATGGCGACCTATCGCGGGTGTGGGGCCGGCGACCTGCGCCCGGGCCTTGCTCCAGGCCGCTGCCACCCGCACGGCATCGGCGCTGGCGCGTACCGCGTGGACCCGGACCGCCCAGGCGCCGTGAGCGGCGGCGAGTGCAGTGGTGGCGACCGTCGCCGCGTCGCGCCGGTCGACCGGGCGCGGGCGCCCCGCATCGTCAGGCAGCAGCTTGCCGAGGAAGGACTTGCGGCTGGTGCCGACCAGCAGCGGTTGGCCAAGCTCCTGGAGTTGGTCGAGGGCGGCGAGCAGTGCCCAGTTGTGTTGCGCGTTCTTCGCGAAGCCGATTCCGGGATCCAGGATCAGCGCGTCGCCGGCGATGCCCGCGGCCCGGGCAACGTCGCGACGGCTGGCCAGCTCGGCGCAGACCTCGGCGACCACGTCGGTGTAGTGTGCCTGCGCCTGCATATCGAGGCTGGGTCCGCGGCCGTGCATCAACACGTACGGGACCCGCCGCGCCGCGACCAGCGCAAACATCTGCGGGTCGGCGCCGCCCGTGACGTCGTTGACCAGGCACGCGCCGGCGTCCAGCGCCGCGGCCGCCACTTGCGCCCGGCTGGTGTCGACGCTGACGGCCGCGCCGAGCGCGGCGAGTTCGTAGACGACCGGCAGGATGCGTCGCAACTCCTCGTCCGGGCTCACCCGGGCGGCGCCGGGCCGGGTCGATTCGCCGCCGACGTCGATCAGGTCAGCGCCCGCGGAGAGCATGGCCACACCGGCGCCGCTCGCCTCGCCTGGTTCGGCGTAGACGCCGCCGTCGGAGAACGAATCCGGGGTCACGTTGATCACGCCCATGACCAGGGTTCGTCCGGCGGGAGGGGCGCCGAGCAGGCCGGCCACCACGGGCCCTCCTGCCGGGGGTGGTGCGCTCATCGGCGTTACGGCACCTGCGCCGACGACGGCAGGATCGCCCGGGTGGCCCGCCGCAAGCTGGGCTTCGGCCAGACGATGAACGCCTCCGCCTCCAGCATGGCGATGGCGATGCGCGGCAGGTCGCGGCCATTGGGATAGCAGACGAAGCGCGGCTCCCAGATGGGGCGGAACTTTGCGTTGAACCGGTAGAGCGAATCGATCTGGAACCAGCGCGACAGGAACACCAGCAAGCCGCGCCAGGCCTTGAGAATCGGTCCGGCGCCGAGGCGCTCACCGCGCTCAAGAGCGGAGCGGAACACCGCGAAGTTCAACGACACCTTCGTGACGTCGAGCTTCGGGGCCTCGCGCAGCGCGGAAACGATCAGGAATTCGTTGATCCCGTTTTCGGCGTCCCGGTCTCGTCGCATCAGATCGAGTGAGAGCCCATCCTTGCCCCAGGGCACGAAGTGCAGGAAGCCGCGCAGCTTGCTGTCGGAGTCGAACGCCATGACGGCGGCGCACTGGGCATCCGCCGGGTCACCGAAGCGGCCCAGGGCCATCGAGAAGCCGCGCTCGGTTTCACTACCGCGCCAGGCCGCCGCCTGCTCGCGGAGCTGCTTGCGATCCTCGGGCGTGATCTCTCCGGAACGGCACACCCGGATGGTGTAACCAGCGCGCTCGGGGCGCCCGCAGGCCTGCCGCACGTTGCGCATGGGGCGCCCGTCGAGCGAGAAGTCGCAGAGTTCGACAACGGCCTCGTCACCGAACTCCAAGGCTGACAGGCCGGCGACGCGGGAGTACGCAGTACCGCCGGACTCGCTGCAGCCGATCACCGCCGGGGTCCAGGCGTGTTCGTCGGCCAAGCGCATGAACTCCTTGATCGCTCCCGGCCATGCTTCCGGGTCGCCCAGCGGGTCACCGCTCGCGAGCAGCACTCCCGAAAGCACCCGATACGCGATCGCGGATTTGCCCGAGGGCGACCAGACGACGCTCTTGTCGCGGCGCAGCGCGAAGTATCCGAGGGAATCGTGTCCACCATGAGCGCCGCCGAGCAGCGCGCGCATGCGGGATTCGTCGTCGGCGGTGAGCATGGCGCGCGGCTCCGGCGGCCGTAGCGCGAGATAGGCGATGGTGAACGCGGTCAGTAGCCCCAGGCCGCCCAGCACCCGGGCCACCAGGTCGTCGACCCCGTCGCTACTGAAGCGGACCGGCCCGTCGATGCCGACCAGCCCGCGCAACACGTGTTCGAACTGGGCGGACAGCGGGTGCGGCCCGACCATCCGATGCACCCGCAGCTGCAGCAGGATCATGCCGAGCACGATCGAGAAGGCGAGCAGCATGGCGCCGTACCAGAGCGCCCGCCACCGGGTTGTCGGGTCACCCTTGGCGTAGAAGTCGCGCCGGTAGAGCACCAGGGCGATGAGCAGCAAGAACGCGATGACGGCTTCCTCGACATCGAGACCCTTGGCCACGTGCGAAACGGTCGATGCGGCGAGCAGCACCACGGTAGCCCGCCAGGCGCGGCGCTTGCGGCGTCGCAGCGCGCGGGCGAGCGGGACCAGCAGGATGCCGAAGACGAGCGTGAGGGCGACGGCGCTGTGGGAAAGTGCGCCGGGCAGCACGTTGTTGACGTCGCGGGCCCGCGAGCGCAGCGACGGCGTCAGCGCCGACAGCACGTTGAGCAGGCCCGCGAGGAAGGTCAGCAGCGCGGCGATCGTCGGCACCGAGGGGTGGCGGCGCGCGAAATACGGCAAAGCCGCCGGGTCTTCCGCAGGCTTGCCGGCCGTGCCCTTGCCGTCGCGGCGCTGCGGATCGAGATCCGGTGAGGCCGCGGGTGGCTGACCTGTCTTGGCTGCCGTCCTGGACCTCCTCGGGATGCCGGACTCTGGCGGTGCCTTGGGTGTCGTCTCCGGTGTCGTCATCTCTTGTTAAGCCTCATCGGTCAACGTGAGGACAGGATGAGGCTCATGGCCTCGCTGCGGGTGGCTACCGACGTACGGAATTGGCCGCGCACCGCCGACGTCACGGTCAGGGCTCCGGGCTTGCGGACGCCGCGGATCGACATGCACAGGTGCTCGGCCTGCACGACCACGATGACCCCGCGCGGGGCGAGGTTGGCTTCCAGGGCGTCGGCGATCTGCGTCGTCAACCGCTCCTGGACCTGCGGGCGGCGCGCGAAGACCTCCACCAGCCGGGCCAGCTTGGACAGGCCGGTGATCTGCCCGGACTCGTTGGGGATGTAGCCCACCGACGCGCGTCCGATGAACGGCAGGAGGTGATGCTCGCAGAACGAAGCGAAGCTGATGTCGCGCACCAGCACCATCTCGTCGTGACCTTCATCGAAGATGGTCGTGAGTACGTCGCTCGGGTTTTGCTGCAGCCCCTCGAACGACTCGCGGTAGGCCCGTGCGACGCGTGCTGGGGTGTTGCGAAGCCCCTCCCGCTCCGGGTCCTCACCGATCGCGATGAGCAGCTCGCGTACGGCCGCCTCGGCTCGTTGGCTGTCGAAGGCGGCCACTGCCGTCGGCTTTGACGACGCGCTCGTCACAGGAAAGTTCCTCCGGGCTGAATGGCCAATGCTCGTAACGGCGGGCGTGATCAGGCGGGGGAGCCTCCCGGCGACGCGCCCGGGGCCTCGCTGACGGCAGGCTCCTTGCTCAGCGTCGGCTGGTAGGGGTGGGCGGCGCCGTTTGTACCATTCGTGGCGCTGCCGGCAGCGGCACCATTGGCGGCCAGGATGGCCAGCTCCTGCTTGGTCATCACTGGCGGACGGTCGGACGGCCGGCGGCGTCCGGTGCCGTTCCACGATCCGCGGCTCGGCCGCTTGCGGACCGTGGAGAAGACGTCGAGCACCTCGTCCTTGGTCAGGGTCTCCTGGTCCATGAGCCGCAGCACCAGGTCATCAAGGACGTCGCGGTACTGCACGAGCACCTCGAACGCCTCGTCGTGAGCGGCCTCGATGAGGCGCCGCACCTCCTCATCGATACGCGCAGCCACCTCCTCGGAGTAGTCACGCTGGTGGCCCATGTCGCGGCCGAGGAAGACCTCGCCGGAGTCCTTACCGAACTTCAGCGCACCCAGCGAGTCGCTCATGCCGTACTGGGTGACCATGGCCCGGCTGATCGCGGTGGCCTTTTCGATGTCGTTGCTGGCGCCGGTGGTCGGCTCGTGGAAGACCAGCTCCTCTGCGGTACGCCCGCCGAGCAGCACGGCCAGCTGGTCGAGCATCTCCGAGCGGGTCTGCAGGTACTTGTCCTCTTCGGGGAGCTGCATCGTGTACCCGAGCGCGCGCCCGCGCGGCAGGATCGTGACCTTGTGCACCGGGTCGGTGTTCGGCAAGGCGTGGGCGACCAGGGCGTGGCCGCCCTCGTGGTAGGCGATGATCTTTTGCTCGGTCTTGCTCATCGCGCGGGTCTTGCGCTCCGGCCCGGCGACGACGCGGTCGATGCTCTCCTCCAGAGCGGCCATGTCGACCAGCTGCTTGTCCTGTCGGGCGGTCAGCAGCGCCGCCTCGTTAAGGACGTTAGCCAGGTCAGCGCCGGTGAAGCCGGGAGTGCGCCGAGCGATGACAGCGAGGTCGACATCGGCGGAGATCGGCTTGCCCTTGGCATGGACTGCGAGGATGCCTTTACGTCCCTCGAGGTCGGGCCGGTCGACGACGATCTGGCGGTCGAAGCGGCCGGGACGCAGCAGCGCGGGGTCGAGGATGTCGGGCCGGTTGGTCGCAGCAATCAGGATGACGCCGGTCTTGGCGTCGAATCCGTCCATCTCGACGAGCAGCTGGTTCAGCGTCTGCTCGCGCTCGTCGTGACCGCCCCCGAGGCCGGCGCCGCGATGGCGGCCGACCGCATCGATCTCGTCGACGAAGATGATCGCCGGCGCGTTGGTCTTGGCCTGCTCGAAGAGGTCACGCACCCGGCTGGCGCCGACACCGACGAACATCTCGACGAAGTCCGAGCCCGAGATCGAGTAGAACGGCACTCCGGCCTCGCCGGCGACTGCCCGAGCGAGCAGGGTCTTACCGGTGCCGGGCGGGCCGTAGAGCAGCACACCCTTGGGGATCTTGGCGCCGACCGCCTGGAACTTGGCGGGGTTGGCCAGGAACTCCTTAATCTCGTAGAGCTCCTCGATCGCCTCATTGGCCCCCGCGACGTCGGCGAACGTCGTCTTGGGAGTGTCCTTGCTGACGAGCTTCGCCTTTGACTTGCCGAAGTTCATGACCCGGCTGCCGCCGCCCTGCATCGAATTCATGAAGAAGAGCAGCAGGCCGACGACGAGCAGGATCGGCAGGAAGTTGAGCGCGACGGACAGCAGCACGTTGCCGTGGTCGACGGTGACGTCGTATTTGACATTCTTGGTGTTGAGCGAGTTGGCCAGCGGCAGGGCCTGCTGGGTGGCGAAGGAGGCGCTGTACTTGCTGCCGTCCTTCGTGGTGATCTGGATGATCTGCTTGCTGTCCTTGATCGTCGCCTGGGTCACCAGGCCGGACGTGATCTCGTGCTGGATGAAGTTCAGATCACGCGTCTTGTAGTCGCTGGTGCCACTGAACACGTTGCTGACAAAGAGCAGCACGAAAAGCGCGATGAGTGCCCAAGGCACCCATCCGCGGATAAGTCGCTTGCGATTCAATCCCTGTAGGGCGCCCGGGCGCGGCGCCCTTCCTCCTGACCTTTCGTCTGCCCGCCAGGGCTAGCGCGTGCTGCCTCGTGACAGAAGCGTGCTATTTAGCGTAACGCCCAGGTAGTACCAGCACCCCTTGGAACGAATCGGCCGCCGGGGCTGTTCCGGTAGCGACCTGTCCCTTTTGGGTATGAGCCGCGTCACATCTGCTACTTGCCCCGCTCGACGGCCTCCTGCGTAAGGGTGCCGACGTAGGGCAGGGTGCGGTAGCGCTCGGCGTAATCCAGGCCATAACCGACGACGAACGCGCTCGGGATGTCAAAGCCGACATATCGCACGTCGACATTCACCTTGAGGGCCTCCGGCTTGCGCAGCAGGGTCACGACCTCGACCGATGCCGGCCCGCGGCTACGCAGGTTGCGCACCAGCCACGAAAGCGTCAGCCCCGAATCGATGATGTCTTCAACGACCAGGACGTGGACGCCCTCGATCGAGCGGTCCAGGTCCTTGAGGATGCGAACGACCCCGGAAGAGCTGGTTGAGGAGCCGTAGGAGCTCACCGCCATGAACTCCAGGGTGGTATCGACCGTCATCGCCCGTGAGAGGTCGGCCATGACCATGGCGGCGCCCTTCAGCACGCCGACGAGCAGCACCGACTGGCCCGCGTAATCCGCGTCGATCGCCGCCGCGAGCTCGGCCACCTTGGCAGCGATCTGCTCGCGGCTGACGAGTACTTCGGCGATGTCCGGATGCGGGGCCGCCCGATCCGCTCCGGAGTGGACCTGCGGTGTCTGGTCGGCCGCCATGAGCTCGGTCATCGCCGCGTCTGCCTCGCTTCGCTGTCGGGTGTCGGACTCCGTGCTGTACCGGTGAGCTGGTTCGACTGGTTCGCCGGCGGTGGCGGTGACGTTCGCATTTCGCTGCTTCAGGATGATTGTCCCATCACGGCGAGCGGCGGTGACACCGCCAGGCAGAGTAAGAGGTCCTTGCCCCCGCCACGCCGTGACAAGCGCGTCGAGCGCATTGACGTGACTGGCGACGAGCGCGGTCGGCGGGCAGCCGGCATGCAGCGCGGCGGCCCGCAACACGCGCGTCCGCACGGCGAGCGGGAGAGCCTCCAACGCGATGGTGGTGAGTGCTTCACCCGATTCGCCAAACGGATCTGCGTATTCCGCGAGGTAGCAGCCGGCGAGGGCGTCCAGACCGTCGGCATCGGCGCGCAGCAGGCCGGCGCTTCGGGCGAGCGACGCCGCGATGCCAGGCCCGAGCGTCGCCTCCAGCAGTGGCAACACCTGATGGCGTACGCGAGCCCGGGCGAAGTCGGTATCGGCGTTGGACGGGTCGTCCCAGGTCGGCAGCGCGAGCGCCGCGCAGCCGGCGCGTACCAGATCGCGCCGGAGTTCAAGGAACGGACGCCGCCACAGCTCGTCGCGTGCCGCCATGCCGGCGAGCGAACGCGCGCCGCTGCCGCGACCCAGCCGCAGCAGCACCGTCTCGGCCTGATCGTCGAGCGTGTGGCCGAGCAGGATGGCGGCGGCTCCCTGCAGCTTCGCGGCCTCGAGCAGGGCGGCGCGGCGGGCCACGCGTGCGGCCCCCTCGCTGCGGGCGGCCGGTGCATCCAGCACCACTGATGGGGCCAGGCCGAGCCCGGCGGCGGTCGCCGAGGCGGCGTATGCCAGCTCGGTCGACGTCGCCGTCCAGTGTTGATCGGCGCACCCGAAACCGGCCGTCAGCTGCAGCCGGGGGGTCACGAAGGCGGTTGCCGCCGCGAGCGCGGTCGAGTCCGGACCCCCCGAGCCGGCGACCATGACGTGAGACCCCGGCGCAAGGTCACCCAAGGCTCGGCGAACGGCGAGCCGGGTGGCGGCTACCGCGGGGTGTGGGCCTGGCATTTCCGCGGGAGGAACGGCCGCTCAGGCGGCCGGGGTCAATCCGAGCACCCGGGTCAGCCAGGCCTCCGGCGCGGCCAGCTCGGCCCGGCTAGGCAGCGTCTGCGGGGACTCCCACACGGTGTTGAACCCGCTGACGCCGACCCGTTCGACGACCGCGCGTACGAAAGCGCCGCCTTCGCGGTACTGCTGCATTTTCAGGTCGAGTCCAAGGAGCTTGCGCACCATCCGGTCGAGCGGGCTCCCGCCGTCGCGCCGCCGCTCGAAACGGTCCCGGATCGTCTTCACGCTGGGAACGACGGCCGGCCCGACGGCATCCATCACCTGGTCGGCATGACCCTCGAGCAAGGTCATGATCGCCTGCAGCCGGTCGAGAACGGCGCGCTGCTCCGGGGTCTGCAGGAGCTCGATGAGGCTGACGCTTTCGCGCCGGCGCGCGCTGCCGATCGCCGCCCGCAGCCGGGCCGCCATGGCGGTCGGATCCAGCTCCGTCACTTCGGCGAAGGCGGCCAGCTCGCTCTCGAGGTGTCCGCGCAGCCACGGAACGGCGGTGAACTGCACGCGGTGGGTCTGCTCGTGAAGGCAGACCCAGAGCCGAAAGTCGCGAGGAGGTACGTCGAGGCGACGCTCGATTTCCGCGATGTTGGGGGCCACCAGCAGCAGCCGGCCGCCAGCGGGCAGGCCCGCACCGTCGGAGCCGGCGCCGAAGACCTCGTACTGGCCCAACACCTTGCTCGACAGGTACGCCAGCAGGCCGCCCACCTGGACGCCGGACACGCGACGGCCCGCAGCGCGCGACACTTTTCCACTGCTGCCGCTCTGCCCCTCGAGCTTGCCCAGCAACGGTGCGGTCATCGCCCGCAGCCCGGCGACGTTGGCGCGAATCCACTCGCTGCGGTCGACCACGGCCACCGGTGCGAACCCGGCTGCCCCACTTGGCGGAATGAGCTTGGTGTAGTCGACGACGTGGCCTTCGGCGTCATCGGCCAGCGTGCGCAACTGCGCGACAATCCGGTCGGCCTCGGCGCGCTCCAGCGCGGGTCCCGGACGGGCCAGCCGACGCCCGGCCCGGGTCGCGAGGTCCCAATCGACGAGGTCGGCAGCCATGAGCCGAGGGTACGTCCGCCCGCTGGCACGCCGCCCGGCAGCTAGCGGCAACCGCAGGTCGCGAGGGTCGCGGCGATCTGATCCAGCGCGTGTTCGCCGGCGTAACGAATCGGAGCCGGCGCGAGGGCGGCGAAGATGAGCAGCCGCCCGTCGGCCGTCGTGACGAAGCCGGCGAGGCCCGCCGCGCCGTTGAGCCAGCCGGTCTTGGCCCTGACCCGCCCGACGCCGCCCGCCGCCGATCCCGAGAAGCGGATCGCCAGCGTGCCGCTGAAACCGGCGATGGGCAGCGCGGCGGCGAGCCCGCGCAGCTGCACCGGGTGACCTTGCGATGCGTCGCGCAGGAGCTTGGTGAGCATCGCCGGGGCGATCGCATTGACCCGTGACAGGCCGCTCGCGTCAGCAATGTGGGCGGGCGCCAGCAACCCCAGCCGTTTCGCCGCGGTCAGCAGAGCGCTGGCGACGCCGTCGAAAGTGGCGGGCTTGCCTAGCCGGACGGCGATCTGCCGGCCAAGCCCCTCAGCGACGTCGTCGTCGCTGTAATTGAGCATCCGCTCGACGAGCGCGGAGACCGGTGGGCTCGCCAGGGAGGCAAAAAGCTTCGCCGACTTCGGGACGGCCCCCACCATCGCAGGCCCGGTCTTTGCGCCGGCGGCGGTCAGCGCCACCTGGAAGGATTGCGCGGCGGCCAGCAGCGGGTCGAGGCTGCGAATGCTGGGCCCGAGACCCGGCCGAAGCTTCGCTTCGTCGACCAGCAGCGAGCGCACGCGGGCCACCTCGCCGTCGGCCAGGTACGACGGCGACCAGCCGGGTGCTTCGTCGGGGCCGCCGTACTGGGAACCGGCGGCGACCACCTGGCCGATGACCGGATGGTCACGGGCCACCAGGCGGGCGAGCACGTTGAGGTCGGCCGGCGTCGGATACCCGGCGACGGCCGGCTGCGTCGAAATCGTGGGGTCGCCGCCGCCGACGAGGTAGACGTCGGCGCCGGCCACGAAGACCCGGGTCCGTAGTCGTGTCTGCGGGCCGAGGATGGTCAGCGCTGCGGCGGCGGTGAGCAGCTTCAGCGTCGAGGCCGGGATGGCCGGCGTACTGCCGAGCCGGTCCAGGAGCACGTGCCCGCTGATCGCGTCGATCACCGTGAGGTGCGTCGGCCCGCCGAGCCCGGGGTCGGCCAGCGGGCCGGAGAGCGCGGCGGCGACGGCCGCGGGGGTGGGGATCGGGCCACTGCCGGCGAGGCCGGGTAGCACTGGTGGCGGCGGGCCGGGTGGCGGCGGCGCGCCGGCTCCGGCGGAGGTCGCCACGAGCATCAACACGCCCGTCGCCAGGACCAGGCCAGGAGCCCGTCGACCGATGATCCGCACGTACGGGACACTAGGGCCGGCCGACGGGGATGCAGGTTCTTTGGGTGGCGTGGCGATGCTGGGCCACACTTACGAGAAACTCACCTGGACGATCGAGCACCAGACGAACGAGCAAACGAACGAGCAAACGAACGAGCAAACGAGCAGCAACGCCAACTGGAGGTCCGCGTGGAGTTCGACGTGTTCATCGAGATCCCGCGCGGAACGCGCAACAAGTACGAGATGGACCACGAGACCGGCCGGCTGCGCCTGGACCGCATGCTGTTCACGGCAACCCGCTATCCGTCGGACTACGGGTTCATCGAGGGCACCCTCGGCGGCGACGGTGATCCGCTCGATGCGCTCGTCCTGGTCGACGAAGCGACCTTCCCCGGCTGCCTGATCCTGTGCCGGACCATCGGCATGTTCAAGATGAGCGATGAGAAGGGCCCCGACGAGAAGGTGCTCTGCATTCCCGTCGCCGATGTCCGGCGCGAACACATCCGCGACATTCGCCATGTCCCGGAATTCGAGCGTCTGGAGATCCAGCACTTCTTCGAAACGTACAAGGACCTCGAGCCCGGCAAGTCGGTCGAGGGTGCCGCCTGGGTCGGCCGGGCCGAGGCCGAGCGGGAGATCGTCAACAGCCGCGAGCGCTTGGAGCGCCACGAGCGGGAGCGGGCGGCGGCCGCCGAGGCGGCGATCCAGGGGTGAAACCCGCGCGAGCCGTCTGGCTATAGCGGGATCGCCGATTCCTGTCCACCCGGCGTGATGATCTTCACAGTCGTCGGGAAGTGATCAACGCGGCTGGCCGCGATGTGCCGTCGGCTCTAGAATCATGAGCGGCTCAGAGAATAGCCAGACTGGAGTGGCCGACGCGGCGACGCGCGGCGCATTGTTGTGAGGTCTGATGGAATACCGCAACGACCTGGCCGACGTCCTGCTGTCCGGCCTTCCCGACGACGAGCGCGACCACGTCGTCCACGTCATTCATCAACTCGACGCCGAGAAGCTGCGTCGCAAGCGGGCGAGCGGCGACTCTGCCGACGCGGTGGAAGCGCCGGATCCGGACGATTCCGATATCGATTCCGAGCTGGACGACTACGCCGGGAGCACCTCGAGCCTGCCCTAGGCCTGTACCGGGAGCGTCAGGCAACTCCCGGTGTGGTGCACGGCGATCGTCGCCGGATGAAGTCTGGTCGCGGTGGCGAGTGGCTCACCGCCGCCGAAATTGCGCGCGTAACGAGGGTGGGCTCCGCCGCTCACCTGCAGGCGCAGCCGATGCCCAGCGGCGACGCGGTGAGCACACGGCCAAAGCTCGATGCGGACCGTACGCGTGCCGTCCGCGTCCGGCGGGACGTCATCCAGCCGCTTGAGCCGGTCGCAAACGTTCCACGAGCGGTTCTGCGCGTCGACTTCGCAGAGCCTCACGAAGACATCGTGGTTGTGGTTGTCGGCGGCGACCCGAAGCTGCACGGTCGGGGTGCCGATGAACTCCAGGGTTTCGGCAAGCGGCTCGCTGGTGAAGGTGATGACGTCGCGGCGACGCTCGTGGTCGGCGTTGTCGACCACCGCATCACTGCCCTCGAGCATCGGGCCTGCCACGGAAGGGGTCGGGTCGGCCGGGTCGTACCGGAAGGTGGTTGAGCCGGTGCCGTCCGGCTCCGAGAGCAGCCGGGTCGCGTCGAGGTGCCAGGTTTGGGGCGATGCGGTCGGAGGCCAGGCCGGCAGATCGCGCCAGACCGGATCCGCCCCGGTCACGTAAATGCGCACCGGCGATGTCGTCCGCGATGTCGTCCGCGATGTCAGTCGCGCCGGATGGCCGAGGACGCGACGGCGTAGGAAGTCGATCGTCGTCGCGGGGATCGCCCGGCCGTGGCCGAGTGACGCGTGGCGCCACGGCCCGATCGTCAGCTCGGGCGCGTTGCCGGCGGCCGCGAGCGCCGCGTAGTCCCGCAGCATCCACGGCAGGAAGAGGTCGTACCAGCCGGTCAGCATGGACATCGGGGCGGTGATGCCCGGGACGTCGTCGCGGTGTGATTGCCGGCGCCAGAACGGAAGGTCGGGCGAGGGGTTGGCGAGCCAATCCTGATACCAGCCGATGGTGTGCCCGGCGGCCAGCAGGTCGCTCGTTTCCAAGGGGATCGCGCTGAACGCTTGCTGAACCTCGCCCCGTCGCGTCAGCAACCGCAGCCGGCCCTTGACGGTGGATCGCAGGCTCATCATGCGGGCCCAGCCCAGGGCGTTGGCGAGGCTGAGGGCGCCGCTGCCGAAGGTCGTTTCGCCGAGGTCGGCCATGGTCACCTGCAGCGCCAGCGCGGCGATGTCAGCCTCGGGGTGAACGGCTGTCGCGTACTGGGTGTAACCGAGGTAGCTCATCCCGGCGGAGGCGATCGTCCCGTTACACCAGGGCTGCTCGCGTAGCCAGCGCACGGTGGCGATCCCGTCGCGCTGCTCGTTGACCTGAGGGACGAAGCCGCCCCCCGAGCCCGCCGTGCCGCGGCAGCTCTGGATGACGACCTGAAACCCGCGCTCGGCGAGTACCCGCCCGTAGAGCGCCGCGAAGATGCCCCGGCGTCCGTACGGGCTGCGCACCAACACCACGGGAGGAGCCTGGTTTCCGAGGTGCAGGGGCCGGGGCGCGTAGTGATCGGCGAGCAGGACCACTCCGTCGTCCATGGGGATCGCAACGTCGCGCCGGACACTCAGATCGCGAGTGTCCGGCGCCTCGAGGGCGAAAATGCGTTGGAGCGCCATGCTTGGCAGGGCGCTCCAACTAAGGCTCATCGAGCCTGACGGTAGTTGCTCCTCACCCGTTGCGACGGAAGTGGGTCAGGATTCCGCTGTGGTGGGGGCGTCGGGCTGGGCCGCCGTGGTGAGCCGCTCGAGATCGATCTGCTCCCCGATCCAGGCATCGACCCGAGCCCAGACCCCGAGCAGCCAGTCGGCGCGCCTGTCGTCATCCCCGGGCAGGGTCGCGGCGGCCTCGCGCCACCACACGAGCCGCAGGCGCGCCCGAAGCGGCAGTGCGTTCCAGATACTGACGATGTCCAGCAACTCGTCATGTCCGGTGTGGGTGAAGACGACCACGTCGGCGGAAGGCGCTGCGCGCAACGCCGCGAGCGTGCCGGTCGGCTTGGGGGGCAACACGTGTGGCATCCGCACCGCCCGCGCCGCTTCCGCCCGCCGGCCCTTTCTGCGCAGACCGGCCACGGCGAGGCGGTGACGGGTGGGAGTCCAGTCGCCCCCCTCCGGGTAGAGCAGTAGCGCGTCGTGCTCCGACAGGGCGGCCGCCGTCTCGGCGATCCGCTCGATCGCCTCGCCGCGGTGGCCCTCCCCGGTGGCGATGAAGCTGCAGCCCAAGCGGGAGAGCAGGACGTCGAACGACGGGTCGAGGCGCAGCTGCTCCTTCAGTACGACGCGCGGTCGCCGGTCATAGCGCGTCAAGAGCAGGTGCACAAGGACGAACGAGGCGCCGGGTCCGGCATGGCGCGCCAGCACCAGGATGGGGTTGGCCGCCGCCATCCGCGTGGCGTCCTCCGGGTGGGTGAGCGGCTCCTGCACCTCGAGGCGGAACCGGAAGACGAATCCGGCTACCGCGACCAGCCCGCCGAGGAACCGGCGCAGCACCCCGAGATGCCAACGCTGCTGGCGTTCTGACTGCAGCCGCCAGCCGAATCCCGATGCGACCCAGAGGACGAAGCAGGTCAGCAGGCACGCCGTCTCGCCGAACAGGTAAACGACTGCGAACGACCAGACCCGCGGCAGCCGCCAGCGCACCCGCCGCCGGCGCACGACTACGACGACGGCGGCCGTGATCGCCTGACCGACGATGGCCACCGGAAGCAACACCAGCGCCACGACGGCGAGGATCGGCATCAGCGGCGCGATCAGCAGCCGGCGGATCAGCCACGGCGGCACCGGCAAGCGCGTCACACCGGTTCGGTCCGGTCGGGCTCTTCGAGATAGGTGCTCGTGGCCGTGTAGGCCCGTTTGATACGCGCGGCGACGCTGCGGCTGTCGCGGTAGCGAAGGGTCGCGAGCGGCGTCCCCTCGTCGCCCGACGGGAGGACGTGGACGCGTACGCCATCGGGGACGCGGCTCAAGTCTTCGATGAAGCGGTGGCGGCGCGCGACCTCAAACGCGACCAGGCCCACTTCCCAGGGCCACCTCGGCGCCGACAGCGGCCGCTCGATGCGACCGACATGAAGGACGTAGATGGTGGCCGCGCCCAGCGCGATGGCGCGCCCGAGCGGCAGGCTGTCGACCAGCCCGCCGTCCAGGTAGTGCTCTCCATCGATCAGAACGGGCGGCAACAGGCCGGGCACCGCACATGAGGCCAGTACGGCATCGGTGACGGGTCCGCTGTCGAACCAGCGGGCGCGGGCCGACTCGATGCTCACCGCCACGCACTGGAACGGGACGGCGAGCCCCTCGATGAGCTGCCCGGGTGACTGCTCGTCGATCAGCGCCCGCAGCCGATCGTTCGTATGAAGGTGGGTACGGGAGCGGGCGAGCGTGCGCACCTGACCGAGCAGCGAGCTGGCGAAGACATCGTCCGTACCCAACGCGCCCCACAGCTGGGTCAGGCGCTGGACGGTCTGCTGGCTCGGATCGCCAGCAATAGCAGCACCGTTCAGCGCGCCGACCGACGAACCGAGCACGAGGTCTGGCCGGATCCCGGCTTCCGTGAGAGCCTGCAGCATTCCGACTTCGGCGGCCCCGAGGAGCCCGCCGCCACCAAGGACGAAAGCGGTCGGTCCGACGCCGTCTTGGCGAGCCGCCCGGTCCTGCAAAATATCGCCCCCTCAAGGCGGCCTGCGGGTTGGCCGTCGCTCGGATGGACTTGGTGCGTTGAAGAAGTCATGGCGACCCTATCCAGCGGTGTGCGGCAGGGCACCCAGCCTTCCCCTGCGGCTGATCGGCTGACCGGCGGCGACTCGTTCCTGCTGCACCTGGAAAAGCTGGTCCCGATGCACACGCTGAAGGTGCTGGTGCTCGATCCCAGCGCCCGGGGCCGCGCGGTCAGCCTGGACGACGTCGAAGCGGCGGTCCGCCGGCTCCTGCCGCACTGGCCGCGAGCGGGCCGGCGACTGGCGTACGCGCCGCTGCACCGAGGCCGCCCGTTCCTGGTCGACGATCCGGATTTCGACATCGCGAGCCACCTTGACGAGCGTTTCCTGACCGATCAAACCGGTCTGACCGTTCCGGCGGACAGTGCGGCGTTTGACCTCGTGCTCTGCGAGCTCGCCAACCGCCGCCTCGACATGACCCGACCGCTGTGGACGGCGACCCTCATTCATGGGTTGGCGGGTGGCCGGCAAGCGGTCGCAGTTGCCCTACATCACGCGCTGGCCGACGGGATGGCGGCGATCACGATGTTCACGGAGTTCACCTCCGGTGCGCCCACCGAGGAGCCGCCGGGATTGCGGAAGGCGGCAGCTTCCGCTCCACCCCGGCTGTCGCCTGAAGGCCTGGCACGCAAGGCGATTCGCGACAGTGGCCGGTTGATGACGGGGCTCGCCCCACTCGTACGCGACGCCTGGGGTGCGCGTCGGATCGCAGCGGAGTTCCGGATGGCTCGCGATATGCCGAGAGGCTTGCTCGCGCACCGCAATTCGCTGAGCCGCCGCTTCGGAACCGAGCGCGTCTGCGCCACCTCCAGCCATCCGCTGGCAGACCTGAAAAACATCGGCAAAGCAAGCGGCGCGTCGATCAATGGCGTCCTGCATGCGGTGATTGCTGACGCCCTCCGACGGGAGATCGCCAGTCGTGGGGAGGATCTGAGCAAGTCGCTGCGCGCCGGGTTCGGGATTGCCGCCGATGCGCCGGGAACGCGGCGGCTATGGGGCAACAACGTTTCGATCACCTCGATCAGCTTGCACACCGACGAGGACGACCCGGTGCAACGCCTGCACAAGGTGAGCGCGAGCGCCAAGAACGG
>JBBRSE010000016.1:0-88575 GCA_038245655.1 Mycobacteriales bacterium | reverse complement strand
GACGAGGGTCTCGCCGACTTCCGGCGCCACGCACCGCTGGATCAGCGGCACGCGCTCGGGATCCTGTTCGAGATGGCCAAGTCGGCGCCTGCCGCGCCGAACCTGGACACCAGCGACAAGGATCCGGATGAGTACGTCAGGCAAAACCGTTGAAGCGTCTGATCTTGCTGCTCGCCGCCGTTTCCACGCTGACCTTGTCGGCCTGCACCTCGGTCACCGTGGGAAGCGTCCGCACGACCGGGCCGCTCTACCTGCCCGGCGCCGCCTCCCACATCTGCACCGCGAGCGTGGTGTCGAGCCCGACGCACGATCTCGTGACGACGGCCGCCCACTGCGTCATCGGCACCGGCGCCGGGATGACCTTCGTGCCCGGGTCGGTCAACGGGAGCGCCCCGTACGGAGCCTGGACCGTCACGGCGGCCTACGTCGACCCGGCGTGGAAATCCCGCCAGGATCCACTGCGCGACGTCGCTTTCTTGCGGGTCGCCCCACATTTCGCCAACGGTGCCCTTCGCCACGTCGAGGAGTTCACCGGGGGCAACAGGCTGATCATGACGCCGCGCACGATCGGCCGGGTCGTCGTGCCGGCGTACCTGCTCGGAGTGGGCGGCAGCCCCATTACGTGCCTGGCTACCGCGTACCGCACGGGCGCGTACTCGACCTTCGATTGCGGCGGCTACGGGAACGGAGTCAGCGGCGCGCCCTGGATCCAGGGATCGACGGTGCTCGGGGTCATCGGCGGCTTGCACCAGGGCGGCTGCCTTCCAATGACCTCGTACTCCGCCCCCTTCGACGTGGCGACCTTGGCGACCTACCAGCGAGCGGTCTCCCACGCCGCCGCCGACGTCGTACCGGTGCCGGGTTCGGACGGCTGCTAGGCCTAGCTCTGGGGGCCCGCGCACTCGCCGCAGGTGCCGACGACCTCCAGTGTGTGAGCGACGTCGGTGAAGCCATGGGCCGCAGCCACGCCATCTGCCCACTGCTCCACCTCTGGGCCCTCGACCTCGATGGTGCGCCCGCAGGCCCGGCACAGCAGGTGGTGGTGATGGCTTGCCGTCGCGCACTGGCGGTAGAGCACCTCGCCGGTCTCGGTGCGTACCGCATCCACCTCACCCGCATCGGCCAGGGCACCGAGCTGGTTGTAGACGGTGGTGAGGCCGACGTTTTCGCCTCGCCCGCGCAGCTCGGTAAACAGGTCCTGCGCGCTGCGAAAACCCGCCGAATCCGCGAGCAGCGACGCCAGCGCGCGTTTCTGGCGCGTCGACCGCTCCCGGGAGATCGGCCTGATCGACCGCTGATCGCTGGTCACGAGCCCACCTCAGCTGCGGTCTCAGCTGCGGTCTCAGCTGCGTGGTGGACGGCGTCGAGGGCGATGCGGCTCACGTGGTCGTCAACCAGCTCGTACACGATCTCCTGCCCTCGCCGGGTCGTCGATACGAGCCCGGACTCACGCATCACCTTGAGCTGCTGCGACATCAGCGGCTGGCTGACCTCACGGCCTGCGGACCGCACGGCTTCCAGAAGCTCATGAACGCACCGCGGACCGTTGCTGAGCTCGACCACGACCAGCAACCGCACTGGCGACGCCAGCGCTTTGAGCAGTCCGACCGCGCCGGCAAGCGAATCGACCACCGCAGGCCGAGGCGCCGCCGCAGGAACCGTCACCGGCCAAATGCTAACCGCGCCGGTAAGACCGGAATTGCTGGTCTCGTAGCTCATCTTCGGAGCGTGTACGTCCATGCGAGCGATCCTGCCGCACCGCCCCGTGGATGCCTTGGGCAGGTTAAAGCTCCGGGTGACAGCTCCCGCTGCCTTCGGTCGCGAGACGCCGCAGGTCGCCGGTGCCGTACCCGCTGAGCCCGTGACTGCTCGAGATCCGGCCGGTCTCGGCGGTTCCCTTGAGCGTGGCGATCTCGTCCGTGCTCATCGCCTGACGGCGGCGACCGCCCGGCGAATGGCGTCGTCCCCGCCTGCACGAGCTCGGGCACCTCGTCGGCCTTGACTATCGACACCCGACGGCGGCCCGACGCCCGGGCTGTTGGCCAGAAATCCCGGCTGTATGGGTCGTACGTGGCAGGTACGCCCTCACCCGGTTGTCCGCCCGCCAGCACGACCACTGTGACGAACGCGCCGAGCCGCCGCCGCTCAGGGCGGGCGGCAACCTCAGCGCTGCGCTTCGGTCGAGCCGGTCGAGTTCCGCAAGGCGTTTCGACATTTGGCGACGGCGACGCTGCGGACCCAGCGCGGCAGCATCCAGCAGTCGGTTACTCATAGGCATTTAAGAGCCACGATTTCGCCCCATTTTGCTCAGCTATCTCGGCATTCACAACCAGAAAGCAGCGACAAAAGGGTGCCGCGCGCGTGACGTTTCCCGGTGAATGAGTCCGGGCTCACGACGGTTCAGCCGATGCTGAACCGCAGGATCGACGCCGCACCCGCGATCAGGCAGTACACCGCGAACGGCGTCAGCGTGCGCGTCGTGAACCACCGCACCCGGAAGCGCACCGACACGTAGCCCGCGAGGCCCGCCACGATGCTGCCGACGATGACCTGCCAGTGGATGCCGTTGCCGTTCGGGTCGAAAAGGTCCGGGATCTTGTAGACGCCCGCAGCGAGGATGACGGGAGTGGCGAGCATGAACGAGAAGCGGGCGCCGTCTTCGTGGCTCAGGCCGCGCAGGAGTCCGCCGACCATCGCGATGCCGCTGCGGCTGATGCCGGCGAACAATGCCGCGATCTGAAACGAGCCGATGCCGACGGCCTCACGGGTGGGCAGTGCGGAGATCCGGGCGTTGTCGTCCCCGCCCGGGCGGTCATCGAAATGGGCCTCGAAGTGGGCGGCGTCCCCAATGGTGTCCCCGATCGGCCCGTGACCTCCCGCCGCCGCGAGGGGCTTGGCGAAGACCGTCCGCAACTGGTGTTCGAAGACGAGCCCGACCAGGCCAACGGGAATGGTGGCGAGGATGATGAGCCACCCGAGCCGAGCATCCTGACCAGTGATCCGGCGGTCCCGGATGCTGCGGCCCAGACCGGTGATGATGCGCACCCAATCGCGCCGGAAGAACCAGACCAGGGGTCCGATCACGACAGACTGCACATAAGTCAACACAGCGAGACCCCAAACCCCCGGCAAGAACGGACACCCAAGACTCACGCGTCGGGATGGGACTTCTTAGAGCGGGTTTAGGCCGTTTGGGCGCGTCAGAGGAGGTCGGATGGCGCAAGCGCGTCCCGGATCGCGCTGATGCGCTCCCGAACGGCGCGGTAAGGTCCACGTCCCGCGCCGTTCGGCGGTGATCAGGCCGGCGTCGCGAAGGGTCTTCAGGTGATGGCTCGCGGTGGCCGCCGACTTCCCGATACCGCTCGCGACGTCGCGTGCGGATACCCCGTCGGCGTTGAGCAGCATCGCCATGATCTTGACTCGAGCTGGGTCGGCGAGGGCCCGAAACATGGTCGCTAGCTGCTCGGCATCCTGATCGACGACCCGTGCGCTGGGCTCGCAGCATTCGTCCAGGACCGGCAGAGCCTTCGACCGGTCGGTGGTTGTCACTTTCACGTCATTACGTGGATTTTGCGGAATGTTCGATGAGCATCGAACTTACATTTACTCGGACGCAGGAACAACACCTGCTAACCGGGGAGGTCCGTCATGATCGATCTCACCACGGCAATCGTGCGGGAGTACGAGACCGCGCTGCGTCGCCAGGCCGCCTGGCGGGCTGCTGCCCACCGCATCGGCGCACGATTCGCCGCAGTTCGCAATGCGTATCGCGGATGGCTGGCGCACGGGGAAATCGGCCGCGGCTACGAGTGGCGCGGCGAGCAGCCCGGATCCGGCTGGCAGTACGTCTGTCCCAACGGCTGCTGAGGCCGGTCACCAACCAACGAGCTACAGACCGAGTGGCTCGAGAACGCCTGCCCGCATCCCGGCCGTGAAGCCACCGTCGACCACCAGCGCGTGACCCGTGACGAAGGATGCATCTGACGACGCCAGGAAGAGCGCCGCACCGGCGATCTCTTCCGGGCGTCCGAAGCGTCCGAGCTTGTGCTCTTCCCGGTAGCGCTCGCGGGCCGGCGCCATGCCCGGGCTGTCGAACGCAGCCCGCATCAGGGGCGTATCGATGAAGCCCGGGCAGACCGCGTTGACGCGGACGCCGCGACGGCCGTAATCGATCGCCATGTTTTTGGTAAGGATGACGACCGCACCCTTGGACGCGCTGTAGCAGCTGCCGCCCTCGGTACCGGTGGTGCCTTCGATGCTGGCAACGTTGATGATGCTGCCGCCTCTGGGCTGGTTCATCATGACGCCCGCCGCGTACTTGCCGACCAGGAACGTGCCGGTGGAATTGACCGTCATGACCCGGTTCCACTCCTCCAGCGGCACCAGATGCACCGGGCCCCCGCCGGTGACTCCCGCGGCGTTCACGCTGACATCGAGTGAGCCGAAATCGCTGACGGCACCGTTGATCAACGCAGCGACCGTCGCCTCGTCGGTCACGTCGCCGACGACGTACTTGTTGGCGGGCGCCAGCTTCGCCACCGCATCCCACTCGGCGCACTGATGACGGTCGAAACCGACGACCTTCGCGCCCTCCTCCGCGAACCGCAGCGCGCAGGCATAGCCGATCCCCGACGCCGCACCCGTGACAAGCGCAACCTGATCCTCGAGCCGACCCACCGCTACCTCCACCGTTGCCGGCCGCGAGTGACCGTCAATGGGGTTGTATCGGTGGGGCGTTGCCAGCGCAAGGCGGGCAGGCTGTAGGCGGGAGCGTGACGTGGGTCTTGGTAGCAAGCAGAGTTCGGCATCAACCGGTGACCTGACCCGCGCGCTCGCGCTCGGCATCGCCTCCGGGACGCGCAGCTCGCTCGGACTTTGCGCCCCCGCTCTCTTCGGCAAGCCCGCCGCGTACGGACGTCGCCGGTTGACCCGGATCGCCAGCGTGGGCGGCGAATTGGTGGTTGACAAGCTCCCGCAGACCCCGAGCCGCTTGGAGCCCCCCGCCTTGGCCGCGCGGCTCATATCCGGAGCCGCGGGCGCCTTCGTACTGGCCCGTCGCGAACTGGTCGCTCCCCCGCTACCGATGCTCGCCGGAGTCGCCGGCGCTGCGGTCGGCGCGTATGGCGGCGCCGCCTGGCGCATGAGATCGGGTGCCGTCCGCCCGGATTGGCAGGGCGCACTCGCCGAGGACGTCAAGGCCATCGCCCTCGCCTGGTGGGCCTGCCGCGTGCGCTGAGCGTGACTACTGATGTACTCGGCCGCACACAGCAGACCAAGGAGGCAGCGGGTGGCTCGGTCCCTGATTGGTCAGCGGGTATTGGTGGTCGGCGCGTCAGCCGGCATCGGCCGCGAGTTCGCGCTCGGTGCGGTACGTGACGGAGCCAAGGTGCTGCTGGCGGCTCGCCGCCTCGATCGCCTCGATGCCGTCGCAGAGCAGGCGGGCGGCGGGATCCCGGTCGAGCTCGACATCCAGGACGAGGATTCGTGCGCGGCGCTGGCGGAACGTGTGCGCTGGGAGTTCGGGACGGTCGATCTGGTGGTCTGCAGCGCGGGGTATTCGCCGTTGCGCTTTTTCGACGAGGTCAGCCGGGACGACTGGCGGCGCGTGCTGGAAATCAATGTGATCGGTATCCACCAACTCATCCGCAGCCTGCTTCCGGTGTGCAGCCCGGGAGCCCTGGTGGCCGTCATGTCGTCGGAATCGACCGCCCAACCCCGCCACGCTCTAGGCGCGTACACAGCGAGCAAGGCGGCGCTCGAGATGTCGATGCGGGTGTGGCGGCAGGAGCAGCCTCGTGCCCGTTTCACCACGCTCGTCGTCGGCGGGACCTTCCCCACCGAATTCGGCGCGGAATTCGATGCCGAACGGCTGATACCAGCGATGTCGGACTGGGCACGTCATGGAGTGATTCAGGAGAAGCTCATGACCACGGAGGAGGTAGCCGATGTGCTCATCGGAACGCTCGCGTCGATCGTCGATCTGCCCGACATCAGCATCGACCACGTCGTCATCCGCTCTCCATCGCCGGTCGTGGGTGGAGTCGAGCAATTGCAGGCGCAAGCCGCCGAGAACATCGTCAGCATGCAACAGCACGCAGCGACCGAGTAGCCGCCACCGGACCGGCACATGTCGCTGACCGCCCGGCTCGACCGGTTCCAGCAGCGCCATCCCGGAGCCGGCTACCCGATCGGCGTGATCTACAAGTACGTCGACGATCAGGGAAGCTACCTCGCTGCGCTCATCACGTACTACGGCTTCGTCTCGCTGTTTCCGTTGCTGCTCCTGCTGACCACCATTCTCAGCTTCGTGCTACACGGTAACCCCGACCTGCAGCACCGGATCCTGCATTCGACCCTGAGACAGTTCCCGGTCATCGGCGACCAGCTCGGGAGTCCAACGGGACTGCGGGGCAACGGTTTTGGCATTACCGTTGGCGTCCTCGGGAGCCTGTACGGCGGGCTCGGGGTGGCGCAGGCGACCCAGAATGCGATGAACGTGGCCTGGTCCGTGCCGCGCAACCAGCGTCCCAACCCGCTGAAGTCGCGCGCCCGGAGCCTGCTCCTGCTGGCGACCGTTGGGCTCGGCATCATCGCCACGACCGTGATGTCGGCCCTCGGCAGCAGCGCCGGAGCGTTCGGCGCCCAATTCGGATTGACCTTCCAGGTGCTCATCACCATCGCCTCGGTCGTTGTCAACGCCGGCATTTTCCTGCTGGCCTTCCGCATCGCGACCGCGCTGGACGTGAGCTACCGCGACGTCGCGTCCGGAGCCCTGCTCGCGGCAGTGCTCTGGCAGGTGTTGCAGTCACTTGGCACCGCTTATGTCGGCCACGTCGTCAAGAACGCCAGCGCCACCAACGGGATCTTCGCTCTCGTCCTCGGCCTGATCGCGTGGATCTACCTCGCGTCGGTCGCCGTCGTGTTGTGTATCGAGGTCAATGTCGTACGCGCCCGCAAGCTCTATCCGCGGTCCCTGCTCACGCCGTTCACGGACGAGGTGGAGCTGACCGGGGCCGACGAGAGCGCCTACCGCTCGCAGGCCAAAGCTCAGCAGGCCAAGGGATTCGAGCGGGTGGACGTGCATTTCGACGATCCGGAGTGAGCTGGACGGGGTCACGTGCGCTGGACCGCGACAAGATCACGCGAGGGCGGCGGTCTCGCGGGCGATGACGGCTTCCTCGTCGGTCGGGACGACCAGGACACGTCCGATGCGAAGGAACTCGAGCCGGGAAGTGACGTCATCACGTACGTCGTCGGAGTGCTCGCCGATGCCCCCGGTGAATACGAGGGTGTCGACCCCGCCGAGGACGCTCGCGTATGCCCCCACCTGCTTGGCGACCTGGCGGCAGTATGCCTCGACCGCGAGTTGCGCGGGCGGGTCGCTGCGACCCAGCAGGGCCTGCATATCGGATTCGCCGCCGGACAGGCCCAGCAGGCCGGATTGCTCCATGATCATTGTGCGCAGTTGCTCGACGCTCAGTGGATCCTTCTCGCGTCCAGCGAGGAACAGCAGGATCCCGGGGTCGATATCGCCGCTGCGGCTACCCATGAACAGGCCCGCGTCGGGAGTGAAACACATCGTGGTGTCGACACTTCGGCCATCGACGATGGCGCACATCGACGTCCCGTTACCTAGATGCGCGACGACAGCCCGGCCGAGTTCGCCGGCCCCGACCCTTTCGACGATGTGCTGGTAGGAAAGACCGTGAAAGCCGTAGCGGCGGATGCCCTCGTCCCACAGCGCGCGCGGCAGCGGCAACCGTTCCGCCACCTCCGGCATGCTGCGGTGAAACGCCGAGTCGAAGCACCCCACCTGGCGCGCGTCCGGCCAGCGTCGGCTGATCTGCGCCACTCCGGCGAGGGCTGCCGGCTGGTGTTGCGGCGCCCAGATGGCGATCCGCTCCAATTCGCTCAGCACCGCAGGCGTGAGCAGGCGCGGCCCGTCGAAGTCGCCGCCGTGAACGAAGCGGTGACCCACCCGATCCGGCGCCGGAAACCCTTGCGCCGTAAGCACATCGATCAGGCCCGGCAGCGGGTCGCCGGGCACCCGGTGCTCGGTACGCGCGTCGCCCGCTTCCACCACAAGCAGGTCGTCGGACAGCCGGGCGATACGAGCCCTGGCGAGCAGCGTCGGCGGACCGCCGGCCGCGTCGTAGAGCGCGGTCTTCAGCGACGACGAGCCGAAGTTGACCGCCAGTATGGTCGGCACTAGCTCCAGGTCCAGTTGCGGATCTCGGGCAGGTCCTCCATGTGTTCGACGACGTACTCCCGGTGCTTTTGCAGCTGCTTCTCGCAGAACTCCGCCAGCTCGTGTGATCCGGGCGGCAGCCGTTTCGAGCGGCGAAGTGCCTGCTGCGCGAGGTGATAGCGACTCATCTCGTTGCGCACCACCATGTCGAACGGAGTCGTCGTCGTACCTTGCGAGCGGAAACCGCGGGTGTGGAAACGCTGCTGATTGAGCCGGCCGGGAAGCAGCCCGTGCAGCGAGCGCGCGTAGCCGTGGAAGGCCACGACCACGTCCTCATCCGTGCCGAACAGCGACCGGAAGACCGTGTCGGAGAAACCATGCGGGTGCACCTTCTGCGGCATCATCGCCATCAGGTCGACGATGTTGACCACCCGGGTCACCAGGCTTGGCACCCGCTCGCGCAGCAGCTGAGCGGCCGCGAGCATCTCCATTGTCGGCACGTCACCGATGCAGGCGAGCACGACATCCGGTTCCTTGCCGGGGTGATCGATCTCGGTCCCGGCCCACTCCCATACCGATCCCCCGCGCTCGCAGTGGTCGGCGGCTTCCTGGGCCGTGAGGTACTGCAGGTGTGGCTGCTTGTCGGCGACGATGAGGTTGACGTGGTCGCGGCTCTTGAAGCAGTGGTCGGCGATCGACAGCAGGCAGTTGCCGTCGGGCGGCAACCACGCGCGGACGACACCGGCGCTGAGGGGCATGACCGTGTCCAGCAGACCCGGCCCCTGGTGGCTGAAACCGTTGTGGTCATTGCGCCAGCAGGTCGACGTGAGCAAAACGTTGAGCGAGGGGACGGGTTCGCGCCACGAAAGCTTCTCGGCTTCCTGCAACCACTTCGCGTGTTGCACCAGCATCGAGGCCGACACCATCGCAAAGGCCTCGTACGTCGCAAACAGGCCATGCCTGCCGGACAGCGTGTAGCCCTCGAGCCAGCCCTGGCACAGATGCTCCGACAGCACCTCCATGACCCGACCCTCCGGCGACACCCGGTCGTCGAACTCCTCGGTCTTGACAACGAGGCAACGGTCGGAGGCCTCCAGTACGGCGCCGAGCCGGTTACTGGTCAGCTCATCGGGGCTGAACACGCGGAAAGTGTGCGGATCGCTGACGTACACGTCGCGCATCACCTCCCCGAGGCGGCTCGGCGACTCCACAAACGTGCTGCCGCGACGGTCGGTATCGACCTCAATGGCATATTTGCGCCAGTCGGGCAGGCTGAGGTCGACCGTCAGGCGCCCGCCATTCGCGTACGGCGTCGCACCCATCCGCAGGTCGCCCTCGGGGGCGAGCGCGGCAAGCTCCGGAATCAAGCGCCCGCCGCTGTCGAACAGACGCTCCGGCTGGTACGAGCGCAGCCATTCCTCCAGCATTCGCAGGTGTGACGGGTTCTCCCGGACCCTCGCCAGCGGCACCTGGTGCGACCGGAAGGTGCCCTCGACCCGAACTCCGTCGACCTCCCGGGGTCCGGTCCAACCCTTAGGGGTGCGCATAACGATGGCGGGCCAGCGCGGGAAATTCTTGAGCGGTCCGGCACCCGGCGCGCGGGCCGTGTCCCAGATGGCTTGGATACGCGCGTGGCACTCGTCGATCGCCGCCGCCATGTCGCGGTGGACCTGCTCGACATCACTGCCGGTGACCTCGAACACCTCGTAGCCGTGGGCCATCAGCAGCCGTCGCACGTCTTCGGGGTCGGTCCGGCCGAGAACCGTGGGATTGGCAATTTTGTACGAGTTCAGGTGCAGGATCGGGAGCACCGCGCCGTCGCGGCTCGGGTTCAGGAAGCGGGTGCCTTTCCACGATCCCTCGAGCGGCCCGGTCTCCGCCTCGCCGTCACCGACGACGCAGGCGACGAGCAGATTCGGGTGGTCCATGGCGATGCCAAAAGCGTGTATCAGCGCGTAGCCGAGTTCGCCCCCCTCGTGGATGGAGCCAGGGGTCGGCACGCTGACATGGCTGGGGATCCCATTCGGGGTGGAGAACTGGCGCGCGAGCGCGTCGACTCCCGCAGCGTCCGCGGAAATGTGCGGATAGATCTCGCTGTAGGTGCCTTCCAGGTACACGTTGGCGACCAGGGCCGGGCCACCGTGACCCGGCCCCGCGACGTACAGCGTCTCCTGCCCGGTGCGCCGGATGAGCCGGTTGAGGTGGGCGTACACCAGGTTCAGACCAGGCGACGTGCCCCAATGGCCCAGCAGGCGCGGCTTGATGTTCTCCACCCGCAGCGGCTCCCGAAGGAGTGCGTTATCAGCGAGGTAGATCTGGGCGGCGGTCAGGTAGTTCGCCGCGTTCCAGTAATCGATCGTGCGCTGCAGTTCCGGACCAGTCAGCTCGTCCATGACGACGATCTAACTCCGAGCGCGCTGCCGGTGGCCAAAATCGGGCAGAACTCTGGGCTTCCGGTCAGGTTTGCCGCTACTTGCCCAGCAGCTTGTCGACCGCCTTGGCGACCGGCGCAGCGATGAGGTTGCCGGGCGGGGTGCTCGGCGAGCGCGGATGCGGCGAGGTGGGTGCAAGCTTCTTCGATGCCTCGAGGGCATCACCGATTTCCGCGAGAGCCTTGCGTCCCAAAGCCTTGCGCACGGTCGGGAAAAGCACCGTCTCTTCTTCCTTCACGTGGTGGCGCACGTTTTCCATGAGAACGCTCACCTTTGCGTCGTAATTCTCGGCGCTCGGCTCGAGATGCTCGAGTTCGGAGAGCACCCACTTGACGATGTGGTGCTCCTCGATGGCCTCAAGCACGTCGTCGTTGGTCTTCTCGACCTGCACACGCACAGCCGGATAGAAGACCTGCTCCTCGATGGCCGCGTGGACCGACAGCGCCTTGATGATGCTGGCGACCGTCTTCTGCTTGCTCTTCAGCGCCCGCGCACCAAGCTTTTCATAGGCCTTGAAAAGCTTTTCGACGTCGGCATGGTCGGTCTTCAAAAGCGAGATGGCGTCCACGTGCGAGCTCCTGATTCAAAGAAGGCGGACAGTGCGTCTTGCGACTGCTACCCACGTTCGACATAACGACACACGCAGTTCGTCATCCCGACCAGCGCCGGCTACGACGAGCAAATCACCCACCGCGCCGAGGCCTTGCTGGCGCGCACCGCACCTCACGGCCTGCCGTTCGACTGACCGCGACGCCCGCACTTGCGTCCAACTGCATTTGTATCGGGAATCGTTTCAATTTAGCTTTGCTGCATGCTGCTTCGCGGGATCCGGCGTCGCCGCACGCTGGCCAGCAGCCTCGCCGTTCTTGTACTCGCAGCTGGCCTCAGCGCCTGCAGCTCCGCTGCGTCGACGAAACACACCGGTCGGGTGCGCATCGTCGCCGCCGAGAACTCCTGGGGGAGCATCGCCGAGCAGGTCGGCGGCCCGGACGTCAGCGTCACCAGCATCATCACCAATCCGGCGGCCGATCCCCATGACTACGAACCCACTCCGGCCGACGCGCGCTCGGTCGCAGGCGCCGACCTCGTCATCGTCAACGGCGTCGGCTACGACAGCTGGGCAAGCAAGTTGCTTGCCGCTTCCCCCGGACCGGCCGTCATCGACATCGGCGAACTGGTCGGCGCGAAGGATGGCGACAACCCGCACCGCTGGTACCAGCCCGCCGACATACACGCATTCGTCGCTGCACTGGCCCGCGAGCTCGGGAAGCTTTCACCGGCCACGAGCGCAGCCTTCGATCGCGGCCGAACCAGCTTCGAAAAGCAGGATTTGCAGGCCTACCACGGCCTCATCGCGAGCATAAGGAGGACGTACGCGGGCACCAAGGTCGGCGCATCGGAATCCATCGTCTCGATGCTCGCGCCCTCGCTCGGCCTCGACGTCATCACGCCATCATCGTTCCTCAAAGCCATTTCCGAAGGCACGGACGTGACCGCTGCGGACAAGACCACCATCGACCGTCAGATCGCTGGCCAGCAGATCAAGGTCTACATCTTCAACGACCAGAACGCGACGCCCGACATCCAGGCGCAGCTCGCCGCCTGTGGTCGCCAGGGCATCCCGACGGCCATCATCACCGAGACGCTGACGCCCGCATCGGCCAGCTTCCAGCAGTGGCAAGTGACGCAACTGCAGGGAATCCGGGCGGCCCTCGCCAAGGCGACCGGCCGATGACGGCGCTCACCCCCGACGACGCTGTCAGCTTCCGTGACGCGGCAGTCGCGGCCGGCGGGCGCACCATCTGGAGCCACGTCGATCTGCGAGTCACACGCGGTGAGTTCGTTGCGATCCTCGGCCCCAACGGCGTCGGCAAGTCCACCCTCATCAAGGCCGCCCTCGGCCTGGTCCCGTTAGCTGCGGGAAGCGCGCGCGTACTCGGGCAGCCGCCAGGCGCCGCGCGACGCGACATCGGCTACCTGCCGCAGCGCCGCAGCTTTGACGACACCTTGCGCATCCGGGGCGTCGACATCGTTCGGCTGGGCCTGGACGGCACCCGCTGGGGCTTTCCGCTTCCCGGCCGCCGGCGGGCCAACGCTGCGGCCAACGATCGCGTCGCCGAACTGATCGATCTCGTCGGCGCGCACGCGTACGCCAGTCGTCCGATCGGGGAGCTCTCCGGCGGGGAGCAGCAGCGCTTGCTCATCGCTCAAGCGCTGGCCGCGCATCCGGGACTGCTCCTGCTGGACGAGCCGCTCGACAGCCTTGACCTGACGACGCAGGCCGGAGTCGCCGCCCTGATCAGCGACATCTGCCGCAGCGAGAACGTCACCGTGATGATCGTCGCGCATGACGTGAACCCGATCCTCAGCTACCTGGACCGCGTGGTCTACCTGGCCGGCGGTGGCGCGGTGTCCGGCTCTCCCGCCGAGGTCATCAACAGCGAGACCTTGACCCGGCTCTACGGCACCCCGATCGAGGTGTTGACGACGTCATCCGGTCGCTTGGTCGTCGTCGGCCAGCCCGAAGCGCCCGCGATCCATCACGATCGCCATACCGGGCAGCCGCGGCCGTGACGTCGGCGCCGCACCTGGGCTGGAACGTGGGCTCCGACTTGCGTCAGTTGCTCGAGTTCCCGTTCATGCAAAACGCCATGCTGGCCGGGACGATCGTGGCGGTGCTATCCGCCGTTATCGGCTGGTTCATGGTGCTGCGCCGCCAATCGTTCGCCGGCCACACCCTCTCGGTGGTCGGCTTCCCGGGGGCCGCCGGCGCGGTGTGGCTCGGATTCTCCGCAAGCACGGGCTATTTCGGCTTTTGCATCGCCGCAGCAGTGATTCTCGCGGCCTTGCCGGGCGACGCGCCGGGCGGCAGCCGCCACGATCAGTCAGCACTGATCGGGGTCGTCCAAGCATTTGCACTCGCCTGCGGACTGCTCTTCGTGAGCCTGGACAAGGGGTTCCTCGGGGGCGTCAATGCACTGCTGTTCGGCAATTTCCTGGGCATCACGCGAAGCCAGGTCGTGACCCTGCTCGTGCTCGCCGCGGGCTGCATCGCCGTGCTTGCGCTCGTGGGCCGCCCGCTGCTCTTCGCCTCGATCGACGCCAATGTGGCGGCGGCTCGCGGCGTGCCGACGCGAGCGCTGTCTGCCGCCTTCCTGATCCTGCTCGCCGTGACCGCCGCCGAAGTCAGCCAGATCACCGGAGCGCTACTGGTTTTCGCGCTGCTGGTCATGCCTGCGGCGGCGGCGCAGCGACTGTCCGCCGATCCGAAAGTCTCGCTCGGCCTGTCCGTCGTCATCGGGCTGCTCGTCACGTGGCTCGGGCTCGGCGTCGCGTACTTCGCGACGTATCCGATCGGCTTCTACATCACGACTTTCGGCTTCGGTGCCTACGTGCTCGCCGTGACCTGGCAAGTCGCCCGCCAGGCCCTCGGGCGCCGCGCCCGGGTACGACCTGCGCTGTCATGAACCCGTTCACCGGCGTGGCCCACATGTTGTCCCACCCGTTCTTCCAACGAGCCTTTCTGGCGGGCACGTTCGTCGCGCTTGCCGCCGGTCTGGTGGGTTACTTCGTCGTGCTGCGCAGACAGGTCTTCACCGGCGACGCGCTCTCTCACGTCGCGTTCACCGGTGCGCTGGCCGCTCTCGCCCTTGGAATCGACCTGCGGATCGGACTGTTCGCCGCCTGCGTCGCCTTCGGCATGGCCCTGGCCGGCATCGGACGCCGCGGCGCCCCGGACGACGTCGTGATCGGCAGCGTCTTCGCCTGGATTCTCGGGCTCGGGGTGCTCTTCCTGACCCTCTATACGACCTCACGCAGCGCCGGATCGAACGGTCCCGGCGGCAGGGCGGGCGTGACCGTGCTCTTCGGGTCCATCTTCGGCCTGTCCTCCGGTGAGGCCGGATTGGCCGCAGTCATCGGGCTGGTGGTCGCGGCGATCGTCGCGCTCATCGCCCGCCCGCTGCTCTTCGCCTCCATCGACGAGGCTGTCGCGGGTGCGCGGGGAGTGCCTGTACGGCTGCTGGGAATCGGCTTCCTTGCCCTGGTCGGCGTGACGGCGGCGGAGGCGACGCAGGCCGTCGGATCACTGCTGCTGCTGGGATTGCTGGCCGCTCCGGCTGGGGCGGCTCACCTCCTGACCAGCCACCCGTACCGAGCGCTGTGGCTATCGGCGGCGCTCGCCGTCGGCTCCGTCTGGCTCGGGCTCTCGCTGGCGTACGCCGCGCCGTCGCTCCCGCCGAGTTTCGCCATCATGAGCGTCGCCACCGCGATCTACGCGAGCGCGCACGTCGGGCGGCAGTTGGGCAGGCATCGCCGGGTCCCCCTCGGGGCCGCCAGCAAACTCCCAGGCTAACCGGAGGGGAATACTCCCGGATCGGGCTACGCTGGCATCAAACGGAGCAACCCTCCTTTGTCCTCAGCAGTGGAGTCCCCGATGCCGATCCAGCCCGCCATCACCCGGCCTCAAACGAGGGTCACCCACCGCGAGTTGCCGCTCAGCGGCTGCCACATCGTGGTCACCGAGCGCGGCTCGCGCCAGACGCTCGAGGTGCTCGACGCCGGCGGGCGACTGCTCAGTGTGATCTCCGACAGCCTGCTCGACCCGACCGTTGTCCGCGGCGCCTGGCGCGGCGTACGCGAGGGCGAAGCGTGGACGCTCGTGGTGGGGCGCAGCGTCGCCGGTCCGGTATCGGTGACCCTCTCCGCGGCCCGCTCGCGGCTCGTCCGCCGCCAGCATCCCAACTTGGCGGTCAGCCCTTCGCAGTGCGGCGGTTTCTGGATTGCCGAGGCCAGCTTTGCGGCCAACCGGGTGTCGGTGACGGTCGATGGCGAAGCCGCCGGCGGCGCCTCCGTGCAGCCGCTGAGCCCGCTACCCCCGGATCAGCGCGAATCCGCCTGAGCGGGGCTGACGGGCAGCTGGGCGGGCGCGCCCAGCGCGTGAACGATCATGGTCGCCACGATCGCCTCCGTCGCGAGCAGTGCCGCCAGGACCACGAGCTGGAACCGCGCCGCTTGCGTCGGGTCCGCGCCGCCGAGCAGTGCCCCCACGAAGGCACCTGGGAGCGTCACCAGGCCGGTCGTGCGGGTCTGGTCCATCACCGGAACCAACGCCTCCCCGGCAGCGGTGCGAGCCACATCGCGAACGGCCTGCCTAGGCGTCGCACCGATCGCCAGCCAACCTTCGATCTCGTCGCGGCGGGCAATCATTCCTGAGACCAGGTGCCGCCCGGCGAGCGTCACGCCGGTCATCGCGTTGCCGATCACGATGCCCGACAGCGCGACGACATACCGGGCGGAGAACGGCAACACATCCAGAGCGAAGACGACCACCAGCGATGCGGCGACTCCCGCCACCATGCAGACGACCACCGTCGGCCCGACCCGACCGAGCGCTTTCAGCCGGCCGGTCGCCGTATAGCTGGCCGTACCGAGCATCACGAGCAGGGCAACTGCCACGGTCGGCGGGGCGCTGATCACCCCCCGAAGCGCGAGGCCGACCAGCGCCAGCTGGACACTGCCGCGGACGATGGCGATGAACGGCGCCCAGCCGAGCTGAACCTGCGCCACCCGCAGCACCGCGTACGTGATCGCGACCAGAACCGAAATTCCGATCAGGCCCCGGACCACCTCACCGGTGGTGATCGTCATCAAGGCAGCCCCGTCATGCGGCGGACAACGGCGTTCAAGGGCCAGACCGTATCTGGCCAGCATGAACGGAGGGCGGACCGCTGGTGAGAGCCGTTGGGGCAACGGTCTACATTGCGTCGACCTGGCGCTGTGACATCGCTCCAGGCCCCATCGCATCCCCTGGGAGAGCAACCCCGTGAGCTACGAGCTGATCCTTATCGATGACCCTGCGCCCCGCGTCCGGCGCGTCACGCTGAACCGGCCGGAGAAGCGCAACGCCCTGAACTACAGGCTGCGCGGCGAGATCATCCAGGCGCTCCAGGAGGCCGACATCGACCCCGAGGTGAGCGTCTCGATCGTGCGCGGCGCCGGGAAGTGTTTCTCCGCGGGTTACGACCGCGGAGGCGGTAACGAAGGCCAAGAGCTGCCGTGGTTCTCCGCCGCGGGTGACGGGCAGTTTCAGCGCAACGTGACCGACGGCTGGATGAGCATCTGGGACCTGGCCAAGCCCGTCATCGCGCAGGTCCACAGCTACTGCCTCGCCGGCGGCAGCGAGCTGGCCACCGGATGCGACATGGTCTTTGTGGCCGAGGACGCCCTGATGGGCTACCCGGCTGTCCGGTTCGGCGTGCCCGACATGCAGTTCCACGCCTGGTTCCTGGGCATGCGCAAGGCCATGCAGATGATGACGACCGGCGACCCGATCACCGGCCTCGAGGCGGCCCGCCTGGGGTGGGCAAACGAGGCGGTGCCAGCCGACCAGCTCGAGGCTCGGGTACTCGAGATCGCCGGCCGGATCGCCAAGATCCCCAGCGAGATGGTGCAGCTGAACAAGCGCAACGTGCACCGGGCGATGGACGCCATGGGGCTGCGAGCCGCGATCCGCGCCTGCACCGAGATCTCCGCCCTCGCCGTACACCAGAAGACCTTCCAGGACTTCATGAACAACGCCGCCGGCGATGGCCTCGTCAACGCGCTGAGCCAGCGCGACGCACCGTTCGGTGACTACCGCACCGGCGACAAGGCGGCCGGCGAGTAGCCCGCACACCTGTCAGAGCCGGCGTCCCGCAGCGACCAGTGCGACGCCGGGAAACGCCAGACCGTCCGCACTTACGTACGGCGCCGTCAGCTGCCGCGCGCGCTCCCGAAGAGCGTGCAGGACGTGGTCCGGCAGGGTCGCGAGGATCGCGGCGAGCGGTCCTGCCAGGGCTGACGTTCGCCTCCACCAGTCCTCGAACGACGGGGCGTCCAGCGGCACTGAAAGCTCCGACACGGTCACGTCGATCAGCCCGGCGTCGGTGAAAATGGCGGCCAGCTCGTCGGCGTCGTCGAGCGCGAACGGCCCGGGAAGCCCCAACGGCGGCACCTGCCTGCCCGTCACATCCGTCACCGCGTCCATGACGACGCTGAGCCAGGGGTTGCGGACCCGGGGTCCCCATACGGCGGCGGCAATCCGCCCACCAGGGCGCAGGACGCGGCTGCTCTCGGCGACAGCGCGGCGCGGGTCACGAGCGAACTGCAGCCCATCCCGGGAGAGCACCACGTCGTAGGAGCCGTCCGGCTCGGCGATGTCCTCCTGGTCGAGCACCCGGGTCGTCACGTGCAGACCGAGCCTGGCGGCCCGTGCGGCGGCGGCCGCCGTCATGGCTTCGGCAACGTCGGAGACGACGACCTCACCATCCGGTGCCACCAGCCGGGCTGCGGCGAGCCCCAATCCGCCGGCGCCGCAGGCCAGTTCGAGCACCCGCTCCCCCGGCTGCGGAGCCGTGAGCTCCAGCAGCCGGCGCGCATTTTCCGCGTGCCGAGCGTCGGTGTACTCCGCATGCTCGGCCCAGTTCGGCGCGACGGACACCCACATCCCATGCAGGTGCGACCGCAGCAGCGCGTCCTCTCCTGACGGTCCCGGTCGGCTGAGATCGCGCGTGTCGATGGTGGTCATGGCATGCCTCTCTCAGATTTAAGTACACTGTAAGTGTAACCAATACTCAGCTAGAGTAATGGAATGGACGAACGTGTCAAGGGGCGCCGGGCCTACCACTCGCCGCGGCGCCTCGAGCAGGCCGCCACGACCAGGCAGCAGATCCTCGAAGCAGCGCAGCGGCTCTTCCAAACGCAGGGATACGCGGGCACGTCCATGGCAGCGATCGCCAAGGAAGCCACCGTCGCGCTGAAGACCGTCTACGTCGTCTTCGACACCAAGGGCGGGGTGCTGCGGGCGCTGTGGGATCAGCTCCTCGGCGGCGCCGACGATCAGGTTCCGGTCTCCGAGCGGCCCTGGTACATCGAGCTGATCAGCGAGCCCGATCCCCGTGCCCAGCTCCGGCTGAACGCGCGCAACTCCCGCATGGTCAAGGTGCGCGCCGCCGCGCTGATGACCGTCATCCGCGAAGCAGCCACAGCGGACGCGGACAGCTGCGCGCTCTGGACGCTGATCCAGTCGGAGTTTCATGCGAACCAGGGCACGATCGTGGCCAGCATCAGCGAGAAGGGCGCGTTGCGCGCAGACCTCGACGAGAGACGCGCGACCGACATCCTCTGGACCCTCAACCATCCGGACGTATGGCAGTTACTCGTGATGCAGCGCGGCTGGAGCCCCGACGATTACGAGTCATGGTTTGCCGAGACGTCCTGCGCCCAATTGCTCGAACCCGGCGGCAGCGCATAGGTCCGACTTGCGGTGGCATCCTCGTGGCGTGACCGAGCAACCAGGCGCAACGGGCGCGTTCGCCGATTTCCAGAACGAGATCTACCTCAAGGGACTCTTCGGCGAGCTGCCGGCCTTGCCGTTCGACTGGCGCGAGATGCGTGATGCGGCCATCGCGGTGATGACCGAGCAGGCAGTCGGCTATGTCGAAGGCTCGGCAGGCACGGAGGCCACGGCCGCTGCGAACCGCGTTGCGTTCGAGCACTGGCGGCTGGTTCCGCGGATGCTGCGGGGCATCCCGGCGTCGCGCTCTCATGCAACGACGGTCCTCGGCACAGTGATGCCGGCTCCGGTGATGCTCGCGCCGGTCGGTGTGCTTTCCATCGTTCATCCCGATGCTGAGCCTGCGGTGGCGCGCGCGGCCGGACGCCTGGGCCTGCCCTTCATCGTGTCGACGGCTGCCTCGACCGCGATGGAGGAGGTCGCTTCGGCCGGCGAGGGCCCGAAGTGGTACCAGCTCTATTGGCCGGCCGATCGCGACCTCGCAGAGTCGTTCGTCGGGCGGGCCGAAGCAGCCGGCTTCGAGGCGATCGTCGTCACGCTCGACACCTGGCAGCTGGGTTGGCGACCCCGCGACCTGAAGACCGCGTATCTGCCTTTCCTGCAGTCGATCGGCATCGCCAACTACCTGAGCGACCCGGTCTTCACCGCCGACCTCGATCCGGACGACCCGACCGCGGCGGTCCTCAAATTTGTGCGGATCTTCAACAATCCCAGCCTTGGTTGGGCCGACCTCGCCTGGCTGCGCTCGATTACCTCGCTGCCGATCGTGCTGAAGGGACTGCAGCATCCCGATGACGTCAGGCGCGCCGCCGACGCGGGTGTGCAGGGCGTGATCTGCAGCAACCACGGCGGCCGCCAGGTCGACGGGGCGATCGCTTCGCTGGACGCGCTGCCATCAGTGGTGGACGCGGCTCGCGGACTCGCCGTGCTGTTCGACAGCGGGATCCGGTGCGGCGCCGACATCGCCAAGGCCCTCGCCCTCGGAGCCGATGCCGTGCTGATCGGACGCCCGTACGTGCACGGCCTGGCCGTAGCGGGCGAGGAGGGGGTTCATCACGTCTTGCGCAGCCTGCTGGGTGACCTCGACCTGCAGGTCGGGCTCGCGGGCTACGCGTCAGTCGCGGACCTCACCCCTCAGTCGGTCGTGCGCAGCTGACGTCCGGTTGGTCACCGGAGTCGCAGCAACCCGCGTGGACCGAATTGGGTGAGCTCCATACGGCTGGCTTTCTCGACGACCTTGGATTCAGAGGTCGAGGATGTCGGGTGCTCTGGGGATGATTCCGTGGCGTTGGGCTGGCAGGGGTGGGCTGCCGTCGGGTGGGATCCACCAGAGTTCGGTTTCGGCGTCGCCTTTGAGCTGCCAGCCGCCTTCGTGCAGGAGGTGGTGGTGGTAAATGCAGGCGAGCGGCAAGTTGGACGGTTCGGTTTCTCCGCCGTTTCCCCAAAATTGCATGTGATGGGCTTCGCATTCGGTGGGGGGTGCATCGCAGCCGGGGCCGGTGCAACCGCCGTCGCGGGCGGCCAGGTAGGTCCATAACGCGGGGCTGATGGAGCGGGTGCGGCGGCCGTAGTCGAGGGTCTGACCGTCCGCGCCGAGGGTCTTGGCGATGATGCCGGCGTCGCACGCGAGGCGGCGGACCGCGGCGGCGCTGATGATGCCGTGACCCTCGATCTGCCCGGCGCCGTAGCCCTTGGTGAGGGTGTCATGGTCGATGGTGACGATGATCGTGGCCCGTCCGCCTCCGCCTCCGCCGCTGCAGGTCTCGGTGTGGTCGGCGTATTGGCGGGCCATCTCTACCAGTGCCAGCGCCCGGCGCAGCCCGGGCGATGGCAGCTGCGTCAGCGGAACGGAATCGGCATCTGGCGTACCAGCCGTGCCGGTGCGGCGCTGCCGGTTGATGATCGCGTCGAGGGCCTGCTTAACGATGGCGCCATTTTCGGGGTCGAGCAGCCCCCGCAGGTCGTACTTGCCGTCGAGGGTTTTCGACAGGTTGACGTACTGACCGAGGTAGTCCTTGTTGGCTTTGTCGGCGGCCTGCTCGGGGGCGGCCTGCTGGCGGATCAGGTAGGCGAGGTTCCGCAGATCGGTCGTGGTGATTTTGGGTGCTGCTACCGCGAGCGTCTGCTCTATCACGGCGGCCAGATCGTCATCCAGCTGGTGGATCGCTCCGGCGATCATCCGGGCTTGCGTCATACCCAACTCGCCCGCTGTCCAGGCGGCCAAGGTGGCGGGCATCCGGTCGACCAGCGCCCGTCCCAGATTCACCTGCCGTACGGCGCTTTCGTGGGTGATTGCGAAGGTGTTGCGTACCCAGGCAGCGACGGAGCGGGAGCCGTTGTCCATCCAGGCGCCGGACCGGTCGACCTGTTCGGTCAGCAGCACCGTCGCCAACTCCACCTGCCGGCCGGCGGCGGCTAGCTCGGTGAGCATGTCCAATGCGGCGGCGCCATCGGACCCGGCAATCTTCGGGGCGGTCAAGGACGCCGTGATGCCGGCAGCGAGCTGATGCAGCCGGGCGACCCGAAGGGCTACCAGCTCGCCATCAGTATCGAACATACATTCGATTTTAGCAGGTGAATGTGCAGGTGGGGAGGCACAACGTGGGTTTCTGGGAGTTGTGAGCGGGTTGCGACGGGAGTCATCTGGGCAGACGTGAGTTTGGGCGGGGGCTTCCCGCGCGAGTTTCCGTGGCGTGGGATTCGGCCCTCGCCGACGAGGTGCTGCGCGGGCGCACCGGTCCGCGGACTCGGCCCCAAACGATCGACCGATATCCGCCACTATGCGCGGACGCCCGGTGCTGGTGCCAGGCGCGGCTTCAGCCCCTCGCCGTTAGGTACGCGACGCGCCGTGTGGCTGTACCGGACGACGAGGGAGAACGTCCCGAGCAGCCACCCTCGTCGGCATCGTCCTGGTGTTCGCGGCGTTCCACTTCAGGTTCCTGAATCGCTTGTGAGCGCATCCGTGGCGAGGCAGTCAGTCGTCCAACCCGACTGTTCAAGAAGTGCCGGTTCTCGCGCGCCTCGATCCGCCCGGGAATCGGCGCTACCGTGCACTCGTGACCGACGCTTTCGTCTTCCCCGAGTCATGGTTTGACGTTCGCGGCCACGACGCGACCGATGCAGACTAGCGGCAACGCCTGGCCCGAGAACTGCGCCGCGAGGTGGCCCGCCCACTTTCATGCTGTCCTGGCAGGGCTAGGCATGCTGTCCGGAGAGACGGCAACTCACGTGCAGCCGGCCGTCAGCCCTGCGGGGCAGAGCGAACTTCTGCGACGGCCGGCAGCCTCACCAGTCCTTGCCGCGGCCCCACGAGACCAGTCTTAGGAGCCGTACTCAGGTCCGAGCGATGAACGCGACGATGGCCGCGGCAAGTTCGGGACCCGCGTCCTCTTGCAGGAAGTGACGGGCACCGGCGATGGTCACGTGCTCCTGACCGTGGGCTCCCGGAACCACCTTCTGGAAGATGCGCTCACCACCCCCGGTGATGGCGTCCTGGTCGGAAAAGGCCGTCAGCAGAGGCTTTTCCCAACGTGAGAGGACCTCCCAGGCGGCGCGATTCGCCTGCGCGGCCGGGTCGTCGGGACGGGTCGGGACGAGCGTGGGAAATATCCGCGCACCCGCCTTGTAGCTGTCATCCGGAAACGGTGCGTCGTACGCGGCGACGACCTCGGGCGCGAGCCGTTCCGCACATCCGCCCGACACGATGTTGCCCACCTTGAATTCCGGTGTCTCCTGCGAATACCGCTGCCACGCCAGGAAGGCGTCGCTCATCGGCGCATCTCCCGTCGGCAGCCCGGTGTTGGCCACGACGACCCTCGCGAATCGGTCCACGTGCTCGGCGGCGAGCCGCAGGCCGATCAAGCCGCCCCAGTCCTGCCCCACGAGCGTGATAGCGGACAACGCAAGCTCCTCCAGCAAGGCCCGCCGCATCCATTCGACGTGGCGCGCGTAGGAGTAGTCCTCGGTCCGGGTGGGCTTGTCCGAGCGACCGAAGCCCACCAGGTCCGGCGCGATAACACGCAGCCCGGCTGCCACCAGCGGACCGATCAGCGAGCGGTACAGGTAGGACCACGACGGTTCGCCGTGCATGAGCAGCACCGGCTGCCCGTCGCGTGGGCCTTCGTCGAGGTAGCCGACCCGCAGCCGGCCGCCGCTGCCGTCGTGGATCTCCACGTAGTGCGCGTCGAACGGGAAGTCCGGGAGGTCACGGAAACGCTCATCCGGGGTTCGTACGATGTCCATCTCTGCTCCGCTCGCCGTCGAGGTGACGGCTCGCAGGCTACGGCGGTGGCGAAATTTCTGAAGGTTCGCGCCGGTTACCCGCGTTTGCCGGCGTGTTGGGGGCAACACGCCGAGGCCAAAATCAGACCTTGAGGAATTTTCATCAAAACCAGGTGACGAAAGCGCACGCATCAGCCAGTTGTCCGGCCCGGCGACGCTCGCATGTGCTCGGTTTGTGGTGTTAGGTCCCTGCTGTGAACTCGCCGTGCCAATCCATGCGCACCCGCTCCCGTAGCCGCCGGCTTTCGTGCGTCACCGTGGTTATTGCCCTGGTCGCATGGACCGCGGCTGCCTGCGTGCCGGTCCCCAAGGGCGGCGCGCTGGGCGTGCTCAACCGGATGACGCTGGAGCAGCGGGTCGGGCAGCTTTTCATGGTGGGCAATCCGGCGACCGGCGTCGATCCCTCGGTCCTCGCCGCGATCGGTAACCGCCACATCGGCAACGTCGTCCTGACCTCACGTAGCTATCAGGGCATCCCCGCCGTCGCGAACGTCGCCAACCACCTCCAGTTCGCCACCACGTATCCCGCGACGGCGGGCGTGCCCCTGTTTGTCGGGACCGACCAGGAGGGCGGCCAGGTCCAGGTCTTGAACGGCAGCGGGTTTTCCGCGATCCCGAGCGCCCTCACCCAAGGCAGGTACAGCACGGCAGCGCTGCGGGTTTACGCGGGAGCCTGGGGACGTCAGCTGCGGGCGGCAGGCGTCAATGTCGACCTGGCGCCCGTCATGGACACCGTCCCGAGCCCCTCGTCATACAACCCGCCGATCGGGTTCTTCCAGCGTGAGTACGGCTTCTCGCCCTCCGTCGTCGCCACCCACGGCACCGCGTTCCTGCAGGGGATGACCAGCGCCGATGTCGCGTCGACCGTCAAGCACTTCCCCGGCCTCGGTCGGGTCAGCGCCAACCCCGACACCAGCAGCGGGGTCACTGACCCGATCACGACCCGCGGCGATGCGTACCTGACCCCGTTCGCGTACGCGATCAACTCGGGCGCCCAGTTCGTGATGATGTCGACCGCCTACTACTCGCGGATCGACCCGCACAACCCCGCTGCCTTCTCCCCCACGGTGATCAACACGATCCTGCGCGGGGATCTGCACTTCGGCGGGGTCGTCATCAGCGACGACCTCGGAGTCGCCCGGCAGGTCGCGGCCTGGACACCGGCGCAGCGAGCCCTGCTCTTCGTGGCGGCCGGCGGCGACATGGTGTTGACCGTCGACCCGCGCACGCTGCCCTCGATGTATGACACCGTGCTGGCGTACGCGAGGGTCAACCCCACCTTCCGAGCCCGGGTCAGCCAAGCCGCCCTGCTGGTGCTCATCGCGAAGCAGGCTCGCGGTTTGATTGCCCGGTGAGTAACGAACCGCAGATCCTCCTCATTTCCGGCAGCGTGCGTACCGGATCGTCGAACCAGGCGCTCCTGGCCACGGCGGCGGTCGCCGCGCCGCCCGGGATCGCCACCGTCAGCTACGACGGGATCGGCGGCTTGCCGCACTTCAATCCGGACGACGACCACGACCCGCTGCCACCGTCGGTCGATGCGCTGCGAAACAGCATTGCCAGCGCGCATGGGCTCCTGTTTTGCACCCCGGAGTACGCGGGTGCCCTGCCCGGCGCTTTCAAGAACCTGCTCGACTGGACCGTCGGCGGCATCGAGATCAATGAGAAACCTTCAGGCTGGATCAACATCTCCACGGCACCGGCAGGCGCCGCCGGGGCCCATGCCGAGCTCGCGAACGTGTTGCGCTACACCGGCGCCCACATCATCGACGCGGCCTGCAGACACATCCCGGTGGCCCGCACCGAGATCGGCGCCGACGGCGTCATCGCGGGTCCGGCGATCCGCCACGCCATCATCGAGGTGCTGCACGCCCTCGCCGACGATGCCACTCCTTGACATTGCATTAGGTGAGTTGTGCACATAGTTTGTGGGTGAGTTCCGCGTCGGAAGGGGCGTTCATCCCATGGACCCGGAGGCCGTCGGCGCGGCGATCGCCGAGCTGACACCGATGCTGCAGGCGGATGGCGCTGATCTGACTCTGGTCGAGGCCAACCCGGCCACCGCCCGCGTCGAGGTGGCGCTGCACGTCACCGACGCGACCTGCGCCAAATGCGTGCTACCGGGGCCCCTGCTCGAGCAAGTGATCTCGGATGCGATTTCGCGGCATACGTCCGGCGAATTCGAGCTGGTGCTGCGCGATCCGCGGACAGCTGGGACGTATGGCGGCTGAACCGGCAGTCTCGGCGTCGCCGACCTGGCGGATCCGGCTGCCTACCGCGGCCGCGCGTCAGGAGTCTGGTCCGAGCGCATATGTTCTGGACTGTCCGCTTGCCGGCTTGCGCGTCGGGTTGCGCCATGAGGGTTCCTGGCGGTCCTGGCTCCTGATCATCGAGGAGTGGGAGGGGTTCCTGCGCCGCGACGGAGCCGAGCCAGTGGTGCTGCAGGCAGGTGGACGCGTGGGCGAGGAGGGGGAGCAGACCCGGGCGGATGTCGACGCGTGGGCCAAGGACATCGACTGCGGCGTCTCGGGTCTCGGGACGTGCGGATCATGCACCTCCAACAGCGTCCATGATGCGGTGACGCTCGAGCAGGCCGGAAAGCCGGCGGTCGTCGCGGTCTGCGACGAGTTCGCCCAGCACGCCGGCAACATGGCCCGGTTTCTGGGCCACCCGGTGCTGAAGCTGCTGGTACTCCCGTACCCGCTGGAGGCGCGCCCGGAGGCGGAGCTGCGTCAGATCGCGGCCGATTTCTATCCGCCATTCCTGCGGCTGCTCGGAGTAGCCGGGTGATCCTGCGCAGCCCGATCGTCGAGGTGGCTGCCGACCCTTGGGCGCTGTACGAGCTCTCTATCGAGCAAGGCTGGGGCGACGGCGCCCCCCTGTTGCCCCCCACCGACGACCGGATCCTGGCCCTTTTGGCCGAGACCCCGCTTGCGGCCAGCGACGTGATCGGCGATGTACCGCCCCGCTTCGGTACGGCCACGGTGGAGCTCGTCGCGATCAACGCGGCCATGGCGGGCGTGCAGCCGGAGGCATTTGCCCTCGTTCTCTCGGCGCTGCAGGCGGTTCTGGTCCCGGAATGGAACGCGTTCGGGTTGACGACGACCACCTCGAGCGTCTGCCCGATGCTCATCGTCAACGGGCCCACCCGCGACGCGCTGCACATCGACTACCGCGCCGGCTGCCTCGGGGGCGCTAGCGGTCGCGGCTCGATGACGATCGGTCGTGCGGTCTCCCTGTGCCTGCGCAACATCGGCGGCCAGCGGGCGGGTGAGACCTCGCGCACCGTCTTCGGCCAACCGGCACGTTTCGGCCTCTGTTTCGGCGAGTGGGAGGAGCGCTCGCCATGGCCCTCATTGGCCGAGCGCCGCGGCTTTTCTGCGACGCAGGAGGTGGTCACCGTCCACGGCGGCAAAGGGACGTATCCACTCGCCGACGTCAACAATGACGACCCGCGCGACCTCGCGTACACGATCGCGAAGAGCCTCGCGTATCCCATGAACAACTGGTTTCTCGAGCTCACCGGCGACAGCGGTCAGCTCGTGCTCCTCATCAACCCCATGTGGGCCGGCCGGCTCAGCAATAGCTTTCCCGACGTGACCTCCTTTCAGGAGGCCCTGTGGGAGAGTGCCTGGCAGCCGATTGAGCTCTTCCGGCCGGGCAATCAGCAGGTGCTGCACGACAAGGGACGGGCTGACGCGACAGGCCGGGTGCGCCTGGTGGACCGCCCGGACCAGCTCGTACCGGTCGTGTGCGGCGGCCTCGGAGGCTTGCACGGGGTGGCACTGACGAGTTTCGTGCAGAGCCAGATGCAGAGTGTGCCAGTCGCTGGTATCGAATCCGGCTGAGGGGTTCTGGGCCGGGTCGACCGCGAGAGCGACGGTGTCCCGATCTACCGCAACGGTAGGACCGCTGGCCGGCGTCGGTCTATGGTTCCTGCTCATGCGCATCGTGATCCTGGGGGCCGGATTCGGCGGCCTTCGAGCTGACCACCTGCTGTCGCAGGAATTCGGCGATAGCGCCGACATCGTGCTGATCGACAAGACGATGGATTTGTCTTCGGTTCTCCCAAGCTCGACGTCATGTTCGGCATGAAGTTCGGCCACGACATGATCGCGAAGGTCGACGTTACCTTCGTCAGCGGCCAGCGTCCCGTAGGTGCGCTCGTGGGACCGTCCACCGATCGGGTCGCCGACAAGACGCACTTCGGGTCCTCGCAGGGTGCAGCGCTGGTTCGGTCGCGAATGGGGGCGCCTTCGCCGTAGCAGCCGGCGAGCGCGTAGCTAAGCCTGCCCGCCGCGCACCTGCTCCCACTGCGCCACGACAACCTCAAGGCTCACGGCAGCTTGCTCTCCCCCGCCCAGCCGCTCGATCTTTCCGGGCGTGACTGAAAGCTGGGGGGCGGGCGCAGCGACCACCACGTCGCCCAGCGCATCCTCCGGCAAATGCAGCAGGGAATCCCGCGCCGCGACATGGGGATCGGCCAAGAGGTCAGCTACATCGTTGACCGGACTCACGGGTACGCGAGCCGCGCGGAAGGCCGCCACCGCCGCGTCACGCGACTGCTCGCGTATCCAATCGGCGACCAGCCCGTCCAACTCGTCGGCGACAGCCAGCCGAGCACCGCTCGTTCCGTAGCGGGCGCGCGCCTCGGGCGTATCGGCACCGATCACGGCCAGCACCCGCGCGACCTGAGCGTCGGTGGTACCGGAGAGCACCAGCCAGCCGTCGTCGGCTGTGCCGTACACGTTGCGCGGTACTCCATTCGCGACGCGGCTGCCGGTACGCGACGGCGGCGGCGGCACCCCATCCCAGGCGGCTACGGACAATCCCACCAGCCCGAGCACCGGCTCGTACATGCTCACGTCGACGCACTGGCCGCCGGCGCCGCCAACATCGCGGGCGTAACAGGCGAGCAGCGTGCCGATGACCCCGGACAGCGCGACGAGGGGGTCACCAAGCGCCGACGAAGGCAGCACCGGAGGCCCGTCCGCCTCGCCGGTGAGGTGGGTCAAGCCACCAAATGCCTCGGCCAGGCTGCCATTGCCGGGCAGGTCAGCATACGGGCCCTGAGCGCCGTAGCAGGTGACCCAGACGTAGACGAGGCGCGGGTTGCGAACGGAGAGCAACTCGTACGTGAGCTCCCAGTGCTCGAGCAACGCCCGCGGCTGGTTGACGACGACGACATCGGCCGCCGCGATGAGCCGGCGGATGCTCTCCTGACCTTCCGCGGACGTGAAGTCCGCTTCAGCAATCCGCTTGTTGCGGGTCGCAAGCGCGTAGGCCACCGAACGGCCCCCACGAACGGCGCCAAGACTGCGTAGTGGATCACCACCCAGCGGCTCCACCTTGATGACATCAGCCCCGAAATCGCCCAAAATTGCCGACACCTGTGGGGCTGCCAGCAGCGTCGAGAGGTCGACAACGCGTAATCCTGCTAGGGCTTTCACCCGCAGACGCCGCCAGGCTCGTAACCTGTCGACACCCGCGTTTGAGCCTGCCCCGAGCTTGAACGAGCGTTACAGAGTGTGCACGGCTCACCCATATGCCCGACAGTAGTCGAGCACGTAGCGAAGGAGGCGCTGGCTTGTCCAGAGCCAAGACGGCGATCCCCGAGTGGGTCCTGCAGCTCGATGAAGCCGTCACCCGAGTCAGTCGCGCGGCCCGTTCCCCCCGCCTTCACCTGCTCATGGGCGAGGCGGCCCGCGTCGAACTGGGTGAGCATCTGCACCTCACGCTGGCGATGCTCGGTGCCGGTCAACCGCTGCGCGTCTCCGATCTCGCCGCCCAGCTCGATGTGGAACGCTCCACGGTGAGCCGTCGCGTCACGGAGCTGGTCCGGCTCGGGCTGGTCACCCGCAGTGTGGACAAGACCGACCGGCGAGCGGCCGTTCTGAAACTGACCAAGCCCGGCGAGCGAGCGCTGGCGCGGATTCAGGATGCGTGGCACCGAACCCTCCTCGACCTCACCGGCGGCTGGCCGGCCAAGCAGCGCACCGACACCACAGCGCACCTGCGCCGGCTGGCCGACCAGCTCGAGGGTCTGCTAGCCGGCGACGAGGGCTGAGACGACTGAGCCCTCCAACGGTTAAGCGTGCAGAGTGCACGCAATGGACGCCGCGTCGTCAGCGAACCCGCCACCCACCGTAGGACCAGGGCTCTGATCAGCCCGCAGCGGTTACGGCTGCCGGATCACTCAGCAGGTCACGGGAGGTGACCCGGGCCGGGATCGTCTCCTCAATGAAACTCGTGAGGGAGCTGGCGAAACGCGCCGGGTCATGCTCGTGCGGGTAGTGGCCGGCGTCCTCGAACACCTCGATACGCGCGTGAGGAATGCTCTGCGCGACGGCCAAGGCGTGAGAGGCCGGGATCATCTGGTCACGACGTCCCCAGACCACCAGGACCGGCAGCCGGCCGGCCAGGTGCAGCCGATCCACGGCAGTCACGCGCTGACCGCCGGGATCAATGACCGCGCGGATGGTGGCGATGAAGCTGCGCCGCAGGGCCGGTTCTTGCAAGGCTGCAAAGTGTTTGAGCATGAGCGGCAGGTCGGCAAAGATTCGGCTCGCGACTGGGTGCAGCAGCCGACCGATGGACTGCGCGTGTTCATTGCGGCGCAGCACCAGGAGCCCGGAAAGCGCGAAGGGCGCCCCGGGCAGCGAGAGCACCCGCAGGAACGCACTCACCTCGCGTCCGAGGCCACCGCTTCCGACCAGAACCAGCCGCTCGCAACGCTCGGGGAACTGGTAGGTGAACTGCAGCGAGATCCCACCGCCCAGCGAGTGACCGACGATCGTGGCGCGCTCGATCTGGAGCCGGTCGAGCAGGTCACGCAATGCGGCCGCCAGCGATCCCAAGGAGTAGTCCCCGTTGGGCAGGCTCGACTTTCCGTGGCCCGGCAGGTCGACCGCGATGACATCGAACGATTCGGCGAGGATCTCCTGGGCCGCGAGCCAGGTCTCGCGGCTGCCCGCCATGCCGTGAACCAGCAGGACAGCGGGCGCTCCAACCGGACCCCGGCGCTCGTACGCAAGCCGTCCCGAGTACCACGGCACCGTCGCAACCTCTGCGACATCCGTTTCCGCGGGGACGTCGATCAGCAGCTCTGGGCTCGTCACATCTTTAAGTGTGCCCGAATGAGCGTCCGGCAAAGCCGCGAAAACCCCGAACTGGTCACGTTTTGGACGCTGAGCCGACCAACTCGGGGTTTTCGCGTGTGCCCTGACGCGCAGGGGCCTGGTCAGGCGGCTAGCGTTGCCGCCGCCTGCGCGGGCTCCAGTGCGAGGGCGAGAACCTCACGGACATCAGAAACCGGGTGCACCGTCAGTTCCGAAAGCACGCTCTGGGGGACATCGTCCAGATCGGGCTCGTTACGGGACGGTATGAGCACGGTCGTGATGCCCGCTCGGTGGGCCGCCAGCAACTTCTGCTTGACGCCGCCGATCGGCAGCACCCGCCCGGTCAGCGAGACCTCACCGGTCATCGCCACGTCAGCGCGCACCGGGCGCCCGGACAGCAGCGACGCGAGCGCGGTGGTCATCGTGACGCCCGCGGAGGGGCCGTCCTTCGGCACCGCACCAGCAGGAACGTGGATATGGATCCCGCGCTCCTTCAGATCGCCCACGGGCAGTTCGAGCTCCGCTCCGTGGGAACGCAGGAACGACAGCGCGAGCTGCGCAGACTCCTTCATCACGTCGCCCAGCTGACCGGTCAGGGTCACGCCGGTACCGCCCGTCTCGGCGTCAGCCAGCGACGCCTCGACAAAGAGCACGTCGCCGCCCGCGCCGGTGACGGCCAGTCCGGTCGCGACGCCGGGCAATGCCGTCCGCTCCGCCGATTCAGGCAGGAAGTGCGGCCGTCCGACGTAGTCGCGAAGGGTCGCCTCCGAGACCGTCTGGCGGCCCTCGGATGTGTCCAATCGGGCGGTCACCTTGCGCATGATCTTGGCCAGCAGTCGCTCCAGGCTCCGCACGCCCGCCTCGCGGGTGTAAGTCGCGGACAGCTCCTTCAGCGCCACGTCCTCGACCTCGACGTCGTCCGGGGTCAGGCCGGCCAGCTCCATCTGCCGTGGGAGCAGGTGGTCACGCGCGATGGTGACCTTCTCATCCTCGGTGTAGCCGTCGAGCCGGACCAGCTCCATGCGGTCCAGCAGCGGCCCGGGGATCGAATCGATCACGTTGGCGGTAGCCAGGAAGACCACATCGGACAGGTCGAGCTCCACCTCGAGGTAGTGGTCGCGAAACGTGTGGTTCTGCGCCGGGTCGAGCACCTCGAGCAACGCCGCCGTCGGGTCGCCGCGGTAGTCCGATCCGACCTTGTCGACCTCGTCGAGCAGGATGACCGGGTTCATGGAGCCGGCCTCCTTCAGCGCCCGCACGATGCGCCCGGGCAGCGCACCGACGTAGGTACGCCGGTGACCCCGGATCTCGGCCTCGTCACGGATACCACCCAGCGCCACGCGTACGAAATTGCGTCCCATAGCGCGGGCGACCGACTCGCCGAGCGACGTCTTACCGACGCCAGGAGGACCGACGAGCGCCAGCACGGCACCGCTACGGCGACCGCCGACGACACCGAGGCCCCGCTCCTCGCGGCGCTTGCGGACCGCCAGGTACTCGGTGATGCGCTCCTTGACGTCGTCGAGGCCGGAATGGTCGGCATCGAGGATCTCGCGGGCGTGCTTCACGTCGTAGCTGTCGGTGGTCCGCTCGTTCCAGGGCAGCTCGAGGACAGTGTCGAGCCAGGTGCGGATCCAGCCCGACTCAGGCGACTGGTCGCTCGTACGCTCGAGCTTCTCCAGTTCCTTGATGGCAGCCTTGTGCACGGCTTCGGGCAGGTTGGCACCCTCGACCCGAGAGCGCAGGTCCTGCTCCTCGGAATCGGTGCCGCCGCCCTGCAGGTCACGCAGCTCCCTCTGAACGGCGGAGAGCTGCTGGCGAAGCAAGAACTCACGCTGCTGCTTGTCCATCCCCTCCTGGACGTCCTTGCGGATCGTCTCGGCGACGTCCAGCTCGGCCAGGTGCTCGCGGGCAAGCTTCACCACGAGGGTCAGCCGCTCACGCACGTCAACAGCCTCGAGTAGGGCAAGCTTCTGCGCGGCGGTCAGGTAGGGGGCGTAGCCGGCGGTGTCGGCGAGCAGTGCCGGATCAGTCATCCGAGTGATCGAATCGACCAGCTGCGAGGCACCGCGCTGGTGTAGGAACGACGTGACCAGACCCTTGTATTCACGGGCCAAGGCGAGCACCTCGTCGTCGTACGAGTCGGGCGAGCTCAGCTCGGTGGCCTCGACCCAGAGAGCCGCACCGGGGCCGGTCGTACCGGTGCCGATCAAGGCCCGAGCTGTCCCCCGCAACACGGCGGCGGGCTGGCCACCGGGAAGGCGGCCCATCTGCTCGATGGTCGCGATCGTGCCGATGCTCGCGTAGCGCCCGTCGGGACGGGGGACGAGCAGCACGGGGGTCTTGGCCAGCTGCGCCGCGTCGATGGCAGCTCGCACCTCAGTGCTGGTCCCGGCGCCGTCCAGCTCGATGGGGACGACCATTCCGGGCAGCACGACCGCTTCGTCCAGCGGCAAAACGGGAAAATTGCGACTATCAGTCATGGGCAGTCCTTGAAGTTGCGCCTGTTTCACTCAACCCACTCAATCCCTTATAGGGCTCAGGCATTCCTGGGGTTCCCGCAAGGGTCGCGTCGAACGGGGAACGACTTGTCCGAGGGCCGGTTAACCGGCCCTTCGGGGTTCGGCGTTCGGCCGGTAGGTTCAATCGACGTGCGACAGGACGGCGACCAGACAGGAGACATGATGGCGACCTGCACCCACCTGGATCAGATCCGCGATGTGCAGCCCGGGGCCGCCGGCTGTGTGGAGTGCCTGGCGATGGGCGATACCTGGGTGCACCTTCGGCAGTGCCTTTCGTGCGGACATGTCGGCTGCTGCGACTCCTCGAAGAACCGCCACGCGACCGCCCACTTTCGGGGCACGCACCACCCGGTCATCAAGTCCTTCCAGCCAGGTGAGGACTGGGGCTGGTGCTACGTCGATGAGCTGATGTTCCAGCCGGCCCCGACGACCTCCCACTAGCAGCCTTCTGACCAGGCAGGCAGGTACGAAATGACGGACCAGGAATTGCACGTACAGATCGAGGCGCTGGCACACGAGGAGCACGCCCTTCGCCAAGCCCACAGCGGGGGCGATTTCACCGACGAGGAGCGCGTGCGCCTGAATGAGGTGGAACTCGCGCTCGATCGCTGCTGGGATCTGCTCCGCCAGCGCGACGCCCGGCGTGACGCCGGACTCGACCCGCAGGACGCTGGCGTCCGGCCGGCGGAGGTTGTCGAGAACTACCTGCAGTAACTCCGAGCCCGGCGCGGCGACACCTTTTCCGGTGCGAACCGGTTCTGAAGTTGCATCGACTCCCGGCATTCGATCACGCTGAGTTATTGACCGTGACGGGAATCCGGCTAGAGTTCCAGGCGCGGCTATTGGCAAAGGGGTCCGGATGGCTTCCAAAAAGATCTTTCTTCCGGCGACCGCATTCCTTGCCTCGCGCTTCGTCCCCGCAATCGCACCCGTCGGGGCCGCCAGTGCGACGGCCGCCGTCGTCGCGCCGCGCGTCGTGAGCGTCACGCTCGTTGGCTCGCAGCAATTGGCCGGGATCGATCCCTTTGCGGCGAAGGTCCAGGTCAAGTACCAGATCGGGGGGTGCCCAACCGGGTGCAGCCTGGTGAAGTACGAGCGGTTCGGGCGCCAGGGCGAGGAGTCGACGACGCTGGCGAAGCTGACCACCCCGGCGGGCGCCGGCGCGACGACCCACGCATTCACCGACACGCTGAAGCGCAATTGGTATCAGGCCGACAGCTTTTACACGATTCGTGATCTTCACACCGGCGATGAAACCGGTGCGCTCGACCTGCAGCCCGATTTCCAGCCCGAGGGTGCCCTGACGTACTCCACCGGATGGGTTCGCGACGAAAACGCGGGCGCTACCGAAACGATGATCATGCGCTCCAGCGCGACCGGCGCGACTGCCCGCACGGTCACGGGCGCGGCGGCGCAGAACATCGGGATCATCTCCGCCAAGGGGCCCAACAACGGCCTCTTGTCCGTCGCCGTCAACGGCGTTGTGAAGCAGACGATCGACCTGAAGACCCCGAGGTGGCAACCCCGCCGGCTGGTCGCGGCGTTGACCGTCCCGGCGCATTCGACGCTGACGATCACGAATACCACCCCGGCCGCCCGCCTGCAGAAGGACGTGCACGTCGACGGTTTGGTCCGCCTCGACCCGCCCGGAACCGCCGGCCCCAACCTCGGTGCGCTGCGGACCGCCGGTGCCGCACCCGGTCCGGTGACGACCGAATCCATCGGCGCAACCCTCGTCAACGGCCAGCAGCTAACCCCGTCACCTGCGGCGGCCAAGGTGTCCGTCGTGGCCAATGTGTTGGGCTGCCCGCTGGGCTGCACGATCCTGCGTGACAACGCCAACGACGGCAGCGAGACGACCGTCCTGTCCCGGACGAGTCCGGCCTCGAGCGTCTTCCAGAAGCTGACGTTCACCGACACCTTGGCAGCGAACGATCTCGGCATCTCGTACACGCTCAGCAAGCACGGCCTTCCGATCGCGGCGACGACGCACTTCAGTTCTGAATACGTCCCCGACGCGGCGCTGCTGCACAGCCACGGCTGGACCGTCGCGTCGGATGCCAGCGCCATCGGCGGCACGGTGCTTCGCTCCACCACCGCGGGCGGGGTGGGGGCGACCTACGCGGTACTGGGTACGTTCTCCGGCCGCAATGTGGGCGTCGTTGCTGCGCGTGGCCCGAGCGGCGGCGTCATGACCGTCTCGGTCAACGGCGTCCCGGTCCAGAAGGTGGATCTCTACGCGCGGCACGTCCAGCCGCGAACCATCGTCGCGGTGGTCGAGGTACCGCTGGAGCCCATCTCAGGCCGGCTGACCGTCCTTAACTCCACACCTGCGGGGCGCGCCAACTCCGCCGTCAACGTCGACGGCCTGATGCTGCTGCAGGATCGCGACGACTGGTACTAGACCCAACCGCTTGGCGTGATCAGCGGCAGGTCGAGATACGTCACGATGCCGGGTGCGGCCCCGCAGACGGCGGCGACCGCATTCAGAGCCGGCAGCGCAGTCATGATCATGCCGAGGACCATGTAGTCGCTGAAGGACTTGGCGACGAAGTCCGGGCCGGGATACATCTCCAATTTGGTGCGAACGCACGGCTGACCTTTGATGTCGACGAGGTAGCCGTGTTGGACCTTCCAGTCGGGCTCCAGGTGCTGGCCTTTGCGCCAGCGCACGTTGAGCTCGACGATCGTGCTTCCCTCGCGGCGCTCCTGCCAACTCGCCGCGATACCGGCGGGGGCCCACGCGTAGCACCCGACGAGCTCGAGCTCGGGGTTGGAGATGGTGCCAGGACCGAACGGCGGCCGACGTTGCCGGTCGTCCACTGGACGACCCGATAAGTGGAAGCTGGCATGGGGCAATCGTGGCCCACCCCAGGTGGCGGGCCGTTACCGGGTCGCCCATACGGGTGCTGCTGGGACGGATCCGCGAGCCAGGGTGCGCATCTGACCCTCCGTCAGATACCGTCCTGCTGTCTGACGGGCGTACTTGGAGGGCTTCATGGAGTTCGGGATCTTTCTCAACGGCTACATGCCTGGGCCAAAGGCCCACGACTCCGATTGGGAGCACACGCGCCTCATGCGCGAGGCGGAGTACGCCGTTTTCGCCGACAAGCACAACTGGAAGTACGCCTGGTTCGGCGAGCACCACGCGCTGACCGAGTACTCCCACATGTCGGCCCCCGAGGTCGTCATGGGTTACGTCGCCTCGCAGACCGACTACATCCACCTCTCGACCGGCATCAACAGCCTGTCCCCGCGCAAGGAACACCCGGTGCGATACGCCGAGCGTGCCGCGATGCTCGACCACTTCACGAACCGGCGGTTCGAGTGGGGCACCGGCCGCGGTGCCGGCAGCCACGAGATGGCCACGTTCAACATCCTGGACAAGAACTCGACCAAGCCCGAGTGGGAAGAGGTCGTGCGCGAGGTCCCGCGGATGTGGGAGCAGGTCGACTATTCCTACCAGGGTGAGCACTTCACCGTGCCGACCCCGCACAACATCCTGCCCAAGCCGTACGGCCAGGGCCACCCGCCGATCTGGGTCGCCTGCGGAAACCCGCCGACCTTCGCCCGGGCGGGCGAGCTCGGCATCGGCGCTATTGCGTTCAACTTCGAGCCGATCTTCAACCTGCGCGGGCGTATCGCGGCCTACAAGGAAGCGATCGCGGAGTGCAAGGAGCCGCTCGGCCAGTTCATGAACGACAACGTCATGATGACTAACGCGGTGATCTGCTTCGACGACCGCAAGAAGGCCCGCGAGATCGCCCTGGACCGGGTGGCCGGTTACCTGGTGACGATGGTCAACCTCTACCACGACACCATGCCGAAGTCGGTCGACGCGATCACCTGGCCGAACTCGCCGATGGTACTGCGCGACCTCGCAGGTAACGACCCTGACAAGTTCCTCGACGACCTGATCGCCGGCGGCTACATGCTGTGCGGCACCCCGGACGAGGTGTCCGAGCAGCTGGAGAGCTACAAGTCGGTCGGCTGCGACCAGCTGGTGTTCGGCCTGCCCCAGGACCTGCACAAGGAGGAGATCCTCGAGCTACTGGAGACGTTCGGCGACAAGGTCATCCGCCAGCACGACTCAGATCCGGTGCACTCCACCGACAGGTACCGGGCGACCGCGAAGCCGAAGTACGGTCCGTTCTCCCAGGAGCTGCCCGACGTCGAGTGGCCGACCGTGCTCCCGCTGACGGCGACCGCCAGCTTGTAGGACGGGGCCCCGAGCGCTCTGCCATAACCCAGTAATCGTCGCTATCCGCGCGGATAGCGACGATTACTGGGTTTTTGGCGTCTTCGAGGGCACCTCGGCTTAGTTGAGGGCTGGCGCGGCGGCCCGGTGGCGTACCAGCGGCACGACGGGCCGCGCCTTCTGCTGCCCGCTGACCTTGCCGGTGTACGCGGCTTCGAAGAGGCCGGTGATCTCCGCGAGCAACGGCATGCGCGGGTTGGTCCGCATGCTGGCGTCGGCGTAGGCGGCGCGCGCCATGTCAGGGATGGCAGCGTTGAACTCCGCCTCGGAAATCCCGAGCTCCGCAATGGAATGCGGCAGGTCCAACGTGTCAATGAGCTCGTCGACCTTGGTGAACAGCCGCTCGCGCCGCTCAGCCTCGGTGTTACCACCGAACAGGATGCGCCCGAGCTGGGCGAACTTGTCCGGCGCGACGTAGGCAGAGTAGCCGGGCGCCGGCATGAACTTCGTCGGCAGGGAGGCGTTGTAGCGCAGCACGTGCGGCAGGAAAAGGGCGTTTGCGCGGCCGTGAGCAATCTTGAACCGGGCGCCGAGAGCGTGAGCCAGCGCATGGTTCACCCCGACAAAGGCGTTGGAGAACGCCAGCCCGGCGAGGGTCGCGGCGTTGGCCATTGCGGTACGCGCCTCGATGTTGTCGCCGTCCTTGTAGGCCACCGGCAGCGACTCGAAGATGAGCCGGGCAGACTGGACGCAAAAGGCGTCGGTGTAAGGAGACGCGAAGATGGAGACGGCGGCCTCCAGAGCGTGAGTCAGCGCGTCAATGCCCGTGTCGGCGGTGACCGACGGAGGCATGCTGGCTGAGAGGCTCGGATCGACGACCGCCAGGTCAGGAACGAGCGAGTAGTCGACGAGGGTCACCTTCCGGCCGCCGATGGTGATCACGGCGGCCGGGCTCACTTCTGAACCGGTGCCGGCTGTCGTCGGGACCGCAGCAAGCTTCATGGTGTGTTGCGGTGAGGGGTAGCGCGCCACGCGCTTGCGGGCATCGAGGAACGGCAGCGACAGCTCGCGTACCGAAAGCTCGGGATGCTCGGCGAACAGGCGCATCGCCTTTGCCGCATCGAGAACCGATCCCCCGCCGACGGCGACGATGAGGTCCGGACGCACGTGGTTGAGCATCTCAACGCCCGCCTTCACGATCTGCTCATCCGGCTCCGGCATGACGTCGGCGAATACGCGCACGTCGGTGGCGACGAGGTGGCGACGAACCTCGTCGACCGCACCGCGCTGGACGTTGAACTCGTCGCTGACGATAAGCGCCGTTTTCGTCTCGATGGTGCGCAGGCTGTCCAGGGCGCCGACGTTGAAGTACGTCTCCGCCGGCACCCGAAACCACTGCGGCGGCGTGCGCCGGCGGCTCACGGTCTTCAGGTTCATCAGGTTGCGGTAGTTGACGTTGTCCGTGGTCATCGAACCGCCCCAGGTCCCGCAACCGAGCGAAAACGTCGGCGTCAGCGAGTTGTAGACGCCGCCCAGCGCCCCTACTGCGGTCGGCGCGTTGACCAGGATTCGGCCGGTACGCACAGCTGCCGAGAACCGCGAGATGACGTCTTCGTCGCGGGCGTAGACCGCGCTGGTGTGGCCGAGACCGCCGTGTTCGGTGACGAGCACGCAGGCGTCGATCCCGTGCTGGACGTCGGGCGAGCGGACGAGGCCGAGGACGGGCATCAGCTTCTCGCGTACCAGTGGATGGGCGGCCAGCTCGGTGAGATCCGTCGGCAAGGGCGCGAGCAGCACCTTGGTGACGGCATCCCCCTTGCCTGGCGTGAGGCCGGCACGCTCCTCGAGGACACTCGCCGGCTGGCCCAGTGCCGCCGTGTTGACCTTGTCGCAGCCGAAGGCGAACTCGGCGACCAGGCCCGCTTCGGCATCGGTCAGCAGCCGGGCGCCCATCCGCTTGAACTCGGCGACGACCTCGTCGTAGATCGCATCGTCGACGACACAGGTCTGCTCGGCGGGGCAGATGACGCTGCCGTCGAACGTCTTGCTGATGAGGATGTCAACGACGGCCATCCGAATGTCAGCGCTGCGGTGCAGGTAGACCGGCGCGTTGCCAGGGCCGACGCTGAGACTGGGCTTGCCCGCCTTGTTCGTGAGTTCGACGATCCGGGGTCCGCCGGTGGTCCAGATGAAATCGACGCCGGGATGGTCGAACAGCGCGTACGTGACCTCATGCTCGGCCTGCGGGAGCACCTGCAGCGCACCGGCGGGAAGCCCGGCCGCTTCACCTGCGGTGACCAGCACCTCGATCGCGCGCTCTGCGCAGCGGGTCGCCATCGGCGACGGTCGGAAGATGACGGCGTTACGGGTCTTGATGGCAACGATCGCCTTGAACAGGACGGTGGACGTCGGATTCGTGACCGGGGTGATTGCAAGCACGACGCCTATGGGCTCGGCGATGATGTCGATGCCCCGCTCCTGATCGGACTCGATGATCCCGACCGTCTTCTTGTCTTTAAGGTAGTCGTAGAGGAATTCGGTGGCCACGTAGTTCTTGACGACCTTGTCCTCGAGCACCCCGAAGCCAGTCTCTTGAGTCGCCACTTCGGCCAGCTCGACGGCGGCCTCGAGGCCGGCGGTGACCATTGCCCAGACAATGCGGTCGACCGCTTCTTGGTCCAGAGTCCGCAGCTCATCGGCTGCCGAGCGCGCCTTGCGCACCGTAGTTTCGACAATGGTCTGGTGCTCGGGACTCAGGGCTCGCGTCATACTCCCGATGCTGGCGCTGCAGGCCGCGGAGTTCATCGGGCCAGAGGTCCCGAACGGCGGTGCCCTAAGGCAGCTAGCGCGAAATCTCCGGCATATTCCCCAAACCCGCCGCTAGCTGTACTACTAGCGGACTGAACGTTGCTCCGCCACCGCCCCCGCAGGCGCCCGGGACACCTGCGGCCAGGGTCCGCAATGGATCGACCGGGTGCCGCGCGCGTCGAGCAGTGCCTCGAGGGCAGCGGGCGTCGCCGGCACACCGATGAAGTAGCCCTGAGCGCCGCCGCAGCCCATCCGGCGCAGCTGGCGCTCGGTATCGGCGTCCTCGATTCCCTCTGCCACCACCAGCAGTTGCAGGCTTTCACCGAGTCCGATGATGGCGGCGACGAGCGCTTCCCGGCGCTGGTCACCGACGAAGCCGGTCACGAAGGAGCGGTCGATCTTCACCTCCTTCACCGGGAGGTTCTGCAGGTAGGACAAGCTCGAATATCCGGTGCCGAAGTCATCCAGCGAGAGCACGCAGCCGAGCTCCGCGAGTTCGACGAGGACGGGGATGGTCCGCTCGGGTTCGCTGACGACGCTGCCCTCGGTGATTTCCAGCGTCAGCGACTCGGCGCGAAGCCCGACATCGTCGAGTTGCTGCTTTACCCGCCGGGGCAGGTGGGGATCGTGCAGGTTGCGAGCCGAGAGGTTCACCGCGACGGTAAGGCCAAAACCGGCGTCGTGCCAGCGGCGGCATTGGGTCAACGCCAGGCGGAGCGCAGTGTCCGTGAGCTGGTCGATGAGTCCGGCCGACTCCGCCAGATGAATGAAGCTGTCAGGCGCGAGTACCCCAAGCTTGGGGTGTTGCCAGCGTACGAGCGCCTCCAGTCCGACGATCATGCCGGTACGAAGGTCGATCTTCGGCTGATACAGCATGACCAGCTCGTCGCGATCGATGCCCACCCGAAGGTCGGCGACGAGGGCGAGTCGGTCTGCCTGCCCACGCTCAAGATCCTGGGTGTAGAGCCCGACCGCCCGACCCGAGCCTTTGACCGCATACATCGCGAGGTCGGCTTTGCGCAGCAGTTCCCCAGGAGCGATCCGCCCGGGCGTAAACACGGCGACGCCGATGCTCGCCTCTGCATTCAGCGCGATGTCGTTGACGTAGACCGGTCCCTTCAGCGCGGCGATCGCCTCGTGGGCAAACGCTTCGGCGGCCTCGGCGTCGCCGATGTCGGTCAGCAGGACCGCGAACTCGTCACCGCCGAGGCGTGCGACCAGCCCGTCCTGCGCCAGCGCTTCGAGCCGGTCGGCGACGACGCACAGCAGCCGGTCGCCGGCGACATGACCGAGGACGTCGTTCACGTCCTTGAAGCGGTCGAGGTCCAGGAGCAGCAGGGCCGCGCACGTTTCACGGGCCTCGACGTCGTCGTGCACTTGATCGAGCGTGTCTTGCAGCAGCGTGCGATTGGCGATGCCGGTCAGTGCGTCGTGATTCGCCTGGTACCGCAGGCGCTGCAGCAGCGCCGCGTTGCGCAACGCCACGGCCATGTGGGCGGCGAGAGTCTCGGCCACAGGTACGTCGTCCGCGTGGAAAGTTGCCGTCTCTCCCTGCCGGTCGGAGACGACCATGGTTCCGATAAGCCCGTCGCTGTCGGCGACCGGGACGACGATGGCGTCCCGAAAGCCGTGGGACTCCAGCCAGCGGCGTAGGTCGGGCGCACTCGTGCCGCGCGGCACGATGGCCGGCGCGCCGGCGGCGATAACGCGCTCGCAAAGCCAGTCGACCGGCGGCGAGGCGGCCGGCTGTGAGAGCACGCTGCCGCTCTCGTTGACCGCCAGCACCCGCTGCTGACCTTCCCAACTGTCCAGCAGCATGATGGCGCTCGTCGCGCGCAGGCTCGTACACACGTTGCTCAGCAGTTCGCGCACGAGATCGTCCAGCGACAACCCGCGGGTTGCCCGGCTGACGAACTGGTGGACAAGCTCGAGCGACTCGTGCCGCCGGTGCAGAGCCGCGTACGCCCGGTGGATGACAACAAAGATCACCAGCAGGCCGATGAGGACGAGGCGCCCAAGCGCGCCGTGGGTGGCCACGATGATGGCCGTCAACCCGAGCAGGACCGCGAGCGCCGCGATGATCGTGCCGGAGCCGTACACCCGGATGCGCTCCCGACGATCAAGCGGGCCCGAATGCCAGCTGATCACCAGCAGGACCAGGGTGCTCATCAGCGCGTCCGTCGCAAGGAGCAGGCCGGCCATCACAGCGCCGCTGGCGAGGCTCAGCCCGTGACCGCCGCCGGCCAGAGCAGACGTTGCCACCGAGATCAGCGCTGCCTCGAAGGCGTAGGAGGAGAGGTTGTAGACGGCCTTCTGGCGATCGGGCCGCTGAAGCATGAAGACGAGGGCGGTGCCTGCCAGTCGCGTCCAGACGAGCGCACCGGGCGTGACAATCATGGCACCGATCGCGAGCGGCACGCCGCTCAGCGAGAACGAGTAGGCCTCGCGATGGAACTCGATGTGCAGCAGCGCGTAGTCGGCCGCCGCGAACATCGTGACCAGCAGGACATCGCGAATCAGCGGGTGTCCACCGCCGACGGGCGGACGCAGCTTCTGGGCTTCGCCGAGCACCACGAGCAAGGCAGCGGCAAACGCAAGCAGCGCAGCAAGGGTGCTGCTGCGCTGGCTCGCGGAAAGCGGCCTACTCATTTCGCATCGGCTTACGACTCCGCACCCCACCCGTCACCGGACCAGCGCGCGCCCGACCAACGGGCCCCCGACCAACGAGCCCCCGACCAGTCGGCGTCCGACCAACGAGCACCCGACCAGCGCGCCCCTGACCAGGCCGCGTTGATCCAGCTCGTCGTCGATCCGCTGGTCGTCCAACCGTCGCCGGACCAGACCGTGCCGAGCCACAATCCGCCCTGCCAGGCCTGCGCGTTCGCCGAGGCGGAGGACCAGGCGGCCCCGTCCCAGGGCATCCCCTGGACGTCTTGCTCGCCGGTCAACGGCTCACCGGTGGCGGGGTCGTAGACGTACGAGCCGCCGCGAGCGTCTTCGATGGAACCGAGACCCGTCGAGATCGGGTAGGACTGCACAAGATTCATTCCCGGCGTCGCGTTGCCCGACAGCCGGCCGAGGGTGACCCCGTCCAAGGAGTTGACGGTCCCGTCGATGTCCAGCAGCCCCGCCCCCACGGCGAGCGGGTCGCCGGAGACGTGATCCGCGCTGGCCATCAGCAGACCCTTGACCTGGTCAGGAGTCAGCTCGGGGTGATCTTGCAGGAGCAAAGCCACCGCACCGCTGGCGACGGCGGCGGCCTGCGAGGTGCCGCTCCCCCGGAAGAGGCGGCCGGAAGCATCGCCGTCAACCAGTCCCTCCGGGTGGTTGCTGTCGATGTAGGACCCTGGGTCGCGCAGGCTCACGATGGAGGTTCCCGGAGCGAGCAGATCGGCGTGGCGCGCGGCGCTGCCAACACTGCTGAAGTCGGCGGCGATCACACTGGAGCTATCGGTCCGTTCTTGCGGGTCAGAAGCTCCCACAGCCAGCACATACGGATCCATGGCCGGATTTGTCAGCCGTCCGACCCCGCCCTCGTTGCCGGCGGCGACCACCACGACGATCCCGTGCCGCCAGGCGTTCTCGGCGGCCGCCGCCAGCGGGTCCAGCTGGTAGCTCTGCACGGAGTCAGTGCCGTAGGACAGGTTCACCACGCGGACGGGTCGCGACGGGTCGTCGTTGCGGTGCTGCACCACCCAGTCGAGGGCGGCAATGACCTGGCTGACGTCGGTCGCACCATCGGCCGTCGCGAGCTTGAGTGGCATGATCGTGGCGTCCGGCGCGATCCCGAGCTGCGCCCGCGGAGCGGCGAAATAGCTGGCCGTCGTACCCGCGTATTGAGCTCCGATGATTCCGGCAAGATGGGTGCCGTGGCCGAAGTCGTCCTGGCTCACGATGTCGGTAATGCCGTTCTCCAGTGACAGGTCGGGGCCGTTGACGAGCTTGCCGGGCCTGTTCAGCCCCTGGACCGGCTGCGCGCCGCTGTCGAGCAGCGCGACCGTGATGCCCTGGCCGGTGATGCGCCGGCCGCGCGAGTCATACCGGCTCCACAGCTGGCGGGCGCCGATCTCTTTCGTGACCGTGTAAAGCGACCCCGGGTCGCGGGTCGGGTCGTAAGTCTTGGACGTGCCGCCGACCGAAGCCAGCAGATCAGCGCGCTTGTCGCCCCACTTGGCCGACTGCCAGTTCCCGGTGCGTGCCGGTTGGGTCGCGCTCGGCGTGCGGACGGCAGCGGTCGCCGCGGCGGCGGGCCCCGCCAGAGCAGCTGGGCCGGCCAGGGCCACGACGACAGCAGCTGCGACGCGCGGCCCCGTCCAGACGACGCCGCGCCGACTTCCCGTGCGTGATTGCAGCCGCATGATTCTCCTCGTCGTTGACCGGCGAGATGACCGGCGCTTGCCGGACGTGCAACGGCCGACCTCACCTATTTCGGCGGCGGACGGAGCAGTCTGATGGGGCCAAACGGCTTAAAAGCGCTCGAAGCGCCCACTCGGGAGCCGGGTCAACTGCGAACCGCCGGCGCCCAGCCGGGAGGTCCGAGCAGGTAACCAAGGCGGTCGTGCCAGCCAGTGGCGCCGTGCACGTCCCGAGCCAGGGCGGCGTATTCGAAGTACTGCAGCCGTATCGGATTAAAGGTGCGTATGGGAGTCGTCAACCCGTAGGTCGGGCGATGGGCTTCCGCCCGGAAAGTCCGGAACAGGCGATCCCAGAGAATCAGGATTCCGCCGTAATTGCGATCCAGGTAGAGCGAATCGCTTCCGTGGTGAACCCGGTGATGGGAGGGCGTATTGAAGGTGAATTCGAACCACGCGGGCAGCCGCTCGATGCGCTCGGTGTGGATCCAGAACTGGTAGATCAGGTTCACCGAGAAAGCCGTGTAAATCATCCACGGCGGCACTCCGAGCAGGGGTAGCGGAAGCCAGAAGAGGCCCTCGAAGTACGGGTTCCATTTCTGTCGCAGTGCCGTGGAGAGATTGAAATGCGCGCTGCTGTGGTGGGCCTGATGGGCGGCCCACGCCACTCTCACGCGGTGGGAGAAGCGGTGGTAGGTGTACCAGAGCAGATCGACCGCTAGCAGGGTGAACACCCAGGTCAGCCAGCTGCTGGAGCGAAGGTGCCAGGGGGCGACGTGGTCGTACAGCAGCGTGTAGACGATCAGGGTGGCTGCCCGCCAGAGGGTGCCAATCATCGAGGATCCGAAACCCATCAGCAGGCTCGCGCGGGTGTCACGGCGCTCGTAGCCACGCCGGAATGGGGCGCCGACCGGCCGCGTCGCCTTCGCTGACGCGCGCAGTGCCAGCACCTCGACCACGAGCAGCACGAAGAAGGCCGGGATCGCGTACGTCACCGGGTCGTGGCCCTGCTCCGAGACGCGCTGCCAGAAGTGCACGCGTCCAGCGTAGAAGGCGCACCCAAGGGCGGCGGGCTGTCGCCCGTCTCTTGACATGTGACTTGATGGTCACCTATGGTCGGACGCGTGGAGGAGGACGAGGTCTTTCGGGCGCTGGCCGATCCCACTCGGCGCGGCCTGCTCGACGAGCTCTTCCGCGAGGACGGCCAGACGCTCACCGCGCTCGAGAAACGCCTGCCCATGACCCGCTTCGGCGTCATGAAGCACCTCAAACAGCTCGAGCAGGCCGGCCTCGTCGTCACCCGGCGCCGCGGACGCGAAAAACTCCATTTCCTCAATCCCGTCCCGATCCGCCTCATCCACGACCGCTGGGTGAGCAAGTACGCCGAGCCGTGGGCCGCTGGGCTCTCCGGCCTCAAGACCGAATTGGAGAAGCAGATGGAAAAGGTCTTCGAGATCTACATCAAGACGACCCCGGAGCGGCTCTGGGAGGCCATCACCGATCCGGAGATCAGGGCCAAATACAACTTCGGCGCAGGCGTACGGACAGATTGGAAGCCCGGGTCACCGTTGGAAATGAGTGCTCCGCAGGCGCCGGGCCTGCTCGGCGATGGTGAGGTCCTCGAGGCCCGGGCGCCGCGTCGGCTGGTCCACACCATGAGGGCGCTCTGGGGCGACGACGTGAAGAGCGAGGGGTTCTCGCGGGTCACGTGGGAGATCGAGGCTGTGGGTGACTCGTGCCGCCTGCTGCTCACGCACGATCAGCTGCGCGAGGGTGCCAACGAGCAGATCTTCGGCGGCTGGCCGATGATCCTTTCCGGGTTGAAGACGTGGCTCGAGACGGGCGAGTTGCTCACGACCCCCGGCTCGCTGATGTACACCTGAGCGCCGATGAGTTAGGGGTTGCCGCGGCGTCGAACGTGGTGAAAGGTTTCGCACTTCACACGAAGGAGGCACCATGCCGTCTCGGGACTCCGCTGTCATCGGCGCGCCCTGCTGGGTCGATCTGATGACGTCCGACACGAACGCCAGCCGGGCGTTCTACACCGCGCTGTTCGGCTGGGCCGCGGAGGAGCCGAACCCCGAGTTCGGCGGGTACTTCAACTTCACCCGCGACGGGGTGCGGATCGCCGGCTGCATGTCGAGCCAGCACGACCCGGGGCGGCCCGACGTCTGGTCGGTCTACCTGGCCACCGAAGACATCGCCAAGTCGCTCGAGCTGGCCACCTCCCACGGAGGGCAGGTCATGGTCGACGCAATGCCCGTCGGCGACCTCGGGGTCATGGGCTTCGTCGCCGACCCGGGCGGTGCCTCGGTCGGCCTCTGGCAGCCCGGCGAGCACAAGGGTTTCCTGACGCTGGGCGAGGCCGGTGCGCCCGGCTGGTTCGAGTTGCACACTCGCGATTACGCGAACGCCGTGGACTTCTACCGCGACGTCTTCGGCCTGGAGACCGAGGTTGCCGGCGACACCCCAGAGTTTCGTTACACGGTCCAGAAGCGCGACGAGGAGCAGTACGCCGGGGTCATGGATGCGGCGGCTTTCCTACCCAGGGGCGTTCCGGCGCACTGGTCGGTCTACTTCGCTACCGACGACACCAACGCGTCGCTGGCCACGATCGAACGGCTCGGCGGCTCGATCGTGATGCCGGCGGAGGACACGCCGTACGGACGCCTGGCGGTGGCCGCTGACCCGACGGGTGCGCAGTTCAAGCTGGTCGGTCCCCACGAAGCCATGCCCGCCATCTGATCGTCGAGCGAGCCTTGCGAAGCTCGGCCCATAGTCGGGAGGGTGCGGATTCGAGTGGCACTCACCGGCGACGACGGAAGCGACGTGTTCCGCGCCACCCACGCGTTGCTCCCTGACGTCTTCGAAGACCTTGGCTACGTCTTGCTCGGCGCGGTCGCACTCGACCTGAACGCGCGGCTGATCTGCGATTGGCGAGACGGCGACGTCTGGTGACGCACTAGCGCGCTGCCGCATGGATATCGAGGAACCGCACCCGGCGGGAGACCAGATCGACGGCCGGACCGAGCAGCAGGATGACGATCAGCGTGCCGGCCCCCGCCGCCGCGCCCAGCGACCAGCCGATCGCGGCACCGCCTGCCTGAACGACGGAGTAGCTCCAGCGGAAAGGCACCGGCGGGTCGAACGCCAGCGCCGCCGCCTCCGTGGGCCCTGCCCCCGCTCCGCTGCCGAGGTAACCCGCGACCCCGACGACCAGGATCGGAAACGCGACGGCGAGCAAGATCAGCCGCGCAACGATCGGGTGGGGCTCATGCACGAGCGCCAGCATTCCGGTGACGGTCACCCCGACGACCACCGGCTGCACGAGCGTCCCCCATCCGGGACGGAGCCCGCGCGACCAGGCCACAGCCACGAAGATGAGGCCGACGATGCAGTTGACGACGACGAACGGCACGTCGAGCGCGAGCGTGATCCCGTTGATGAGCGTCGAGTAGCCGTCTGACCCGAGCGCCGCCCGCAGCAGCAGCCCGACGCCGACGCCCAGGACTACGCAGGAGACGAACAGTTGCAGGAAGCGCGGCCTCACCCCGCCCGCCCCTCCTCACGCGATACGGTGCGCCACCGTGCCGCAAACCACCGTGCTGCTAACCGGATGACTGAAATCCGCCGGGTGACGCCGAGCAAGCGCTCGGCGCGACTCTCGACGACGTGTTCGGCGATCACCGCCCAGCAGGACTGACAGCGGACGTTCGGGAAGGCAGCGCGGCCAGGGTCCTACTTGAGGCGAGTGAAGGCGCCCGGATGCTCGTGGTCGGCAGTCGAGGCCACGGCGGTTTCAGCGGGCTTCTCCTTGGTTCGGTGAGCGCGGCTTGCGCCGAGCACGCAAGCTGCCCGGTGCTCGTTCTGCACGGCGCGCCGCCGCCGCCGTCCGTGTCGGTGTAGCCCGCCAGCCTTGCCGGGAGCCTTCGCGGTACCTCGACGAAGCGGTACGCCCGGCGCGTGCCCGAAAGGTTGCCCCCGACAACGTCGGCGACTCCCTGACCGAGGAGCGGGCGGAGACCAGCTTGGGCCTCCGCCCGACCCGCATGATCACAAGACGTACGAGGTCAACAACCGCGAATGTGACGAATCGCCGGCGCAAATGCCTTGGCGGACACTCAGGCCTTCTTGGTCTCCCAGAAGATGGTGTCGATCTCGGCGATCAGGTCGAGCAGTGCCTGACCCTCGGCCGGGTCGACCGAACCCTTGCCGCCAGCCGCGCCCGCTGCCTTGGTGGCCCTGTTGAACAGGTCATGAAGCTGCGGGTACTTCTCGAAGTGCGGCGGCTTGAAGTAGTCGGTCCAGAGCACCCAGAGGTGGTGCTTCACAAGCTCGGCGCGCTGCTCCTTGATGATCAGCGCCCGGGTTCGAAATACCGGGTCGTCATTGCCCTGGTACTTCTCCATGACGGCCTTCACCGACTCCGCCTCAATGCGAGCCTGGGCCGGGTCGTACACACCGCACGGCAGGTCACAGTGTGCGTGGACGGTGGCAATCTGGCGGAACTGGCGAATTCGCCTCATGTCAGATCCCTTCCTCTCTTCGGGGTGAGCCGGACTGAACGGTGCTGCCGTCCCGCTTGGGGACGACCGCCCGCAACAAAACTAGTGCTCGGTGGCGTCGGGGTCCAAGGCGGGTGGATCTTCCAAGCTCCCCTACGCTCCTGCCCCGGGCGCGCATCCCCAATCCGAACTCCGCGGTGCGCCTCGTGGCAACATGCGGCCGGTGCGTCGAAGGCTCCTGCCGTGGACCCGGGTCCGGGTGGCAGGACCCTCGATGGTGCCGACCCTGAAACACGGCGACGTCCTGTTGGTGCGCTGGAATGCGACGGTGCGCCCGAACGATCTCGTCGTCGCCCGGTTCAACGATCTTGCTGATCGCTGGGTGGTCAAGCGCGCACATCACCCGGAGCCAGGCGGGTGGCACGTGCGCAGCGACAACGCATTCGCCGAGGGTGACAGCCGCCAGCACGGGACAGCGGAGGTCCTCGCCCGGGTCTTGTTCGTATGGCCCGCGGACTCGCGCGGATTTCGTCGACTCCTACCGAAGGGTTTGTGATGGCGGCAGAAAGCGAGCGGCTGGTTCCGGGGTGGACCGGGCGGTTCTTCGAGGACTTCGTGGTCGGCGACGTCTACCGGCACCCGCTCGGTCGCACCATCACGGCGACCGACAACGCCTGGATGACCCTGCTGACCCAGAACACCGCGCCGCTGCACTTCGATGCGTACTACGCGTCGCAGACCAGCTGGAAGCGGCCGCTGGTCGACTCGACGTTCACGCTCTCGCTCGTCACCGGGCAATCCGTGACGGACGTCAGCCAAAACGTGTTTGCCAACCTCGGCTGGGACGAGGTCCGCCTTCCCGCGCCGGTATTCGAAGGCGACACGATCTACTCGCAGTCGACCGTGCTCACGGCGCGGGACAGCAAGTCGCACCCCGAGGCCGGAATCGTGCAGGTCAGGACCATCGGCTACAACCAGGAGGGCACGGTGGTGATCAGTTTCCTGCGCACCGTGATGGTTTTCCGGCGCGGTCACGGCCCGACGCCGCCGCCAGCGCCGCGGGAGAACTAGCGGCCCAGCCTCACCGCGCGACAGGCAGCGGTCGGTCCCGGTGCCAGTGTCTCGGCGTCACATAGACCGCGCTGGCACTGGCGCCAACCCGGCGATGCCACCGAACCGGCCAATCTGACCCTGCTACGGCCGCCAGGCACGACACGACGCGGGCCCGTCAGAGTCGCGTACGGCGGTCGCCCGCGCGCCTTCGTCGACGGTTGTCGCGGCGCCTCCTCGTGGGGTCGGGCTCCCTATGTGCGGATACCCCGTCGCCGCACGGGGTCCGCGCAAGTGCCAAGGAGCAGGTGCTGGCGGCCGGCCTCGGGCAGCGCACGGCAAGGACAGTTTCGCCCTACTGGCCGATCGCTGAAGCCTCGTACGTGCGCGAGCGCGATTTGGGATTGCCGACGACCATCGCTACGTTCATCGGCGGACCCGGTCACCATTTCGGCAGCTGCACATTCTCAAACCGTAACCGGTGGCCAGGGACTTCTTTGCCTACCAGAAGCGTTGAAACCCTGCGGTGAGCTATCCGTGCAACTCGTCAACGACCGGAGCCGGCATGCCCGCTTTTCGACGATCCGCCGTCCGCGTCGCGCTTCCCGAGTGCAACCTGGTGCGCTGCCGCGAGGTGGATCACTGCCGGATAACGGCGACGCGCTGTCGAGCTACCTGAGCACCGACCGCTCGTTCCCTCACCAGACCTCCAACGAAAGTGGCAGCTTCCACATGCGCATCGCCAGTGACATCACCGAACTCATCGGCCACACCCCGCTCGTACGGATCAACCGGCTCACCGAAGGTGCCGCGGCGCAGGTGGTCGCGAAGCTCGAATTCTTCAATCCCGCCGGAAGCGTTAAGGACCGCATCGGCGTATCGATGATCGACGCCGCGCAAGCCGCGGGGCTCATCGGCCCGGACACCGTCGTGGTGGAGCCGACGAGCGGCAACACCGGCATCGCGCTGGCGATGGTGTGCGCCGCGCGCGGCATCCCGATCGTGCTCACCATGCCCGAGGCGATGAGCATCGAGCGCCGGATCCTGCTGCGCGCTTATGGCGCCGAACTGATCCTCACTCCGGGGCCCGCCGGCATGGGCGGTGCCATCGCCAAGGCTGAGGAGCTGGCCGCCAGCGACCCCAAGTACTTCATGCCACAGCAGTTCAACAACCCGGCAAACCCCGAGATTCACCGTCGGACGACGGCCGAGGAGATCTGGGCTGACACCGACGGCGCGGTGGACATCGTCGTCGCCGGAGTCGGCACCGGCGGAACCATCACGGGAATCGGTCAGGTACTGAAGGAGCGCAAGCCGTCCGTGCAGATCATTGCCGTCGAACCGGCTGCGTCTCCGGTGCTGTCCGGCGGTGCGAAAGGGCCTCACCCGATCCAGGGCATCGGCGCCGGCTTCGTGCCGAGCATTCTCGACACGGGTATCTACGACGAGATCATCACCGTGGAAAACGAGAACGCCCTCACGACGGCGCGCCAGGCCGCAACGGCGGAGGGCCTACTCGTGGGCATCTCCTCCGGCGCCGCTCTGTGGGCGGCTACGCAGGTCGCGCAGCGCCCGGAGAACGCCGGGAAGCTGATCGTGACGATCATCCCGTCGTTCGGTGAGCGCTACCTCAGCACCGTGCTCTACGCCGGTCTGGCCGACTGACCGTGGCCACGCGTAAGCGCCCGCCTCGGTTCGCCCGGGCAAAGCGTGACCTGCGCACCGCCGTGCAGCTGGACCCGGCGGCGCGCAACGCCTGGGAGGTGGCGCTGCTGTACCCGGGCGTCCATGCCGTGTGGGCACACCGGGCAAGCCACTGGCTCTGGCAACGCCAGGCGTTCTTCGCCGCCCGCGCGCTGTCGCAGGCGGCCCGTCAGCTGACTGGCATCGAGATCCACCCGGCTGCCGAGATCGGCGAGCGGCTGTTCATCGACCACGGCGCCGGAGTGGTCATCGGCGAGACGGCGCAGGTCGGCGACGACGTCACGATCTATCACGGCGTCACCTTGGGCGGGCGCGGACTTTCACCGGGCAAGCGCCATCCGACCATCGGCAACCGCGTCATCGTCGGGGCGGGAGCAAAGGTCCTCGGCGACATCGCCGTCGGTGACGACTCCCGCATCGGCGCCAACGCCGTACTCGTGCGTTCGGTCAAGGAGCATTCGGTCGTCGTCGGCGTGCCGGGCCAGGTGGTCTCGTCCCACCGACCCGCTGGTGAGAGACGTCAGGCGCCAGTCGATCCCATCGCCGGAGCCCTGCAAGCCCTGCTGCACCGGGTCGACCACCTCGAACAGCAGTTGAACGGCCACACGGAGCCGGCCGGCCCCCAGATGGATTCCCTTGGCGTCTGGGAGGACAGCGACTTCTCCATCTGAGCTCTCAGGTCCGCGTCATGTGCATCTCGGGGGCGCAGCGCAGTGTCTGGAAGACGACGCAGTAGCGCTCCGTCAGGCGGAGCAACGTATCGAGTTGCTCCTCGCTCGCATCGGTGTCGAGATCGAAGGTCAGCCGGATGCCGATGAAACCGACTGGTGCCTGCTTGTCGACGCCGAGGGTTCCACGAAAGTCGAGATCTCCCTCGGCCTGGACGGTGCCCCCTCGCACGTCGATCTCGAGTGACGTCGCGACGGATTTCAGGGTGACGCCTGCGCAGGCAGCCAGTGCTTCCAGGAGCATGTCGCCCGAGCAGAGCAGCGTGCCGTCGCCCCCGGTGGCGGGGTGCAATCCGGCCACTTCGAGGGCGCGGCCGGTGTTCACCGAGCAGGCGATTCCGTCGTCGAGGGTGCCGTCGGCGGAAAGCGTCACCAGGGCGGCCGTCGCATCCTGGCGGTAGCTCTCCTTGATCGGCGCTTGGATCTCCCGTAACTGCTGACGATTCATAGCTCACTCCTACCTTGCCGCGTCTACTCGGCGTGCAGGGCCGCCAACACCGCGGCCTCACCGAACTCCTCGACCCCGGATGGTCGACCCCACAGGCGCAGCAGGATGTCGTGGGCGGGTCCCCGTACGACCCCGTCACCCTTCTCGTGGGCGTGCCGGCAGGTCACCTCGCCGCCGGACCCGAGCTCGAGAAACCACTCGCCCGGTTGATCGGGGACGGGATCTGCGGCATGCAGGTGGACCGTGCCAGTGATGTCTTCCTTGGACCGGCCACGGCGCCGCGGCAGCCACATCGTCATCACTTCCTCGATGCCATCCGCCGCCAGCCAGCTGGCGATCGGGGTCGGATGGCCCGCTGCTGCCTGGGCATCCCAGCGGTGCATGGCCGTCTCGTGCGCCATCCGGCGAAACCAGAACGCTGCCATATTCGGCTCGCTACGCGCCCAGTTCCAGGCCGGCGTATCAGCTTCGAGGTCGCTCAGCGTCGCGACGAGAGCCGCCAACCCGTCGCGCGCCCAGCCGACGGGGTCTCTGCCTTCCGGCGGGGCGCCGGCCGGATCCAGTGGCTCGGTGGAACGGCCCTGGCGGCTGACGTAGTGCCAGATCCGGCCCACGTGAGCGGCCAGCGTGACGTTGTCCCACCCGGGGCAGGCGGCCACCGCAGCATCACGTGATGAGTCCGCCGCCGCGAGCAAGGCGTCGCCATCCGCCTGAAGCGCCTCGAGGTAGGCGGCGGTGAGATCGGTCATGCATCGCAGTTTGCCGGACGCGGGTGTCGCCGTGCGGTGCGCCCGTCTGGTGCTCGTGGCGTCTTCAGCCCCTCGTCGTTAGGTCCGCGACCCGCCGAGACGGCTGTACCGAATGAGGGAGAACACTCCAGCCGCACTTAGGTTCCGGTGAAGATCGGCGGCCGCTTGTCCGCGAACGCCCGCATGCCCTCCTTGGCATCGTTGCTGCGGGTCACGTGCGCGGCGTAACGACCCTCGATCGGACGCGCATCGTTCTCGAGGAGCCAGCCGGTCTCGATCGCTGACGCTTTGCTGGCGGCGACGGAAAGCGGGCCGCACGAAGCGATGGTTTCGGCGATCTCGCGGGCCTTGGCGAGCCCCTCGCCTTGCGGGACGACGTGGGTGACCAGCCCCCAGCGCAAGGCCTCCTCGGCGTCGAGAATGCGTCCGGTCAGCAGCATCTCCATCGCGACCGCGTAAGGGATCTGACGCTTCAGCCGCATCGTCGAACCGGCTCCGGCGATGAGTCCACGGCGGACTTCCGGAACTGCGAAGCGGGCCTGCTCTTCGGCGATCCGGATGTCGGTTTGCTGCAGCATCTCGCAGCCGCCACCGAGGCAGTCACCGTTGACGGCGGCGACGATGGGAGTACGCAGCCACGAGGTGAGCAGCAGACCGCGGGCGATGAGCGACGGGTCCTCCTGGGCGCGCCGCTCGGTCTCGCTCGGCTCTGCGGGACGCGCACCACCCATCCAGCCCGCCGACAGGTCGCCGCCGACGCAGTACGCGCCCGGTGCGCCGGTCAGGATCACGGCGCGGATCGTGTCGTCGGCGTCGACCGCATCCCAGGCGTCAGCGAGCCGTACGAGCATGTCGAGCGACAGCGCATTGCGTCGCTGCGGGCGGTTCATCGTCAGGACGACGGTGGACCCGTCCCTTTCGACAAGCAAGCTGGGCTTGTCGTTGGTCGGGTCGCTCACGCGTGGCTCCGTTCGTACTGCGTCAGGGAAAGGGTGTTGCCGTCTGGGTCGCAGAACCAGGCGACGCGGTCTCCGCCGGGGGTGGTCCAGATCCCGGCCGGATCCTGCCCCATGCCCTCGTAGCGGGTGAAGGCGACGCCGGCTTCCGTCAGGGTCCGGACATCGTTCTCGATGTCGTCCACGCGCCAGCCGAGGACCGTGTAGCCGCCGCTGACGACCTGTTCGACGGCGGTTACCCGCAGCACGGTGCCATCGGCGTCGAAGACACAGGCGTAGTCGTCCTGCACGACAACGCGCAGCCCGAGCGCGCCTTCGTAGAACGCTCGCGAGCGGAGCAGATCAGCACTCGCGACGAAAGCCACGAGGGAGCGCGGGCTTGAGCATCTTGGCACCGTAACCTAGCGGCCCAGCGTGTCCCGCAGCGCTTCGAGACCGGTGAACTCGGGCTTCCAGCCGAGCTCCTGCTTGGCCTTGTGGGTGTCCATGACAGCCGGGTGGCTGAACGCTTCCGTCCAGGCCACAGCCGCCGGCAGGTGCGGCACCCCGGACAGCCATCGAGCGGCCGCCTGAGCCGGACGGGCCGGCAGCGCGATGGGGACGATCCCGAACTCGCGGGCGACGTCCAGCAGGCTGAGCACTTCATCGCCGGCAATGTTGTACGCCCCCGGCGGCCCGGCCGCGACGACACATTGGACGAGGGCCTGGCCCACGTCGTCTTCGTGCACGAACTGCACCGGAAGATCGGGCACGAGCGCCGGGATCGGAATCGGCGAGCGCCGCAGCCGGCCGCCGAGCAAGCGTCCGATGGGCGCGAGCAGGCCGGGAAGCAGGTCCTTCCCGCCCACCGTGTGAGGACCGAGCACGATCGACGGGCGTAGCAGGTAGACGTTCATCTCGGGGTGCTCCGCGGCCTCCTGCCCCAACAATTCCTCGAGCTCGGCCTTCTCCTGCGAGTAGAACAGCCGCTCAGCCGGCCGTACTGGCCATTCCTCGGTCATCCCGTAGGGATTGTCGCGATGAAATCCGTACGCCGCGACGGATGACGCGTAGACGAACCGCCTAGCGCCCGCCTTGGCGGCGGCACGAAACGCGTTGAGCGTCCCTTCGACGTTGATCGAGCGGGTGGTCTCGGCGGAACCCCCGACGATCAGAAATGCCAGATGCACGACGACATCGGCGCCGGCGAACGCTTCGCGCAGGGCGTCGACGTCACGCACATCGCCGCGCCGGTACTCCATCTTGTTCCAACCGAGCTCGGCAGGGTCGAACGGGCGCCGGGCGATACCGACCACCTTCGACACCCGTCGGTCGGCTTCGAGCAACGGAAGGAGCCCGAAGCCGAAGGTGCCGGTCGGCCCGGTCACGGCGACGGTCAGTTTGGTTCGCTTGTTGCTCATGGCCGTCCGTTACCCATCCCCGCAGGATTAACCCGAGTGTCAGCCTCGCCCCTCCCGCCCCTCGTGTCCACTCGCCCGGTTCACAGCAAAAACTCACTCGTTGCTGGCCCGGCTTGACTCCTTAACATCTCGGCTGTCAAGTGAATTTGACCTGCTCTCGGGGCAGGGCGCGTCCAGTTGATGCGAGGTGAAGCGCGTCATTGATCAGGACGAGGGTCGCACCGAGGGCCCAGAGCCAGCTGCTTCTCGGCGATCTGGCGGTAGGAGGCCGGCGGCCCGTTCGCCCTCGTCCAGGGCGGCGTGAGCGCGTCGATCTCTTGTCCGCCGAGGCCTAGCGCAGTCCTTCGAACGCGATGTCCAGGGCGGCGTCGACCTGCTCAGGCTCGAGCGGTCGGGTGTGCAGCAGCAGCCGGTAGTAGATCGCGCCGTAGAGCATGTCGATGATCGCCTGGCGGTCGGCGGTCGCGCGCATTTCGCCGCGTTGCTGCGCGCGCGCGATCCGCTCGTGGCACGCCACGGTGGCCGGCTCGATGACCTGCTCGATGTGCGCGCGCGCGAGCGCGGGGTCGGACTGAGCCGCTGCGAGCAGTCCCTGGTACACCGGCCCGACCTCGGTCGACCCGAGCAGCTGCGTGACGCCCTTCATCTGGGTGCGCAGGTCCTCGACGATGTCGCCGGAGTCCGGAAAGTCGACGACCGTCGCGAGGCTGTCGTTCAGCGCCTCGAGCGCGACGGCGCCCTTGGAGGGCCACCAGCGGTAGATCGTCTGCTTGCCGACGCCGGCGCGCCTAGCGATCGCCTCGATGGAGACCCGGTCGTAGCCGAGTTCGCCGATCAGGATGATGGCGGCGGCGAGAATCGCGCGGCGCGAGCGCTCGTTGCGCCGGGCGGGATCGGGGCTGGACGAAGACATCCAGTGACTATATAGCGAGACGAGACGGACTGTCTTGACACGAGACGGGACGGTTCGTATTGTTGCGGAATGACCACGACTCACACAATCAGAAGACCAACAACGCCTCGGTCCTCCGGCGAGCCGCTAGCTTTCGCGGTGCGCGTGCGCGGGCTGCGTCGAACTTACGGCCACGGCCCGTCTGCTTACGAGGCCGTCCGCGGGGTCGACCTCGACGTGCCGACCGGATCGATCACCGCGCTGCTCGGCACCAACGGCGCCGGGAAGACCTCGACCCTCGAGGTGCTCGAGGGGCTGGCCCCGGCGACCGACGGCGAGGTGAGCGTGCTGGGACTCGATCCGATTGCCGACCGCGACGCCATTCGGCGTCGCACCGGCGTCCTGCTTCAGCGAAGCGGCTTCTCGGGCGACCTGACGGTCCGCGAGACGCTGCGACTGTGGAGCGCGACCCTCACGAACCCGCGCCCGGTCGACGAGATGCTCGAGCTGCTCTCGCTCAGGGAGCGGGCCGACGTCCGCATGCTCGCCTTGTCCGGCGGCGAAACCCGCCGCGTCGATCTCGCCTCCACGCTGATGGCGAGCCCGGAGCTGGTAATCCTCGACGAGCCCACGACCGGCCTGGACCCCGAGAGCCGGCGTGCAGTGTGGCGCCTGGTCTCCGACCTTCGCGACGGCGGCGCCACGGTGCTGATCACGACGCACTACCTCGAGGAGGCGGAGACGCTGGCCGACCGGCTGGAGATCATGCACGCCGGGCGGATCGTCCGGTCCGGGACGCCCACGGAGATCGCGGAGGGGCACCCCTCGACGATCAGCTTCGCGAACGCCCCCGATGTGCCCGGCGACCTCGCCGGCGTCGGTCGTGTGCTCCACGAATACGGGCGCACGACCCTGGAGACCGACGCGCTCCAAAGCTCGCTGTCCGGCCTCCTGGCCTGGGCTTCTCTCAACCAGGTCGAGCTCGACGAGCTGGACGCCCGCAGTCCGAGCCTTGAATCCGTGTTCCTCTCGATCGCGGACGGTCGCGACGCCGCCGCCACCCCAACCGACACCATCGCCCCTCTGATCCCGAGCCTCCCGGAGGGAATCCTCCGATGACCACGACCACCGTTGCTGACCGTTTCTCGATCCGGCGGACCGCGAGCCTGACGCGCTGGAACACCGTCCTGCTCTCGCGCAACCGCCTGGCGTTCGTCTACGCCGTGGTGCTGCCGCTGCTGCCACTCGCGCTGCTGTTCACCGGCGAGCGCGGCTCCGCGTCCGTGGGCGCGGGTGCCATCGCCACCATGTTCCTCACCATCGCGCTCTTCCCGGTCTACTACAACGTCCTCGCCCAGTTCGTGAGCCGCCGCGACGAGCTCGTGCTCAAGCGCATGCGTACCGGCGAGACGCGCGACGCCGAGCTGCTCGCCAGCATCGCGCTGCCCGGAGCGGTGAGCGCCGTGGTCCTGAGCGCGGTCGCCATCCCGATCTCCGCTGCTCTCGGCCAGCCCCTGCCGGTGAACCCGCTGCTATACGCCGCAGTGGCGGTACTCGCGGTCGTCATGTTCACCGCGTTGGCCTACTGGACCGCGGCGTGGACCAAGAACGCCGAAGCCGCGCAGCTGACCAGCATGCCGATCATCATCCTGGCCTCCATCGGACCGCTGGCCAGCTCAATCCCCGACATGTCCGACCGGCTCCGCGACATCCTTTCGCTCACGCCGGGAGCCGCGATGGCCGACCTGGTGCGGATCGGCTGGTTTGGCTTCGACGGCCCCGCCGCAAAGCAGGCGACCCTGAGCTTCGCCGAGACCTGGGGTCAGGCTGCCCAGCCGCTCCTCGTGATGGCGGCCTGGACGGCCGTGGCCATCGTGATCGGTCGGCGCTCCATGCGGTGGGAGCCGCGATCCTGACCCAGAAGCCGATCCGGTGGCGTCCTCGGTCGTAACTCACCGGGATCGAGCGCGTCGGGCTGCACGTGGGACAGTCCTTGTAGAGCCGGCCCACGGGGAATCGCTGGGTGGTTAGGTCTTCATCATCGGTATCACGGGCGGCATTGGCCGTCTGCTCGCGCCGGAGTTGCGCTCTCGTGGAGACGTTGTTCATGGGCTCGTTCGCCGCCGTGACCAGCAGGCTGAGCTCGAAACCCGAGGCATAAACGCAAGAGTCGGCGATCTCTCCAGCATGACCGTGGGAAGACCTTGCGACAACGCTCCGCGATGTCGACGCGATCGTCTTCAGTGCCGGATCGAATGGTGGCAGCAAGGCGGTCACGAAGGCTATCGACGGCGAGGGGGTCGGGAAAGCGATCCGGGCGGCACGCCTAGCCAGTGCCGAGCATTTTGCTCTGGTGTCAGTGCTCCCGGAATCATGGCGGGAACGCGACCTCGGCGAGGAGGTCGAGTACTACTTCGCCGTAAAGAAGAACTCAGACAACGCGCTTAGCCGCAGCGATCTGGATTGGCTGATTCTTCGTCCATCATTGCTTCTCGACGGTCCCGGGGTCGGCACCGTGTCCCTCGGTCCGGCGGAGTTTCACGGCCAGATCGATCGCCATGACGTTGCTGGCACTCTCGCCGAACTGCTCCACGAGCCCCGCATTGGCCGGCAGATCCTCGAAGTCAACACAGGTTCGACACCGATTGAAGAGGCGGTCCTAGCGAATGTTCGTGAATGCTGCATCGGCTCTCGACCCCCTGAGGTGACCCGCCACTGATGGTCGACCCGTTGAGGGATCGCCTTGCGGTCACGGCCGCTGCATTGCTCAACCGGCCTCCGTTAGGACTTGACGAAGTCCCAGGACTGCACCACGCAAGCTCCATGCCAGAGATCATCCCGACCACAGTCTCAGCGCCGCCGTCGGCGCCATCGTCGTACGCGAACAGCAGCTGATGACCGGCCGTGCTGAGGAACTTCTCCACCGCTGCGACGTTGGGCGGCTCGTCGAAGAGCTCCGCCCCGTCCTCAATCGCAGCTGCGTCGATGACGCGCTCGATACGCACTCTCGCACGGTAGCCCGATCCCGCAGGACGCCGTCGTCGTGACCTTCCGCGACGGCTAGGTTGCTGATCACTGGCTGGGGCTCGCTGTTCGGGCTGACCGGCAGACTAGTCCTGCACGGACAGGCCTGGGATCGCAAACGTGGCGACGGTGCCATGGTGCTGGCCGGGCTCGAGCGTGAACGCTCCCCCGAGTGCGGACGCCCGAGCCCGCAGGTTGCGTAGACCACTGCCCGACACGAGGTCCACCGGTGGTCCAGTTCCGTTATCCGTGACGCACAAGACCACCTGCTCACCGACGGAGACAGAGACCGACGCGGCGCTTGCCCCTGCATGGCGCGCGACGTTGGACAGCATTTCGCGCAGTGCTGCGAAAAGGTGTTCGCCCGCTACTGGATCGGTCCCGGTATCGATCGGACCTTGGAACGCGAGCGCAGGCTGAAAGTTCAGGGCCCGGGTGGCATCGTGGACGAGCGCCCCCATCCGCGCCCGGGTGCCGTCGGCATCCGGTTCCTTCTCGTGAAGGTCAAAGATCGTGGTGCGAATCTGGCGGATGACCCCATCCAGGCGGTCCACGGCATCTGCGACGCGCCCGTGCAGTTCCGGGTCGCGCAGACGCATTGCGGCGCCCTGCAAAGAGAGGCCGGTGGCGAACAACTGCTGGATGACGTGGTCGTGCAGATCGCGGGCAATGCGCTCCCGATCGTCGCCGAGCTCCTGATCGCGTAAGGCCATCTGAGCCCGGGCGTATGCGAGGACCAGCTCCGCTTGATCGGCAAATGCCTGCAGGAGATCGAGATCGACCGAGCCGAACGTGGAGGTATCCAACTCGGTGGCCGCGACCAGCACCCCCGCCATCCCGGAGCCTGCGGACAGCGGGACGATCATCCCGGCGCCGAGACCCACAAGCTCGGGGATGGCGGGATAGCGCGCCGGAAGGCTGTCGACGAAGATCGCTTTGCCGGCGGCCATGACGTTCCGGAAAGCTGGGCCGTTGGGCATGATCATCCCGGCTTGGGGACCCGCCGCCGTGCCGTCGGCCGCCCGTACCAGGAAGGCAGCTCCATGTGGGGTGGCGATCCAGGTGCGCGCGGCGCCGGTGATGTGACGCGCATGACGGGCGATCCGCGCGAGCACGTCCGACAAATCCTCCCGATCCAGCAAAGCACGCGTGATGTCCTGCATGGCCTTACCCCGCTCGACTGCGGCGCGGGCGGCGGTGTCATCGCGCGTGACCTTCGCGAAGCCGCGCAGCCTGGGCCCGTCAAACAGCGCCGTAATGTTCACGTGGGCCCAGAAACGGGTGCCGTCCTTGCGTACGCGCCACCCTTCATCCAGGAACGTGCCGCTGCACAGTGCAGCGTCGAGCTCACGCTGGGGCTTACCAGCGGCGACGTCCTCTGGCGGGTAAAAGACCGAGAAGTGGCGGCCGACGACCTCGTGCCCGGCGTATCCCTTGAGCCGTTGCGCCCCCGGATTCCAGGTCAGGACCGTGCCGTCCGGAGCGAGCAGGAAGATGGCGTATTCGCTCACGGCGTCGACCAAGAGGCGAAGCCGCTCGCTCTCGTCAGCAACCGCGGACGCGGGGACAGTCCACGTGCTGTCCACGAGGCGCCGCCCGCTGATCAAGTCGTAATCAACCTCCACGGCAGGACGCGGCACTTCCGCGCGACGCACGGCGTTGTGCGACCGTTGTTGAGCGTATACCGAGATCACCCAAAACTGATCATTTTCCGCAAACCAATGGATACTCTGATCAAATTTTCGCGCGCCGGTCCGAATGCAGACAGATTTTCACGAAGGTCCCCCAAACACCCGGCCGGTCGCGTCAGGCCGGAGCCGCTCCGTTGCCGGCCGTAGCGGGGTGCGCGGCAGCATGGAATTCTCCGAATGCGGCATACCCGCGCGGGCCGTAGATAGTCGCTGGGCCACCCGTCATGAGGATCGCCACGCCGATCGCCTCCGCCGCCTCCTGCAGGGTGGCGCCATGGCGAACCGCGGCGTGCGCATGCGCGGCAATGCAGCCATCGCAGCACTCGCTCACCGCGATGGCGAACGCGATCAGTTCCTTGGTCTTCGTGTCGAGCGCCCCCGGACTCAGGGCGCTGTCATGCAACGCCGCGAATCCCTTGTACACCTCGGGAATCGCCCGCCGAAGCTCGCGGGCCGGCCCACGCAAGGCCTCCTGAACCGCAACGCCATATCCGTCGTGCCCCGCGTGATCGCCCATGACTCTTCTCCCTCGCCGCCGGTCGCTCGTGCCCGCCACCGTGGGTCACGGCATACCCCTGGGGGTAGAGGAAAAGGTCCCGAGGCGGATCTAACTGGCAGCGCCCTCACTCGCTAGCGCCGGCCTGTTGACCGGGCTGGACCAGCGCCGTCTCCTACTTCTTCACCGTCGTCTCGCTGAGCACGAACGTTCTCGCAATTTCCGCGTTGGAGAGCCCCTGGGCCATGAGTTGCAGCACCTCTCGCTCACGCTCGGTCAGCCTGCTGACGCCCGCCGGCAGCTGGCGGGTCGCCTCTATACCGTCCATGGTCCCGGATGCACGCGTCCAGTGGCACTGCGTCGACGGTCCGGACGAGTGGAAGTACACCTCGATCACGTTCGAGCTAAAGCCGAGTGGCGACCAGACCGCCGTCGTCTTCACCCATTCCGACTGGCGCGAGCCGGTCGAGTTCATGCACCACTGCAGCACCAAGTGGGCTCATTACCTGATCGGTTTGAAGGCCGGTCTCGAAGGCGGCAAGCACACGCCGTGGCCGAGCGACATGGCCGTGAGCAGCTGGGGCTGACGACGATGACCAGCTTGCAGATAGAGCGGGAAGTCCTGATCGACGCGCCGGTCGGCGTTGTCTGGCGCACCGTCACCGAGCCCGAGCAGATCAGCCAGTGGTTCGCTGACCGCGTAGAACTTGAGCTCAAACCTGGCGGCCAGGGGACCTTCACCTTCCACAATCAAGGCGGCGACACCGTTCACACCGGCGCCGCTGGTGGTCGAGACTGTCGAGGAGCCCTCCCGCTTCGCCTTCCGGTGGAGCCATCCCGCCGGCGCGAAGCCGGCGGCCGGCAACTCGTGCCTCGTGGAGTTCATCCTGAGCTCGGAGGGCAGCGGGCGCACGCGACTGCGAGTCGTCGAGAGCGGCCTCGAAGCCCTCGAATGGCCGCAGGAGCAGAAGATTCAGTACGCGGCGGAACACAATGAGGGTTGGGCCACCTTCACCGGCCGGCTCGCCAACTTGCTGACGAAGCACCCCGCCGAGCACCCACGAGGATGAGGACCGAACCCGACGACGAGCTGTGGTCCGCGATCCCCGACCCCTCTCGTCGTCGAGTCCTCGACCTCATCGTGCAGCGCGGTGAGGCGACCGCCAGCTCGCTGGCGGGGCAGGTCCCGTTCTCGCGCCAGGCGGTCGCCAAACACCTTGTGGTCCTTGAAGAAACAGGGCTGATCAGCCGCCGCAAGCAGGGCCGTGAGGTGCGCTACCAGGTGATCGCCACCCGCCTCGACGAGGCAACCCGAGCCATGACCCAACTCGCCAACGACTGGGACCGGCGGCTCGGCGCGATCAAGCGACTGGCCGAGGCGGCGCATGCAGAGGCGAATCGAGCTGGAGGCCCCCGTATTAAACGGTGAAAAGATCCTGCTCACCGGACCGGCGGGGCGGATTGCGTTTGGACTTGCCAGGTCGCTTGCGGCGGACAACGAGGTCTGGGGAATCGTGACCGGATTCATCCTCGAACACTGCCGAAAGGCCAAGGCGGCTCTGGTGATGTCGACGCTGAGCGTCAGGATGGGTTGGAGGGAAGGCTTCGCGCGCCTGGTCAGTGATGCCTTTCCGGACCGGGTGCACAATGGTATGAGCCCGTGAACCGTCGGTATCCAAGCGGCGACGCCCTCATGGCCCAGGCGTCGCAGGCCTGCGGTCTGTCGAACTTCGGTCCCGGCGATTTCCGCGTAGGCCTCGAGGTGCTCCTGGAGAGCCTCGAACGCGACGCCGATTTGAGTCCGGCGACCGACACCGCGGTCATCGGCGATCTGCGGCGCCGGCTGGTGAACCGGTTGGAGATCGAGGAGTGGTATCGCGGGCATCCGGAGATCGAAGACCTGCCGGTGCGCGGCCCCGTGGACATCAACGGGTTGCCCCGCACCGGGACGACGGCGTTAGGCAACATGCTCTCGCGCGACCCGCAGTTTCGCCCGCTGCGGGGTTGGGAGCAGTCCCGCCCCTGCCCCCCTCCGACGCTGGCCGGTGAGGCCCGTTTACGGCTACCAGGCGTGGTGGCGCGCGTCCGACCTGACTGCCACCTTCCGCTATCACCGTAGGGTGATCCAACTCCTGCAGTCGCAGCGGCCCCCGGATCTTTGGCTGTTTAAAGCGCCGCATCACAAGTTCCACCTGGAGGCCCTCGCGGCGGCCTATCCCGAGGTGCGTTTCATCATGTCTCACCGCGACCCGGTGAAGTCGGTGCCGTCGTACGCGAGCATCGTGTCCAGCATCTTTCCCGCGGCGCGCGCCGAACGAGACCTTCATCGGGTCGGCCGAGAGGTCTCCCGGCATCTGCGGGAGGGTCTGGAAAACGCCATCGCCGCGCGGATCCGAATCGGAGAGGAACGATTCTTCGACGTCCACCACCGCGCGCTGATCGCCGACCCGATGGGAACCGTCAGGCGCGTCTACGAGTTCCTCGGTCTGGAACTGCGTCCGGAGGTGGAACAGTCCATGCTCGACTGGCAGCGGGCCAACCGCTCCGGTGCCCACGGGACGCATCGCTACACCCCCGAGCAGTTCGGCCTGAGTACGGCGCAGCTACGTTCGGACTACGAGTTCTACGTCAAACACTTCGACGTCACCGTCGAAGGCTGATCCGGCCGCCGCCACCAGGAGACACCCGCGATGAGCGAAACCAGCACGCAACCCCTGGCAAGTTGGGCGGACCAGATGCGTGGGCTCGAAAGCGTCGTCGACAACCTCATGGTCACCTGGCGTCCCGCCGGGCCGACCGAGGCGGAGCGCCAGGACATGAACCGGCTTGCGCTGTCGATCCTGTCGAACGGATACCCGTGCCGGGTGTACACGAATGCACGCCGGCCTGCCTTCATGCCGCTGTGGAATTTCGCGTTCAACCAAGGCGGTCCGGACCCTGACTATGTCTATTCGACGACCGAGGTCGAGGCGGCGGGCGTCTACGAGATCTCTGGCTACCGCGGGACGACCCGCTTCATCGAGATCACCGAGCAGACCTTCGACATGATGAGTCCGACGGATGTGGACCGTGGCGGACCGGCGCCGGCAACGCATGACCTCGACGATCTCGCGCTCGCGGAAGACGGCTCCTTCCGGGTGATCCTCAGCGCCGAGCGTCCGGCCGGCCACGAAGGCGACTGGTGGCAACTGGCCGCGCGGACGCGCCGCCTCCTGATGCGCAAATGCTCCTGCAACTGGGGTCGGGAGATCGACGCGCGGGTCGCGATCAACCGCGTCGACGACGCCGGCGCCGACATGTCCCCTAACGAGATCTCGCGACGCTTCTCCGACCTGGCCGCGTGGATCGAGGGAATGATCGGCTTCGACATGAAGCTGGTGCGCTACTACCGCGAGCACCACGGAGTGAATACGTTCCTCCGCAAGCACCTGCCGGCCGACACGCCAGCCGTCTCGCCGGCCGAGCGCCAGGCGCAGCTGCGGCGGCGGCGCGAAGGCGCCCAGCTGCGGCGTATCTGGTAGCTGAAAGCCCAATGCTGGACCGGTTCGTGCGGCTTCGCACCTAGCCTGACCTGGGCCCTAGAGCTCGCGGAACGTGACGAAGCGGGCCAGTTCCAACAGGTCGGCTTTGACGAACGGCTGCGCGCCCAGCGCGTCGACGTGATCCTCAGCTAACCGCAGGTGGCAGCGCGCTTCGTCGTACACCCACTGCCGGAAACCCGCCTGGCTGAGCTCCTGCGCCGCCGCCTCAAGCAGCTCCTCGGGTGCGTCGCCATCGGAGAACATCAATGCCCGCAGCGAATCGAGCCCCTGCGCCCCCGACTCGAGCGCGGCCGTGATGGGCAGCGTCTTCTTGCGGGCCCGCAGATCGGAGAGCACGGGCTTGCCGGTGACATCTGCGTCACCCCAGATGCCGAGGGCGTCGTCGACGAGCTGGAACGCCATGCCCAGCTCGCGCCCAAACCCCCGCAGCGAATCCACCTGAGCCTGCGGAGCGCCCGCGAGCAGCGCAGCGAGGGCCGAAGCGCATTCGAGCAGTGCCGCGGTCTTGCCCGCCGCCATGCGCCGGCAGTCCTCGAGCGTGACATCACGCCGTGACTCGAAATCGAGGTCCAGCGCCTGACCCTCGATGAGCTGGCTCACGCACCGGTTCATCAGGCGGATTCCTTCGAGCGTGTGCGGGCTGCCCGACTCGAGCAACAGCTCGATCGCGAGCGCCAGGAGGGCATCACCGGAGACGATGGCGGCGCCAGCTCCGTAGGCGACCCACGCCGTCGGGCGGTGGCGGCGAAGGGTGTCCCCGTCCATCAGATCGTCGTGCAGCAAGGAGAAGTCATGCACGAGTTCGACGGCTACGGCTGCGGTGATGCCGAACTGATCCTCGCCTTCGACGGCGCGAACCGACAGCATCGCAAGGGCCGAACGCAAGGCCTTACCGCTCGCCAGGGATTGGGGCTGACCGTCGACCGTGGTCCATCCGCGGTGATAGGACTCGACCCGCTCCAAGCCGATCTGAAGCCGGGAGACGGCTTGGCGGATCGCGGGTTCGGTGACCTGCCGGAGCTCGTGAAGGACCCGCGGCGGGCCTTCGGCCTCGTTCACCCCGGGCGCGTAAATGGTCATGGCCGGCGTCCCGCCAGGCTGCGTACGGCGACCTTTGCTTTGTCGGCGCCGGACAGCGAGACGCGCTGGGAGCGCACCGCGGAAGGATGGGTGGCGATGACGCCGTTCAATCGGTGGTAAATGCCCGCCATCGCAGCGCAGCAGGCGAAGCTGCGCCGGTCCAGCAGATCCAGCAGCGCGAACCCGTCGCGATACCACTGCTCGGCGCGCAGGGCGTCAGCCCGGATCAGCTCCTCGAACCGCTCGGTGGGGCCTTGCAGATCGCCGTGCTCGTCCAGCTCGAGCGTGACACCGAAACGATCCAGGTCCTCGGTGGGGAGGTAGACCCGGCCGTTGCTCAGATCTTCGCGGACGTCACGCAGAATGTTCGTCTGCTGCAGCGCGACGCCGAGGCGATCCGCGAGGTCGGGCGCGCCGGGATCGGACGTGCCGCCAAAAATCGCGAGGCACAGCCGGCCGACAGTGCCCGCGACCCGGCGGCAGTACAGGACCAGCTCCTCGAAGGTCTCGTAGCTGGTGCCGCACACGTCCATCTCGATCCCGTCGATCAGCTCCTGCAGGGCCTCGAGCGGAAGCGGGAAACGCGTGCTGGTGTCTTCGAGCGCCCGCATCACCGGGTCGCCGTTAGCGGCGGTCAGGTCATCCAGCTGGGCGCGCAGGGCGGCGAGGCGCTCAAGCTTGACGGCCTGCGGAAGGTCGGGGTCATCGCCGATGTCGTCCGCCCGCCGGGCAAAGGCGTAGACCGCGGATAGCGCCGACCGCTTCTGGGCGGGGAGCAGCCGGATGCCGTAGGAGAAGTTGCGCGCCTGCGACTGGGTGATCCGTTTGCACTCGGCGTATGCCTCGTCCAACGTCGACCCGTTTGCCGTCATTGACCTCCGTCCGCAACCTGTCGCGTGCCCTCCGGCCGGTTCCCCCGAGTCTGTCACGGGAAGGGCGTCAACCGGGCAACAATTCGCGCGCGGCCGCCTGACCGCTACGCACCGCCCCTTCCATCGTCGCGGGCCATCCGGTCCGGGTCCACGCGCCGGCAACGACCAGACCGGGCAACGCGGTGCGGTTCGGGGGCCTGCGAGCCAGCTGGCCGGGCCGCTGCGCGAACGTGGCGTGCGGCTCGCGGGTGACCAGCACGCGCTGGACGTGGCCCGGCTGGGCTCGCGGCAAGAGCCTGGCGAGTTCGGACACGAACACTTTTTCGATGGTGGCCGTCTTCTGCTGCTGCCAGTGGCCTGCGGCCGACAAGGAGACGGCCAGGTACTGCCCGCTCGTCACACCGGCCGCAGCCGTCCGGTCGAAGACCCACTGCACGGGAGAACCGATCGCGGCGGCAAATGGCTCGGACATCACCAGTCGGTCGTAGAAGACGTGGACATTGACGATCGGGCTGCTACCCAGGGCTCGCAGACCCGCCGGGTCGAGGCCGGCATCTCCCGGCGCGAGATCGGCGACGGCGGAGTGCGGCACCGCGAGCACCACCGCATCGGCGGCCAGCACGCCGTCGTCCGTGTCCACGTGCCAGGCCGTCGCTTCGCGCCTCACCGCACGAACCCGGCGGCCGGTGCACACCGCCGCTCCGAGCGACTCCAGCTTGGTCCGGGCGCTGTCGCCGTGCAGCGCGCCGAGCGGTACGCGGCTGTAGCCGATGTCGGCACCTCCGGCCGTCTCGAGCAGGCCGGTCCGAACCACCTTGGCCGCCAGCGCCAGGCTCGCCTCACGCGGCTCAGCGTTCAGCGTGGCGACGGTCAGCAGCTCCCACAGAGCCGGCAGGCTCATCCCCCGCTGGCCGTGGGCAGCGAGCCAGGCGCCGAAGGACTGGGCGTCGACCGCCGGATCCTGCTGATCGAGTCGGGCCAGTGCGAGGACCGCCGGAACGCTACGCAACCTGTCACGCAGCGGCATCGCGCCGTAACGCAGAAGTCCTCCTGCAAGGTGTGCGGGCGGCGGCAGCGGAAGCCGGCTGCGCCGTAGTCGTGCAGTGCGCACCGCGCTGCCCGCTCCGTGCATCACCGCGACATCGAGCCGCGGCTGCAGCTCGGTCAGGTGCCCGACCCCGAGCCGTTGCAGGAAGCCTCGGTAAGCGGTGCAGCAGCCCAGGAAGACATGCTGGCCCGTATCGAGCGTCACGCCATCGCGGGAGAAGGACGCGGTGGCGCCGCCCAACCTCGGGCGGGCCTCGAGCAGCGTGACCCGTCCGCCTGCCTCGGCCATGTCCAGTGCCGCCGCGAGCCCGGCGAGGCCTCCGCCGATGACAACCACGTGATCAGGCACGACGCGCTGCCGCTGCCACGATGCGAAGCGTGTGCCAGAGCACGCGGCGCTTCTTCGGCCGGGGCGTCTGATGCACCGCATTTGCCCCCGCTGCCTGAACCGCGTCCAGCGCCGCGAGACCGCCAGCGGTGAAACCAGCGATCGCCACCCGAAGGACGCCGGGAACCAACCGGGTCAGTTGGACACCGGCGCCGAGCAGGAGCCGGGCCTGGCCGGCGACCTCGGCGAGCAGCGATTCCACCCGGCGACGCTCGGCCGCTGACAGCTGCCCCGACGGGCGGGCCAGCTGATCCTGCGTCACCCCGTGCCGCTGGAGAGCGTCCTGCGGCAGGTAGATCCGGCCCGCCGCGAGATCCTCGCCGACGTCCTGGAGGTGTTCGGCGATCTGCAGTCCGGTGCACACATCGTCGGACAGGGCCGCCCGCCGATCATCGGCCAGCCCCCAAAGATCGAGGACCAGCCGCCCGACAGGCTCCGCGGACAGCCGACAGTAACCGCGCAGTGCTTCGAGGTCCGGGTAGCGCGTCACCACCTGATCCATCCGGTTCGCGGCCACCAGATCCCGGAAGGGCTGGATGGACAGCCCTTGGCGGCGCACGAGAGGAATCAGCGCAGCTACGGGGGCGAGATCCGGCTGGCCGGCCGGAACCCGGCACAGGTCGTCGTCGATCAGGTCGAGCAGTGCCAGCCGGTCGCCGGGGGCCTCGTCGCCGACGTCGTCGATCAGGCGCGCCAGCACGTAGACATCAAACAGGTCGCGGCGCTTCTGCGCGCTTAGCAACCGGCTGGCCACCGGGAAGTTCTCCCGGCGCGCCCGCGCCGCGTCGAGCGAAGCCGCTCGGTCACGCAGCCATTCCCGCTCGACCGGCGCCCGCTCAGGGGGCGCAGAGTCAATGTGCTTCATCTTCTGGTGCGCCACGCTCGCGAAAGCGACGCAGCCGGGCGGAAAGGCGACAAGGATAGGAACGGCAACGGAACCTCCTTGATCATTCCGCCGTTTCGCGAGTCTGCGTCACACCCGCACTTCATTTACCACACGGTAGGGCGACAGAATGGCCCCAAGCTATGAGGAATCGGAGGTAACGGCCGATGTACCCAGCCTCGGTGCGTTTCCACGTGTTACCCGCAGTACCGGGCATCCTTGACGGCGCTGCCTTGTGTTTCACGCTCACGCCGCAGGCGGCGCGAGATCGGCCTGCATGAGCGTTGCATCAGAGCGTCTACCCGCGGGTGGTCCGGCGGGCGAGCCAGCTTCCCGTCCCCGGGCCGTGGCCGCGTTGGATCGCGCCATCGACTACTTGCGCGCTTCGCAAAGCGAGGACGGGTGGTGGAAGGGCGAGCTTGAAACAAACGTGACGATGGACGCCGAAGATCTGCTGCTGCGCGAGTTCTTGGGGATCCGCACGCAGGAGGAGACCCAGCAGGCCGCCCGTTGGATCCGCTCCCAGCAGCGCGCCGACGGAACCTGGGCCAACTTCTACGGCGGTCCCGGTGACCTGTCCACCACGATCGAAGCCTGGGTGGCGTTGCGGCTTGCAGGTGACCTGGCTGAGGCGCCCCATCTGGCGCAGGCCGCCGGGTGGATCCGCTCGGCAGGCGGCGTCGAGCGCTCGCGCGTATTCACCCGGATCTGGCTCGCGCTGTTCGGACTGTGGCCTTGGGACGAACTGCCGAACCTGCCTCCCGAGATCATGTTTCTTCCCCGGTGGTTCCCGTTCAACGTCTATGACTGGGCGTGCTGGGCCCGCCAAACGATCGTTCCTTTGACCATCATCACCACCGAGCGGCCGGGCCGGTCATTGCCCTTCGGCATCGAGGAGATCCGCACGAGCGTTCCTGCTCCCGGGTTCCTGCCCGCCGCATCCTGGGGCGGGTTCTTCCAACGCCTCGACCGGGTCCTGCATGCCTATGCGAAGCGGCCGCTGAGGACGTTTCGCCGCCTCGCCACCGGCCGGGCCGAAGCGTGGATCGTCGCCAGGCAGGAAGCCGACGGAGGGTGGGGCGGGATCCAGCCGCCTTGGGTCTACTCGTTGCTCGCACTGCACCTGAACGGTCAGCCGATCGACTCCCCCGTCATGGCCGCGGGCCTTCGGGGACTCGAGGGATTCCTGATCCGCGAGGAGGCGCCGACGGGTCCGGTGCGGCGCCTGGAGGCGTGCCAATCACCTGTGTGGGACACCGCTCTCGTACTCAATGGGTTGCTCGACGCAGGTGTGAGTGGCGAGGATCCGATGGTGACGCGCGCTGCGAGGTGGCTGGAGGCGGAAGAGATCCGCGTTACCGGCGATTGGTCGGTGCGTCGCCCGGGCCTGGCGCCTGGCGGGTGGGCCTTCGAGTTCGAGAACGACGGCTATCCCGACACCGACGACACCGCGGAAGTGCTGCTCGCCCTGCGGCGCGCGCTGCCCCCGGGGGCCGATCGCGGCGCCATACGTCGCGGCGTGGACTGGCTGATCGGCATGGAGTGCAAGGGCGGCGCGTGGGGGGCGTTCGACGCGGACAACTCTCGCGAACTCGCCTACCGGCTGCCGTTCTGCGACTTCGGCGCCGTCATCGACCCGCCCTCGGCGGACGTCACGGCTCACGTCGTCGAGGCGCTCGCCGCCGAAGGGCTCGCGGATCACCCGGCGTGCCGGCGCGGGGTCGCCTGGCTGCTTCGCGAGCAGGAGGCTGATGGCTCCTGGTTCGGGCGCTGGGGCTGCAATTACGTCTACGGGGTGGGAGCCGTCGTTCCGGCGCTGATCGCCGCCGGAGTGCCGGCCTTCGCACCTTCCGTCGCGCGCGCCAACGCATGGCTCGTGGCGCACCAGAACGATGACGGCGGCTGGGGTGAGGACATGCGCTCCTATGACGACCGGGCATGGGCGGGCCGCGGCGAGTCGACGGCCTCGCAGACAGCGTGGGCGCTGCTCGCCTTGCTGGCTGCCGGCGCAGACACCGCGAGCGTCGAGCGCGGCATCGACTGGCTGATCGAGAAGCAGACCCGCGCCGGCACCTGGGACGAGCCGTACTTCACCGGCACCGGTTTTCCCGGCGACTTTTACATCAACTACCACCTTTACCGGCACGCGTTCCCAGTGTCGGCCCTCGGTCGCTACTGCCGCGCGGGTGGGGGGATCGATGGCTGACCGAGTCCGGCTGACCGTATTCACCCCATTGCTAGCCGAACGCGCCGCTGTCGGGCGGGTGCTTGCCGGTGCCAGCGTCGTGCGCACCGGGATGGGCATTAAACGCGCGGCCCGCGCGGCCGACCGGGTACCAGCCGACGATGCTCCGATGGCCGTCCTCGGAGTGGCCGGCGGCATCGCTGCGAGGGTGCGCCCGGGTGACATCGTCGTCGCCAGCGAGGTCCGCAGTGAGGGCTCCGCGTTCCCGTGCCCGTCCGCCCCTTTGCTCGCCGCCCTCCTGCGGCGCAGCGGAGCCCGGGTTCATGTCGGGCCGATCGTCACGCTTGGCGGGTCGATGCCCAAGCTCACCGCCGCCGTGCGTCAGCAACTGGTGGACTCGGATGTGCTCGCCGTCGATATGGAGAGCGCGGCCATCGCGGCAGCGGCGCAGAACGCCAGAGTTCCGTTCGTCGCCGTGCGTTGCGTGAGTGACACGATCGACGCACCGCTGCTGCATCCCGGGATCGTGAAGCGCGGATTCACCGCGCTGCGCACCCTGCGGCGCATCGCACCGACCCTGCAGCAGTGGGCATCGGCCGCTGGTGCCCGCGAGATCCATCTCGCGTCGCCACGCTCGTTCTGCGCGGGAGTCGAGCGCGCGATCGACACTGTCGCCGCGGCTCTCGATCGATTCGGAGCGCCGGTCTATGTCCGCCGCCAGATCGTGCACAACGCACACGTCGTCGCCGACCTCGAGCAGCGCGGTGCAGTCTTCGTTCAGGAACTCGACGAAGTGCCCGACGGTGCCCGGGTGATCTTCGCGGCCCACGGCGTCGCGCCGCAGGTGCGTTCAGAAGCGGTCAGCCGCGGGCTGCGCTTCGTCGATGCGACCTGCCCGCTGGTGGCCAAGGTGCACTCGGAAGTGCGCCGCCATGCCGACCAGGGCCGCACCGTCCTCCTGCTCGGCCACGACGACCATGAGGAAGTAGAGGGAACGGTCGGCGAGGCCTCGGATCGCGTCATCGTCATCAACGGTCTCGACGATGCCCGAAGCGTCGCCGTGCAGGACGAGTCGCGGGTCGCCTACGCGGTGCAGACCACGCTGGCGGTCGACGAGGCGGAACAAGTGGAGCTGGCCCTGCGCGAGCGCTTCCCGGCACTGGTCGCGCCGCCGAGCGACGACATCTGCTACGCGACAACCAACCGTCAGCGGGCCGTGCGGGCGGTCGCCGCCATTGCCGATCTGGTCATCGTCGTCGGGTCACCGAACTCGTCCAATTCGGCCCGGCTCGTCGAGGTGGCAGAGCGCGAGGGCACCGCCGCCCTCCTCGTCGACGATGCCGGCGAGCTCGATCTGAACCGGTTGCGCGGATTGCGCCGGATCGGACTCACCGCAGGGGCGTCGGCCCCACCGGGACTGGTCGACGAGCTGGTGCATTGCCTTTCCGGCCTTGGACCGGTCAGAGTGCACGAACACCCAATTGTCACCGAAGACATCCGATTCGCCTTGCCGAAGGAGGTGACCTGACGTGGGCATGCCCATGAGGCAGAACCTGCGCATCGGGTCGTACTTGCTCAAGCAGAAACTGCGTGGGACCACGAAGTTCCCGCTGGTGCTCGAGCTCGAGCCGCTGTTCGCGTGCAACCTGAAGTGCGCCGGCTGCGGGAAGATCCAGCAGCCCGCCGCCCTGCTGAAGCAGCGGATGCCCGTCGAGCAAGCCATGAAAGCTGTGCGCGAGTGCGGTGCGCCCGTGGTCTCCATCGCCGGTGGCGAGCCGCTGATGCACCCGCACATCGACGAGTTGGTACGCCAGATGCTCGCCGACAAGCGGATGGTCCTGCTGTGCACAAACGCCGTGCTGCTGCCCAAGCATCTGCACCGGTTCACCCCGCATCGCGACTTCACCTGGGTCATCCATATCGACGGGCTCCGCGAACGTCACGACGAGTCGGTGTGCAAGGACGGCGTCTTTGACCAGGCAGTTGCCGCGGTGAAGGAGGCTCAGGCCAAGGGCTTTCGGGTGGCCACCAACACCACGTTCTTCAACACCGATACGCCGCAGACGGTGATCGAGGTGCTCGACTATTTGAACAACGAACTCGGCGTCGACAACATGCAGATCTCGCCCGGCTACGCCTACTCCAAGGCCCCGGACCAGGATCACTTCCTCGGCGTTCAACAGACCCGCGAGCTGTTTCACACCGCGTTCGGCGAGCAGCGTCGCAAGAAGTGGCGCCTCAACCACTCGCCGCTATTCCTCGACTTCCTCGAAGGCAAGGCCGATTTCGAGTGCAAGCCGTGGGGCATCCCGTCCTACTCGCTGCTCGGCTGGCAGAAGCCCTGCTACCTGCTTGACGACGGTTACGCCCAGTCGTGGCAGGAACTGCTCGACACCACCGATTGGGACAGCTTCGGACGCGGCAAGGATCCCCGCTGCGACAACTGCATGGCCCACTGCGGCTACGAGCCCAGCGCGGTCCTCGCCACCATGAGCTCGCTCCGCCAGACGATCCGGGCTGGAATCGGAGCCTGAAAATGCCTGCGTGGCAAGCGTTTTGCGGGCCAACAGGCACCCAGCCCCGACGCCGTCAGACTGCAGCGGGCGGAAACGTACTTGAAGCGCGGACGGGTCAGCTGACGACGTGGCCGAAGTGATGACAGGAGAAGCCCATGGCTGAAGATCTGGTGCTCATTGACTATCCGCTGCCGCACGTGAAGCGGGTCACGCTAAACCGCCCGGAGAAGCGCAACGCGCTGTTCAATCCCCTGCGCGGGGCGATCATGGACGCCCTCCGCGCGGGCGACATGGACGACAAGATCAAGGTGATGATCGTGCGCGGCAACGGGCCGTCATTCAGCGCCGGGTACGACCTCGGCGGAGGCAACGAAGGCCTCGAGTACCCGCACTACACCGCACCTGGCGAGGGTCATTGGCCGCGCCATGTGACGGAAACCTGGATGAGCATCTGGGACATGTCGAAGCCGGTGATCGCGCAGGTGCACGGCTACTGCCTGGCCGGCGGAAGCGAACTCGCCACGGGATGCGACCTCATTTACATGGCCGACGACGCGCAGATGGGCTACCCGGCCGTGCGGTTCGGCGTGCCCGACATGCACTTCCACCCGTGGTTCCTCGGGATGCGCAAAGCCATGGAGATGTTCATGACCGGCAACTCGGTCAACGGCGTCGAGGCGGTTCGCTACGGCTGGGCGAACGCGTCGTTCCCGCTAGAGGAGCTCGAGGGCGAGGTGTTGAAGATCGCCGAGCAGATCAGCCAGCTGCCGCTCGACGTCCTGCAGCTCAACAAGCGGGCGATCCATCGCCAGATGGAGGCCATGGGTATTCGTGACGGCATCCGGGCCGGCACGGAGCTGTGCGCGCTTGGCACCCACACCCAGTCGATGGCCAACTTCGTCGCCTCGATCCAGGCCAACGGCCTCACCGGCGCGCTCGACCGCCGCGACAGCAAGTTCGGCGACTACCGCACGAGCGATCGGGCCGACGGACTGCCGAGCGACAACGACGAGCCGGCGGCCGAGAAGCCGTCCGGATCGATCAACTACGCCGGCTGAGCCGCGGCGGCCCGGGTGAGCGACCGGATCGAGGAGCTCGCCTGGAGCCCCACGCCGATCGGCGAGGTCAGCCTGCGTCGGCGGCGCGCGCCCGTGACAGGGCTCGACATCTACGAGGTCAAGCTCGGCGACGACTTCCTGATGTCGAGTCTGTTCACTGTCGCCGAGATCGCTCTGGCCCGCCTCGCACTGGCTCGGCTCGATGGAGACCGCCTCGAGGTCGCGGTGGGAGGACTGGGACTCGGATACACCGCGGAGGCGGTGCTGCTCGACGCTCGGGTGAGTGAGCTGGTCGTCATCGACGCCCTGGAAGCCGTGATCGACTGGCATCAGCGCGGCCTGGTCCCGATCGGGCCGATCCTCACAGCGGACGCCCGCTGCCGGCTGGTCCACGCGGACTTCTTCGCGATGGCAGCTGACTCAGGTTTCGACCCCGAGCTGGCGGGCCGCTTCTTCGATGCCGTGATTGTCGACATCGACCACTCCCCCCGGCACCTGCTCGCCAGCGAGGACGTCGGCTTCTACGGGCTGTCAGGGACGCGGCTGCTGGCGAGGCACGTCAAACCGGGAGGTGTCTACGCCCTCTGGTCCAACGACCCGCCGGATGACAGCTACCTGGAGGTCCTGTCCCACCACTTCGAGGACGTCGCTGCCGAGGTGGTCAGTTTCCCCAACCCGCTGCAGGACCGGTCCGCCACGAACACCATCTATCTGGCGAGCAACTCGCACTGATGCGCGACAGCCTCCCGGCTGTCTGCAAAGGTGACGCGTGAGGATCTTGCGACCAGCCCTGATCTCCGCGTGCGCCTTCACCCTGGTGGTCGGCTGCGCGTCAACCCGCAGCACCAGGTCAGCATCGCCACCGAGCACGGCTGCCGCCACCCAGGCCACCGGCACTAGCGCCGACGCTGCGCAGGCGAAAGCAGTCACCGGCGTCATCACGACCGCCATGGCCGAGCGGCACTTGAAGGCCGTGATCGTACGGGTCACGGCCCGCGGCAAGAACATCCTCACCAGGGCCTTCGGTGAATCGATGACCGGAGTTCCTGCGACGACGGCCATGCACTTCCGCAACGGCGCGGTGGCCATCTCCTACGTCTCGACTCTGCTGCTCGAACTCGTCGATGAGAAGAAGGTCAGCCTCGACGACAAGCTGTCGAAGTGGCTGCCCGAGATCCCCCACGCAGATCAGGTGACGCTCGGCGAGCTCGCTCAGATGACCTCGGGCTATGCCGACTACGTCCAGAGCCCCGTATTCATTGCCGCCGCCTACGCGCGGCCGTTCCGCAACTGGAAGCCGCAGGAGCTGTACGCCTACGGCACATCACAGCCGCTCTTCTACAAGCCCGGGACGAACTGGGACTATGCCCATACGAACTACGTCATTCTGGGGCTGGCGCTGGAAAGGATCACCGGCCAGAACATGACGGCGCTGCTGCGCGAGAAGGTGCTCGGTCCGCTTGGCCTCAACGACACCGCGGACCCTGCGACGGCCGCCATCCAGGAGCCCGCTCTCCACGCGTTCAGCTCCGAACGCCGCCGGGCGCTGAAGATCCCCGCCGATGTCCCGTTCTACGAAGAGTCCTCCTACTGGAACCCGTCGTGGACCATCACCCACGGCGCCATCCAGACCACCAACATCTACGACCTCGACAAGACGGCGATTGCCATCGGCACCGGCAAGCTCCTGTCGAAAGCGTCGTACAACGCGATGGTGTCCACGCGCCTGCGCGGACGCACCAGCGCCGTGCCCGGCTGCCCTACGTGTTTCAAACAATCGGTGGGCTACACGTACGGGCTGGGTCTGGTCATCAGCGGTCACTGGCTTCTGCAGAACCCGCTCTTTGGCGGCTACGCCGCGGTTGAGGCCTATCTTCCCTCGCGGAAGTTGGCTGTCTCGGTGGCGATGACGTATGGCCCGGGTGTTTTCGATGCCCAGGGCGACTCCAAGAATGAAGCCGACCTGCTTTTCCGGAAGATCGGTGCGCAACTCGCGCCGACGGATGCCCCGCCAATGCCACCTGGTAGCAACTAGTCGACGGAAAGCGCGGACATGGAGCTTCAGCCAGGTGATTCCGTCGCCGGTTGGGTGGTTGCGCGGCAGTTGAGCGCCGGCGCGATGGGCGTCACGTACCTCGCGCAGCACCCGCGCCTACCGCGGCTCGACGTGGTCAAGGTCATCAGCCCGTTTCTCGCCGCCAATGACGACTACCGGCAGCGGTTCCTGCGTGAGGCCGACGTCGTCGCAAGGCTGCAGCATCCCCATGTCGTCACTGTTCACGATCGCGGTGAAGATAGCGGCCTGCTCTACATCGCCATGCAGTACGTGCCCGACGGCGATCTCCGAGCTCTCCTGACCGCGCGCGGCCGGCTGCCGATACGCGCCGCGCTGGCCATCGGGGAGCAGCTCGCCAGCGCCCTCGATGCGGCACATGAGCAGGGCGTCGTGCACCGGGACGTCAAGCCCGAGAACGTCCTCATGCTGCGCTCGGACGTCGACGACCCTTACGCAGTCCTGGCGGATTTCGGCATCGCCCACTCCGAAGCGGCGACCGCCCTCACCGCCGACGGCAGCGTCCTGGCCACGCCTGGCTACGCGGCGCCCGAACAGGTCGAAGGCGGTGCGCTGAGCGGAGCGACCGACCAATACGCGCTCGGCTGTCTGGTCTTCGAAATGCTCAGTGGCCGCGTGCCTTTCCCACGCAGTACGCCGGCCGCCGCGCTCATCGCCCACGTCACCGAGCCGCCGCCCGACCTCTCGACGTTCGCTCCTGACAGCCCTGCAGCCCTGGATGCCGCTATCCGGCGCGCGCTAGCAAAACAGCCGCAAGAACGCTTCTCGAGTTGCCGCGACTTCATCGCCGCCGCCTGCGCGGCCACCGCGGCAACGCCCGCTGACGAAGCGCGCGAAACCGTGGCCATGGCCGCCGCCGGCAACGTCGCGCCGGATCCAGCGCACTCCCCGGAACGACCCCGGCGCCGGCTTTGGTCGCCGCGGGCGCTGGCCGGATTGGGCGTCGTCGTGATAGCGCTGACGGTCGTCGTCGCCCTCGTATTCACGGCATCGACCAAGCACGAACCGGGACCCAAGAAGCTGGTCCCGGCAGTTGTAGCCGGCGTCCTCCAGCCATCCACCAAACGCGGCGGAACGCTACAACTCGCCTACCGGCTGCCATGCACTTTTGATCCTCAGGTCGTCAACAGCAGCGAGTGCCTGTCCCTGCAGGAACTCAGCAACCGCCACTTGCTCTCCTACGCTCCGCACCCCGGAACGGCCAAGCTGGTGCCCGACCTCGCGGACAGCGTCCCGACGTCGGTGGACGAACGCACCTGGACCTATCACCTCAAGTCCGGGCTGCGATTCGAAGATGGCTCCCCCATCACAGCAGCCGATGTCAAGTACGGGATCGAGCGCTCCTTTGCCTCCGAGCTGGGAGGCGGATCGGGGAGCTACGCAGTGCAATTTCTTGCCGGCGCCGCCAGCTACCACGGCCCGTACGCATCCGCGAAGGGGCTCGACTCCATCCACACGCCTGACAGCAAGACGATCGTTTTCCACTTGCAGCGACCGTTCCCGGAGTGGAACAACGTGATGGCCGCACCGCTGTCGACGCCCGTGCCCAAAGCCAAGGATTCGCGAGGTGCCTACGGTCGCCATCCCATCGCGACGGGCCCGTACAAATTCGAGGCGACCGGATCCGCGACGGGTGCTGTGCTCGTACGAAACCGTTACTGGGACAGGGCTTCCGACCCCTCCAGGACCGCGCTACCCGACCGCGTCCAGATCCACGTCTCGCCGGATGTCGCCCCGGTCCAGGTCTCACTCGTGAACGGCACGACGGACTACGCGCCGCAGTTTCCGGTGACGGGGTCGGTCCTGGCCCAGGCGGCGAGTGATCCCCCGCTGAACCGCCGCATCGAAGCGATCAACGGCTACTCCGCCTTCCTACTAGCCCCGGTTACAGCAGTGAAGCCGTTGGACAACGTCCATTGCCGCCGTGCGGTGGCATGGACGGTCGATCGCCAGAGCTACCAGGTTCAATCGACGGGCCGTGACGGAGGCGCGACGACGACCCGCATCCTGCCGCCGCCCTACTCGCAGGGAAAGGTCGCAGATCCCTACCCGGGTGCCGGCTCCGCGGCCGCGCTGAAGAATGCCCGCGCCGAGCTCGCACGGTGCGGACACCCGCGAGGATTCACCACCAAGATCGGGTACCTCGCCGGCAGTAGCGGTGGTGTCGACGCCCTCGCCGCCAGCCTTGCCAAGGTGGGCATCGTCGCCACCCCGTCGGTGCTGTTCGACATCGGCGTCCCGGCGAGCGTGGTCCGCGGCGGCTACGGCCTGCTCGTCACCAACTGGGGTCCTGATTGGCCTTCGCCCTACTCCTACTTCGATCCCCTGGTCGCTAGCAGCACCATCACGGCGACCGGGAACTCCAACCTCGGTCTCGTGCGCGACCGGGTGGTGGACGGCGACATCACCGCCGCTCTCGAGGCCTCCACCCCGGCCGCCCGCCAGGCAAGTTGGCAGGAGCTGGAGTCCTACCTGCTCGAGCAGAGCTACCTCGTACCGCTCACGGTGGGGCGCGCCGAAATCCTGCGCAGCGCGCGGCTCACCAACGTGTACGTCAGTGACTGGTTGACGCAGTACGACATGGCCTCGCTCGGCCTCGTCCCGTAGCCAAGCGCGCCTTAGCTGGCGAGCACGGCGAAGCCGGCTTCCGTCAGAGCGCGGCCGGAGGACTGCCACCACGAAGGGCCACGCTCAGTCCCAGCAACTATGGATGCCCGGCAACCAATACCGGCAACGGAGCCGGTTCAACATCATGTCGTCAGCGCATTACCACGCGTCGGTCCTGGGCCTTACTTCTCCGGTATGTCTACGACGACCACACTGACGTCATCGGGTTTGGCGCGCTGATTTATCGCGGGGTTGTGCCCGCTGCGTTCCCAAGCGCCATCAGACACTGCGTCCGCTGCCTCCTGCGGGAAGGGCGAACGACCAGCAAGCGAGGTCAGCTCTTCACTTCGAAGATTGTCGTGGACTCCATCGCTGTCGATGAGCAATCGGTCACCCGGAAGCAGTCGGAGCGCATAAAACCGGGAATCACCGCTTCCGCGGCCAGAAAGAGCTCCGGAAATTAAATGGCGCTGGCTGAATGCCGCCTTATCGACCGGATTCGAAAGGTCGTCCAGCGATCGGGCATCATCGAGCCGGTCCTGACGTGCCTTTGCCTTGAGCGGATCAGGGTCGGATATAGCGGAGTGGTCGAGTGTCAGTGTGTAGAGGTTGTCGTCACGCAACAGTTGCACCCGGCTGTCACCCAAGGTCGCCAGGACTACAACCTGGTCAGGTGGAGGCAATCGTTCAGGCCGGAAAATCAGTGCCAGCGCCGCGGTGGTCGCACTCGGCATGTTTGCAGGCTGTTCGCTGTTGAACGCCGCAATCGCCTGATCTGCCTCGGCTAATGCCGCTGCCAGAACCTCCTGGGCCTCTCGCACGGTCGTCGGCACCGCCAGATACTGCGAAACCCAGGCATGGACCGAGTCCACCGCAAGCCGGGCCGCAGTGGCACCGTGACCATGCCCGCCAACCCCGTCGAACACCCCGAACAGCCGGATGCCTAGATTGGCAAGTACCCGGTCTTCCATGTGGAGACCGCGAGTCGAGATACCGACATCGAGGACGGGTTGGTGTGAGGCGGCCAGCTCGTCATCCAACATGCCAAGCCTCCAACAGTTCCCGCGGGGACCGCAGTTTTTTACAATCTCCCTCCAAAGGCAAGCGACCGTCAAGCTCTTGATTGAACCCCGCTTGGCACGGGTGAATGCGCCGAGGCCGTCCTTTAGGGGGCTAAGACGAGTCTCCATTCATTGCCGGTCCGACTCACGTCGCTCATCGGTGGGGCTTTCAAAGATTTTGTGTAGTTGCTCGGCATCGCCGTCCTCGGCGAGTAGCAGCACTTCGTCGCCGGAGCGCAGCCGCGTGTCTCGGCTGACCGACACCAGGACCCCGTCGCGCACCAGGAAGCTGATCCAGGTCGTTCCGGGGAGGTAATCGAGGTCGGCGAGTGTGCGACCGTCCGCGGCCGACCCGGCCGCGACCCTGAGGCGCTGCACGCCGGCCGGCTCATCCCGTAGCCGGACGCCCAGAGACCACGGCTCCTGGGGAATGCTTCGCATCGGCACCTTGAGCAACCGCGCTGCAGTCGGAACCAGGCTCCCCTGGACAACGACCGAGAAGATGACTACCACGACGACGATGCCATACAGCCGGTCCTGGTCCGCGACCTGCGCTCCCAGGAGCAGGGTCCCGAGCAGGATCGGGACGGCGCCCTTCAATCCCGACAGCAGTACAAAGACTCGTTCGCCTCGCGGCATGCCCGAGCCGAGCAGGCACGTTGCGACCAGCAACGGGCGTATGACGAGGGTCAGTACGACCGCGAGCAGCAGACCGGGCCCCCACACCTCAAAATGGGTAAGGGTGCCGAGGTCGACGGTCAGGCCCAGAGCCACGAAAGCGACCACCTCACCGAGGCTCGCCAGCGCGGAGTGGAAGTGCTCCACCTCGCGCTTGTAGGGAGCGCGGATGTCGCCGATGAGGATGCCGGCGACGAAAACGGCGAGGAAACCCGAGCCGTGGGCGAGGGCTCCGACCCCATAGATGCCTACTGCGGCGGCGAGCGTCCGAAGCGGATAGAGCCCCTCGTTGGGCAGCGGGATCCGTTGCATGAACCAGCGAAGGCCCACCCCGCCGACAACACCGATCGCCGCACCAACGAACATCTCGAGCAGAAACTGCTCCCCCACCTTGCCGAGCGCGTGCCCGCTCAGCCCACCCGCGGCAACCAGGCTCGCCATCAACGCAATACCCACCGGATCGTTCGCCCCGGACTCGCCTTCGAGGATGACGCCGCTGCGGCTGGCGATCTCCCGCTGCCCGAGCACCGAGAACACCACGGCGGGGTCGGTCGGCGCGACGGCCGTCGCCACCAGCACGGAGGCGTACCAGGAAATGCCGATGGCGAGATGAATGAATACCGCAACACCGGCCACGGTCAGGAAAGTGCCGACGACCCCGACAACCGTGATCCGGGCCGCCGACGTCCTGAAGCGTCCCCAGCCGATGTGCATCCCACCCTCGAACAAGATGAAGATCAGTCCGACGGTGACCAGTCGCTCGACAACCTGACGGGGTGGGGCGGCGAAATCCGGAAAGATCTTCACCACCGTCGCGGCGGCTACCAGGAGGAAGGCAGGTGCCGGCACGCGGGTCAGTGAAGTGATGCGGTTGGAAAGGATGGCCGCCAGGCCGGCAAGCGCGAACAGCAGCAGGATGAGCGCGTAGGACCGCATTTCGGCCACGAATTGCCCTTCGAGGGTCGGAAATCGGCGCAGTGCACATCTGCATCTGCGTCGCCGACCAGGCTTCCCGGCACACCATATCCGCTCGAGAGCGGGATCTAAGACTCATTCTACGGGCGCATCGACTACGTCGGCCGGCGCGCTCGGGTGGCAATCACTTCACTGGTTCGGAGCAGCTTGGCCGGGCATGTCGGCATCCCCCATCTCGCGTTTCTCCGAATCGCTTTCGTAGTGGTCGTGCCGGTGATCGCGGGCCTGATCTATAGGCCCCTCGCGCAAAAATTCACGCCGGAGGCCGGTCGCCGTGGTCAAAGTGCAGGCCAGCGCGCTGTGCATCGGAGCCGGCGGATCGGTTGGCCGAGAGGGACCGATCGTGCAGATCGGTACCGCCCTCGGCTCTGCCCTCGGCCGCGGGGTTCCGCTCGCCCTTCCCGAGATGTACGGAGTTGGCTACCCCGTCCTCGGCGCCGCCGTCGCCGGTCACTACGGAGCTGGCTTCCTGCTTGTGCTCCTCGCCGGCAAAGTCGTCGCAACAAGCCTGACCATCGGAATCGGCGGTTCCGGCGGTGGCTTCGCGCCTTCCTTGTTCTGCGGAGCCATGTTCGGCGAGGCGTTCGGCATCGCCGTGCACGCCGCCGCACCAGGAATCGTCACGGGTTTCCCCGGCCGCCTGTCTGGACCGCCGAAGGTGTACTTTGTTCGGCCGAATGGTCGATAACGGCGTTCTGTCGGTTGACATGTTCGAATTACACGGCCTCCTTTACGACGCGGCGGACCAGCCAGGTGTTTGTCGGCCACGCGGTAAAGAAGCCGATGACCATCCCGAGTTGCATCAAGAACCAATAGACGGGAGAGTTTAGCTGCAGGGATGAGGCGCCGGAAAGAAGACGAAACTCATCATGGCCATCGATCCGAACAAGCCAATTTCGAAGCTCGTAAGGCTCAGCACATCAGCCTTGGCGGCCTGGGCCAGCCCTTTGCGCACCCCGCGCAGCGGCGCGATCGCGAAGTACTGGAAAAGGATGCCGAGAACGATGGCGGACGGGCATCCGGGCCGCCAGTAGACCTCGACGAGAGCCGCGCATCTTGCGATGTGGCCATGACGATGAAACCCGCAAACGGCGCGCTGCCGTCCCGTGGACTGTTCCGACGTACCGTCGGCCGGATGCAGGATCGGCTCGTCGATGCTCTCGTCATCGGTGCCGGGCAAGCTGGCCTCGGGACGGCCTACTGGCTTCGCCGGCTAACCGACTTCAAGGTGCAAGTCGTCGACGGCGCCCCCATCGGCGAAAGCTGGTCTCGTCGCTGGGACAGCCTGACCTTGTTCACCCCCCGAAGATTCAGCGGTCTGCCCTCCATGCCATTTCCGAAGGGTCAGCGGTGCCCGTCGCGGACGGAGATGGCCAGGTACTTAACGGCATATGCAGCTCGTTTCGAGCTGCCTGTATCAACCGGAGTACGTGTCCATAGCCTCAACCATGACGGCAACAACTTCAGGGCCGTGACCTCGGCCGGCACCATGCGGGCTCGTCAGGTGATCATTGCCACGGGACCTTTTCATCTCCCCTACCTCCCGTCAGGTGCACAGTCACTCCATCCGGGCGTCTGGCAATCCCACTCAGCGTCCTACCGGCGACCGGCGGATGTCCCCGGGAAGTGCGTTGTCGTCGTGGGAGGCGGGAACTCAGCAGCTCAAATTGCAGTGGAGCTGGCGGCCACTCACGACGTCACCGTCCTGAGCCCTGCAAATCCCTGGTATCTGCCCGAACGCGTCGGCGGCGTCAGTATCTACTGGTGGCTGTACCTGTCCGGTGCCCTGAATGCGGCAACGGACAGTCGGCTTTCGCGCTATGTCCGCAGTCGCGGCGACGCCATCATCGGCACCGAACTACGCCGTCTGTCCCGCGCCGGTCACGTCAGAATCATCCCCCACCGGGTCATGACCGGTTCAGGCACCCGGCTCTATTTGGCGGACGGCAGCACCGTGGACGTCGAGAGAGTGCTGTGGTGCACCGGCTTCCGTCCGGATACCTCCTGGGTCGACGTGCCGGGCGCGCTGGACAACCAAGGAGCTCCCCGTCACAGTCACGGAGCCTCTCCCGGGCCGGGGCTGCACTGGATGGGGCTGCCGTGGCAAACCCGCTTGAACTCCTCCATCATCGACGGGGTGGACCGCGATGCACGAGCGACCGTGCGACGGGTGGTTGCCGCCGCCGGGTAGCCCTATTTCTGCAGTCGCAATCTCAGATTCCACGACCAGCCCCGGAAAACCGGAAGGTGCCCATGGATCAACCCCCGCTGTTGACGCAAGCAACCGAGATACCAACGCGAACGCAGCAAGCGATAGCGGCGATTGTTGTGATCTGGGTGGGCGCGCTTGTTGCGTTAGTACCCGGCATGTCAACGTCGAGCGGTCCGACCATCGCCGCGAGCTTGATCGTCCTCGCCGCCGCTCCGCTCGTGCTGCTGATACTGCTTGGCTGCACGGCTGTCATGAAACGTCTGTCGAAGCCACCGAAGGGCGAGCGAGTCATTTCCGCGGCAGCATGAGAAGCAGCACAGGTTGGGCAGTCTGGCTCCGCTGCATTGGCGGTGCGCTTGTACCTGCGCTACGGCCTGTCTTATCGCGACGTGGAGGAGCTGCTGGCCGAACGCGGTATACCGCTTTGACCACGTGACCGTCTATCGGTGGGTGCAGTGCTTCACTGACGAGTTCATCGAAATAGCGCGACCGTGCCGTCGGCTACCGCGTGATTGCCGTTTCGTCGACGAGTGATCCTGGTGTTCCGCGGCGACACTCTCCCGGCCGACCCGCGTCCGTTTCCTGGAAGTGCTGGGTTTGCGTTTCAACGCCGGTCGGGGTTCATAAAGTGTTCCACGATCGGGCTGGGCTCGACCGGCTGCCACGCGCGATAGGCCTCCGCGCGAGATTGCGGCCATTCGGTGTCAATGTCGACTCGGGTGCCCACGTCCTGGGCGCCCGCGAGCACCGTCAGCGCAGTTCGCAGAACGTGGCGTTGGGTCAGCCGGTCGTGAGGCATTCCGAAGGGGTGACCGAAAGGGAACTCGACTCCGACCACCCGCGGGGTCAGCAGCCGACCTGCGATCTCCGGCATCATCGTGACGACGCACGTGGGAATGCCGGCTGCTTCGATACGCCGTGCCAACACGGGCACGTTTCGGCAGCAATCAGGTCAAACCGGAGCGAGGATGAGCCCCGAAGTCTCCTGTCCCTTCAGCAGTTCGACGATGGCTGGGGCTGTCTGGCTGCGCCAATGCGCAAGCCCAGCCTCCTGATAGCCCATGACCGATATGTGCGCGGGACCGGCTCCTGCGATCACTTCTTCGCCGATCAAATCATCCAGCACGTCGATCGGCAGCGAGACGTTGCGGTCGGCCAGGGTGTCCCGACTGTTGACGTGCAAGTGACTCATGGCCAAGGGTCGTTGGCCGAGAGCGTGGGGGATGAGTCGATGTGTGGGATCTCCCCAGAAGGGGTTGAGTCGCTCGTTCTCGAGGTCGAAGGGGGTCTGCTCGTGCGCGACCGACAGGCCGGCTGACGACAGCAGTGCCACGGAGGCTTCGGCGAGCCGGGTTTGAAACGGTGCCCAGACGGGAGACGTTTCGTCGTCCAGTGGCACCACGTTTTCATACATTGACCGAAAGCTTCGAGGCAGAAAACGGAAGCTGTCGACCGCGCTCATCGCTCTTGGCTCACAGCAGCCAGCAAACCGTGGAAATCCTGCAGGCGGCCAGATGCACTTCAACCCCGGCATACGGCGCGCGCTGATCCGCGTCGTCGTTTGCGACGAGTTCGACGTAGAGATGAAGCAGTTCCATCGCCCTGTCACACCCGACGTCTGCAGAGTCGTTCAGCAGGAATTGGTCGAGAGCCTTTGTGCCAATCACGAGTTCCTCTAACGCATCGAGCGGGACTCCTTCGAGGACAGGCGCAAGAATACGTGCCGCTGGCGAGCGGTGAGGGTTTCGTCAACGGAGCGTCTCGCAGCGGAACGGCTGCGGACAAACCTTGCTCGCCCGTCCGCCACGTTCAAAGCCAAGTACGGGTCGAACCCCTTCCACCTGCTGCTGCTACTGGCCGCCGCAGCGGTCGCGGGCCATGCCGTCTGGCATTGGCTCAAGGCGCCGACACCGATTCGGTTGCTGGTCTGGCTCGCCGCCACCGTCATCGGCCACGACTTCGTCGCGTTCCCGGTCTATTCCGCGTTGGACCGGCTGCTCATCCCGTCCGGCTGATCGCGGGAGCTGATCCCGGGCCCGTTCTGACGCGTTTCCGACGCGCCGCGATCAACCACGTCAGAGCGCCCGTCTTTGCCAGCCTGCTACGCAGCCCGGCACCCGCTGCGCCGGACGCCCACCACCAATCAAGCTGCGCATCAAGCTGAGGGAGCAGCAAAGCAATGAGAAAACTCATCGGCTATCTGGCCGCCGGTGCCGCCGCCGGCGCGCCTGGGACCACTGCCCTGAACGCTGTCACCTACCTCGACATGGCCGTCCGGGGCAGGCCGACGAGCGACACCCCCGAGCAAACCGTCGAAAGACCGTCCAGCCGCGGTAACCGGGTCGCCGGGCTCGGACCTTTGACCGCGCTGGCGGCCGGGATCGGTTCCGGTGTCTTGTTGTCGCTCATCCGAGCGGCCGGGCGCCAGCCCCCGGCGATTGCCGAAGCCCTGATCGCCACTGCCGTCGCGTTCGCCGGATCGAATGCGCCCATGACCGCGTTGGGTCTCACCGGTCCACGCAGCTGGCCCCCGTCGGCAGCAAGGCTCTTGCCGATCCTGGGATCGTTTGCCCTGCCGATGGACGGATTGACGGTATGAACCCAGGACGTCGCGGTACGAGGGACCGACCGCTGACATGAGCGCACTACGGCGATCGGCAATTACGCGTTGCTGTCTGATTGTCGTTCGGCTGCGCTGGCCGCGGATGGCTCAATCGACTGGCTGTGCTTTCCGCGGTTCGACAGCCCGCCGGTGTTCGCCAGACTGTTAGACGACCAAGCTGGACATTTCCTGATCGGACCGAAGAACTCGTCCACGCCACCGGTACAGCGGTACTGGCCGCAAACCCTGGTGCTGGAAACAACGTGGACGAGCGACGACGGTGTCCTCGTCCTTGTCGACGCCTTGACCCTGGGCAGCCGCGAGCGTGGACATGACCTCGGCAGATCCTCTCCGGGAGTCCTGCTCCGCACCGCGCATTGCACACAGGGGACGGTCGAAGTCGGCTGGGAGTATGCACCGCGGCCCGAGTTCGGGCTAATCCACCCCCAACTACTGGTCGTCGATGGCGGTGTCCTCTCCCACGGCGGCGCTACCACCCTGTTCCTGTCCACCGAAAACCCAGCCGGGATCAACGCCGCGACCGCCTCCGGAACGACCGTCCTGCAGGCCGGCCAGCGAACCGGCTGGGCGCTGCAACAAACCGACCCCTGGGCTGATACGCCGCCGCAAGCATGGAACCTCAAACACATCCAACGTCGCGCAAAGGAAACGGAGCGGGGTTGGCGCAGCTGGTCTGATCTGCATCAGCAGTATGAAGGACCGCAACGAGCCCTTGTGCACACCAGTGGACTTATGTTGCAGGCTCTCAGCTACGCCCCTAGTGCAGCGCCGCATTTGTCCTTGACGGGATTGGTCCTGGGCTACGCCGCTGGTGCGAGCGGGACGTTGACTGGTTCGGAGGCGTGCCGCCGGCGGTAGCGGGCGTGATCCGCGGCAGCGTCGTAGGCCCAGGTGAAT